>JAFYHY010000074.1 GCA_017538895.1 Aeriscardovia sp. | reverse complement strand
TGTCTGATTTCCATTCTGTTAACCAATTTTTGAATCCTCCTTTGAGTGGAGTATGGAAGATCTCCACAAAAGCACCCATCAGAGGTATTTTCACGATATTCGAGAGGAGAAGAACAATGACCGCTCCAAAATCAAGAATAAACGCAGGTAAATAATAGTTCTTTGCGCTATGGCTAAACCATGCTGCGCACAAGTAAATGCAAGCGAGAATCAAACCGAAAATAGCGGACTTTAATTGCTCTTTCTTAACAAGACGCCATCCAACAAAAAGAACGGAAATAAGGCCAGATACGAGAACTGCTACACCTAATTTATGCGTAGTTAAGAAGAAAACAAGGAAGAGTAATGATGGGAGAACAGCTTCAGCAATACCACGCCATCCGCCAATAGCCTCCATTAAGGAGAAATCATCTGCTTGCGCTAAGTCTGCAAAACTCTGTTTACCAGTATGCTGCTGCGCGCTAGTACTCACCATAGGTTGAGACGTCTCCCATTGTATTGGCGAGTGCGTCATGTTGTTGGTGTCTTTGGTGATAGGTGTGGATGAGACGCGGCGGCCTATTCGTTTTTCGGGTGTGTCATCAGGATGTTGATCAGCGATGTTGTAATAATCATCTTGGTCGTTCATATATGTTAATTCCCTTTAATTTTTATCGCATTTCACTAAACATTGGGCCACGTTCGAGGACAGTTTGAACGTTGACGTTGGAGCGAACGTCTTCTGTTTGAACGAGTGGGTTGTTGCCTGCTGTTTGTTGGTTGTCTGGTGTTTCTTGTGGGAGGAGTTGTTCTGGGAAAATGAGTTCAATTGGGTCGCGTGGTGCTAATGGTTGTGTACCGCGATTGACAATGATGTTGGCGAAGAAATCATCGAGGATTTTTTTGTCTTCTGATTCGTGTGCGGCAGTGCCGGTGAAAATTCCTCGGAGCATCCATCGTGGTCCATCGATACCAACAACGCGTGTTGATACTACGATGTTGTGTGGTGCGGGGATGTCAAGGAGAATTTCTTTTCCAAAATATCCGTCGACCTCACGAGCATTGGCAGTACTGCTGGATTGGATAATTGAGGTGCGTGTTGCGTCCCAGATGCCCATGGTTTTTGGTGCGGCGAATGCTTGGATTTGGAGGCTTGATTGATGGTAGACGATGGTGAGGTCAGTGATGAGTGAGTGATCATCGTTTGCGGTTAAGCGGAGTCCTAAACCGTCGCGCCCAGGTATTTTGAGTCCCCCAAGGTCCAGGTAGGTTTGGTTTTCTGGAAGGTGGGAGTCGTGGATATCGTAGGGTCCGTGGGTGATGGGTGAATTGTCGGTGGCAAGATCCTGATCGGTACCGTGAGTAGTGGTGGCGGTATCGTCGTGTGTTGTTGTGTTATGGTTTTTCTTTTCTTTCTTAGTGTTTTTTGTAAAGAAAGACATTGAACATCTCCTGCCTGAAAAAGTACTACAGTTTCATTCTAGTAAGGACTCTTTACAGTGTGTTAATTGCGTTCAGTGAATATGAGATGGTTAATGGCGCGTGATCTGACCATCGTTGATCGTACGTTGGTGCTTTATCAATCATAAAGTTTTGAGCGGCGTGTGCAAGGAGTGGCGTATCCATTTGGTAATCTAACCGCCATCCTGCGTTATTGTCGAAGGCGTGTCCGCGTTGACTCCACCAGGTGTACGGTCCTTGAATGTCTCCAGTCAGAGACCGCATGGTGTCGATAAAACCAATGTGATCTAACCAGTAGTCAACATATTGGCGTTCTTCTGGGAGGAATCCAGAACTGTTGCGATTACTTTTCGGGTTTTTGAGATCATGTTCTGTGTGTGCAATGTTAAAATCACCGCAGATTGCTACCTGATACTGTGGGTGAGCGAGTGATCGTTGATACAGGTCGGTGAGGCGCGTGTTCATCGCGTCAAGGAAACGGTATTTTTGCATCATTTTGAGTGGATCATCCACATTACCGGAATGAATATACACGCTGATAACGGTGAGAATAATCTGGTCAGTGAGTTGAATGTCTGCTTCTAACCAGCGTCCTGTATCCACATCTTCTGTTAATCCTGGTAACCCGTATCGAACGTCTCTGGTTGGATACGTGGTGAAAAGAGCAACGCCTGCTCTCCCTTTGATGTTACAAATTTGATTATACGTGAGGAGGGTTTTATTCTGCTCACGATACACCTGCGTATACAGGTCAGTGAAGGAGTCAACCACGTCTTGTGGTGCACGAACTTCCTGTAGGCAGAGGATATCTGGCAGGGTGCGTGTGATCCAATCAGTGATTCCTTTACGTGCAGCTGCACGAATCCCGTTCACGTTCGCAGTCGTAATGGTCAGTGTGGGTGAACTCGTCATCATATGTCATCCTTTGATAATAAAAAAAATTTTTTTATGCTCGGTCAAATGCTTGATGATATTTTTGTCGCATACGATCAAGAGACACATGCGTATATCGTTGTGTGGTAGATAAGCTGGAATGTCCTAAAAACGCTTGAACTTCTCGAAGGTCAGCACCATTATTTAAGAGGTGTGTTGCAGCAGAATGTCGTAAAGCGTGGGGCGCAATATCAGGAACGTGCGCGTGAGCTGCTAACTGATGAATCACCGTACGTACTTGCCGCTGATTAATCCGCCGCCCGTGCACACCAAGAAACACAGCATCCCCTGACTCATCAGTCATCAAGTGACAGCGTCCCTCCTGCGACCAACGATCTAACGCTTTTTTTGCAGGAATACCAAACGGAACAACACGATCCTTCTGCCCCTTACCATGAACAAGAATCATAAAATGTGCGTTTGTACACGTGATATCAGAATAATTGAGTGACACGAGTTCACTCACACGCATACCAGTCGCATATAAAAGTTCCGCAATAGCCGCATTCCGTAACGCTAACGCTCGATCATGCGGCATACTCAGAGTATTCACGGTCATGTCAGCCTGATCCAATAAAGTTTTCACCTCATCTTGGTTTAACACGCGTGGTAAACGATTCACAATCTTTGGACTTAACACAGTTAATGTCGGGTTTTCAGTGATCGCGTGACAACTCATGAGAAACATAAAAAAGGATCGTAAGGCAGCAATTTTCCGTGCCATCGTCGCAGACGAATGATTCCGTGATTCATGCGCCATCCATAAACGAAGATGAGATGCATGAATCTGATCAACTTGGAGAAGATGATGATGTGCCAGCAAATCCAGAAACTCATGAATATCAGCCTGATATGAGTGAACCGTATTCTCTGATAATCCTTTATTCACCCGTAACCAGATCACATAGTGATGAACATACTGTAACTCATCCTCTGCAAGTAAAGTGCCCATACGTATAAGTGTATAATAACGAATTCATGAGCAAGAACATGAACATGAAGTCACCACGCGTATCCATCAGTGTAGAACGTGGAGTCAATCCCCTCACCCATCGTATGCAATATTCTCATTATGTTGGCCATATTCGTCTCATAACACGTACACAGATAACATTTGTGCGTGACCCATCCTTAGATGGATCACGCACAGAAGAAACGTTCATCATACCGTTTACTCAGATTCATGCGTTGAAACAGATTCCTGAACGTCGTATGCTTCTCTCTTCTGCTTCTTCCCATGTGGAGTCATCAAGAAAAGCAGTTGAAGAAAAACCACACCAAGAATCCAGAAATACCCGTCATACGCGCTAAAGAATGTAGTAAACGCTGGTGATCCAATAGGAATAAGAATACTACCATTACCACCGGTCGTAGTAGCAAGGAACCACACCACTCCACTACAACTAATCAAATGCAATCCAACACCCAGGGTACCAAAATTCCATTTCGCGTATACAGTAGATAAACCAACAAGACAATACGCTACCAATAATCCCCACGGAAGATTACTGTCAACACCTGACCGGTGAAGAGCAGTCCCGATACAACCAACACAAACAGCACAGAGGATGACAGCAACCAGTTTCCTGATAACTGTCATCACTGATGCATGAGTTTGCTGATCACACATCATCAGTTATTCTTACGTTGCTGAGCACTCTGATTCTTACGATATTCACGTGCATTCCACTTATACCATTGCTCACGATCAAGAATAATCTTCCTGACACGAATAGCTTCTGGTGTCACTTCCACACACTCATCATCATTCGCAAAATCAAGTGATTCTTCCAAACTCATTTGAATTGGAGGAGTCAGTGTCTCAAGAATATCTGCTGTAGAATTACGCATATTGGTCATATGCTTCGCTAACGTGATGTTCACGTCTAAATCGCCAGGCTTATTCGCAATACCAACAATCTGACCTTCATACACTTGTGCCTGTGGTTGAACAAAGAAGGAACCACGAGCCTGCAACTTCTGCATCGCATAGGGTGTCGCTTGACCACGACGATCACACACCATTGAACCATTCTGACGGATAGAAATATCACCAGCCCATGGACGATATCCTGCAGAAATAGAGGACGAAATACCCGTACCATGTGTCTCCGTTAACAAGTTCGTACGGAAACCAATCAAACCACGAGACGGGACAAGAAACTGCAAACGAACCCATCCAGAACCATGGTTGACCATTGACGTCATCTGACCCTTCCGAGACGCCATCAACTGAGTAACTGCACCCATATATTCTTCAGGAACATCAATAGTCGTGTTCTCAAATGGTTCATTCACCACACCATCAATCGTCTTCGTCACTACCTGAGGGCGACCCAAAGTCAACTCATAACCCTCACGACGCATTTCCTCAGCTAACACCGACAACGCCAACTCACCACGACCCTGAACAGTCCACATATCAGGACGATCAGTTGGCACAACACGAATCGACACGTTACCAATCAGCTCACGATCCAAACGATCCTTAATCATACGAGCAGTGAGCTTATGATCCTTACCCTCAGTACCCACCAAAGGAGAATCATTCACACCAAACGTCATCGAAATAGCAGGCTCATCCACATGAATCAACGGCAACGGTTGAGGATCCGACTGATCCACAATCGTCTCACCAATCATAATATCATTCACACCAGCAATAGCCACAATGTCACCAGGACCTGCCTCCTTCGCTGGCTGACGTTCCAAGCCCATCGTCTTCAACAACTCAGTCACCTTAAACGTCTCCACAGAACCATTCACACGAGACAAACCATACGTCTTCCCCTGCTCAATAAAACCGTTATAAATACGAACTAAACCAAGACGACCCAAAAAATCAGAAGAATCAATATTCGTCACATGCGCCTGCAAAGGAGCATCAGGATCATACTGAGGAGCAGGAATATTCGTCAAAATAGACTCAAACAAAGGCTCAAGATTATCATTATCAGGAAGCTCACCATCAAGCGGCTTCTTCGTATCAACACGACCAGCCTTCGCCGACGCATACAAAATAGGAAGATCAAGCAACTGATCCAAATCCAGATCAATACCCTCTTCACTCACATCATTCGCCAAACCCAACAACAAATCACTCGTATCAGAAACCACCTCATCAATACGAGCATCAGGACGATCAGTCTTATTCACCACAAGAATAATCGGAAGCTTCGCCTCCAACGCCTTACGCAAAACAAAACGTGTTTGAGGCAATGGTCCCTCAGAAGCATCAACAAGCAACACCACACCATCAACCATCGAAATACCACGCTCAACCTCGCCACCAAAATCAGCATGACCAGGAGTATCAACAACATTAATCGTGATACCATCAGGCTCACCCAACTTCGCCGCCAACGGACCCGTATAACGAACAGCAGTATTCTTAGCAAGAATAGTAATGCCCTTCTCGCGCTCAATATCACCAGAATCCATCACACGATCCGGCACCACATCACGATCAGAAAAAACATGAGACTGCTTCAACATAGCATCAACCAACGTCGTCTTACCATGATCAACATGAGCAACAATAGCAACATTACGAATATCAGAACGTACTGCCATATGGGCAAACACCTCTCTCTACAATAAAAAACAATACAACCATCTTAAGTATCCAAGACGACCGACAAAAACTACGCCACAATACCCTGCGCAATAATCTCCCGAGTCACCGCACGATACTCCTTCGAAACCTTATGATCAGGAGCAAACACCGTAATCGGCATCGCAGCAACCGACGAATCAGGCAACTTAATCGACCGCGAAATCACCGAATGAAACACCTTCTCACCAAAAGCCTCATAAATACGCTGCAACACCTCCTGAGAATGCAACGTATGCGTATACATCGTCGGCAACACACCAAACACCTGCAACGACCCATTAATACGCGTCTGCACCTTCTCAATAGACTGCATCAACAACGCCACACCACGCAACGCAAAAAACTCAGCCGCAACAGGAATAATCACCCCACTCGCCGCCGTCAACGCATTCACCGTCAACAAACCCAACGACGGCTGACAATCAATAATAATCGCATCATACTCACCCAACAACGGACGAAGCGCATTCGCCAAAATACGCTCCCTCCCCATCTCCGTCACCAACTGAACCTCAGCCGCCGACAAATCAATATTCGCAGGAATAATATCAATATTCTCAAAAGCCGTCCGCAAAACAGCCTCATGAACATCAAAACCACTCACAAACAACGCCGTATAAATCGTCACATCAACAGCATTACCATTCACACCCAAACCAGCAGTCAACGCACCCTGAGGATCAAAATCAACCACCAAAACACGACGACCATAAAACGCCAACGCACTCGCGATATTAATTGAACTGGTTGTTTTTCCTACGCCACCTTTTTGATTGCACATAGCAATCACTGTTGCTGGTCCATGTTGCTTTAATAATTGCGGTGCAGGGTACACTTCAAATTCACGTCCGAGTAAATCTTTTGACATAATATCTACTTTACTATTGTTTTATTTTGTTTTTCCTCTAAAGCGCGTGGATGTGAAAGCATATACGCTTCAAGAAGAGCTTCTTGATTAATATGCGTATATAGTTGTGTGGTTGTTACTGATGAATGGCCTAACAGTTCCTGAACTGTTCGAATATCTGCTCCTCCTTGGAGAAGATGAGTTGCAAAAGAATGCCGTAAGCTGTGAGGATGAATACTTTTGGTGATATGCGCACGATCAGCACAGTACTGGATAATTGTCCATACACTTTGCCGTGATAACCGTTTTCCTCTCTTATTAAGAAAGATGGCGGTTGTATCATAATCATTTTTTGCACGGCGCATAAGATCACCACGACCAATATTTAAATAATGTTGTAAGGCTTCAGAAGCATAATGCCCAAACGGTACGAGACGTTGCTTATTACCTTTACCAAGAAGTCGAATAATGCTTTCATCAAAATCAATATCATTAAGGTCAGCATTAACAATTTCAGATACTCGTGCTCCAGTAGCATATAACAGTTCTAATAGCGCGCGATCGCGTAAGCAGACAGGGTCAAATGAATCTACAGGTCCTGTTGCATTGATAAGAACATCAATTTCTTCGATAGTAAGCACTGTTGGTAAAGTTTGCGGTAACTTTGGTGCTTTGATTAAAGAAGAGACATCAAGGGAAATAAATCCTTGTGAAGCAAGGAATTTATAGAAACTATGAAGTGAAGCAATTAGTCGAGCACGTGACTTTGCGTTTAATTCATTTTGGTCTTGAACAAAGTGATTGATAACCGGTGCTGTGACCTGTTGCAAGTCAGAATAATGATGATTTGTTAACCAGATAGAATATTTCATCAGATCAGCACGGTACGATTGAACAGTTGCTGGTGATAACCCTTTTTCGATACGAATATAAGCAAGAAACTGTTCAATAAGAGTAAGAATATCGTCCATTATATAGTTTTAACTGCTGGTGATGAGTAGAAACTCATTGCCAGCAGTTAAAGAAAAATAGGTCAGTCGATTACAGCAGCATTAACATCAGCTGGAAGAGCTGCCTTTGCCTTCTCAACGATCTGTGCGAATACAGCTGGTTCAGCAATAGCTAATTCAGACAATGCACGACGATCAAGTTCGATGCCAGCTAAACGCAATCCTTGCATGAAACGGTTGTAAGTTAAGCCCTGAGCACGAACTGCGGCATTAATACGCTGGATCCAAAGCTTACGGAATTGATCCTTACGGTGACGACGGTCACGGAAGGAGTAGTTATAAGAATGCAAAAGCTGTTCTTTTGCACGACGGTATGAACGAGAGCGTGCACCACGGTAACCCTTTGCTCGCTCAAGAATTGTACGACGCTTCTTATGTGCATTAACTGCGCGCTTTACACGTGCCATGGAAGACTTCTTTCTCTTTAAAAATTTCTCTTAAACTTCAGCGACCAAGCAAGTTGGACATTTTCTTGAACTCATTGCTTGCAATATATTGATCGCGAGATAATGAACGGCGCTTGTGTGCTGACTTATGCTCCAAATGATGGCGCATACCAGTACCACATGCCATCAGCTTGCCACTTCCAGTGACGCGGATGCGCTTTGCTGCCGCTGTCTTAGTCTTCATCTTTGGCATCGCTGCCCTCCTTGATTTGGTTGTTTTCTGTAGAAGCTTCACTCTTCTTAGCCTGAGCTGCTGCTAAACGGGCTTGCTGCCTTGCCTGTCGCTCGATGCGAGCTTGTTGCCCTCTACGACGCTGTTCAGACTGAGCATGTACTTTCTTACCCTTAGGAGCAAGAGTCATGTAGATATCGCGACCTTCTTGGCGAGGTTGAGATTCAATAACACCTAACTCCTCAACATCCTGAGCTAGCTTGAACAACAACTCTTTACCACCAATTGGGCGAGATTGCTCGCGACCGCGCAGCATGATCGTAACTTTTACTTTATCGCCGCCCTGAAGGAATCGACGAACATGACCTTCTTTTGTCTCAAAATCATGATCATCAATCTTCAAACGAAAACGAATTTCTTTGACTTCAATCTTGTTTTGGTTACGTCGAGCCTCACGCTGCTTCATTTTTTCGGTATATTTGAACTTACCGTAATCGATTAGCTTAGCAACAGGAGGTTTTGCATTTGGCGCAACCTCAACCAGATCTAAATTAGCTTCTTTAGCGAGATTTAATGCGACTGCAGTGGCTACAACGCCTACTTGCTCCCCATTAGGACCAATAAGACGCACCTTTGCAGCACGAATGTCCTCGTTAATGTTCGGTTCGCTAATAATGACTCCAATCAATTTAATGCGTCTACGTGGAACCTACATAGTATTCAGAAAACTGTATACAGTAATGCATAACAAACCCAAATACATGCCTGTGTACGGACCCAGAACTACAAAAAGCTCTCAGGTGGGAAATTCCACTTTCTTGATTCCTCAAGCCATCTAGTACGATATCATAATAATCATTTTTTGTCTATTAGAGTGCAAATAAATTCACAATACACCATTAATATATTCATGCTTAAAACAGCGTAGAATGAGAAAAGAACATGGGTTATATTGTGACACCATAATATGTTGTTTATTTATCGATCGGCAATCTTCTTAGGAGATGATGATGACAGTAAAGATTGGTATTAATGGTTTCGGACGTATCGGGCGTTTAGCTTTCCGTCGTATCTTCCAACTTCAAGAACAAGGTCTTGAAGCAAATGATATTGAAGTTGCTGCTATCAATGATCTGACAACACCATCGATGTTAGCTTATCTCTTGAAGTATGACAGTACTCACGGCCGTTTTCGTCATCTTGATGGACGTCCAGTAGAAGTAACCTCCACAGATCATTCCATCCTTGTTGAAGGCAAGGAATATATCGTCTATTCAGAACGCGATGCTCGCAACATCCCATGGGTAAAGAATGAGGGTGTCGATTATGTCCTTGAATGCACTGGTTTCTACACATCTGCAGAAAAATCACAAGCACATATCGATGCCGGAGCAAAGAAGGTCTTAATTTCTGCACCAGCAAAAGATGACGTCACCCCTACCATTGTTTATGGTGTCAACCATACAACACTCACTCCAAATGACACCATCGTCTCAGCCGGATCCTGCACTACCAATTCTCTTGCAGCAATGGTCAAGCTCTTAGACGAAAAATGGGGCGTACACGCTGGCTTAATGACCACCATCCACGCCTATACTGGCACACAAATGATTCTTGATGGCCCACGTTTCAGTAACGGTCGTTCTAACCGTTCTGCCGCAGTAAATACAATTCCTCACTCCAGCGGTGCAGCAATCGCCATTGGTAAAGTTGTTCCTTCTGTTGATGGCAAGTTAACGGGCCACGCACAACGCGTTGCTGTTCCAGATGGATCCGTCACCGAACTCACCACCGTTCTCGAAAAGAAGACAACCGTCGAAGAAATCAACCAAGCCTTCAAAGAAACATTCTCTAACCGTGAAGACTTTGGATACAACGAAGACGGAATTGTATCTGGCGACATCATTGACGATACGCACGGCGGAGTTTTCGATGCTACACAAACCGAAGTACTCTATGCAGATAACACCCAACTTGTTCGCACAGTCTCCTACTATGACAACGAATACGGATTCACCTGCAATATGGTTCGTACACTCTTGTACTTCTCCAAGCTCAATGAAGCTTGAGCACAACATAAATAATTAATATCATCCAATAACGTATTTGGGGGGAAATAGAATTTCTATTTCCCCCCAAAAAAATTAAGCTCGCAACAACTCAGGCATTTGGTCTTTTGCCATGATTTGCGGAATGATGACGACGAGCTCTACGCATACGTCCACGTTTACCCATGATTTTCTCCTTTAGTATTAATTAGGATACTCTTCTTATATCACATAGACAGGAATAAGAAAAACCCCGCCACAGTAAATATTACCAATATATATTTCAGGTTGAGCACAAAATAAAAGGACTAACAATACCTTTTAAGAAGAAAAAACTAATCTTACATACCATATTTTAAGTCAGATAGTTCTTGTTTTAACTGTTGACGGGCACGACTCAAACGACTCATGACCGTCCCAATTTTGAGATGCTCTTCTTCAGCAACTTCTTTATATGTTTTCCCATTAAGGACAATATCAGTAAAAACTTTGCGCCGCTCTTCTGGCAATTTTTCTAACGCCTTATCAAGCTCATGAGGCATCTTCGTTCGCAAATAAGCAGTTTCCGCAGAAACCGCATCCATATTACTCATATCTTCAAGAAATAACTTATTATCAGTATCCTTCATTATTTCCTGATACTGAGGACTATACTTCTTCTTTTTGTAATAATTAAAATACGTATTCCGTAAAATAGTCATTAACCACGCTTCAATATTACTTCCACGCTGAAAAGACGAGAAAGATTTATACGCACGTTCCAACGTTTCCTGAACTAAATCTTGAGCATCCTCAGTATTTTTCGTATATCCTAGTGCACGCTGATATAACAAGTCTGATATCGGCTGTGTTAGTTGTTGAAATTCGCAACGTAGATCATCAGTCCCATACCCCATTGCGTTCTCACTTTCACTGCTTCGTATCGTTCATTTGTAATAGTTATTTTGATTTATACCATCACATCCAACAACTTGATATAAAACCCTAATAATAGAAGTATATATATTCTTACTCATGTGAAAGAGGAAAATTGAATACCACGATCAACCTTCCAGAACCATCTCTGGATCTCAAAGATATCGCTACTTTTCTCACTGAAAACGGCTTACTCCGTGAAATTATTCAAAACGATCTCTGGACACTAGATAATAATCAAATTCAAAATCAACAATTTGATGCAATTACCTACGATACACGACAAATTACTCCAAGCAGCTTATTATTCTGCAAAGGTAATTTCAAAAAAGAATATATCGAGCAAGCCAACACGCTTGGCTTAACATGTTATGTTTCTGAAACCCCTTATGAAAAAGAAACACACGCAACAGGTGTGATTGTCAATGACATTCGTAAAGCAATGGCATTACTTTCTGCACGTTTTTACAAGAATCCAGAAAAACACCTCTTCATGATTGGAATTACTGGAACTAAAGGAAAAACAACAACAACATACTATACGCATGCAATTCTCAATCACTGGACTAATAAGCACACAGCTATCCTCAGTTCAGAAGCTGATTGCCTTGATGGCGTGAACTGGATTCCAGCTGACCTCACTACACCAGAATCGCTTGACCTTTTCCGACTTCTACGCACAGCTGTCGATAATGGTATGACCCATGCAGTAATGGAAATCTCATCACAGGCCTACAAAATTAACCGAGTTTATGGTCTCCACTACAACTTAGGTGCTTTCCTCAATATCTCCCCAGATCATATTTCGCCAATCGAACACCCAACCTTCGAAGACTACTTCTACAGCAAACGACGTATCGTTCAAAACGCAGATAAAGTTGTCATTAACAACACACTAGGATGGAAAACAGATCTCATCAAACAAGCTGCTCAGATTAGTCATTGCGCTTACACAACTTACAGCCTTGATCCATCAATTCCAGCAGACATTAATGGAACAATTGGCATCTCAGGAACAGCTCACTTTTATAACAAAACTACCGACTTCGGTAACTATAAACTTTCAATGGAAGGCGATTTCAACTATGAGAATGCGCTTGCAGCTGTCACTATTGCAAGTACAGTAGGCGTTGATAACTTGGAAAGCTTCCATGCCCTTGAGCAAATCATTATTCCAGGACGCATGCAACGATTCACCATCGATGATGGTGTTATCGGCTATGTCGATTATGCGCACAATTACATCAGTTTAAAGGTGCTCCTCAACCACGTTCGCAGCAATAATCCAAATTCGCGCATCACGGTTGTCACTGGTACTGCTGGAAATAAAGCAATTGACCGTCGTGAAGGACTTGCAAAAGCAGCTAGTGAGAATGCTGATTGCCTTATCCTCACACAAGAAGACAGTGACCGTGAAGACGTTCGTGACATTAATAACGAAGTAGAAAGCTTCGTAACAAACCCACAACTTGATGTACGCCAAATTTACGGAAACGGTCGAGAGAATGCAATCAATATAGCATTCGAAGATGGTAAAAAAGATTACCAACAAACTGGACGAACCAACATCATCTTAGTTATCGGCAAAGGTGATGAAGCCTGGGTAAAGATTAACGGTCAGCATGTTGTTGTCCGTTCAGACCTCGATATTGTGTCATCCTTAGCAGCAGAATATAAAAAATAATCATTAAACAGATGCATATTAGGGGGGACATGCATCATGCATGTTCCTCCCTAATATGAGCCTAAATTCTCATGACACTCGTTGATCTTTAGGCTTTAAAAGCATCTTATTTTGTTCATGCTTCAACAGCATACGAGCATCACCAACAGTCACAAAACTACCGGTAATCACTACCCCACAGCCATAACCTAATCCTGTATCATCAAGGACATCTGCATTATTGACCGCAGTTTGAATAGCATTTGGTAATAATGGTTCGACAATAACGCGATCCTCACCAAAAACATCTTTAGCGATTTCTGCCAATTCTTCGACAGGCATCACACGACCAATATTAGAATTCTGAGTCACAACAATTTGAGTAAAGATTGGTTCAAGGATACTAAGAACTGTTTCTACTTGCTTATCTTTCATCATAGAAACAACACCAACAATATTCTTAAAAGCGAAGTTTTCATTGATTGCTGTCACTAAATGCTCGATAGCATGAGGATTATGAGCGCCATCAAGAATAACAGTTGGAGAATTTCTAATGACCTCAATAC
Organism: Aeriscardovia sp.; assembly: GCA_017538895.1. Taxonomy (GTDB): domain Bacteria; phylum Actinomycetota; class Actinomycetes; order Actinomycetales; family Bifidobacteriaceae; genus RGIG7107. Next base: position 74,372 of record JAFYHY010000074.1, on the reverse strand, counting down.
GACCTGGAATATTTACCGTGCTAAAAGCATCAGCTAATATTTGACCATCAATAACCCCATTAATTGGCAAAATAGCTTCACAGGCTGCGAGTGCTGCGAGTGCGTTGTGGGATTGGTGTTCTCCGAACATTTTGATTGGTACGTCTGTGTAGGTTCCTAATGGTGTTTTGAGTGTTGCGACTTGTCCGCCTACTGCTGGGAGTCGTGAGATGACTTCGAGTTCTTCTCCGTCGCGGAGGAGGTGTGTGTTATGTTTTTGGGTGGCGGCTTCTGCGATGATGTTGTAGACACTTTCGGTTTTTTGTGGTCCGACGATTACTGTGGTGTTGTCTTTGATGATTCCTGCTTTTTCGGTGGCGATGTCTTCGAGGGTGTTGCCAAGCCATTGCATGTGGTCCATGTCGATTGGTCCGATGATGGCGACGTCGGCAGTGAGGATGTTGGTGGCGTCCCAGCGTCCTCCCATGCCTACTTCCATAACGGCGATGTCGACTGGTGCGTCTGCGAAGGCGCAGATGGCCATGGTGGTGAGTACTTCGAAGAAACTCATTTTTGTGCCGTTGATGGGTGCAAAATGTTGGTCGGTGAGGTCGATATAGTCTTTGATTTGTTTGTAGGTGTCAATGAAGGTGTCATCGGAGATGCTTTCACCGTCGATGCTGATGCGTTCGTTAACTTTTTCGAGGTGTGGTGAGGTATAGAGTCCTGTTCGTAGTCCGTAGGATCGGATGAGGGCTTCGGTGAGTTTTGATGTGGAGCCTTTGCCGTTGGTGCCGGTGATTTGAACGACGTGGAATGATTGTTCTGGGTGTCCTAAAAGATCGAGGATGTATGCTATGCGTTCAAGGCTTGGTTGGGGTGAGTGTTCTGGCGCTCTTTTCATTATTTCTTCATATACAGTTTTCATTTCTTGTTGACGATCTTCAGTTGATACTTCCAAGGAGCACCTCTTTCTGAGACAACTGCGTTATATCTTTGTTAATCTTCTTATATTATGATGAAGATGAATGGAATTTAAGTTCATTCATTTAGAAAGGCTAGTAATAAATAATTATGTCTACTGAACAGCCAAAGATGAAGAAGACCGATATCTCTAATCGAGTGAATAATCGTTCTTTACGTCCTGAATCATCTTCTTTTGCAAAGTTTATGACTGAAGGATGGGGACCTGAGGATCCTCATGTTCATCCTAATGAATCTAGCAAATATATTGTAAAGCGTTTGCATGATCTTGGTGAGCATTATCGTGGTGAGCGTTTAGTGATTCCTGCAGGACAGCATAAGGTTCGTAATAATGATTGCGATTACCCATTCCGTCCGGATACAACTTTTAGTTATTACACCGGTTTGGGAGAAGATTATGAGGCAGGAGCTGTTTTAGTTCTTGATCCAAATGATGAGTCTGATCAAGAGTCTCATACTCCTATTTTGTTCCTTCATCCTCGTGCAGATCATAATACGACTGATTTCTATCGTTCTGCTGCGTATGGAGAATATTGGGTTGGTGCTCGTCCAGGTTTAGATGAATTCCATACAATGACTGGTTTGGACACTCGTGATATTTCTGAGTTAGACGCTCTTCTTGCTAAAGATGTTCAACCAGGACAGGTCACTTTACGCGTGATTAAGGAAGCTGATCCTGATATCACAAAGAAAGTAGACGAGATTCGTTCTGCTGCCGGTTTCACTGATGTGACAGCTAATGATGATGCTGATAATGATTTCCATGAATTTGCGGCAGTCGCACGAATGCTGAAGGATGAATACGAAGTACGAGAAATGCGTAAAGCAATTCTCGCTACCCGGCATGGTTTTGACAACATTCTCCGTCATTTGGATAGCTCTATCGACCAGCCACGTGGCGAACGTATTTTGGAAGGCGCTTTCAACGCTGTTTCCCGTATCGAAGGTAATGATGTTGGATACGGTACCATTATTGCTTCTGGTCCAGATGCTCCAACACTGCATTGGATGCGTAATACGCATACTGTGCGCCGCCAAGATATGTTACTCATTGATGCTGGCGTAGAAACTCAGAGTCTGTACACTGCTGATATCACTCGTACCTTCCCTGTGAGCGGCACATTTACAGAAACACAAAAGATGCTATACCAGGCTGTTTTTGATGCACAACAAGCTGGTTTTGAAGCTGCTCAACCAGGACGCACCTATTCTGATATTCATAACGCCTGCATGCGTTCTCTCGCTGAATCATTACATAAGTGGGGTATTTTGAAAGTTTCTGTCGAAGAAGCTTTATCTCCAGAAGGTCAACAGCATCGTCGTTGGCATGCATGCGGTGTTGCACACCACTTAGGACTTGATGTGCACGACTGTGCACAAGCACGATACGAAGAATATCAAGGTGCTCAATTAACCCCAGGCATGATCTTCACCATCGAACCAGGATTGTATTTCCGTGAGAATGATTTAATGGTTCCTGAAGAATTCCGTGGTATCGGTATTCGTATCGAAGATGATGTCTTAATGACTGAAAACGGTCCTGAATGGTTAAGTAAGTCCGTCATCCCAAGCACTATTGAAGAAGTAGAAGCATGGATGCGTGAACAAAAAGAATTATCATCGGACCGTCGATAATAATTGAGGTCATTGTAAGAGTTGTGTCGTATTAGCGTTTTACTGCATTAAAGTGTAGTGTCATGCTAATATGACACGACTATCGCGGATAAGCTGCCGCTGCTTTTTACTATCAATTACTCTCCTCACAGTAATCGGTATCTCTGCTTGTGGAAATTCATCAACTTCAGTAACTGCGAGTGCTGCCTTGAATAGTTCGCAGGAAACTATCTGGTATCTGTCACCGTATCCTGCTGGATATAATGTTCCTATTGATATGGTGCTTGTTTTTCAGAATCATATGGTAACGTGTTACGATACGATGTTGCCTTCTTCACAATTTCAATTAACGTTTGGGAAGATACAGAATCTATCTAATAGTGAGATTATTAATAAAGCGATTGAAACAAATAAAGCTCATTTCCATAACACTGTTCAATCGGATATTCGTTTGTATCAGATGAGTTTGCAGCAAGCGCAATCAGATATGACTGCGTCTCATGAATCATTGAATTATTCGGATTCTTCTCAGAATGATACGGCGCGAGATTTAGAGCTGAAGAATGCGCAGATTTTAAGTCATGATGATCAGTTAGTGATTGATAATCTTTCTCGGACTGCATATCAGTTACCGAAGGCCATGACGTATCAGTTATCGTCTGTTAGTACGACGAATGGTGTTTCAGTACAAACATTGGATTTTTCTTATTATGATGCGGCTTCTACTCTGCTTGCTCCTACAGATTCTTGTGTGTGGCAGGATAATTGTCAGACAGTGAGTACAATGCCTAATCCGTATCAGACGGTGACGTTTAAGGGGCAGATTTCAACGAATCCTGGGTATAACAAGGTGAATAATACAACGTATAGTGGGTATGCTCTTGTTCAGGGGTCAACAACGAAGTATTTCGAGACTGCGTCGCATCATCATTTTGTATTGGATAGCGCACAGTAGAATAGTACATGAGTGTGCGTTTTCAATAAGAAAGTGAAGAGTATTATGCCAACTCCACAATTTATTTTAGATTTACGTCGGCATATTGGTCATGCCCCATTATGGTTATCTGGTATTACTGCTTTTGTTCAAAATGCTGAGGGTAAAGTTTTGATGGCGCAACGTGCTGATACGCATGAGTGGGCTTTAATCTACGGTATTACGGAGCCTGGTGAAGAGCCTGCTGATACTGCTCGTCGTGAGGTTGCTGAAGAAACTGAAATTGACTGTGTACCTGATTATCTTGCAGGAACAACGACTGATAAAAAGATGCTTCACTATCCTAATGGTGATGAAGCTCTTTTCATCAATCTTATTTATGTTTGTCATACGGTTCCTGATGGTCGTTGCACGCCAACAATAGGTGATCATGAAAATATTGCCTCTGGTTGGTTTGATTTAGATCATCTTCCTCAACCATTAGCACAATCCACCGTGGAACGTTTACAGGTTATTCAGCAGTTCCTTCAGAGTGATGATCATCATGCTGTTTTTCAATGGACACGTGAATAACATTATCGGATAAATGAGCTTGTTGAATCACTTAAAAAATGCATTGGGTGGTCAACAAGTCGTCGTAAGCCAACGAGCGCTGCACCACGTAATGCAGGATGATCTGCGAATGGGGCAAGATCAACATTAACTTTTAATGACGCGTCTCGTCCCAAAGCAATCCCTTGAATATCTTTTTCTAGTTGTTTAGCAACAGCATCAGTAAAGTTAACCCAGAATCCTCCAAGGATTACATTACTAATATCAAGAAGATTAATCGCTGAACATAATCCGGATGCCATTGCTTTCATGCCACGTGAAATTGCTTTTTCAGCATCTGTATCATGTTGCTTCCATGCTTCCAGAAGACGTTTCACTGATTGACGTGTAACTGCTGCATCACCATCTGCAATGTGAGCTGCTTCAACGAGTGCTCGTCGTCCGGCATACTGTTCAAGGCATCCACAACGTCCGCAAGAGCATTGTGGACCATTCCAATCAACAGATAAATGACCAATTTCTCCTGCAAAGTTATGTTCACCGTGTACCACGGTACCATTACTCACTACTGCCCCACTAATACCGATATCAGTCGATAAGTAGATAAATGAGTTTGGAATAGGACGTATGGATTGGTCTGCTGACGCATATCCAGGTAACTGTGCAATAGCAGCTAAGTCAGCTTCGTTGGCAGCAACAGCATGTAATCGACGGATAACGTTAAAATCCTGTAAATTAATATTCTTCCACTTCAAATTACGAGCATTCACTAAAGTGGTTTTGTTTTCCACTAATCCAGGGACAGCAATGCTTGCACCACAAATCGTGTATCCTAAAGCAATCAGCTCATTTTCAACAGGCTGTAACATATGATCCAGTTGCGTAAAAATGTCTTCTGGAACAACATTCAGCATGGTGTCATCAACCCATTGAGAGTAAATAGTTTCTCCTGCAAGATCAAGAACAGTGAAACCGTAACCATCAGTGTTGACTTGTAGACCAATGCCAACCCAATGATGAGGATAAAAAGCTAATGGGACACTTGGCCTGCCGAAAGTTGAGTCAGGAATTGGTGATAATTGTTGAATAACTTTATTTTTAATGAGAATTTCTACAAGCATTGACATTGCTGCTTTAGTAAGACCTGTAGACTTAGCAAGATCAGCACGACTCATAGGATCTGTAGAATTTAAAAGAGTCTGTATAACCACTGAAAGATTGTGATCTCTAAGATTATCACGATTAATCTTATACAATTTTGCCATGCTTTTACCTTCTCTTAACGCTAACGTCGATTCACTATCTCTCAAGTACCCAGTAGTCATCTCATACGAACGATTATGAACTATTACGATGTTTAAAACGTTGCATGACGATTAAATTATATTTTATAAAAGCAAGACAGGCTGACACCAACACTGGTATAGCCTATCTACCGTCTTCTATAAAAGTGGAGCCGCCGGGAATTGAACCCGGGTCCGATGATCGAGCTCATAGTCTTCTACGTGTGTAGTCCATGTTTTATTTCTCAGCTTCTGTAATAAGATGGACACTCTTCCAGTAAGCTCAGTCATGTTCATCTCATCGCATTATTCCACGACAAAATAATGCAACCAGTCTTTAAAATGACGTTCACTGTTATGCAAAGACCATCATAACGTGAGCGGAGTTACTAAACTTGCTTCAAAAATTTAAACTGGCGCGAAAGCTCAGGCAGCAAGTGCGAACTCAGTGCGATTAGATTTTGCACTTATTTTCTTGTAGAAGGACATTAACGAGCGACTTCTACATTCTCGACACGCTTCTCTATGATGAACAAATCACCGTCGAAACCGATCGACCCCTCTGAAGTTATGAAACCACAGTTATGACTTTATTATATCATGCGTATCAAAATAGATAGTCATGGGCCCATGATTCACGAGAGATATTTTCATATCAGCACCAAAAACTCCTTCACAGACTGGAAGATGATACGTATCTTCTAGTTCTTTGTTTAAGAGTTTCCACATTTTTTGCGCGTGCTGTGGTTCTCCCGCCTGGAAGAAACTAGGACGAGCACCCTTTTTAATATCAGCGAAAAGAGTAAATTGTGAAACTGATAGAATCATGCCTTGCACATCTTGAACACTACGATATTGTTTCGCTTCATGATCAACAAAGATTCGTAAGGTAGCAATTTTGCGCGCAGCCCACTGAATATCAGTGAGAGAATCTGAATCTTCAACACCAACAAAAAGAACAATACCTTGTTGAATCGATTGTTCCCATCCAGTAGTTGTTACTGATGCATGATCAACGACTTGCATTAATAGACGCATACTTACAATTCTATATTTTACTGGTCCATTAATTTATTGAAGGAAATCTTTGGTTTATCAGAGGTTTCGTTCTCATTCTCATCCTTACCACCGTTATTACTGATAGTTGGACGATATGGGGATTGAACATTAATAGTTTTATTACCTTCGATACCACCTTGCGCACCAATTAAGCGTTCAACAATAGCATTTTTAAGATCCATTTGCGTAGCATTACCCCAGACGATGGTGTACCCATCAGTAGTGGTAGTCGTTACAGAATCCTTATTAAAATCAGTTACTGCTGCTAACTTTTGATGAATTGATGGGGCAATCTGTGATACAACATCAAGAACTTGTTGCACATCAGTATTCTTCAATTCTGACGCATTGATTTGGATAACCGGCACACCAGATAAGACTTGTTCCGTTGTACCGATAATGGTCCCATTTTTACTGACAACTGTATAAACGCCATACTGATTTTTAAAAAGTGCTTGTGGTGTCCGTGGCGTGATTTTGACAATAAGTGTTTGTGGGAATTGTTTAATAATCTTCGTAGATTCAACAGCGGGAATCGTATCAATACGTTGAGCAACGTCGTTAGGACGAATCAAGAATAATGATTTACCCTTCACGTCGGCAGCAATCTTTTGTGAAGCATCGGATGCTGATACCCATGTATTCGCACCTTCAATAGTGATGTGCGAAGAATTAACTGTGCAAAATGGTGAGCAGAAGAAGAACCATAGCAGGATAAAAGAGATTAGTGTGACAATAGCAGTAATCATGAGTCGTTGACGAACAGGCCATCGTGTAATACGGCCTGACTGTGAAGAAGATGATGATAATGATGTTGCAGCTGATGGTTTTTTCTGGAAAAATCCTTCTTCTGATACCGCATCAGAAAGAATTTGATCAAGAACAGGTTTTGGAGATTGAAGTTTTCGCCCATCAACAAATGAATGATCAGATGCAGATGGAGCACGGGAAGAGGATAGACTCCTCGGCGCTGTTTGTTGTGCTGATACTGTTTTTTTACGAGCCATACTCCTCTTCCCTACTACGACATCTTAGTCTGCTAAGTGAGACAGAATTGTTTCATTAACAAGATTAATATCTCCACCACCAATTGTGGCGAGAATGTCACCAAAGTGCGCTTGTTTCGCTATTAATGAAGCTCCGGCATATTTATCATCAACAAGGATAAATTGGTTACCTTTCCCTTGTCGTATAGCTTCATCAATAAGATTTTGTGATGAGACGCCAGGATAATCACTTGCTAATTCACGTGCCGCAAAGATATCAGTAACGTAAACATAATCAGCGAGAGATAAGGCTTCGACTAATTCCTTGGTATAAATTTGTGTGCGTGAATACGTATGAGGTTGGAATAAAACTCGTAAGCAGGATTGTGAGAATCGACGTCGTGCTGCTTCAATAAATGTTTTAATTTCAGTTGGATGATGACCATAATCTGTATAGAGGCAAATGCCATTCACCATGCCTTGGAAATCAAAACGTCGTACAGCACCTAAGAAGGATTCAATACCGCGAAGAGTATTATCTATCGTATTACCGCTCAACAAAGAAGCAATGATTGCTGCTGTAGCATTACGAGCATTATGAATGCCAGGGACTTTCAAGCTGACGGAATACTCTCCAGTCATATCTTCTTGACGTAATGATTCTGGCAACATCAGTGTGAATCGCTCTTGTTCTGTTTCTTGAGACAAGTTCATGTCAGGAGTAATACGGAGAGCAATTTCTGTTGAATTACTGATCTCTACGAAACGATCCTGCGGTAGCTGCAAGAGCTCACTATGAATAGTGTCATATGATTCTGTTGAATAAACATAGACACGTTCAAGAGACTCTTTTGGAAATTGACGATACAAGAAGCGTGTTCCTTCATCATCACCACAGAGAATCAGATATTCTTGCGCATGCTGTACGAATTGAGAAAAAGCTTCTCGATAATTATCGACAGTCTTATAATGATCTAAATGATCACCCTCAGCATTGGTAACAATCGTAATATTTGGATGATATTTAATAAAACTACCATCAGATTCATCAGTTTCTGCAACAATCCATTTGCCGTTACCAACACGTCCGCCTGGGATAGTTCCTGTGCGTGTTTTAACAGATCCTCCAATAGCGAAACTCGGATCCATCAAAGAATGCATGAAAATGGTTGCAATCATTGATGTTGTTGTTGTTTTTCCATGCGTTCCCGCAACTGCAATAGACCGATGTGTACGCATAAGCAACGATAAGATATCAGAACGATGCATTAATCGTTTGCCTGATTGTAATGCTTCTACCATTTCAGGACTATTTGCTGGGATAGCACTTGACCAGACTACTGTAGTAATTTTTTCAGTAATGTTGCATGCATTTTGACCAATGATTACTGGAATACCCAAAGATTCTAAATGTTTTGTATAGCTTGAAGCTGTTCTATCGGAACCAGTAACTGGAACACCAGCTTGGTGAAGCATTTCTGCTAAAACACTCATTCCTGATCCGCCAATACCACTGAAGAATACTGTTCCCAGATCTTCGAGTGTCATAACAGATGCGGCAATATCATCGTCTGGTAATGGTCGATGGTTCATTGTTGAGCTCCTTGTGTCAAAAAGTAGTGTTCGGTTCCTAAATGAATAATTTCTTTGGCCATTTGTGCGGATGCACTACGAATACCATAACGCCATGTTGCTTCATGCATTTTTTCTAATTGTGCATAATCCTGAAGAAGCTGTGGGATATGAGCTTTTACCCATTCAGCAGTGAAATCAGCATCAGCGATCAGCTGTCCGCCACCTGCGTGAACGACTGGTTCAGCGTTATATCGTTGTTCCCCATTACCGAAGGATAATGGAACGTAAATAGCTGGAAGTCCTAGTGCAGATATTTCGTTAACAGTACCAGCGCCAGATCGGCAAATGACAAGATCTGCGCATGAGAAAGCTAATTCGATATGTTCGAGATATTCTGCAAGATGATAATCTCCTTCTTGTACTGAAGAGTTATCTGATACAGATAAGGTGGATAAGGCATGAGGCCCAGCAAGTTGGGATACTGTTTTTGCTACAGCATCTGTTTTCCCATTTCCGCATAAATGGATGATCTGCGTCACATCTAATAATTCTTTGCATGCGTGTGAGACAGCTGTATTCAGACTCAAAGCGCCTAATGAACCACCAGTGACAAGAAGAATAGGACGTTGAGGATCTAAACCTAAACAACGTGCAGCGTCAACACGCGCCTGTTGCGGATCATGTTCTAAAAGAGTAGCCGTCGATGCAATAGCATCACGTAATGGTAGACCTACACGACGTAATAATCCTTTTTTCGCTGTTAAACCACTGTTATCGTAGGTAGTACCGATAAAATCTGCCCATCGTGATCCAAGTTTATTAGCCATACCCGCTTTTGCATTTTGTTCATGAATAACAATTGGAATATGTAACTCGTGGGCTGCTTTATACACTGGTGCTGACACATAGCCACCAACACCAACAACAACATCAGCATGTGTCTCTTTTAAGATGGATTTCACTCGAGACATCTCTGCCTTCCATCGTGGAATGAAACGTAAGGCATCCATATTGAGACGGCGTGGGAATGGAACTTTATGAATGGTTTTCAGAGGGAAACCTGCTTGTGGTACTAATCGAGACTCTAAACCAGCTTCTGTACCAATAACAGTAATCTGTGCGTGAGGAGCTGTTTGCTGAACAGCATGTGCCATTGATAATAAAGGATTAACATGACCTGCTGTACCACCTCCAGCAAAAACAATGGAAAGAGATAAATCAGATAAATTATCGCTCATAAGTTGTGTCCTTTATTATTATTCTCTTATCATCTTTTTAAGAGTAGAAGCTATTTTCCAAGCACTTTCTTGATATCACTTTGCTGTCTCATTATGCTTACACAAACACCTGATGCAGCTAAGTTACTAATTAACGCCGTTCCTCCCGCAGAGATATATGGGAGTGGCAAACCAATGACTGGGAGGATTTGTAAGACAACCATGACATTGATTAATGCTTGGCCACAAGTCCACACCATGACACAAATCAGTACTAATTGTTCATACGGTCGATGTTTCATGTGGAAAGCAATATTAATGAGACACCAGCCAATTAGAACAAAACAAATAAGAATGAATAAGCAGCCAACAAAACCAAGTTCTTCGCCAATAATAGCAAAGATAAAATCATTACGAGCTTCTGGCAGATAATCCCATTTTTCCTTAGAAGCTCCTAATCCGACGCCAAATAATCCGCCTGAAGCGAGTGCGTATTTGCCGTGGATGGTTTGGTAACAGATTCCTTGGGCTGCGGTTGTTGTATTGCAACCGCTGTAGGTTGCCATAATACGTTTCATACGGTTGGAGCTGTGGATAACGAATACAGAGACGACCATGATAGCGATGGTAATGATTCCTAGGGTGAATTTTTTGCCGTCGATACCGCCGGTAAAAATGACTGCGACGCAAATCATGAGGAGAATGACGCCTGTACCTAAGTCTCCGCCGAGCATAACGAGGAAGAAGGTGAAGAGGCAGACAGCTAAGGCTGGTATGTAGGATCGTATGCCATCAGTATGTTTATTCATACTGATGGTTTTTGTTTTCCCGACGTGGATAGCGTATGGCATCCATAGGCATAGGGAGAACTTGAGGACTTCTGCTGGTTCAAATTCGACTGGACCGAGTTTGAGCCAACCACCGTTACCGCCGGCGTCACGACCTAAATGTGTGAGGGTAAGAACTTGTAGGAGTAATGCAATGACTAAGATGATGAAAGCCCATCGTGGGAAATGTTTTGCATTAACGAAGGAAAGTCCTACTGCTGCTGCGATGCCGATAACAGCATAGAGTCCTTGCATAATTAGTTCTGTATATGGGGATTGTCCATCTGACATCAAATCAACTGCTGATGATGAGAACACCATGATCACGCCTAGTCCTGTCAGAATCAGGACTAGGGCGATGAAGGTGTAATAGCAGACTAATGGGTCTTCTATATAGGAGAACAATCGATTCCATGGTGAGGTAGTTTTCTTTTCTTTTGGCGAATGCGAAAGAAAAGATGAATGGAATCTACTCATGTTGTTGTACCCATGCTCGTGCAGCATCAACGAACTGATCTCCACGATCTCCCATATTCTTAAACTGATCCATTGATGCTGCTGCTGGTGCTAAGAGAACCGTATCCCCTGGTTTTCCAAAACGCATTGCATTATTAACGGTATCTTCCATGAGAGAATGTTCTATATGATTATCGTCAATAGAGATGCAAGGTATGGTGCCTAATTCTTGGTGGATGGCGTCAAGGAAAGCTGTCTTGTCTTTGCCGATCAGGACAACTGCTTTGATCTTTGCTTTGCAGTCGTGGAGTAATTCTTCAAAGTGAGCGCCTTTAGCAAGTCCTCCAGCAATCCAAATAACGGAATGATCTGGGAAACTCATTAATGAAGCTTTAGTTGCATGTGCGTTAGTTGCTTTGGAATCGTCAATGAATCGTAATGTTGGTTCTCCTGGAGATAAGGTGACTTCTGTAACAAATTCAAGGCGATGACGATCAGTATGAAAAGCGGATAATGCTTGCTTAATATTGTCAATGCTGAGTCCATAAACGAGTCCTGCAGTAATAGCTGCTAAAGCATCTGATTGCAAATGAGGATAAACATCGCCTTGATTATTTTTCAAAGCGTTGTTGAAATCAGCGAGTGCAATAAGTTTACGTCCTTCAGGTGAAGAATCTAAAGCTTTATCGATAACCCATCCATCATGGATACCAATCATTCCTGTTTCTGGATTGTGAAGGGTGAAACCAATTTTTTGGCAGTGAGGTCCAACAACTGCTGTTTGTGCGAGTGCAGCGACTGTTGGATCATCATTATTGTAAATAATTGCTTTTTGAGCATTGTTAAAGATCTTTGATTTATCGTAGCAATAGTTATCAAACCCATGGTGCCAATCAAGATGATCCTGGTCAACATTCATCCAGACAGCAATATCTAGGTTCATTGTATTGGTGAAATGTAATTCGAAACTACTGAGTTCTACGCATAGAACATCATTATCTTGTTCTTGTGCAGCGTTGGTTAATGATACTCCTGTGTTTCCTACTGCTGGAGCTTTCTTATGAGCAGCATGGAATAAAGCGGCGATCATTTTTGTTGTGGTGGTTTTACCGTTTGTTCCTGTAATACCAATCCATGGTGATTCTTTTCCTAGGATTGTATTGGTAGCCTGTGTTCTCCATGCGAATTCAATTTCACTCCAGATTGGTATATGACGTTTGAGAGCTTCTTGAACCCATGGCTCGTATGGTGAGAACACGGGGGAAATAATGATGAGATTAATAAGATCCCAGTTAATATCTTTAAATGACTGATAATCAGCATTGTCTTTTTTCTCATCGACAGTGATAACTGGCACATCATGTTCTTGAAGGACACGGACAACTTGAGTACCAGATAATCCTAGTCCAGCAACAAGAACATTCTTATCATTGAAATTATATCGACCAATATATTTGTCCATAATAAATCAAGTTTCCTTTGATGTTTTATTAATGTAATTGACCTGATTTAACGAGCCAATCAACATAAAAGAGAATGACTGCAATAAGAGTGAAACCAAATTCAATCATCCAGAATCGTACAACGACTCGTGTTTCTTTCCATCCTAAAAGTTCAAAGTGATGGTGTAATGGGGCCATTTTAAAGACACGTTTATGGAAGACATGGAATGAGAAAATTTGAATAACATCGGATGAAACTTCAAGAATAAACAGGCCACCAAGGATAATAGCAAGAAGTTCAATATGAAGGTTGACTGACATTGCAGCAAAGAGTCCGCCTAAAGCTAAAGAGCCGGTGTCCCCCATGAAGATTTCTGCAGGATTGGTGTTATACCATAAGAATCCGAGGCATGCTGCAACGGCTGCAAGTGCGATGAGGGCTAGGTCTTGTGGATCAGATGAAGTGTATTCGAATCCACTATTGTGGCTTCCGATAATATGGTAGCTTTCCCAGAAAGCGATGACAGCGAAACCAGAAAATGCAATCATGGAGCTTCCTGCTGCAAGGCCATCTAATCCATCGGTGAGGTTGATGGCGTTAGTCCATGCTGTCATGAGGAAGTTTACCCAGATGATGAAGAGAATTAATCCTAATGTTTTTCCTGCGAAGGCAAGGTTGATAATTGGGGTTTCTACCCATGAGATTCCGAAGCGTGCAACGTGGAATGAGGAATGTAATGGGAGAACAAGTGAGGCTACCGCGTAGACGGTTGCGATGACGAATTGGCCAATCAGTTTTGCGTGGATGGTGAGTCCAAGGTTATTTTTCTTTTTGACTTTTAAGAAATCATCGATGAATCCGATAAGGCCGAATCCGGTCATGCAGAAGAGGGTTAGGACTGCTGCCCATGATGGAATAATGTGTCGTGAATAGTAACGGTAGAGTGCTGCTATTCCCCATCCAAGGATGATTGATAAAACAATGGCGACACCACCCAGTGTTGGTGTTCCGCGTTTCATTAAATGAGTTTGAGGACCATCTTGACGAATATATTGTCCGTAATGTAATTTTTGGACTGTATGGATTGTTAATGGTGTCAGGGTAAATGCCGCTACTAATGACACAATAAAAGCAATGATATAGCCTTTCATGAATACTTCCCATTCTGTATTATAGAGCCGTCATTATAACGACAATAAATGATTAACGAATTCACTGAGTTGTGAGGCATGAGACCCTTTGAAAAGAACAATAGAATCATCATGTTCCTGGAGTAACTGCATGAGTTGAGTTTCAGCTTGTTGGATATCTTCTACGCAGAATATTTGAGTATTGGTATGCGCTTTTTGAGCTCCTTCAGCATAGGAATGGGCTAATTCTTGTCCAAATTGGTTACCTTTAACACCAACTGCTAGGAGTGTATTGACTCCTAATTGCGCAGTGGTATAACCAATATCTGCGTGCATTTGTTCTGATCCAGCACCTAATTCAAACATTGGTCCTAAGATTGCAATGGTGTAGGTATCTTTATTTTTTTTCAAGGATAAAAGACCGTTGAGTGCTGCACGCATTGAATCTGGATTAGCGTTGAATGTATCATCCAGAATAGTGAAGGATCGGTCGTTCAGATGAATATTTTGTACTGCCATACGATGCGGGCTGAGTGCTGTACTGGTATTTAACGTATGAACAATGGTTGGTGTTGGTACACTAATAATATAGGCTGCTGTTGCGGCAGCCACAGCATTCATGACATTATGGCGTCCAACAAGACCAAGATGAATATCATATTCTTCAGATGTTGAAGTAAACGTTAAGCGGAATTGCGGTTGTCCAAAATCATCTAATGTGATGTGTGAAGCATATACGGATAGTGGTTCAGTGGTTTGTAGTGGCATTGATTCATCATCAATAATGCCAAACCAGCGGACTGCTGCGGAAGTGCGTTGTGCCATATGAACAATATGAGGATCGTTAGCATTCAGTAAAGCAAACCCCTGTTCTGGGAGTGCTTCTACTAATTCAGATTTTGCTTCATAAATATTTTCAACACCTCCAAATTCACCAACATGCGCTGTACCGACTTTCAATTCAATACCGACAGTAGGAGGAGCAATCTGAGTCAAGGAACGGATTTCGCCGAGATGGTTAGCTCCCATTTCAGCAACAAAATAGCGTGTGTCATTGTTCACATGTAACGCAGTTAATGGAAGACCAATTTCATTATTGAATGATCCAACAGGGGCAACTGTTGGTGCTTCTTCACTCAAAATAGTTTTCAGAAGATCTTTTGTCGTGGTTTTACCAACCGAACCAGTCAGACCTATCAGCGTGAAAGGAGATTCATTATGGTAACGGACATCAATATTATGTTGTGCTAATTGTCCAAGAGCCTCTATTGTATTATCAACAACAATGTATGGTAATGGTGCGTGAGGCATATCATGATCGACAAGAGCAACAATATATCCATTTTCTTTCGCAACATTTAAGAAATTATGGCCATCAACACGTTCACCTTTGATAGCCACAAAAAGACCATTGTGTACAACCTGTCGAGAATCAGTACTGACATTTGTAATAAGAAGTGATGAGGCATCACCAGAGAAAGCATCTAAATTAATCTGCCCGTTGATAGCTTCAGCGATTTCTTTTATATCCATTGTGATCATGAATGATCATCCTCCACAATTTAATTAAGGTCTAAAATATTGTATTTAATTCATGAAAACTCTTGTGAAACAGATACAGCCTTTTTAATCGATTCAGGTGTAATTCCAGCGGCTAAAACCATTGAAATTGCAATACGAGTAGCCGCATCACCAAGTGGAATAACGTCAATTAAATAATTAAAGATATCACTACCAACTAAGACGTCATATGGTGAATGATCACCAATAATACGTGTTTCATTATCAAAAACTGCGCCAAATAATGAGTGAGATTGGACAGAAATGACTGATGATTGGAAATGAGATTTCTCTACTGGTTGATCTGTATCAAGAAGTGCACGATATCCGCAGCAAATATCTACTTGAGTTCCTGATAAAGCCCATGGTAGAAGGGTTTTGTCATTCGCTGCGATTACAAGAGCTGCTGCACCATCTTCAGCAATGATTGATTCTGTTTCTTGTAGTGCGGATGAATCAAGTGGGAAAGACAAATTAAGAGGCCGATTCACGGAATATGATTGGCCGCTTTGAGAGATTAACCCTACTGGATTGCCAAGCATATGAAGAAGTGATGCTAGTTTCTCGGCAACGTCTTTTACTTCTATGCCAAAGCAAATAAACATTGCTACTTTGAGTGATGGGTCTTGCTCTAAAAATGAGCAGATTAAACCAATGTTCTTTGCGACATCACGCATTAAAATCACTGGAATACCAATATGGTGTTGAGGATACTGTGGTTGGTTCTGGTCACTACGAGTAGCAAAATGATGCGTGTTTTCTAGGAGGATACCGTATGCTCCACGGAACATGGCTTGACGGTAAACAGTCTCATTGTGTTCTTGGGGATCTAATGGTGCGAATAAAGAGCCTGGGGAAACATTCTTTAATGATGTGGCAACAGAGGTAAACGTTACACTGCTGGTAAATGGTTCAGTTGTAATCGCATTAAAAGTGCGTTGGAGATAGTCTATTGTCAAATGATGGTTACGATCATTGCTAAGTATAGCCATTGTTTCTTCCCTAGTTTGACAGTTCTATTATTGTTGTTGTTTGTCTAGCAAATTTTCATCTGCCCAATTAGTAGGAATAGCACCTGTACGGGGGACAGATTCTGGAACAGCGTATTTCTGCATAAGGAATGCACTAATTTGCATTGCTGTGAGACCAGCATTAGCACATGCCCAGGTATTGTCAGGATTTAGATAGGCGACGAAGACAACATATCGTGGGTTCTCGTATGGAACAACGTCAAGCATGTCACCAATGGTATTAGATAGCTGTTTCGTTTTTGGATTCCACACCTGCGCTGTACCAGATTTACCTGCAAGAACATATCCTTTGACGTTTTCCATTTTGGCGTAAAGGTCATCAACCGAGGCCATCATATTGAGTACTTCGGAGGCAACTTTGGTACTGATGATTCGTGTTTGTTTATGGTGAAGCATGGATGTTGTCTTACCATTAACGGTAACTGAATCAATCAGGCTTTGTTCGTTCATTACTCCACCGTTGGCAATAGTAGCTGCAATATTGGTGAGCTGTAATGCAGTGGTTGCATAACCTTGGCCGAAGAGAACAGTTTGTTTCATACGTCCACTCCATGTTTGCCATGGGTGAAGAATACCAATAGAAGATCCTGGCATATCAATGCCTGATGGTTCGCCAATACCGAATTTTTTGATCCAGTTGTATCGTTGTTCGGACGATAACTTTGTGGAGGCCATAATGATGCCGACGTTAGAAGAATGTTGGATAATGCCTGCGAGAGTCCAAGGTTCAACAGGATGGTCTTCTGCATCTTGATAGTGTTGTCCTTCAAAGTTAAAATCGTGAGGAACTTCGAACTGAGTATTGATAGAAATATCATTATTTTCTAGCAAGTTTGATGCAGTAATGAGTTTACCAATGGAACCTGGTTCAAAGACAGTTGAAAAGGCGCGTGGTCCTTCTTCTTCAGCTGATAATTGGTCAGCATCACCATCAGCAACAGCTAAAAGTTGTCCAGTTTTAACATCTTGGACAACGCCAATACTCCATTTAGCATGGTAATCTTGTTCGCCTTGACGAATCATTTTTTCAACATACCATTGAACATTAGAGTTAATAGTGAGCTTAACCGTTCCACCATTTTCGACTTGTTGTAGAATTTTCTTTGTTCCTGGGATGACTTGACCGTCAGCACCTTCCTGATAGGTTACTTTCCCGTCTTTACCACTGAGAACAGAATTTTCCATTTCCTCAACGCCAGCGACACCTTTGTTTTCAGCATTGACAAGACCAATGAGTGCGCCCATATCTTTTTTATTTGGATACACGCGTTGTGTGGTTAATGTGGCTCCGATAATGTTCGAAATATTTAATTTTTCAATGTTCCGTTCAATGGCAGGCACGACATCACGTTTTAAGACGACATATCCGCTTGTTCCTGTTAATTCTTGTGTTAATGTTTTAACACTGATTCCAATAATTGGAGATAAGAGTTCAGCAACTGCTTGAGGTCCTTGACCAGTAACTGTTTTCCCGTTGACTTCATTACAAACGTCTGAATTATCACCTGTGCATGGTGTTGGGATAAAAGTTGCTGCTGTTTTTTGGTCACCAAAGATGGTATATCGTTGGACACTTTGAGCAAGTACAGCACCATTGCTACTAATAATTTCTCCACGTTCGGCAGGTAATACTTCCGATACGGTGCGAGAATTTCGTGCATCTTGAGCAATATTAGGTCCTTGAATTATTTGCACGTCAACTAAACGAACGATGCAAAAAACTAAAGCAACGACTAAGATCATAGCGATAATGATGGTACGTTTCTTAAAAAGAGAATTATCGGCATGACGTGTCCACCAAGTAGAACCAGACGTCACCTCATGAACTGGTTGTGGTTGTGATGATGCGCGCCGTTGTTTTCTTGGATCGTTTTGCGGCATAATACTCCTCAACTACATTTATGTTCTTAAAACCTATAGATGTCATACTGTCTTCTCATCATGTTTGATTAGGTTCAAGAACATTAGTTGCACCTTTATTCACTGGTGTGCCAACTGGCTTGGATAGATTAATAGTAATTGCATTAGATCCAAGAACCATGCCTAACTTTTGAGCTTTATTAGGCAAATCGTATTGATCTTTATCTAGAATAGTCTGCTCATCCTGAACGTTTTGTGTTAAAACACCGATATTTGTCTGTATTGTTGCCATTTTGAATGAGTTTTGATCCATTTTGACATGGAGGAAAAGTGATCCTAAAGCGGACAGAAGAAGAAAGGCAATACCAATAAAAAACCAGGCAACTGGATGTAAACGCGAGACAAACGACAAGACATGTGTCGTATGATGTTGTCTACTAGTATTAGACCTATGAGCAGTATCTGACCTCGTTATTTTTTTGCTAGTTTTCTTTGTCCGTGACCACTTTTGATGATCCATGACTACTCCACCATTCCCTCTGCATGCAGGCTATGTTTCATTTTATTACGTTCTTTCAGAGGTATCTCTTTTACTAATTCTATTGCACGTAAACGTACAGAACGTGATCGTGGATTGGTATCTACTTCATTTTGATCCGCTTTAAGCGCACCATGAGTAATATCCTTGAAATAAGGTTGTAGTTCCGGAGGAATTTCTGGGATACCACGCGGCACATCTACGCGTGAACCACTAGTAAAGAAATGTTTAACGATTGTATCTTCAAGAGAATGATAGGACTCAATGACAATTCGCCCTCCAACGTTCAGATGTAATGCAATCTGCGGAAGAACACTTCGAAGCTGATCAAGTTCTCCATTTACTTCAATACGTAACGCTTGGAAGACACGTTTAGCTGGGTTACCTGCTGGACGATTTTTACGAGGAATAACATAATCAACTAAATGGGCTAATTGCGTGGTAGTGGTAAAAGGTTGTATCACACGGTCAGTAACAATAGCATGCGCTATTTTCTGCGCCCACCGTTCTTGACCATAATCACGGAAAATTCGTACTAAATCTTTTTCAGAATAAGTCAGCAAAATATCAGCTGCCGTGGTTACTTTGCTAGTGTCCATTCTCATATCAAGAGGCTCATCAATAAGGTATGAGAATCCGCGATCTTTCTCATCAATTTGAAGACTTGACAGTCCTAAGTCAAGAAAAACCGCATCAATTTTCTGATACCCGAGATTTCGAATAACTTGTGTAAAATGTCCAAACGATGAATGAACAGGCGTGAACCTGTCATGGAATTCATCTAATCGTTGTGTTGCTAAAGCAAGAGCTTCTTCATCTTGATCAATTCCAATGAGATGAAAAGAAGATGCTGCATGAAGAAAAGCCTGAGCATGTCCAGCTAATCCTAACGTTCCATCAACAATGATTGCATTGTCTTTTTGTAATACAGGAAGCATAAGATCAATGCATTGCTGTAATAATACTGGTTGATGAATGTTTTGCGCATCATCTGTCGTAATGGTATCTGCTGAGTTGATAGTTCCTGGTGCAAATTCTTGTATCTGATGACGGTGTGGAGCACTATTTTTTTGTTTCATGTGAACCTCATTTATAACAGCAGAAATATCTAGTAATGTACGAACTAATAGTAGCTATTTTATCCTGAAACAGACTATTTTTTTGATCAATGTATTTTTTGTCGAAAGACGAAGCGTAAAATAAAATGCTTTATTTTTAGACAGTTCTGTTTGCTCATTTGGAGAGGTATGGCTAACAATTATTCTGCTCAGCTGAATCAGGAGCAAAAAAATATCGAAGTTATTTATGATCGTTTGGATGAGATTTCTAATATTACGAAATCTCGTCTAAATAAAGTACGTAGTAATGGTGGTAAGGGGTCACCAACATATCAAGCTGAAAGAGATTCTTTTGCAGCAATGTATGAGGATCGTTTAATACAGTTACGAGCTGTTCAGGATCGTCTGGTTTTTGGACGTTTATATAGTAGCGATGGAACATCAAATTATATTGGTCGTCTTGGTCTATTAGATGAGAATCGATCACATTTATTAACTGATTGGCGTGCTGATGCTGCTCGACCTTTTTATGAAGCAACAGCCGAAGATCCAATGAATATTGTGGTACGTCGCCATGTTTCTTTACAAGGACGTCAGGTAAAAAGCATTGAAGATGATGTTTTAGATCTCCACTCTCCTCTTGCTCAACAGGCGGTTGAAAATGGTACGTTAAATGGTGAAGGATCATTATTAGCGTCTTTAGCTGCTCGTCGTACCAGTAAAATGTCGGATATTGTATCCACTATTCAATCGGAACAGGATAAAATTATTCGCTCCCCACTGAATAAGGTATTAGTTGTTCAGGGTGGTCCAGGAACTGGTAAAACTGCCGTTGCTTTACATCGTGCAGCATATCTCCTTTATACGCACCGTCAACGTATGACACATTCTGGTGTTCTGATCGTCGGACCATCTCAAACATTTCTTCGTTATATTGAACAAGTGTTACCTAGTTTAGGTGAAACAGGTGTTTTAACACGAACAATCGGAACTCTCTTACCAGGTTTCAGCGTATCTGAAACTGATACACCGACAGTTGCTCAACTAAAAGGTGATCGTCGAATGGCCAAAGTAATTAAACGTGCTATTCGATCACACATTCACATTCCACACTCTCTTCCTGAGATTCCAATCGGAACAGTTCGATTACAGATCACCGCTGATGATATTCATCATGCGCAGGAAGTGGCTTTACAAACACATACACCGCATAACGAAGCACGTATTGTTTTTGTTAATACAATGATCCGTACTCTCTTACATCATTACGTAAAAAAGCTAACATATACGCCAAGTCAATCAGATTTAGACCACATCCGTCACATGCTCTTACTGGATGACAAAGTAAAAAAGACACTGAACTTATCCTGGTTACCAATGACCGCAGAATGGTTACTAAAAGACCTATGGGCTAAACCACAACGATTAAAAATTTGTGCTCCATGGTTATCAGAAGATGAGATCAGTCAATTGTATCGACCTCAAGATGTTTCATGGACCGTTTCTGATATCCCATTACTTGATGAAGCTATGGAACTGCTCGGGTCTGCGACCACACCTCAACAAACCTCTGAACGTGCTGAAGCAGAACAGTTTGCAAAGCAATCATTAGCTACCTATGGCGTTGCAAAAGGATTAGTGGATGTGCAACAGCTTGTTAATACGATGGAAGGATTGGATGATACCTCTTCTATTATTGATCAAGCTGCCTTAGATAGAACATGGACCTTCGGTCATGTTGTTGTTGATGAAGCTCAAGAATTAACACAGATGGAATGGCGAATGCTAAAGCGTCGTTGCCCATCACGATCGTTTACTATCGTCGGTGATATTGCACAAACAAGTGCTTTAGGTGGTACACGATCATGGGAAAAAACGATGACATCTGTTTTCGGACCATCAGGATGGGACATCAAAGAGCTAACAGTGGATTATCGTAATCCACAAGAAGTAGCTACTTTAGCCTCAAAGTTTGCAAAAAGTGAAGGATTATATGTCTCCACAGTAACTGCAGCCCGATCTCTTCAGAATGCCGTCGAGTTCATTTCTACTACTCATACCGATGAGTTATTTACCCAGCTTACGCAGCAAATTATTCATGGTATTGAAACATATATTTCAACCGATGGATCAGGACGTATTGCAGTTATTGCATCTCCTTCTTGCTATAAAGATCTAGAGAAGAAATTCTATAACTCATGCTCATCTCTTCTTGATCATTCGCTGATTGATTACCTGCAGAATCAGAATAAATGGGAAAAACAGCTTGACTTTATCACTCCTCAAGAGGCAAAAGGGTTGGAATATGATGAGGTCATCTTAATCAATCCAGGACAAATTCAAGAAAAAAGCAGCAACCATCTGACGTTTGCCTCTGATTTATATGTTGCTATCACGCGTGCAACACAAAAATTAATGATCATGCAATCAGCAGGAGATCAGCAGATCATTAATTTATGCAGATAATGCTCATTGCTAGAAGACAGATAATCATTCTGATGAAAGCATAATGAAGAATTGATTATCTGTCTTCTGACGGAGCATTATGGTTCGTATTATTTCGAAGCCATTGAATCGCATCTTCGAAATCGTCTAGCGTTGAAAAGTTACGATAAACACTAGCAAAACGCAAGTAAGCAATTTCATCAACATTACGCAATGGTTCGAGAACAGCTGTCCCCACTTCATCACTGGTAACTTGAGCAGTACCAGATTGTCGTAATTTCTCTTCAACTTGTCGACCCAGCTGATTCAAATCAGCTTCGCTAATGTTTCTGCCTTTGCATGCACGTCGTACACCATTAATAACTTTGTCACGGCTGAATGGCTCAACTTCCCCATTATTTTTGAGGACAAGTAATTGAGTAGATTCAATGGTGGTGAATCGGCGACCGCATTGGAGGCAAACACGACGTCGACGAATTGAGTTGCCATGGGCACTTTCACGGGTATCAATTACTTTTGTATCTATATTCTGGCAAAACGGACAACGCATACTCTGACTATACCGCACCCCTTCTTCTTATAGTTGCTTTTACGTTCTTTTTAATCAAGTGATGTAAAACCGCATTTATGGTTCATTTGTCTCATATAACTTTCGAGTTCATTATCAGTAATCCAATCAATAGTATGTACTGACGAGAGTCGTTGGATTCCATATAATGCGAGAAGACTGCGTAATTGTTGTTTCCATGTGGTGAGACGCTTATCGAGAGCGTCTTCACCGTAGGATAACAGTGTATGGAGGAAGGATCCGCTAACACCAACCCATTGGGCTCCAAGAACAAGAGATTTGAGAACATCGAGAGGGTTGCGTACGCCTCCAGAGGCGATAATAAATGGCATGGTTTGTGGTGTATCTGCCGCTGTATTACGCGCATGATCAGATTGTTGTGTTTCCTCAGTAAAAAGACGGCGAACAAGTTGCGCGTTAATAAGCGATTGGACTGTTGAAAAACCACTATCGGCAAGATAACTAAAATCGTCTTCTTCGGTACGACGTGAATTTTCGATGAGGGCGAAATTAGTTCCACCTTGACCAGAAATATCAATGGCATCAACACCTAATTGTGCTAAAAGGCCAATAGATGCAATATCAAAACCAAAACCAACTTCTTTGACAATAACTGGAAGAGTAACTGCATCCTTAACTTGTTTAATGTGCGTAATCCAACGGAAGTCTCGTTCACCTTCGGGCATAACGATTTCTTGAACAGCATTGACATGAATTTGTAAGGCTACTGGTTTTAATTGTTTGATTAAAGTTTGGATTGTTTCAATTGGAGTTGTTGGATTCACATTAATGATGATTGGACCATCAGGATTTTCTTGTCGTGCTTGAAGGAATCCTTGTAAACGTTGAGGGTCTTTTCCAACGATATTAGCGGAACCAAAAGCCATTACAAGATGATGCTTACGGGCAATACGTGATAAAGCACAATTAATTTTTGTGGCGGTATCAGTACCACCAGTAATTGCATTAATGAAAAATGGTGCTGATACATGATGACTAAAGAAATCAGTCAGTAAAGATCGTTGCTGTACATGTGTTTCAGGCAGTGTTGGGCGTAACAATTTGACACGGTCAAAATCGTTACTGTGTTGTACAGACTGTTGTTTGTTTGCAAGACGAATATGGTCATTTTTTCGTTGTGCAGCTTGTCCACTTAAATTCATACATATATCTCCATAACTTCCCTACTTATGTACATTTATATGATTTCATTAAGAGGGATGACACTAATTTTTTTCCACGCTTGAATCATCTGGTTGAGTTGGTCTGATGATTCATTGACTGCAATAATACAGTCACCACCACCGGCACCTGAAGTCTTTGCTGCAATCTGATAATCATCAGAAATATGTAAAGCTTTTTGTATTAATGGTGTTTCTAACATAATTCCAGTATGTTGGGCGAAAGACTCCAAGTTTTCTCTGTTACTGATGATTCCAGTATATATAGACTCTTTATTATTTTTGTAAAAGCCATCCACAATTTGCGCAACACAAAGAGCAGTATGACGGTAAAAATCATCCATCAGTAAAGGATCTACTGGTTGGCATTGCCGAATCAGTGCAGAAGTTGATGCTGGTTTGCCAGTCCAAGCAGGTACAATGCGTAGATCTTCTACTGGTGGAAGGCAACGAATTGATAATCCTGGCCACTGAAGATCATCAATAATATGGCTTAATGAGAAATGCTTGAGTTGATCTTTTAACCATTCGGAATCAAAGGTGTGATACTCGATTAACCCTTCTCCGGTGCAAGCAGCAATATCACCACAAGACCCATTCTGTTGAACGCGATAGTGTGCGAGTGCTGCTAGTTTGAAGAGGCGTAGTCTGCTGGGTAATGAGTTATCGACGGGGTAACCGTATTCGTGGAGTATGACTTTGATGATGGCAACGGTGACGGCTGCTGATGATCCTAATCCGAGTTTGGTTCCGTTGGCGTTGTTGAGTGTACTGGTGATGGAAATATCTCCATGTAATGGTGTGGCTGTTGCGTGGTGTTGATAGCAATAATGTAGTGCGCATAATGCCGCTGATTGAGCGAAGATGAAAGGGTCATATAGGTTTAGTGATGTGAAGGATTGTTCTGATATAAGAGTGCTGTGTTGATTGGGGAATTGGCTGGAGGTAAAGGTGAGTCCTTGGTGGTATGTGGTGTGTTGGAAGGTGGCGGTGAGATATCGGTTGACGCTCATGATGACTGCTGGTGATCCTGGATGGAGTGCAGCGTATTCTCCGGCGAGGTAGAGTTTGCCTGGTACGGTTTGGTGATTATTCATGGCGTATCTCTATTCCTGGACCGAAGGTGGTGGTTTCGTAGGTGAGGTGTGGGAAAGCTGCGGTCAGTTGAGTGATTACTTCTTGTTGGTGTGATGCTTGCACAAGGATTTTTGGATTAGGTCCTGCGTCACAGGTCCAGTAGCATTCTAATCCGTTATCACATAGCTGCTGTATGAAGTTGGTAATAGCGAGTGTTTGTGGTGTGAAATAGGTGAAGCCTGGTTGAGTGCATAAGGTCATTGCATGCATCTCAATAGCATTTTGTTGTGCGAGTTGGCCAATGGTTGTGAAATCATTGTTGTGGATTGCTGTTTCCATGAATGTGCAGCATTGGTTACATTCTGTGACCCATGTTGGGAAGTATGGTGAGGCTACTGATCGTCTCATTGCTTCGGTTGATGAAATTTTCTTTCCTCTTGTATTGAGAGTAACGGAGATGACAGTGATATTACAGGAAGGATATTCATCTAATGGGTAGGCGAATGATGACTGATGATCAGTGCCAGCAACCCATTTAACGAATCCACCGTAGATAGATCGTGAGGCTGATCCTGATCCTAAGCGTGCTAATCGTGTGAGTTCTCGTTGAGTAACATCAAGCTCATAGGCTGCAGCGAATGATCCGGCTAAAGCAGCAAATCCAGAAGCTGAGCTTGCGAATCCAGCAGATAGCGGAACATGATTGTTGGAAATGATGGTGTATCCGCCCGTAAGATGGTAGTGTTGTTGTAATCGATCAATATACCGTATAACGCGGGAAGCTGCATCATCATGTATTTCTTCGCCATTTAAAAAGAATGTGCGAGACGACTTCTGTGGCTGTGGGATGAAGCGTGTTTCTGTCCAATAATCTTGGAGAGTCATTGAGATATTAGAACACCATGGAATACGAAGATCATCATTCTTTTTACCCCAATATTTAACAAGAGCAATGTTAGCGTGTGCTTTTGCTACTGCTGTGTGACTCATAATTCTCCTAGATTTCTTCAATCCATACGTGAGCAGCTAATGGTTGTAACGCATAATAAATGTGTTGTGCTTTTTCTGCGGTATCTGCTAAAGCAATGATAATTCCACCAAGCCCTGATCCACTCAGTTTGGCGCCAAGAGCTCCAGATTCTTGTGCTGCATGAATTAATGTTTCTAATACTGGCGTGGAGAGATGAAAGTCTGTAAGAATCTGATGCGCTTGATTGAATAATTTCCCCAGTTCAGGAATATTATGATGATCCCACGCTTCTTTACCATAACGCGCGAGAGATCCTAAACGGTCACACTCTTTTTGTTTTCCATCATGCAAGATTTGATCATGAACAGAAAGAACAGCTTCTTTGGTATGCCCATACGTACCACTATCAGCAATAACGAGCCATGCTCCAATATGCTGTAGCAGTGGGTAAAAGTGATTATGCTCATCAAAGTAAATTGGCTGTTCATGCATAATCGTCGCTAAATCTAATCCGCTTGCTTTTCCATGCGTAATATCTTCTGCCTGGTTACCATATTGTGTCATTTGCTCGAGTGTGAGCTGAAGATGACAATAACGGTTTAAAGCACGCAAGGTAGCGTACGAGGAAGCTGCTGATGACCCAAGGCCTCTCCCCTGTGGGATAGAACTAGTGTAGGTAAGATAACATGGCTGGTTCTTTAAAAAGGTATGAACAAGGAAATGAATACCAGAAAATTCTTGTGGTGCTTCTGAAAAAAGACCTTGATACGAATCAGTAATGAGATACGGTTCATTAGTAGTTTCAGATGGGCTGATCGTCACTGTCAATTGAAGAGATGTCAGTGGAATAGCAATAGCTGGATACCCATATACCACTGAATGTTCACCTAATAAAATTGCTTTTGCATTTGATTGACCAATGCTCTGTACAAGATCTGGCATAGTTTTATTGTGCCATACTGTGGGAAATGATTGGTGATTTCCCACAGTATGGGTTACTGATTGTTTTTATAAAGCAAACTTGCGATCATATTCTTTTAATGTTTCAGCTGAATGACGTAAAGCGATCAATTCAGATTCAGATAATGGGATGTCAAGTTGCGTGCCGACACCATGACGGTTAACCATTGTTGGAACAGACATACAGATATCAGAAATTCCGTGGAAATCATGCAAGACTGATGACACAGGAAGAATACGATTCTCATCACGGAAGATAGAAGTTAAGATATCAATAGCAGACATAGCAATCGCAAAGTTGGTAACACCTTTACCATCGATAATCTTGTATGCTGCATTCTTTGTATCATTGTGAATTTGTTCACGTACCTCTGCGGTTAATGGATCATGTCCTGGCAGTGGCTTCCAGTCTAATAATGGGATACCAGCAATTGTTGCGCTAGACCAGAGAGCAACTTCAGAATCACCATGTTCACCAGCAATATAAGCGTTAATATCATCAACATTAACACCAGTCTGTTGGCTAATTAAGAAACGTAAACGAGCAGAATCAAGGTTAGTACCAGAACCAAAGACTTGATGTGGATCTAATCCAGAGAACTTAATGGTTTCATAAGTGGTGATATCAACTGGGTTAGTGACCAACATGTAAATTGCATTTGGTGCAACTTTGACAACACCTGGAATAATGGTCTTTAACATGTTGATGGTAGCACCAGCCAATTCCAAACGTGACTGTCCTGGCTTCTGATGAGCACCAGCAGTAATAACAACCACATCAGCATCACGGCAAACCTCAACATCATCAGACATCGTAATGGTGTTTGTTGGGAAGAACTTTGATGCATGTTGTAAATCAAGTGCTTCAGCTTCAACGTGCTTTAATGACAAATCCTCTAATGCAATCTCACGTGCAATGCCGCTTTGTGCTGCTGCAAAAGCAAGTGTTGACCCAACAGCACCTATACCAATAATTGCGAGTTTTGTTGGATGAATCGTTGATTCCGTCATAAAAAGCCCTTTCTTAAAAAGACAAGTTACTACTTTAGTTTACTAGAAAATAAGCAATTGTTACTTATCGTTACACTGTGCCAACTGAATGTGTTCATACAATTGATCATCAACATCCGCATTAATTTTAATGCCATCATACGTATAGGAAACACTGTGTAAGACGCCAGTTTTCTGAATTTTAGGAATAAGATTACCGTCATGATAATCAATAGTGCCCTCATAATGATGAGAAGGACACGGTAAAGACTTCTCAAGAGCTGTTTGTAGTTCAGCGATACCAATATTCTTTTTCGTTGAAATAAACAAAGCATGAGGATATTGGTACTGTAATCGGTGCAATTGATCCTCTGGAATAAGATCAATTTTCGTAAAAACGAGCAGCGTTTTCTCTTCGGAAACTGTCATATCAAGGCTATGCACCACGGATTGAACGGTCTCTAACTGAGATAAATAGGTAGAACTAGATATATCAACAACATACACAAGAGTATCAGCACACAGCATTTCTTCTAATGTCGATTTAAACGATTCAATCAACTGTGTTGGAAGATCCTGAATAAAACCGACGGTATCAACAATAGTGAATAATCGTCCTGTACTCGTTATCGCTTGACGTACTGCAGTATCCAATGTGGCAAACAACGCATTACCAATTAGCTCATCAGCATGCGTTAAGGTATTCAATAAACTTGATTTTCCAGCATTCGTATAACCAATAAGTGCTACAACAGGAATATTATTTTTTTCTCGTCGATTTCGTTTAGTCTGACGAGTCAATTCCATCATTTTAATATCTTTTTTTAATTTATTAATACGATTATGAATAATACGTCGATCAAGCTCTAATCTGGTTTCTCCTGGACCACGGCTACCAATGCCACCATTTTGAGCAGAGGTTCCTCCACCCTGTCGGCTTAATGATCGTTGTAAATCTTGCAATCGTGGCAACGTATATTCTAACTGAGCTAATTCAGCCTGTGCTTTTCCTTCGCGGCTAGAAGCATTCTGTGCAAAAATATCAAGGATAATCGCGGTACGATCAATAACCTTCACATGGGTAATATCCTCAAGATTTTTTCGTTGTGCTGGGGTAATTTCAGCATTCACAACAATAGTATCAATATCATGAGCTGCAACAAGACTAGCAAGCTCTTTTGCCTTACCAGAACCAAAATAGGTAAGCGCATCAGGTTGAGTACGTTGTTGAAGAATACCATCACAGACAACAGCACCATCCGTTTGAACCAATGCTGCTAATTCTCGCAACGATTCTTCTGCCGATAATAAAGAACTTGTATACGTTGAATATACACCAATAAGGATCGTTCGTTCTGTTCCTGTCTTATGACCATTTTCAGATGATCCTGATAAATGCGAAACATGTCGAAGCGCATTATGTGTTTCACGCTCATCCCATAATTCTTGCGAATGATCTGTACCAAATAGTTCCTGTTCAGGATTGTTCAATAAATGACTCTGTACTGCAAAAATTGAGCGTGGATTCTCTTCATACTCTTCTTCATCAGCCATAACAACTATCTTAGAAGATAGTGAAGAATCTCCTCCACTGGCGAATAGAGAGAAACTTTTCAAAGCATTCTTTTTCTCTTATCATCCACCTCAATTTTATAGAATTATATTATTGATATATTCATAGAAAAATGCCTCATACACACGTAGGAGAAAATAGTATGGGAGAACCCCCACAATCTGACCCATCTACACAAGCTGGAGAACAATATTTTGTTGCTAATCCAACAGTTCCTGATAAACGTAAACGCATTCATATTACTGCTCGCGGACGGGAACTTGATTTAGAAACATCACTCGGTGTTTTTTCGATGAATAAGCTTGATTTAGGTACCTCTGTATTACTCAAACAAACACCAACTCCACCAGAACAAGGTACCTTCCTTGATCTTGGA
The DNA here is from genome assembly GCA_017538895.1 of Aeriscardovia sp. GTDB lineage: Bacteria > Actinomycetota > Actinomycetes > Actinomycetales > Bifidobacteriaceae > RGIG7107. Next base: position 44,146 of record JAFYHY010000074.1, on the reverse strand, counting down.
TGCGGATGGGGGCCAATTGCAATCACCTTAGGTTTTGAATCTCCACAATCAACAATCTGGGCTTTAGACGTCAACGAACGTGCTATTCAACTCACGCAAGAGAATGCAATACAATACCATCTCACTAACATTCATGCGGTCACTGCTGACCAATTACCAGAAGACATTTCCTTCGACCTGATTTGGTCCAACCCACCAATCCGCATTGGGAAAAATGCTCTCCATGAATTACTCGAACAGTATTTATCGCGTCTGTCAGCCAATGGAATCGCTTACTTAGTCGTACAAAAAAATTTGGGATCTGATTCACTCATCACCTGGATCAATAACACGCTGTCTGATCTCATAGCGTCTAAGTATGCAAGTTCTAAAGGCTATCGACTTATTCTTGTCCAACGAAAGAAATAATGAAATTTACATATCCTTCTCATCTTCCTATTTCAGCAGCTAAAGATCGTATTCTGACTGCCATACATGAATCGCAAGTTGTGATCATTTCTGGTCAAACAGGATCAGGAAAAACAACACAAATTCCAAAAATGCTCTTAGAAATAGGACGTGGATGCCATGGTAAACAGATCGTTCATACACAACCACGACGTCTCGCCGCAAGAACTGTAGCCGAACGGTTGTGCCAAGAAACAGAAACAACACTTGGTAAAGAGATCGGATACCAAATCCGATTCATCGATAAAAGCGCAGATCATACCCGGCTTAAAGTCGTCACAGACGGTATTCTCCTCACACAAATCCAACAAGACCCACTCTTAATGAGATACGACACCATCATCATCGATGAAGCACACGAACGAAGTCTCAATATTGATTTCCTCCTCGGATACCTCAGCGCACTCCTCCCACAACGACCAGACCTCAAACTCATTATCACCTCAGCAACCATCGATTCTGAGAAATTCCAAGAACACTTCCAAAACATCACTCACTCAACTGTCCCAGTTATCGAAGTATCCGGACGCACCTTCCCCGTACAAATCCTCTATGAGCCAGCAGGATCAGCACCAGCATTATGCCCAGTCACTATCCCAGATCAAGACGGAGAATATTCATCCAATGATTCAGCAATACAAGTAGCACGAGCTGTCCAAGAATTCCTTACCGTATCAAAACATGTAGAAGGCGACCGTGATATCCTTATCTTTGCCTCAGGTGAAAAAGACATTAAAGACTTTGAAACAGCCATACGACACTCATTACGTCCATCACAATCTGTCGAAATCCTCACCCTATTTGCACGACTATCCAACGCAGAACAACATCGAATTTTTGAAACACATATCCAACAGCGAATCATCATCGCAACAAATATCGCAGAAACCTCATTAACCGTTCCAGGAATACGCTACGTCGTCGACCCAGGAATGGCACGTATCTCACGCTATTCCAAAACAGCAAAAGTCCAACGACTACCAATCGAACCTATCTCACAAGCGAGTGCTGATCAACGATCTGGTCGAACAGGTCGTGTTGCTGATGGTATTGCAATCCGTTTATATTCTGAAGAAGACTATTTGTCTCGTGAACGGTTTACAGAACCAGAAATTCTGAGAACCTCACTGGGATCAGTTATTCTTCATATGCTTGCTACTGGTATTGCGCATACAGTCTCTGATATTACTGGGTTTGGTTTTATTGATTCTCCGAATATGAGCGCAATTTCTGCTGGTATTACAGAACTAAAGGAATTAGGTGCAATTCGCCAGCAACAGAGGTCTTTATCGTTAACAAAAATAGGACGTCAAATTGCGTATTTCCCTGTTGATGAACGCTTGAGTCGTGTAATTGTCACGGCGCATCAGTCATTTACATCTGATGTTGTTTCTCAAATATTAATCATTGTCGCCTTTTTAAGTATTGCTGATCCACGTGAACGACCATTAGAAAAGCGTGATGATGCGGAACGTATTCATAAACGTTTTGCGGATCAAACAAGCGATTTTTTGACCATTCTGAATTTATGGTATTCACTGTTTATTGCTGATGATCAGCCAAGTAATTCTGCTCTGCGTAAGCGTTGCGAAAAAGAATATTTGAATTTTTTGCATATTCGTCAATGGCGTGATTTATATAATCAGCTTGTGCAGATATGCGATATCTTGCATTTTAAGGTCACTGATCCATTACCTAAAGAAGGTGTAGCTGAGGAGATTCGTTGTCTCCCCTTAGATCAGCAGGCAGCACACAGTTTATGTTGTGTTTGGGATGCTCATGCGATTCACTATGCTCTGTTATCTGGCTTCTTATCGAATTTAGGAATGCAACTGATTGAAGAACCAAAAGCGTCTGACTTCTCATCCTTGCATGGTCCTGCTCGTCTTCGTGCTTTACGACGTGCAAAGAAACAATCAAAGAATAATTATCAAGGTACGCATAATACGCGGTTTGCAATTTTCCCTTCCTCGACTGTTGCATCCACCACTCCACAATGGATTATGTCAAGTACATTGGTTGAAACATCACGATTATGGGCACATATGGTGGCGGAAATTGATCCAACGTGGGTTATGTCTTTAGGACGAGATCTCACTAAAACAGTGTATTCTGCTCCTCATTGGTCAATCACTCACGGGGCAGCGATCGCACAAGCCACAGTACTGTTTTATGGATTACCAGTCGTCTCACAAAAAACAGTCCAATGGAAAAAAGTTAACCCTAGAGAAGCACGCGCTTTTCTTATTCGATCAGGATTAGTGGAAGGACAAATTAACCACCATTTCCCTGGCGATACCTTCATTAAACAGAATCGCAATATTGTTGAATCATACCAAGCTGATATTGAGAAACAACGTCATGTTATCGATACAGTCAATGATGATGATCTATTCAAATTCTATGATACAGTTCTTCCACAAGAAATTACCTCAATAGCTGATTTAGCAAAATGGTGGAAAAACAAACGAACCAAGAATCCTCATTATTGTGATTTCAATCCACAACAATATGTAGAACGCATTGATACCATCAATCTCACTGATAACACACAATATCCAGACGAAATACACGTTACTACAGATACGCATCGTACAGTAACAGTAAAAGTAACGTATCGTTATCAACCAGGCCAACAAGATGATGGCATCACCATACATATTCCTCTGGAATACTTAGAACATATATCAGACACTCCGTTTACATGGCTTGTTCCAGGCTTCCGCCGAGATTACATCATTGGTCTCATTAAAATATTACCGAAACAACTTCGCGTACAATTAGTTCCAGCATCAACAACAGCTGATGAAATTAATACATGGTTCAATCAACATGTTGTCTTAGGTACCGGAGAAAACGATACAATCAACCCGTCATACACCTCATTCTTTGACATTTTTTCTTCTGCTATTGCTGCATGTAAAGGACTTCAACTTGATCCAACAGTATTCACTGCAGAGCAATTGAAACATCTTCCTCACTACTTAACAGTTTTTTATTCAATCGAGGAAACACCACGACTCTCTCTCCCACAACATCAACAGAAAAAACTTCAAAATATTGATCTTCAACACCTGAAACCAAAAGTAATCGCCACAGGATCTTCTTTGCATGACCTACAACAAAAACTAAAAGATCAGGCTACTATTGCTTCCCATCACGCTATAGGATTAGCAGCACAAGAGGCAATACGTCAAGGCAAAACAGTTAAAGGCGTGACGATCCTTAATACAGCAGGAGCAACAACACAACTACGGCAAGATATGTTATGGGATGCTGCTTTTAAAATTCTCCATTTACCTAATGAACGTATTAGTTCTCGATGGTTAGGAACAGAAGCACTTCTCCTCGCATCTGCACCATATAAATCAACTAATGATCTTACTACCGACATGCAATATGCCGCAGTGAAACGACTCTTACCATCAATCTCATTAATAAAAACTGATGAACAGTTAATGGAACAATGTGCAGCATTAAGAGATATATATGAGGATACTGTTTATGCGGTAACACATGATGTTGTTGCACTCTTAAAACAGCAAGGAGAATTAGAAAATCATCTTTCTCATTCTGCTCAACTATCATTGTTAGCCATAATACAAGAAATCCGATCACATATATTGACGCTAGTGTACCCACGCTTCATTAAAGAGTTGCCGCCTACTTTGCTTGTAGAAGGTGCAAGATATCTGCATGCTGATGGGCTTTGCTTGCAAAAAGCGATTAGCGATAAGGCTCGTGCTGCTCGGTGGATGTGGGAGGATACAGAGGCGCACCAGCTTGTTGATCAGGCATATCAAGCAGCTCATCAATCTCCTGCTGGTCCTTTGCGTGATCAAGCGTTTGTTCGTGCGGATGCAATGAGATGCATGTATGAGGAGTTTCGAGTATCGTTATGGGCTCAAGAATTAGGTGCTAAGGGGCATCCGAGTATTAAGAGAATGAAAAAGATCTAGATTGGAAAAATGGGTGTGACCTTTAATGGTTTCACCCATTTTTTCATGTTTTATACGTAATTTAGTTTTGTTTTTCAGTTTGTTCTGTTGTGTCTTCAGTTTGTTGATTCTGCGTAATACGGTTGTATTTCTTGCGCATGGTAACGATAAGGAAGACGGAGGCGACAAGGTAGCAGCCGGAGGCGATGTAGTAAGCAATGGCATAACCTTGTGGAGTTGTGAAGAGGACGTATTCTGTGAAAAGTCCTTCAATGATGCCGAGTGCTGCTGTCAGGATTGTCATTAATGAGCTGAATGCTGGTCGGTAGTCTTTTGAAACAAGATACATTTGGAATGCTTGTTTTACTGGAGTGGTCATGTTAGCGACTCCAGAACGGAGGAAGAGAATAACGCCGACAGTCATGGCAACACTGATGCTTATTGCTTTGGCGATGTGACTGATATTTGGCATGAGAAGCATGAGTGGAATGCAAATGATGACTGCTCCAGCAATGGCAATGACGGATCCGAGTTTCTTTTCAAGCCAATCGGCGAAGAAGTATCCGATAAACATGGCAAGGGTTTGTAATGATACGATGGTTGATACCATGCCGCGTGCGATGTGTAAGTAATGGCTTAAGAAGATTGGGAAGTATGGTGTGACTAATGCGGCGCCGAAAGCGCTGAGGATGACGAAGATAATCCAGCAGACAACATCACGGTTGATCAGATCTTTTATTTTGAACTGTTGTGATTGAGCGTGACGGGTGGCACGTTCTTCCACAGTTTCTTGATAATCTTCTTTCTTTTCTTTTAAGAAGAGTGCAATAATGAAAGCGATTACTACGAAGCAGAGAGCGATCCAGATAACAGATTTGTATGATTGTTCATACATGCTGAGGATGGTTCCGCTTATTTTTTCTGTGTCAGCGGACATAGTGTCAGCAGTGGCGTATGGGACATGGATCATGTGAGCAAAAACAGCAACAACGATTTTGCCACCGAAGAAAGTCATGATTGCTTGTGTGATGAGGTTGATCATCATGACAGCAGTGAAATATTTGGTACGTCGATCTTGTGGAGTATAGACGAAGTACATTAATGGGTAAACGCAATCATACATACTTGAGACCGGTGCCCATAATAATGTAGGCTAATACCATAAGCCAGAAGGTATGAGTGACGTTAAAAACAAGTAATGATAAGACGGATAAAATGGATACGAGGAGAAGCATTTTCTTGTATCCAATGTGTTTGATCCATACTAGTAGTACTGCTAAGAGCAATGAGCTGAATGCTGAATACATTGCCATGCCTGTGACAACTTTATTAGCAGTGAGATCAAGATAGGATATGAGAGTATTATTTGTCACTCCTGTTGCAAATCCTAGAAGCCCATAAATTACCATATAGAGATAAACATTGCGTTTATATCGTGGATTCCATATCGAAACAGGGTTTGAAGAATCATTTTTTGTGAGACTCATGAGATACCTTAAATGTGACACTATCATTTTTTCTCTTACTTCACTTTAATTATACCAAATATAGTTATAGGTTTTCATAAGTTAAATAAGAGATAGTATATAAGCTGTCTTATGTATTCTCACAACTATTTATCAGATTATTATTGTTTTGATAATGTTACTGGCCTAGGGGATGCGTGATTAACATCCTGTATAGTGTTGGATAATTTCGAAGGCTTGTTCTTTTGTATAGTCTGATGATTGGTAGATTGGTGAGCCAATTTGATCAAGTGTGGTGAGATCAAGAGCACCGATCATATAGTCTTCAACATAATCATCAACTTGCATAAAGAGGAGTGGTGGTACGCAGGACTCCCCTTGTTTACCATCATCCCAAATATATGCAGAGAGTTGATCAGCACGATTAGTAATTAAAATAACAGATAATCCTGCTACCATTTCAGTTAAGGATTGTGCTGATTTTTCTGGCTGTTGACCATCACAGTCCTTCAGGAAAGCAACCGATCCGGTGTTACTGCTGATGCAGGATGCTTGAATATCTGCAACTGCACAAAAGGCAGCTAATAATTTACCATCTTGAAAAGGTGATAAGAGTAAAGCTGATTTTGCTTTTTCTCCAAGAATTTCATCGAGTTGTGTAGCAAACGAATCACTCTTGTTGACTTCTTGTCGGAGGTCTTCAAGATCATCAAGTTGTTTTGCTTCATCGTCTAAATCTTTAAAGTCATCAACGTATTCAGATAATGCATCATTAATGTCATCATCGTTAAAATCATCATCAAAGGTATTGAGACTCATAATTACTCATCATTCTTAGAAAAAGTTATCTACTCTGGTCTAGCCTATGATAATCATAGACCAAACCAGAGTGAGATTATATACCTACTGGTACTTAGTTAGTGATACAACGAGCACCAAAAATGGATTTGAGTGCTGCGATGAGTGATGTATCTTTTGTTACGCGGAATTCATCGCCTAATACAAGTTCAGTTATGACATTATTTGGTTGTGTAATCCTTAAACGCACTTCACTGTACCCTGGGAAGGTTCCTAAGATAGCCTTCAAATGATTGGCGTTACTTTTTTGTTGGATTGCTGATAAGGTCACTGAGAGTATTAGTGGGGTTACGTTACCTGCTTCGATATGAGGTATTTCCATATCGGTAGCTCGTAAACTGACTTGGTCATCTCGAACGCTTGGTGTACCAGTGATTTTTACGATTTCATCCACATGCATTTCGTTAGCATGTTCTTTATATGCTTTACTGAAGAACAAGCATTGAATGCTTGAGCCAAGATCTTCAATAGTGACAATTGCCCATGGATTACCGGATTTTGATACTTTACGTTCAACATCGGTAATGACGCCTGCAAGAGACACTGATGTTCGTGAATCCATTTTTTCAGCTTGGTTATTGAGCTTAGCAATCGAAATACTAGAGAGTTCGCTCAAGACAGAAGCCATGTTGGATAATGGGTGGTCTGAAACATAAAGTCCTAACATTTCACGTTCAAAGTTGAGTTTTGTTTTTTTATCCCATTCATCAATATCTGGGACTGAAATTTCTGCATCTCCGAGTGAAATATCATCCATATCTTCTTCATCGGCGAAAAGATCAAATTGTCCTTCTTCTTCTTTACGACGAAGTGGGACAACTTGGTCGATTGCTATCTTATGAATGCTGAAGAGTGCGCGTCGATTTAATTCGATTGAGTCGAAAGCACCACTTTTTATCAGAGATTCAACTGTTCGTTTATTTAATGCTGTGATTGGAACACGTTTGATGAAGTTGATGAAGCTTGTGTATCGTCCACCGTTTTCTGGTTGTCTGGTTTTAATAATTTCCTCGACAACTTTATCTCCCACATTGCGTACTGCACCTAAACCGAAACGAATGACATCATCGACAGCTGAATAGGCTCCAACTGACTCGTTGACGTCTGGTGGAAGAATTTTGATGCCCATTTTGCGGGATTCAGCGATATAGATTGCGCTCTTATCTTTATTGTTTTTTTCATTTTGTAAGAGTGCAGCCATGAATTCGACTGGATAATGAGCTTTCAAGTACGCAGTCCAGTATGAGATTAAAGCATAGCATGCTGAATGAGATTTGTTGAAAGCATATCCAGAGAATGGTACGAAAATATCCCAAACATCTTGTGCTGCTTGTTCGGAATATCCGCGTTCTTTCATACCTTGGAAAAATGGTATTTTTTCTTGTGCTAGTACTTCTGGTTTTTTCTTTCCCATAGCACGTCGTAGAACGTCTGCTTTGCCTAAAGAGTAGCCTGCAAGAATTCGAGCTGCTGACTGTACCTGTTCCTGATAAACGATTAAACCGTACGTTTCATCGAGGACTGGTGCTAATGGTTGTGCGACTTCACGATTGATTGGTGTGATCTCTTGGAGACCATTTTTTCGTTTCGCATAATTGGTATGCGAATTCATATCCATTGGACCTGGTCGGTATAACGCAATCAAAGCAGAAATATCATTAAAGTTATCTGGCTTGAGTTGACGTAGAAGTGATCTCATACCATCGGAATCAAGCTGGAAAACGCCTAACGTGTCCCCTCGTGATAAGAGCTGATAGGTTTGCTTATCATCGATAGGTACTTTTTCAATTTCAATAGTCTGATGTTGATTATCTTGAATATTGATTAAGGTATCTCGGATGACTGAGAGATTAGAAAGACCAAGGAAATCGTTTTTGACTAATCCCAGTGTTTCGCATGTATGATATTCAAAAACAGTGGTGATTGTTCCATCGGAACGTTTCATCATTGGTGAGATATCGGTAATTGGGACTGATGCCATGATGGTAGCGCAGGCATGAACACCTGTTTGACGGACAAGGCCTTCAATACCGCGTGCTCTGTCAACGATACGATGGACATCAATATCATCATCATATAGTTCACGGAATTCACGTGCTTCTGCATACCGTTTTGATTCAGGATCAAAGATATCTTTTAAGCTAATATCATGACCGTTTTTCCCAGGTGGTAAAGCTTTAGTGATCTTTTCACCCATGGAAAATTCATAGCCCATAATGCGTGCAGCATCTTTGATCGCTTGTTTTGTTTTGATTGTGCCGTAGATGGTGCACTGTGCAACTTTATCGGCACCGTACTTATCAGAAACATATTGAATAACTTTTGCACGTCCGTCAGGATCGAAGTCGCAATCAATATCTGGGAGTGAGACACGTTCAGGGTTGAGGAATCGTTCGAAAATCAATCCGTGTGGTAATGGGTCGATTTCTGTAATACCTAATGCGTAGGTGACAATTGCTCCACCTGATGAGCCTCGTCCTGGTCCTACCTGAATACCGTGTTTTTTAGCCCAGAGAATGTAATCAGAGACGACAAGGAAGTATCCTGGGAACTGCATTTGGCAGATAACGCCGCATTCATAGTCTGCCTGTTCGGAAACTTCTTCTGGTACACCATCGGGATATCGTTCTTCGAGGCCGTCTTGAACTTTCTTGAGGAAAAGTGAGGTTTCATCCCATCCTTCTGGACAGTCGAATGTTGGCATGTAGGCGCCATCTTCATGGTCGTCAAACATGATGTTGCATCGTTCAGCAACTTCTAGTGTGTTGGATACTGCTTCTGGTATTTCTTTAAAAAGTTCACGCATTTCTTGCGCGGATTTAATATAGTATCCTGATCCATCAAGTTTGAAGCGTTTAGGATCATCTAAATGTTTACCTGAATTAATGCAGCAGAGTGAGTCTTGTGCGTCAGCGTCTTCTGGACTGACGTAATGGGCATCATTTGTAGCAATAACAGGAGCATGAAGAATTTTAGAAATTTTCAGAAGATCATTAGCAACACGTTCTTCGATACTTAATCCGTGTTGCATCAATTCTACGTAGAAGTTATCTTTACCAAAGACATCTTGGAGGTATTCTGCATATTTTAATGCTTCATCAAATTGTCCGAGGCGAAGATGTGTTTGAATTGCTCCAGATGGGCATCCTGATCCGACAATGATTCCTGAATGATATTCTTCGAAGAGGGCTTGATCCATACGTGGATGGGAAGTACTGGCATCGAGACTTGCTCGAGAGCTCATTTTGATGAGGTTTTTTAATCCTGCATCATTTTCAGCCCACATGGTTAAGTGATTATATTCACCTCGAGCAGAAACATCGTCTTTACGTTGATCTTCAGTTCCCCAATACACTCGTGTTTTGTCAAAACGTGAGGTTCCTGGAGTAACGTACGCTTCAATACCAATGATTGGTTTTATGTCTTGTTTAACTGCTTCACTCCAGAGTTCATATGCGCCATGCATATTGCCATGGTCTGTGATAGCTACAGCCTTTTGACCCAGTTTTTTGACGCGTTGAACAAGATCGGGGATTTTTGAAGCTCCATCAAGCATTGAATAATGCGTGTGATTATGAAGGTTAACGAATCCACTATCTGGAACAATTATTTCATCACTCATTATTTTTCACCTAGTTATGCTTCAAAGAGCCTAGTCATATTGATGTTGCCATCAGCATATGGATGGGTTGTTAACAACGATTGTAAATCAGATTTTGAGTTATAGATATAGACAGGTGTGCCGCTTGGGCATTCAGTCCAGAGCCAGTATGCATCAGCGATAGATAGACGACAGCATCCGTGTGATCCTGGTTGTCCTAAGATATCGCCTTGTGATGGAATATAGCTGCCGAAGGCTTGTTTGGTTGGAACGGTATGGAAGAGGTAGTTACCGTGGATAACGGTGTAATAGTCTGCGCCTTCGTCTTCAGATGCTGAATAGAAATGTAATCCTTTAACACCTGTGCGCCAATATCCTGTTGGTGTTTCATTATCGATGCCTGGACTGGTGAGCATGCGATAAATAATAGTACCGTTGGATTCAACAGCAACAATATTGGTTTGGAGATTAACGAATAGAGCTAAGTTAGTGTAGTTAGATAATCGTGGTTGTACTCCCCCAGTAGGATCATGCCAATTTGCTACTGGAGCTGGTACAGCATGACGTACTAATGCGATCGTTTCTTCTTTATGCAACAAGGCTTGATATTCGCTATTTCTTTTATCACGTAAGAAAACAGCAACAATAAAAGCAAGTATGCATACCAAGAAAGCAGCTACGATTTTTGGAAAAAGATGACCATGGTTTGGCTGTACAGATGATGCATGCATACCATTCTGGTGATCATATGTTGGCATATTTTATCCTTTGTAATCTCTTTCGTGTGAACGTAATACTGTTAATGCATGCATCAAATCTGGTGGATATGGTGATTCCACTGTAGTCCATATTGATGTACGTGGATGTTTAAATCCTAGTTTTGTTGCGTGGAGCCATTGGCGTTCTAATCCAAGTTCAACGTTAATTTTTGGGTTAGATCCATACATTGGGTCTCCGACAAGTGGATGCCCAATGGAAGAAAAATGTACTCTGATTTGATGGGTTCGCCCTGTTTCTAGTTTTACTGTGACGAAAGTGGCGAGTGATCCAAAGTGTTCTAGCACATCATAGTGGGTCACTGCTGGTTTACCAATAGGTGAAACAGTGAAACGGAAGTCCATAGTTTTTGCGCGGCCGATTGGAGCGTCGATTGTTGCTTTTTCTTGTTTTAAACGTCCTTGCGTGACTGCGTGGTAAATTTTATCGATGGAGTGTTCTGCAAACTGTTTTCGCATGCGCACATAGGCGAGATTAGATTTGCAGAGTAGCATACATCCAGAGGTACCAACATCAAGGCGACTGACAACACCACGTCGTAATGGTGGACCGTAACTACAAAGTTGAATTCCACGTTTCATTAGACTGCCAACAACAGTTGGTCCTGTCCACCCGTCTGAGGGATGTGCAGCCACTCCTACTGGCTTGTTGACAACGACAATATCCTCATCTTCGTAGATGATTTCCATATCAGTTGCTTCAGGCTCAACGACTGGTTTTGGCTCTGTGATATTGATCGATAAGATATCGGAGGAAGTTAATTTCACTGATTTTTGTGTTTCGGGATTACCAAGAATTGTAATTTGGCCATCAGCAATGAAAGTATCAGCTTTCGTACGCGATATTCCTAACATTTTTGAAATTGCTTGGTCTAATCGCATATTAATGAGGCCATCTGGAACAGGCATTATCTTTTCCATTGTTTTTACTCCTCCGTTAAGCATTGTTTATAAGATCAGTGATCTTTATTTTTCAATGGAATCGAGAAAACAATACAATAAATAATCAATACTGCAGCAACTGTTAATTCTATATCAGCTATGTTTCCAATTGACCATCCATAATCAAGAAAATCAACTACTGATCCATTTAAAAATGAGTGGGCATAGATAATACGATCAATTAAATTGCCTAAAGATCCAGCAAAAGCGAAGTTAAAAGCTATTGTCCATAAAATCGTTTTAGTTCGTGTGTCTAGAATAAGGGAGATCACACAAGCTAAAAATTCTATAAGAGCAACAAGCGGTGTCTCCGATGATCCAAAACCTAATGTTGCTCCAGGATTAAATAATAATCTTAAAGACAAGAAATGTGGAATAAGTGGAATGACATTCCCGTTGCTAAGGTATGTCAGAGCTAAATACTTTGTACTCTGATCCAAAAAAAGTAAACCGAAAATTAAGCATGTGGAAACAATCAAATGAGTTCGTGACTGTTTCCACATGCGATATTTTGTACTCACGCTTTTAACGATAGCTGCTAATGACTATTTGTTGGAGCGAGTGTTCTTATCATCTGCAATAGCATGAATATCTTGATAGTTATCAGATGTTGAAACCTGATTAATGAGCTGTCCTAAGAAGTCCTTCAGGCGGCTACGATATTCATCTTCGAATTTCTTTAAGCTTGTGATATTACCTTCGATGACCTTAACATCATTGAAGAGCTTGTTCTTAACAGATTCACTGTATTGATCTGCTTCAGTACGAGTTTTCTCATCATAGGCTTTTGCGTTAGTGCGCAAGGCGTTAGCATAGTTTTCTGCCTCGGTACGCTGACGTGAGGTTTCGTTGTCAGTCTTTGTACGGAGATCTTGAGCATAACGATCGGCTGCAGTACGGGTTTCTTGGCTGTACTTATCGGCTTCGCCGCGAACCTTCTTCTTGTATGCATCGCCTTCAGCAATAGCATCGCTAAGCTTCTGTTGGCCTTCGTCGATGTAGCTTTGACGTGCGGTTTCTGCTTCAGCAATTAACTGTGCGCGTTGAGCCTTACCCTTGTCAACATACTGATCATGTAATTGCATTGCCAACGCAAGCATTGCGGTTGCACGTTCAGCTTCCGAGTCACTGCCTTGTCCTGCGCTACTAATCTTCTTTAAGCTACCAGTTTCAGCAGAAGGTTCTATCTTAGCAACTTGGCTACGGAGGTCTTCTTCACGCTTTTGTGAATCAGCTAATTGGCGCTTGAGGTCAGAGATCTGCTTGTGAGTCTCTTCTTCTTGCTGTGCAAGAACATTGAAGCGTTCAATCTGTTCTTGTGCATCTTCAAGCTTATGACGCATATCAACAAGTTGAACTTCAAGACGAGTTCCTTGTTCACGCATCTGATCACGTTCAGCAAAAGCATCACGCAGCTGCTTACGTGTCTCATCAAGCTGTCCCTTTAATGCTTGTGAGTCACTACCCTTAGCTGCTTGACGTGTCATATCGTCAAGCTGCTTATTAAGTTGAGAAAGCTGAGTTTTAAGCTGACTATTTTGGTCTGTTAAATTCTTGACTTCACCTTGAGCAACAACAAGATTATGTGATGCTTCTGAGGACTGATTATCGGAACGAGCAGACTTAAGCTGCTGTTCTAATTCAGAATTACGAGCGGTTAAATCAGCAATTTTCTTCTCGTACTGTGCAGAATCGTCAGAAGACTGTACAGATGACTTCGTATCTGCACCTAATGCATTACGACTTAATGCATCTACAGTCTTTGTTACTTCATCAAGGAAGCTATCGACTTCATCAATATCGTATCCTTCGCGGAACCTTGTGGTATTGAACCGATGATTCCTAATGTCGTTTGGCGTCAGCAATGCCATCAGAATCTCCACTTCTTTTCAGCTATGCCAGAAAACGATACTCTAAACTCAGTTTACTGTATCACAACATACTGTATTTTCTTTTTCTAGCATGCTCTCTTTTCATATCAAATAAATGCTTGGATTAAACCTAAAGCAAAATATAAAACTAAAAAACTAACGTCTAATTGTATTGGTCCTAATGGGATCGATGGGATCCAGCGCCTTAACCATCGCAACGGTGGTTCAGTTACCTGATAAATAAGACGTATGAATCCCATAATAAACCCATTAGGATGCCAGTTACGCGCTAAAACAAGAACCCAATCGATAATCATCCGAATAACAAGGATGGTGAGATAAACACTAATTAGCCAATGTATAAATGCTAAAAGTAGGAAAATCATTAAGGTTCTTTCATGTTTTGTTAGTTAGCAAATAGATCATGCTGAGAAGACTGTGCACGATTATCTTCTACGCTGATACTGACTTGCGCTGGGCTCAGTAAGAAAACTCGTGGTGTTACGCGTTCAATTGATCCACGTAAACCAAAGACGACTCCTGCAGAAAAATCAACAATTCGATACGCAATTGATTCAGTAACATCTGTGAGATTAAGAACAACTGGTACGCCTTCACGAATAGCTCGGCCAACTAACTGAGCATCATCATATGATTTCGGATGAATTGTTGTAATACGATTCAACTGAGAACGAGTATATGACGACTGTTGACGTATTGCAGGTGTAGTTGCTGAGCTTGCTGGTGTTACTGCAAGATCAGTATTGAAAGAATCAAGTTCTTCCTCATCGTCGACTTGCTGATCATCAGTTTCGCTAACATCTGCCATACCGAGGTATGACATTGCATTCTTGAAATGTCCCATTGATTATCCTTCCATATCTATGGATTCTACCTTTTAGCGCAAAATCTCAACGTAAAAATGGTGGAATATCAATATCGCCAGTAGCATCTTCTTCATCTTGATTTTCTTCATAACGTAGATGAGAAACTGTGGATGGAGATGATGTTGTTGCTGAAGACGAAGATACTGGTTGTGCAGATTCAGCATGCTGATTCAGATGAACAGCATTTAATGTTGGAACATCGTGAGGCATCATTGCTGGTTTTGATATTACTGGCGCATCAGTAATATCTTGGTTAAAAGGTAAGCTCTGTTCTTTTAACTCATCAGATGAGTCTTTTTTTTCATCAAAGCCAGCTGCAATGACAGTAACTTTCAATTCATCACCTAAAGCATCATCAAAGGTCTGACCCCAAATGATTTGTGCTTCTGGGCTAGATGCCTTGAAAATCAAATTGTTAATGGCTGAAACTTCACTCAGCTGAACATCCATAGAAGAAGCAATATTAATCAAGACACCATGAGCGCCTTCAATTGATTCTTCAAGCAAAGGAGAACTGATAGCCAATTCAGCTGCCTTAACAGCACGATCATCACCACGAGCTTGACCAACACCGAACAATGCAGTACCGGAATCTTTCAAAATTGCCTTAATATCATTGAAATCGGCATCAATATAGGAATTAGAATTAACCAAGAAGGTAATGCCACCGACACCATCATTCAATGCACTATCAGCTGTCTTGAAAGCATCAATGAGAGTGACATTACTATCACTCATGCTCAGCAAACGATCATTCGGAATGATAATAATAGCGTCAACTTCTTTGCGTAATTTTTCAATTCCAGAATCGGCTGATTCAGCACGTCGTGGTCCTTCGAAGGAGAATGGGCGTGTAACAACAGCTACTGTCAAAGCACCAAGTTCACGAGCAATGTGAGCTACAACTGGGCTAGCACCTGTACCTGTTCCACCACCTTCACCGCAAGTAACAAAGACCATATCAGAGCCTTTTAAGGCTTGTTCGATCTCATCTTGATGGTCTTGAGCAGCTTTGGCACCACGTTCAGGATCTGCTCCAGCTCCTAAACCACGACTCGTTTCATCTGATAAGGAAATTTTAATATTTGCTTCAGAACGTAAAAGATCTTTTGCATCAGTATTGACAGCAATGAACTCAACACCTTGCATGGCGCCAGATTCAATCATTCGGTTGACAGCATTACCGCCACCACCGCCGACGCCAACAACACGAATAACAGTTTCATCACTTCTTAGATTTTCAGACAGGGTCCCATCCATCACGATTTACTCCTCTTTGGTCATGCTTATAACAAAATAACTGTATCGCACGATATTTATAAAACACACAGTAAAAGCTACATTTTTATTGTTAGTACTTTAATATGAAGCATCCATTGGATCATTTCCAAAAAGAATTTCACGTTCTTCTTTGCTAGTTGATCGTGAATCTAACCACCCATATGGAACATGAACTTTCTTTTGGTATTTGATGCGTCCACGTGGCTTATTGACCATTTCTGGTAGCATATGCGCTGATAAATCTAATTGATCGACAACCTTTGTAATATCAGCGATGCTTTCTGACGTCATAAATTGATGTCTGATTTCTCCACCAACAGGGAAACCTTTAAGGTACCATGCAATATGTTTACGAATATCATGAGCAGCCATATGCTCATCACCGTCGTAAAAATCAACTAACATCATGACATGATTCAGAATGGTGTCTGTCACATCTTTGAGTGTTGGATTAACACGGTCTGAATTACCAGAGAATGCGTTCTGAATATCAGCAAAGAGCCATGGGCGGCCTTGGCAACCACGTCCGATTGCTATACCATCGCATTGTGTTTGACGGACCATATCAAGCGCATCATCTGCACTCCAAATATCTCCATTACCAAAAACAGGGATATTTAATGCTTGTTTTAATTCTGCGATACGAGACCAGTCTGAATGCCCACCATAGTATTCTGCGGTTGTACGTGCATGTAAGGTTACTGCTGCAACACCTTCTTCTTGTGCAATATGACCTGCTTCTAAGAATGTTTCATGATCGTGATCGATACCAACACGAATCTTAGCAGTAACCGGAACTTGATACTCGCTGCAGACGGTCACTACTCGTTTCAAGACTTCAGCAAAAAGATCAGTTTTCCATGGTAAAGCTGATCCACCACCACGACGTGTAATCTTTGGTACTGGGCAACCAAAATTCAAATCAATATGGTCCGCCCAATGATTATCCATGACCATGCGAGCGGCTTTTTCAATAGCATCTGGATTGACACCATAGAGTTGCAATGACCGTATCTTCTCACTTGGAGCAAAACGTACTAAACGTAATGCTTTTGGATTGTGCGCGATCAAAGCACGTGCAGTGACCATCTCAGCTACGTATAATCCGTCTCCCCCATATTGTTCACAGACCACTCTGAATGGCCAATTTGTTACTCCAGCCATTGGTGAAAGCACAACTGGGGTGCGAACTGTTAAATCACCTAAATGTACTGGGTTTAAGTGAACAGGAGTAACTGATGTTACTGTTTTCTCTTCAGAAATGAGTTGATTCTCAACATGAGGTTTTTCTGAAAGGATTGTCTGCGCATTACGAAGATGGCGTAGCTGACGCTTTTTTGCGTCAGCGGCGCCATCTTTCTCTTCGCTAGTCGACATCATATCTTTTGCTAGCTGATCCAAGAATTATTCCTCTTCGCCGGAAGCTTCAGTGACTGCTACTGGAGCTGAAATATCGATACCATCTTCTTGTGCAAGATCAGCAGCACCATCAGCTGACATAGATCCAACGACTGAAACTGGACCTAATGCGTGCTTCGTGCGCTGCGGAACAATATGATCACGAACATAATTGACAACTTTATCAATATTGATACGTTCTTGCTGCATCGTATCACGATTACGAATAGTGACAGAGTGATCATCTACTGTATCGAAATCAACGGTGATACATAATGGTGTACCAATTTCGTCTTCACGACGGTAGCGACGTCCGATTGCACCAGATTCATCGTAATCAATATTCCAGTCTTGTTCACGGAGATCTGCAGCAAGATTATGAGCAATAGACTGCAATGGTTCTTTCTTACTGAGTGGTAAGACAGCTGCCTTCACTGGAGCTAAACGAGGATCCAAGTGCAAAACAGTACGACGATCGACACCACCTTTAGTGTTTGGTGCTTCATCAACATCATACGCATCAACAAGGAATGCCATGAGGGAACGAGTTAAACCTGCTGCTGGCTCAATAACATATGGAATATAGCGTTCGCCATTAACTTGATCGAAATAGCTCAAGTCTTTGCCGGAGTGATCAGAGTGTGCCCTTAAATCGAAATCAGTTCGGTTAGCGATGCCTTCAAGCTCACCCCAATTAGATCCATCAAAGCCAAAACGATACTCAATATCAACAGTTCGTTTGGAATAGTGAGCAAGCTTTGCTTTTGGATGTTCATAATGGCGGAGATTTTCTTTTTTAATACCAAGATCGGTATACCAGCGTGTACGTGTATCAATCCAGTATTGTTGCCATTCTTCATCTGTTCCTGGAACGACGAAGAATTCCATTTCCATCTGTTCAAACTCGCGAGTGCGGAAGATGAAGTTTCCTGGGGTGATTTCGTTACGGAATGATTTGCCGATGTTGGCGATGCCGAATGGTGGCTTTTTGCGTGATGAAGTGAGGACTTGTTGGAAGTCGACAAACATGCCTTGTGCGGTTTCTGGTCGTAAGTAGTGGAGGCTATGGTCGTCTTCTACTGGGCCAAGGTTAGTGCGGAGCATCATGTTGAAGTCGCGTGGTTCTGTCCAGTTTCCGGTGATTCCGCATGCTGGGCAGGCAATTTCTTCGAGGCCTGATGGGTTACGTCCTTTTTTCTCTGCGAAGGCTTCTTCAAGGGTGTCTGCGCGGAAGCGTTTATGGCAGTTGAGGCATTCGATTAATGGGTCATTGAAGACTTTGACGTGGCCGGAGGCAACCCATACATCGGATGGAAGAATAATGGAGGTATCTACTCCTTCAACATCGCATCGTGTTGTGACCATTGAGTGCCACCACTCGTGCTTGATGTTGTCTTTTAGTGCGACACCAAGTGGGCCGTAGTCCCATGCGGAACGTGTTCCACCATAAATTTCTCCTGCAGGGAAAACGAATCCTCGACGTTTTGCCAAAGAAATTACTGCATCAAGTTTTGACTCTGACACGACAGACCTTCCATTCAATTAATTATTAGTAGACGTATAGAGATTTTATAAATGTATTGTGACAGTTTAGTGGGGACGTCTCTTTTTGAGGGACATCCCTACTGTTTGTATTTATTTAGAGGTTGAGTTGTAGGGATGGTAGATTTTCACGTTCATCGAGTTCGCTCATGTGATCGGCGTCTGTTGTATAGAACTTGACGAGGTCGTTATATAACTTATCGAGCGCTTGTGGTGCTGTGTAAATCATGTGTCCGGATTCGTAGTAGGTTAATGCAATGTTCTTGCGTAGTGCTTGTGGTAGAGCGAGATGGTCGATATCGTATTCTGTTTGGAAGAATGGGGTTGCGAGATCGTAGTATCCGTTGCCAATAAGGACTTTTAGCTTTGGTTCTTGGACGATAGCATCGGCAAGGTCGCCTAGAGTGTTAGGAAATGGCATGTATCCCCATTCATCAGCTTTCATGTGATATGGGGTCTTGTGTGTCCATACCCAGCCTTTTCCTGGTTCGGTGGTTGTCCAATCGAATGGTGCGAAAGCGATGCGTTCTTCATCGGTTTCCCACCCGAGTTCTTTACGGAGATATTCGTTGGCAAGTGCACTGTATTCTGGGCTGAGATAGGCGTCATCAACGATGAATGTTTCATCATCGCTGATTGGGTCCATGTCGTATCCAGAGACGCGACCATCATAGCGGCCAACGATTTTTTCTTCTTTGCGAAGTATCTGTTTGCGGTAGCGTCCGTCTGGGACACGGAGGTTGGAGTCTTCGATATAGGTTGCTGGTAGTCCGGTTAGTTGAGCATATGCTTGTGCAACGCGTTCTTTGGATTCAGAGTCGAGTGCGTCACCGCGCGAAAGTGCTTTACGGTATTCTTCTGCGAAGATGCGTGCGTCCATAGCATGTTCTTTGATGGTTTTTTCTTGACCTGCTTTGTGATGGAATTGGGAAATCATAGCATATGTTGGCATGTAACCGATATAGTACTGGTCGTTGAGATCAAAAGTGTATGCGTAATCAAGGATGTTGCTGATTAAGGTGGCGCCGGTTAAGGAGATGCCATCTTGTTCCATCTTGAGGGTGAGTAGTGATCCACGTGTTGTTCCGTAGGATTCGCCAAAGAGGTATTTTGGTGAGTTCCAGCGACCGTACTTGGTGCACCAGCGTTGAATGAATTGGCTGAATCCTGCAACGTCACCGTCAACGCTCCATAATTCAGCTTTTGCTTTGTCAGCGATCTGAGAGAAGCCTGCTCCTGCAGCATCGATGAAAACAATGTCTGAGACTGGCAAGAGGCAATATTCATTGTTTTCAATAAGAGTGTATGGTGCGCCTTCACCTGGAGCGAGATCTGGGATAGAGATTCGTTTTGGACCGAAGGATCCCATCATTAAGAAGGTTGATGATGATCCTGGACCGCCGTTAAATACGAAGGTGACTGGTCGTGTTGGATCGTTGTTACCATCGGCGTCAACTACAACGAACATGGAATAGAAAATGCTGGCTGCTGGTTTAACTTTTGGAGTATTGATGCGGAGTGTTCCTACAATGGCATCATAGTCAATTGTTTTTCCTTTGTAGCTCCATGTATGACGAGTACGATGTGAGGAATCCTGTGGAAGATCTTCAGGAGTGATAATGGTTGGATCTTTCTTCTCGGTTGGTGAAGAATTTTTTTCGGTATCGCTCATCATATCCTTCTTTCATCTAATGATATGTTGTACATAAACTTATGCCATTTTGTTTGATAAACGCTAATTGTTTTACGCTTTTCCGAATCGGCGATTACGTTCAGTGTATTTTTGAATTGCTCGCCAGAGAACTTCTCGCCCACAATCTGGCCATAGCTCAGGTTCAAAATCAAATTCTGAATACGCGATTTCCCATGGTAAGAAATTGCTGGTACGCATCTCTCCTGATGTACGCATGACAAGATCAACATTAGGGATATCAGGGTTATATAGATGTTCTTGGATCATTTTTTCGGTGACACGGTCTCCAGAGATTTTTCTGTCGCGAACATCACGGGCGATTGCTGCAGCTGCATCAGCTATTTCAGCGCGGCCACCGTAGTTAATGGCGAAAACAACATCAATGACTTTATTATTTTTGGTTTTTTCCATAGCATCTTCGAGCTCATCGATGACTGATTTCCAGAGGCGCGGGCGTCGTCCTGCCCATCGGACACGAACACCCCAATCATTCATTTGTTGGACACGACGATGGATGATATCTCGTGAGAATCCCATGAGAAAACGAACTTCGGAAGGAGAACGGTTCCAGTTTTCCGTTGAAAAGGTATAGAGGGTAAGATAACGGACACCTGCTTCAATGGCGCCAGCAATCGTATCAAAGACAACTGGCTCAGCAGCCTTATGTCCTTCAGTCCGAACAAGCCCTTGCTGTTTTGCCCAACGACCGTTTCCATCCATAATGACACCAACGTGGCGTGGAACCTTACCATGTGCAAAATGAGGGATGATAGAAGGATCGGAAAAAGGAGCAGCCGGAATATCTAAAGACGTATAGTCCACGTTCTTAAAACTCATACTTGAAATTTACTAATTGTGTCGACCGAATTGGTCGTTCTAAATAGTATTGTGCCCAGGTCTCCACTATTCGAGAAATTTGCGGGTCGTTTTCCCCTTGATAGCCTTTTATTGGGGCATGTTGTAATGCTTGTAAGAGGCCTATTTGCGCTCCCGATACACGATATGCGCCGGATACAGCATCATACTGACAAAGCAGCCCTCCGTGAGCGACAGAAAAATAATTCAGTTGAGTATGTGCTCCACAGATAACACACGCATCTAATTGTGGTCTCCATCCAGCGAGTGCCATAGCTTGAAGAATGTAGGATAACCGTATTTGCCAAGTAACGTATCGTTTTTGAGCGAGTGCGATAATAGCTCCGAGAAGGAGTGTGTATTGGTCTTGTTGTGCTATTCCTTCTAGGGTACATAACTTATCAGCGGTTTCGCACATGACTTCTGCGGTGATATAAGCTTCGTAATTGGTGATGATGTTGTTAGCGTAGCTGCCGATGCATGATGCTTGTAAAATAACGTCGAGATTTCTGCCTTGTGCGATGAGGAGTTGGTTTCTCATAAAGGGCTCTAGACGTGCTCCGAAGCGGGATCGTGTTCGGCGTATTCCTTTTGCGACAGCTCGAATTTTACCGTGGTGTGCAGTAAGGATGGTGATTATTCGGTCGGCTTCACCTAATTTTACTGTTTTAAGAACGAGTCCTTCATCACTGTATAGTGACATTTCATGATCCTTTAGTAGAGGAAGAGTCCCCAGAAAGCGAAGCAGAGAAGGATAAGGAGCATGGTGACAGCAAGGATAATGAAATAGGTGACGCCTAGTTTTGTGGTAGCGAAGAATGGTTCATTATGGCTTTGTACTGTTGGTTCGATTGGTTCATGGGCGATGCGTTTAAACCAGTGGAACCAGCCTCTGTCTGCTCCAGCTTCGATGACGTTGACAATGACGCGTGCCCATGTCCAGACGACGATAACACAGGCGATTTGGATGACGTACCAGCTCCAGTAGATCATTCCTGCTGGTTGTATTGGTGCTGCTCCCCATCCGAGTAGTGAGACACGCCAAATGATTTGTGCGACTGCTGCGATAAAGAGTAAGAAGGCTAGCAGGCTATCGATAACCATGAAGAGGGTGACGCGTCCAAATCCGTTTACGAAGGCGATAGGGTCTTTTTGTTTTTTGACAAGTGCAACGATCTTTTTTACTAGAACGATGAGTGAGAAAATGATTGAGGTGAAGAGCGCTAAAATTAGTAGGCAGTGAAGGATAACAAAGTAGAGGGTACCTACTTTTGTGGCATGGATTTTTGGTAATCCGATTGATTGATATATTTCGTGTCCTGCAACCTTTGGAGCAACTTGCTTGTAGCCTTTGACGATTCCAGCACTCCATTCAAGGGTTTCTTGTAAATAATGATCGGCAAGAGTGGTATCTCCTGCTGCTCCATTACCGATACGAAGAATATGGTCTGCAAATGGGTAATCTCTGAGCACGAAGTTGGTGTTACCGGCTTTTTGTGCCATTTCCATGATTTTCATCATGCCGTCAACTTGGCTGGTGAGAACATCTCTGGATCCGTAGGCTAGAAATGTTGGAATGGTGAAGGTTTTATCAGTAAATGGGTTGATAGTAGCGTTGGTTAATCCAAACATGTCAAAGTTGGCGCTGAAAATGTGTCGTACCATTGCTTGATAACCTGGGTTAGCGCCGACGATTGAAAAGTCTTGTGCAACGAAGAAGGCGACTGCTTCACGTGGTTCGAACAGCATTGGTGATGCGAGAACTTGGAAATCGATCTTGTGATCAAAGTCTTGCATATATGGGTCAATCCACCCTGATTCGGAATCGATGTGAATACCAATGGCATTAGGATCAATATTTTTTTGTTGTGCCATAATACTAATTGCGTGATCGTATACGTGTGCCATGGCAGGATAGTTACGCGTAAGAGCAGTTGTATTCCATACTGGTTTATCAACTGTTGCTGCCATGAAACCTGCAGAAGCATAATAGTCTGCTTGATCTTGATAGGCTCCAGTTGCTGATCCGGTTCCAGCACCAGAAATAAAGATGATGCCTGGCATTTTTCCAGTATCACCAATCGGGTAATGAAGCAGCAGATGGATCAGTTGAGTATCATGCGTGTGTGGTTCTGTTGCCATAAACGTTAACATTTTAGTGGCAACTTTATACACTCCTGAAGTGAGCGACACTGAACATAAACCAGGTTGCCCAACAACAGATTCCTGCGTATTGCAGTGCAGTGAATGGGATGTTGGAACCATTTTTACAGCTGTGTTACCAGTCATTGTTTGTATGGTTCTGTTCATTGGTTGGTCGCTCCATGATACGGCAGACATACCTGATGCGAAGGTAAGGATACCAATCAGGATAAGGAAAACAGGAATGCTGGCAAGAATGCGTGTGCGATATGACCATCGATGTTTAAATTGACGCGTATTTTGCTCTGTAGACATCTCACTCCTTATGTTCCTTATTGTTTCAGGTACCGCATGTATCTCCTGTGATCAGAATAATGATCCTTATACTTTACTCTCTCTCCCTAGTATTTGATTGAGGGAATTGTAAATCTGGAATATCAAAATTAAAAGTTGTTGTCACACTTGGTTTCATGATCTCTGCGAGATACTGATCAGGATCAATCTGTTCATGGTCATGTTGCGTGGTAAGCAAGTTTTCTTCTTCTGCTTGCTTTGAGTGACGTGGCGCATGATGTGTTGTTGGTGGAATACTTTGCTGAGACATTAAATCACTGAGTGTCCCTGTCATGTATGAATTGTCTGTTGAGAGGTTTGTTTGATAGGTATGCATTCCTACTGAGGTTGGTTGCTGAGACTCTT
Organism: Aeriscardovia sp.; assembly: GCA_017538895.1. GTDB lineage: Bacteria > Actinomycetota > Actinomycetes > Actinomycetales > Bifidobacteriaceae > RGIG7107. The sequence continues at coordinate 19,750 of JAFYHY010000074.1, read as the reverse complement.
CTTTCTCCTGCGTGGGAGCAGCATCTGTGAAATGATCAACTTTATTAGCAAAGTATTGTGTTGCAAATTCTTGTGATGAAGTTTTTTCTTCTGTGATATCAGTTGTTTTATCACTGATTGTTGGGTCTGGAAGCGGGTGTCCAGTTGCAAAAGATGGAGGTATAACAAGCGCAGATGGTGTTGGTATAACATCATTATCATTATTATTCATAGGCTGTAATGAGGTGCTTACGAACATATCTTTAGGGAAAACGGATGTCACATCTGGCGCAACTTCAGGCGATTGGACGTGTGATTCTTTGACAGGTTTAAAGATTTGCGTCTTCTCGTTTTCTGCTACTGGTTGTACGCTAAGAGGCTTCATTAATGGTTTTAGTTCTGTTCTTTGTGATGCTTGTTGTGTGTATTGCGACTGTTGTTCTAACTGTTGAGAAGTAAAGTGAACCGTTAAACCTAACCGTTGGATAGATTCAAAACGTTCAAGGATTTGAATAATACGGTTTAAGTACGCATCAACTGGTTCTTCTTTATATCCGTTAGCAGCTTTACGTTGTGTAAAGAGTGCGTTAGAAACTTTTTTAGCAGTAATATTTTCTGCATTCTTGAGTGATGCTGATGTACGGATGTGTAATGTTTCAGAAATGACTTTCCATGCATCATCAACTACTTGATCTACTTGACGAATATCGTATGCTGGTTCTTTTTTAGAACCTCGTGTAAAACGATGTGTTTTATCAAGTTCTGCACGTGGTTGTACTGTGGATGCTAGCTGATATGTTTCCTGCACCCATTGTGGTGTTTCATTATGGTCAAAAACCCATTGTGTGTGTGCATCAACAATGCGTTGTTGAGTTTCTAAGAGAAGACGATCAACGTCTCGGATAGAGTACCCGCCTTTTTCCAAGTCAAAAGCGATAACTTGGACATCATGTTCAGTTAATGATGGTTGTGTATGAGTTGATAAATCAGGAATATGAGTTAAGAATTCATCCACTTGAGCGATATTGTATCCCCATTTGCGGCTGTTTACGCGATCAATATCATATTCATCATTTGCTGTGTTTTGCTGACTGTTGTGCCGCTGACTCATTCTATCCTCCTCAACATCATACCTATGTTAGATTACGAGACAAAGGGGACGATGTAGAAATTCTCTATACTTTTATCCAGGATATAATGTACTATTAGTGTTGATTTGCCTCGATAGCTCAGGGGATAGAGCACCGCTCTCCTAAAGCGGGTGTCGTGCGTTCGAATCGCATTCGGGGCACTAAAAGAGATGAGGGAAATACAATATCTATTGTGTTTCCCTCATCTCTTTTTATTTCTTATTACGCTGTACGTGTGTTCTTTTGTAAGCAGTATGATAGGGAAATCTTTCCTGTTGTTTTAATACTATCGGTCTTAGGAGCGTCGAGAATGTATCCTTTGACTGATGATGGCACTGCTGTAACCATGTAACCGCGATCAACATCAATACTTTCGTTACTGAGCTGAATATCCTGAACAACATTACCCATGACGCTATTCCAATTAGCGTAACCATCATAGCGTTGACCATCAATAGAGAAATTATCTGGTAATTTACCCATTTGGCTTACTTTATTAACGTCTTTAATAGTGACTAATGGAAGGTATAGGGAATCGCCTTGTGGATCTTCATAATCAGAATTCTGGTTTGCTTCAATCATAGAACGAGGACCATCAACAGGATCAATGACTGATTTATCAATTAAAGTTTCTTCAGTGGTCATTTTTCCTGAATCATCAGTATGAATTTCGAAAGAAAACTTAGTAGCTTGTGGAATAGTATAGGACGTATCTGGGAATGCGTTATTCCATCCGGCTCTATCGTACTGGTATAAAGTCTGTACTATCTGGCTAGTTGTTTCATTTTCAACGTCATGATAAGTGAGATTATCATCACCAACATATTGGAATACTGTCACTTCACCACCATGGAAGTAGAATGCTTGTGAAATACGAGCATTTTCAGATGGTTGAGCTGAAAGATACCAAATGCTTGTTCCTTTTTCAAAAGCTTTTGCCATAGTTACTTCCCCATCGTGGGTTTTGCTGCTTGCTGCCACTGAGGTTGAAGTAGAATGAGCTTTTGAATTACCGCAGGCTGCAATAACGACAAGCATTGCTGCAGCAGATGCTAACATTACTGCTTTCTTCACCCATTTCGTCTTCATATTATTTTCCTTTTCCACCATAACTACGGCTATATCTCAATACCCAACAGAAACAGGAGTAGGCACTGTATTGCTGAATATTAGAATCTCTCTATTTAATTAGTTACCTTAATTAACTGCCGTGTATGGGAATTTTATTGAAAAAGAAACAATTTTATTAAAATTTTTATATAACTTATCTATAAAACAATCAGAATCATCAAAATCATGCTACTTTTATCAGATTTATTTCATATTTTTTGAAATCGTATAAAAGAACTAAAGTTATAGAATGAGTCAGACAGTCATTAAACAATTTACGGCCCCATTAGAGAATCCTATTGATACGGATATTAATTTATATGATTTTCTTACCGACCGTGTGAAACGCTTACCAGATACTTCTATGGTGGAGTATAAGGAGAATGGTAAGTGGGTTACTTTTACAGCTGTTCAATTTGAAAAAATCGTTCGTCAAATAGCTAAGGGACTTATTGTACGTGGTGTCAAAGCGGGTGAATGTGTTTCTATCTTTTCCCATACTCGATGGGAATGGGTTGCTCTTGATGTTGCTTTAATGAGTATTGGTGCGGTTGTTGTTCCTGTCTACGAAACAAATTCGCCAGCGCAAGTACAACACATCTTTAATGACTCCAAGGTGACAATTGCTTTTGCAGAAAATGATGATTTAGCTCAACGTATTGAAGCTGTTCATTCTGAAATTCCAACATTACGTGATATTTATAACATTGAAGATCATGCTCTTGATGTCATTCAAGCATTTGGGGCAACTGTTACTGATGAACAATTTTATGAAAGAAAAAATGCGATTCACGGTGATGTCTTAGCAACCGTTGTTTATACTTCTGGATCAACTGGTGATCCAAAAGGTGTGGAATTAACACATGCTAATTTTGCTTATCTGTGTTTAGCAGGATTGCAATATATGCCACGCGCATGTATGCTTCCCCATCGTCGTTTGTTAATGTTCCTTCCATTGAGCCATGTTTTTGCTCGTTATATGGAATTCATCTCATTTGCTGGCACTATTGAGCTTGGTTTAACTAGTGATTTTTCATCAATTATTCAAGATTTTCATACGTTTAAACCAACGCTTTTGATGAGTGTTCCTCGTATTTTTGAAAAAGTTTATAATGCTGCTTCTCAAAAAGCTGGTACTGGTTTAGGCGGATATCTTTTTGCTAAAGCTACTTTACTTGCTCGAGAATGGTCATATGCAGAACAAGATGGCAAAAAGCTCAGTTTTGGAAAACGTCTCCGTTATGCTTTCTATGACAAAGTAATTTACTCAAAAATTAGGAATATTTTTGGTGAAAATGCAGACTTCTGCATTACTGGTGGAGCTCCAATGGATCCTCTTGTTGCTCACTATTTCAATGGAATTGGCATGCCACTTCTCGAGGGTTATGGAATGACCGAAAGCGGAGGTCCTGTTTGTGTTTCATTACCACAAAATAATCGTATTGGTACTGTAGGAACATCAATCTCTGGTATTACTATTGGTATCGCTCCGGATCATGAGATCCTGATCAAAGCTCCAAATATTTGCAAAGGATATCTCAACCGACCAGAAGATACAGATGAATTAATTACCGATGGTTGGCTTCATACTGGTGATATCGGTGATATTGATGATGATGGTTTCTTATATTTAACTGATCGTAAAAAGGAACTGATTATCACCGCTGGTGGTATTAATGTTGCTCCAGGACCACTCTCTGCAACCATTATGACCTCCCCTGTCGTTGATCAAGTTCTTGTTATTGGCGATCATCAACGTTTTGTATCCGCATTAGTAACTCTTGATCTTCATGAAGTAAATGGTTGGTTATCAACAAAGGGTGTTAAACCATGCTCTTCTCTATCTGAAGCTGCGAAGAATCCAATTGTTATTGCCGAAGTACAACGTATTATTGATCAGGCAAATCAAAGTGTGTCGCGTGCGGAATCTATCCGTCGCTTTGAGATTCTTCCTGAACAATTCACTGTTGAGAATGGTATGTTAACACCATCATTGAAGACACGACGTAAACCAATTGAGGAATATTATAAAGATTTGATTCAAAATGTTATTTACGCTCCTCATAAAAAATAATGGATGATGAATATGAGATGAGTTTGGGGTGATATTCCCGTGGGAATATCACCCCAAACTCATCTCAGTTCAATGAGCTCACTTGTTTTGAGCAACAGAAGTAATACGTGTCATAAATTCAGAGAGGAATCTCTGAACATCAACACCGACAGCAACTTGCATTGTTTTCTGTGGATCGTTTAAGCGATCTCCGTCGCCGATGGTACGACCGCGTGTAGCTCCTTCAACATCAACTTGCATATTAATTGGCAAGGTTGTTACTAATGTTGGGTCTACTGCAACACCGACAGCAAGAGGATCATGAAGACCGCAGCCACCAAGACCGGGGGCTGTTGTCTCATAAGCCTTGATATAGAAATCAGTGACATCAGCAAGGAAACGTCCTGCTGGTGTATCAAAGTCACGCCATTGCTGTGTTTCTTTATATGTTAAAAGAGTTTGTAGAGTGACATCAAGGCCTACCATTGTTGCTGTGATTCCAGAACGGAAAACATCATTTGCAGCATCTGGATCTTGGCTGATATTTGCTTCTGACCATGGAGAAACATTACCAGGAACAGTTAGAGCGCCTCCCATTAAGACGACTTTACCAATTTCATTAACGATTTCTGGTGCTTTCTTGATAGCAGCAGCAAGATTCGTTTGTGGTCCTGTTGGCACATAAATTAAATCTTTACCGTATGTTTTTACTGCATCAATAATGAAATCAACACCCGATTCGCTTTCGACAGATCGAGATGAATCTGGGATCGATACGTTACCAATACCATTATCACCGTGAATGAATGCTGAAACTGGCAAGACTTCAAAAGAATCTTTTTTTAAGGCATGTGGTAAACCAGCATATACCTTAACTTCAGGATGTCCGAGTAAGTCTGTAATGGCTAAGTCATTACGAACACCTTGTTTAAGGAGAACATTACCGTAGGTGCCCACAATACCAATCAATTCGACTTCGGGGCTTCCTAACGCGTAGGCAATTGCCAATGTGTCATCTATACCCGTGTCAAGATCAAGAATTAACTTTTTAGTCATAATTCTCCTTCAAATCAGAGATTTACCACACAAAGATTCCAACCATGGCTGCACTCAAAAGGGAGACAAGAATACCTGAGATAAGCATTCTTCCTACATTCTGAGACATTAAGTCATTCTTTTCTTTGTTTACTAATCCTTTAAAGGCACCAATAATCATGCCTAATGTACCGAAGTTAGCAAATGAAGTTAAGAAGACAGTTAAGACAGCCTTATAGTGAGGTGCAAAGGTTGCAATTGTAGAGCTGACTTGTCCCATAACGACGAACTCGTTGGTGACAAGCTTTAAGCCCATTAGCTGTGACATAGCCCATGCTGTATGTGGTGGGAGTCCGAGGAGTAATGCTGGAATATACATGACGACACCCAAAATAGATTCGAGTGACAGTGGTTTCCAGATAGCGCCAAGAACTTTATCAATCAGTCCAGCAAGTGCAACGAATGCAATAACATTAGCGATGATGATTAGGATCAATTTACCAGCGCTAAGGATGGAGTCACCAAGGAATGAGAAGAATGGTTCCTTCTTTGCCTTGTGTGGATCTTTACTGAACATCTTTTTATACCATGGTTTATATTCGATGTCAGATGGGATTGGTTTACCTTCCTTCTTGCACTGGCGAACGATAGTGCGTTCTTCCTTTTCGCGTTTTTCATCTGCAATGAGTTCTGCAACAGTTTTATCCTCATCACCGATGTGGTAAATGATATCTTCATCTGCGTGAACATCGGCTGGATATAACATGTTTGCAATAATTAGAGCATTAATGCAGTTTAATGGTACAGCTGTTAAAACGAACTGGCCTGGAACCATTTGAATATAGGAAGCAAGGATAGCAGCAGTAACGCAGCTCATTGACATTAATCCGATGACAACGGTACGTGCCGGTTTCATCTTTTGAAGTTGGATTTTAGAAACGGCGAGTGCTTCTGTGTTACCTAGGAACATCATCTCGACAGCGAAGAAGGTTTCGAATCGAGGTTGGCGTGTAATGAAGCTGAGTCCGCGTCCGATCCATTTGATGATCCATGGGAGTATACCAATGTATGTCAGGATATCGAATAGTGGGACGACGAGTAGGATTGGTAAAAGTGCGCTTACGATGAATGTTACTGATCCTTTATCTGGTAGTGCCCACCAGCCGAAGGCGAATGAGATACCTTTATCAGCGACAGAAACAAGCCATGTGAAGCCGTTTGCAGCATCTTGTACTGCAATACGTCCCCATTCGAAGCTGGTTAAGAGCCATGCAATTAGAAGGTTGAGGACTACCATAATTCCTACGGATGCCCAATCAATTTTCTTGCGATCATGGGAGAATACCCAGCCTAGCCCGATGAATAATAGCAAACCTAATATATTGATAGCGAGATACATTGAAGTCTACTTTCTTTTGTGTACGATGATGGAAGTTAGTGAAGGTTGCTCACTGCTGATGCAATGAGTTTCCAGAAACCGTCGACGTCTAGTTTTACAGCAACTTGGCTAGTACAATCGTTTGCGGCTTGTGCTCTGAGATCTGCAACTGTCATTCCTGTTGTTAAAGCTCCAGATAATTCAACATCGATCTTGCACTTGCGTGTTGTGATTAATGATGGATCAATGACGTAAGCGACTGCGCATGGATCGTGGGTTGGAGGATCTAGGAACGCTTCTTCATCTTGGTACGATAGGCGGAAGTAATCCATTAATCCGTTTAGTGCTGGTGCTAATCGTGGGTTGGCATCTGCAATCATTTGTTGATACTCATGTGTGCATAATGCTTGATGTGTGAGATCAAGGCCAATCATGGTGAGTGGCCAATCTTCGTTAAACACGATATGGGCAGCTTCAGGATCACATTGAATGTTGAATTCAGTGCATGGAGATGAGTTACCTGTGTTATAGGCGCCACCCATGAGTACCACTTGCTTGACACGGTGAACGATGCATGGTTCGAGACGTGCTGCTAAAGCAATGTTGGTTAATGGTCCTGTTGGTACTACTGTGATTGTTTGTGGCTCATTGTTCATGATCGTGTCAATGATCCATGACACTGCATGACCGTCATCGAGTGGTCTACTTGGTTCTGGTAAATCAACACCGTCGAGTCCTGTTTCGCCATGGATATAAGCGGCTGTTTGGAGCTTTCGAACAAGAGGACGAACACAACCAGCGTGAACTGGGATATCCGTTGCTCCTGCTAATTCCAGCATGGCACGCGCATTATATGTGACTTTATCAAGACTCTGATTACCGCCGATAGTAGTAACACCGAGTAAATCAATACGAGGATCACCAACAGCGAGAAGAATTGCAACCGCGTCATCATGACCTGGGTCACAGTCAAGAATGATCTTTTCAGTAGCCATCACAAACTCCTTGTTTAAGATTGAGACTAATCCCTTCGAGTGAATTTTATTACACTACTTTAACCACTGAAAAAACTAATGGTATTGATTATTCGTAGAAATGTTCAATCGCGTGAATCAAAATTGAGACATGCTGACTAAATTCTTCTTGTTCTGGTAATAAGGATATGCAAATATACCCGTTGGATGGCATATCAAAGAAATACCCAGGTTGAACAGTCATCAAGTATGTATCAATCAAATAGGTTACTAAATCATTTTCATCGAGAGATTCAGGGAAACGTAGAAGTACATTCCATCCCCCATCAGCATGTAGCAAGGAAAGAAGATGGAGATTACTCTGTTGAAGAAGCTGCTGTAAGAGCATGAAATTCTGTTGGACACGGTGCTGTGTTCGTTGAATTTGTGCAGGAACTGCTTGTAATAAGGAAGGGATTTGTTCTGCTAAAATTCCTGACATTGGTAAATAATCATCAGCAATAACATCAAGACGCAGTTTTGCGTCACAAACCAGGTTTTCTGGTCCACTGACATAAATCCACCCTACTTTGGCATGCGGTGCAGAAAGAAGTTTTGAGAATCCGTCTAAACCAAACGTGAGAATACGATTTTCACCAGAAATACGGAATGGGGTTTGTTGTGGATCGAGAACAAAGTTAAAGAATACTTCATCCGCAATAATTGCCAGATGATATTCCTGGCATAAGGTAATTAATCGTTCATAATCTACTGAAGCGACATATGATCCAGTTGGATTATTTGGGCTAATTAAGATGAGAGCACGAATTCCTGTGTTCTGTTGAAGCAAGTCTTCGATTTCATTTACATCGATATACCAGGTTCCATCGTAATGCAAATTATATGGGATTGCATGAATGCATTCGAGACCACTTAAAGAAGAGATTAATGGGTATCCAGGTGTTGGGCATAGAACTGATTCTCCTGGATCACATAACAGTTTCATTAACCATGAGTACGCTTGTGATGTTGAACTGGTCAAATATAAATCTGCAGGATTCACATGCTGACTAATCGCCTGTATTCCAGTTGACTGTTTATCAAAACCATCATTCTGGTATCGTAATGATAAGAATTCTGCGAGTGCTTGACGTGCGAATAGTTGGCCTTTTGGATCAGCGTCGTAGCGATCTGGTAGACCTTCGAGAGTGAGATGGTGATGAGTAGGGTTTGAATCGTTTAGTTGATATACAGGGATACCTTGTGCTTTTAATTCTTCTTGTTTTTTCGTAATAATATTAGGTTCGCTGATATCAACACGATGAGAAAAATACTCGCTCATACTCACTCTCGATTCATCTTAGTGTTCTTTTTTCATGCATTGATTGGCATAGTAGGCTGCGCCAATGATTCCAGCATCATTATGGAGTCCTGCCGATACGATTGGTGTGTCGATATCAATGTATGGGAAGAATTTATCGGAATGTTTACTGACGCCACCGCCGATAACAAAAAGATCTGGGTTAAAGTAGTGTTCAAGCAGACGATAGTATTTAGTGAGTCTCTTTCCCCACTTCTTCCAGGTTAAACCATCGCGTACGCGTGCTGCAGATGACGCGTATTTTTCTGCATCTTTGCCTTTAAGAATAAGGTGACCGAGTTCGGTATTTGGTACCAGTTGGCCATTAACGATTAATGCTGATCCGATACCGGTTCCTAGTGTGGTGACGAGAACAAGTCCGTCATGTTGTGCTGCTGCTCCGTATTGTGCTTCTGCAAGACCAGCTGCGTCAGCATCATTGAGAACAAAGACTCGACGTCCTACAAATTGGCTAATCATAAAGCTGATGTCGATACCAATCCAGCTTTGATCGAGGTTAGCAATGAAATCAAGTGGTTTGCCTGGTTTTACTGGTGCAGGAAAAGTAATACCGATTGGTGTACCGTCTTCAACATCATAGTGGTCTAATAGTTGTTTAATGATGACAGCGACTGCTTCAGGTGTAGATTCTTCTGGCGTAGGAATACGAGTTCGTTCTGTAGCAAATTTGCCATTAATGAGGTCAACTGGTGCGCCTTTAATTCCGGAGCCGCCAATATCAATACCAAACGCTTGCGCTGTGGGAATCATCGTTGTTGTCCTCTCTGATAGAACACTTATATCGAAAAGATGATTACTTTTCTAAAGGTGGCATTGGTTTCCAATCTCCATCATGGAAAATAGCACGGGAATCGAACCACCCTCGGAATAATGCTGATAAACCAGTCTTATATGACTTATCTACCATGACTAATCGTATACATTCTTTGATAAATGTTAAGAAAGTTCCTAAAGCAAAGCATGAAGCGGAGAAATCACCGTGTGCCATGAAATAGCGTGCCATATAACCGCGATTACGCATGATATAGTACCTATTCATATCAGAGGTAGAATTCAGTTTTCGTTTCCCTGCAATATCCCAATTATTAATTGTTCGCGTACGACGCATCACAAAATCAGGAATGATAATGGGGTTGGTTACTTTGCTTGCTAAATAACCGTAGATAGTGTCATCCCAATAAATGAAGAAGCGCTTGTCAGGTAATCCTATTTTTTGGATCACGGATCGTTTAAATAGTCCGCCTTCAAAGCAGGCGGTATTCATCACTTTATAACCGGCATGAGCGAATTTGCTTGGTGCAATAGGATTTGGTATTCCAAGTGAGGTTAAGAAACTATATTGCCAATAAAATGGAGTGCCATCGAAGTTATATCGTTGTCCTTGAATAACATCATGCTTGTCAGTCCATTTATTTAAGCATTCGATGCCACCTGGTTCAATAGCCACATCATCGTCCATGAGCCAGAACCATTCAGCTCCTAGCTGATAAGCACGACGAACACCAGCATGGAACCCACCAGATCCACCTGTATTTTCAGTCATGGTCTGGTAAATAACACGATGCATGTTTGATTCTATATCCGGATCAGTGCTCCCCCATTGCTCATCAACTGTCTTAGAAAACTGTTGAACAATTTCTTCTGTTTGTGCTGAGTTTTCGTTATCAGTAATAATGATGCGCCATGGTGCAACAGTGGATTGCAAAATTGATTCAAATAACTGCTGAAGTAATTCTTGACGTTTATATGTTACTACAACAATAGCAAGCTTGTCCACAGTATTACTCCTTTACAATAAGGTGTTTTGCAGTAAAGCTAGTACTCTTCCAGACTTTCCAGATCATGAAGAAACAACCTATATACAAAATAATCATGACCCATGAAATGTTTCCGAAAGCGACAAGATAATCTTTTTGAGTTGGCTCCGAAGCTAATGAAATTTGGAAGATAGACATTGTTACTGCTGTTCCAATAGCACCACCAATTTGCATCATTGTTTGTATACCGGTAGAAACATCAGCAATAAACCGTTCTGCTACTGCAGAAAAAGCAATGGCTTCTACCGCAGGTGTGATGAGTGATACACCAATAAAAGTGCATAATGCGGCACAAATCACAATAGTGAGGCCAGCGGAATTAATATGACGGTTAATAGCAAACAGAAGAAAACCGATAATTAAGAGCAAGAAGCCGCTAAAAATAATACAAAGTGACTTGAATCGGTCAAATAGTCGTCCTGAAAAGATCGCGCAGAATTGTGATATCAGCAAAGGAACCATCAGCATTAATGATGCTTGTAATGAATTCAGTAGGAATGCTGGTTGTACTGCCATTGGATATACAACGGATAAGTCCATGTTGGCTACCTGCAGACACATAATAATAAGCATCGCTGGTCCAACAATTTTATTAATCAGTGCTGGTAAATGAATTAATGGTAATACAGGCACTGTGTGTGTATCGCGTGAAGTTTTTTGATCGCTATAGTTTTGTGAAATGGAGTACTGACGGTATGCCCAAAGACTACAAATGATTAATCCGATGCCTGCACAAACCCAGCCAATAACTGATATTAATGAGGTTGCAATTAGATCAATTCCCACAATGAGGAATGGGAATCCGGCAATGGATTCGACAATGGATAATGGGTCTAAAACAAATTTAATGTGTGGAGAAATATCATAAACTGTTAATGGTGTTATGAGACAGAGAAGAAGGCATATTACGAGTGGAGCAACAAAAATTGTATGCCAGTTGAAGTGGTTATTTAGAATCCACCCAGAATATGTTGGTGCGAATGATGGCCCTAAACCGCATGTAATTCCACATAACGCGGTAGCAATACCACGTTTTTGAGGTGATACAAGTTTCATAACAGATGTGAAGAGCAGAGGGGTAATGAACCCAGCCCCAAGTCCCTCAACTGTACGTCCTATAAGGAGGACTGCAAAATTAGGACTACAAGCATCAATCAGTAATCCTAATGAAATTAATCCTAAAGCAATCATTAAGATTAATTTTGTTGACCATCGACGAATAACAAAAGCAGCCAATGGGACAGAAATACTCATGGCAACAAGAAAAATGGTCATTGTCCATTCAACGGTTGTATAAGTAAGCTTCCATTCCTGCATGACAACATCATCGCCAACAGATAGTAACGTTTCGTTAAAAAGGCAGAAAAAAGCCGAAAGCATAAGAACCATCAGCATGATCTTCTTTTGAAGATTACGCATCTGATTCTTTACCTTTCGGTTCTTTTCTAAGGGTGTAGTAAGCACTCTAAAATCAACTCTCTTCTTGACCTATTACATTGTCGTTCGATGATGCCAATTCATCATTTTCTATAGGCATATCTGTAATAAGGTTATCTGCATCTTGTTGCAGTGAATCTTCTTCATCAAGAATTTTCTCACTGGTGAAGATAAATTCTCCGAGAATACCTTCACCTTGAGCATCCACTCTGATCGTTTCACCTGAATGCAATTCGCCAAGAAGAATCTTCTCTGCAATAGCATCCTCGATATCATTTTGAATGACACGACGCAATGGACGTGCTCCAAGAAGAGGATCAAATCCTTTTTCAGTGAGCAGGTTCTTTGCTGCATCGGTTAATTCAATTGACATCTGACGTGCGAAAAGACGGGTACCAAGATCTGCAATTTGCAAATCAGCAATTCGTCGTACCTGAGGTTGAGTCAGCTGCTGGAAAACAATGATATCGTCTAAACGGTTCAAGAATTCAGGCCTGAACTGTTTACGTAAATCAGCAGTAACTTGCGCCTTCATATTACGGTAATCATTTTCAGGTGAATTACCTAAGGTAAAGCCCATATTCTGAGTACGCGTAATATCCTTTGTACCAATGTTTGTTGTCATGATGATGATAGTGTTCTTGAAATCAACAACACGTCCTTGACCATCAGTGAGATGACCATCATCAAGAACTTGTAACAAGGTATTAAAGATATCAGGATGTGCTTTCTCAATCTCGTCAAAGAGAACAACTGAGAATGGTTTGCGACGAACTTTCTCAGTTAATTCGCCGCCCTCATCATAACCAACATATCCAGGAGGTGCACCAAAGAGTCTAGAAACTGAGTACTTTTCAGAGAACTCAGACATATCAACACGTATTAATGCGTTGTCATCTTCGAAGAGGAACTGAGCCAAAGCTTTTGCTAATTCTGTTTTACCAACACCGGTTGGACCTGCAAAAATGAAGGATCCTGAAGGACGCTTAGGATCTTTTAATCCTACGCGAGCACGGCGAATAGAACGAGAAATAGCGCTGATAGCCTCATCTTGTCCAATAACACGCTCATGCAAAGCCTTTTCCATGCCAAGAAGTTTCTGAGATTCAGCTTCAGTAAGCTTGAAAACAGGGATGCCTGTTGTGTCAGAAATCACTTGAGCAATATTTTCTTCTGTGACCACCATGGAGACAGAAGATTCTCCTTCTTGCCACGCTTTTTCTTTTTCAGCGCGAAGAGCAGAAAGCTTCTCATCTTTATCATGAGCCTGAGCAGCTTGCTCAAAATTCTGTGCTTGAATTGCTTTTGCCTCATCTGCTTTTGCTGCAGCAATTTGGAGATCTAATTGTTTGAGTTCTGGTGGTGCTGTCAAACGACGTATACGAAGATGTGCTCCTGCCTCATCAATAAGATCGATTGCCTTATCCGGCAAATTACGATCTTGAATGTAACGTGCTGATAATTCGGCAGCTGCTTGCAAGGCGTCATCAGTGATAGTGACTTTATGATGGTTCTCGTAACGATTGCGAAGGCCTTTTAGAATCTCAATTGTTTCTGCAATTGTTGGTTCTGGTACTTGAATTGGTTGGAATCGACGTTCAAGTGCAGCATCTTTTTCAATATACTTACGGTATTCATCATTGGTTGTTGCGCCGATTGTTTGGAGTTCACCACGTGCCAATATTGGCTTTAACATGTCGCCAGCTCCAAGAGCTCCATCAGCAGATCCAGCACCAACAATTTGATGGATCTCATCAATGAAAAGAATAATATCGCCACGAGTTTTAACTTCTTTGATGACTTTCTTTAAGCGTTCTTCGAAATCACCACGATAGCGAGAACCTGCAACAAGTGAAGCTAAATCAAGTGAATATATTTGTTTGTTCTTTAATGTTTCAGGAACATCTTGCTCGACAATACGCTGAGCTAATCCTTCAACGACTGCTGTCTTTCCTACGCCTGGTTCCCCAATGAGGACTGGGTTGTTTTTTGTCCTACGACTCAAGACAGTCATGACACGAAGGATTTCTTTTTGACGTCCAATGACTGGATCGAGTTTACCTTCACGAGCTTCATTGGTCAGATTACGGCCAAACTGGTTAAGCATAGCAGAACCTGACTGAGAAGCTTTATTTTCTACTCCACCAGCATTTGCTAATTTATCTTGTCCGTTTTCATCTCCACTGGAAACTCCACGAATCATATCAATGACTGATGATCGTAAGTCATTGAGATCAACACCCATCTTAATTAAGACTTGAGAGCCTACACCCTCGCCTTCACGGATGAGTCCCAGCAAAATATGCTCAGTACCTATATAACTGTGTCCAAGCTGTAATGCTTCGCGTAGGCTTAATTCGAGAACTTGACGTGCATGTGGCGTAAATGGGATATGACCATCACGACTTTCAGTTCCTTTGCCGATCATTTCAATGACTTGATCACGTGTTTTATCAAGTTCAATTCCTTTTGCGGCAAGAGTTTTTGCAGCGATACCATCGCCCTCACGAATTAGTCCCAGCAAAATATGCTCAGTACCTATATAACTATGCTGAAGAGTATGAGCCTCCTGCTGGGCGAACACGATCACTCTTCTAGCACGGTCAGTGAATCGTTCGAACATATATTTCCTTCCGACTTTTAAACTTTACAAAGTTTTTGGCGATGATTCGGTTATTTCTGATGTAATTGCGCTGATCGCGCAAATATTATCTGAACTTTCTTCTTCTAATGCGGTATCATCTAAATTTTCAAGAACACGTGAGTATTTAGACTCAACCGTATTATTCTTCGGAATAATATCAATATATAAATCATCATATGAAGGGCGTCGATCGGGCCACATGCCAGTACTTTGTTGTGGTTCAATTTCAGAATGTTCACCGCACCCATGATCAAGAGCGACTACTCGCCCATCATCAGGACTCCATTTATTAGCACACACACCAAATAACTCGCCTAAATCACCACGGATTGGTATAAAGAAAGCACAGTTTTCGCACATATGTCCCGCAGCTATTTGTGTACTCAAGGATTTCATTCCGTGAGGACCGTCATACCATCGTTGAGCAATCTTTTGACGTGCTGGTGCTGTTAACACATGATGTCGTGTGAGACGAAACCTTTCTACTGCTTCTGTTTCATCTTCTGTCATATCACGATCAACATACGTATGAACAAAGCCATCTTCAATACGTGAATCTTCTGGCGCAGTACCTAAAGCATCGGTTACAGTAACATCAGAAGGTTGTAAACGTTCACGCCATGGAATCCAAGGAGGAGCAAGAATAGAGTCGTCTGTCGGAATGAGTACTGTCTCGTTCACAGTCCATTCATTTAGCTCCTGATCGTGATAAAGGGTAACAGCCCACTGCCACCCTTCATATCCGGACAACATGGATACAAATCGAAATTCATATACGTTCTCATCGATTTGTATACGTGAAAGAAAATCGCCAATAGCTTGAGGTTCTTTAGCCATTGTTAGCGTTGCTGCACGAGCAATAGCTATCGGTGATGTAGGTTTCATCTTATTCCTCAATATCAAAATCATCAGCAACTGCACGTAACATTTTTGCTAATTTACGTGAATCATTTGATGATGGATAATGGTGACGTCGTAAGCTACCGCCAGCAAGATCAAGTAGTTTAATCAAGTCTTCAACGATAGCAGCCATATCGTCAGGTTTTGGACGTGTTGCTGCCACAACTGATGGTTTTGGTCCAATAACTTGGACACTCATTGCTTGTAAACCTTTACGCCCGTCAACTTCAGAATATTCTACTTTTGTACCTTTACGTACTGTTGTAATACCAGAAGGCAATGCTGCTGCAGGTAGAAAAACATCTTTCCCATCATCACCACTGATAAAACCGTAGCCACGATTAGCATCAAACCATCGAATTTTTCCGCTTGGCATTATTCACCTCTTGCTACACACTAAAATCTATTTCGTTTCGTTTATTGTTCTCAATACTTTAACGAATGTCCTAGCTCATTTCTACTTATTTCCACTCTACCCTCATTATTTACCAAGGGCATATTCAGTACTTGAAGGAATAGGAGACTCAGTACGAATTGGTAAAACAATATTAATAGTAAGACCATGATGAGGGGTAGCTGTTGCACTAATAAACCCAGAATGTGCAGCAGTTACTGATTGCGCAATTGCCATTCCTAATCCTGTTCCACCTTTTTCACGTGCACGTGACGCATCAGCAGTGTAGAAACGTTCAAAAAGTAAATCAAGAGCTTCTGGTTTTACTCCAGGACCATGGTCAATGAACCGTATTAATGCATATGGGAAACTCTTTACATCATCGTTCGTTGTCAAACTATTCATAAAGGTATTGAACGAATGTGTTGTTGCACTCAATTGTCCTGTTTTATCAAATGGCAAGGTTGAATGTATAAGATTGAGTGAAATTTCAACAGGTGAATCGCTTGGCGTATAACGATGAATATTGCCAACAATATTGGTAAAAACTTGGTGTAACCGTAATGGATCACCAAAAGTTTTAATTTTGGAGAATTTTCCTTCCTTAAATGTAACAGTAGTATTGAAATCACTGTTGCGATTGGATCGTTTGCTGAATCGCATGTGTTTCTTCGGGAAGACTAATGATCCGAATTGGATTGGTCGTTCTGAGTCCAGAGCGTGCAAGTCCTCGCAAGAATCATAAATAAGAGAATCAATCTGAACATGTTTGGTGATATCAGCTCCACGATGCCCATCATCGAGACGTGCTAGGGTTAAGAGGTCGTTTACCAAACTGGTCATGCGTGTACTTGATGCTTCGATACGAGCAATGGTGGTATCTGCACGTTCTAATGCTCCGGGCTCTTCGCGTTGCATGCGATAGAGTTCAGCATATCCATGTATTGCTGCTAATGGTGTCCTTAATTCATGGCTTGCATCTGAAACAAAACGTTTCATCTTTTGGTTATTCTTTTCTTTTTCTTTGAAGCTTTGCTCAATTTTGCTGAGCATTGTATTCAAGGAAGAAGATAGTGAGCCGACTTCTGTATTTTGTGGTAAGTCTGGCAAACGTTGTGATAGGTCTCCGCCTGCAATTTTAGCTGCTGTTTTCTCTATTTTTTGTAATGGTTTAATCATGTTCGTAATGACTAATGATCCAATAGCAACAGCAATAAGAATGATCGCGAGTGCGATGATGAAGAAATAGCATGAGATTGTTGATGCTGTGTCGATGGCATCACTGAGTGATAGTCCAATGTAGAGGATTCCTGATTGTCCTGTTGCTGGTTGTTGCCATTGGAGTTTAACGACTTGCCATGGGGCTTTGGCGATGGCGATAGATTTTTTAGAGCTAACGGTGCGGATGACGTCTGATTTGACTGTTGTTGGTATACCAATTTTAAGGTCTCCTGCTTGACCGTTTTTTGGTAGGTCAGGAATAGATTCTGATCCATCGCGCATGACTGGTATTAGTGGTGTGCTGACGATTTCGTTGCTGGCATTACGTATTTGTAGGAAGTAATTTGTAGGCATTGGGCCTGCGTCTCGGTTGCGGTCTGAGAGGAATCCCATGTCGTTGAGAACAAGTTGGGCTTGTTCCATTAGTTGTTCGTCGGTGCGGTTGACCATGTAAGAGAGCATTAATTGTCGTGTGGCAAATGCTGCTACTGAGAAGCCAATGATGAGCAGGATGAGTAAGGTACTAATTAATTTTGCGGATAGTGGTACGGATGCGTATTTCCATGAAAGACTTTTTTTTCGTTTTGTTTGGTCTGAAGGCTGTTTTTGCTCGTTTTTTTGTTCTATTGTGACTGTGCCTTTTTGATCTTGGTGCTCTTGATCAATTGTTTGCGGCATAACAAGCTCCTAGAAAATAGTCTTCAGTGCATATAAAGGTTATAGCTATCTTTGAGAAGATAGCTATAACCTTTTATTTGTTATAACTTTTTATTATTAGTTTGTGCTTTTTAGTCACGTGGTGCACGAATCATATATCCCACAGCGCGTTTTGTTTGGATAAGGCGTGTTACTTTTTCTTCTTCACCTTGGTCATTGATAAAAGTAATGCCATCAATTTTCTTGCGAAGGTAAGAGATGTATGACTCTACGATTGCTGCATCTCCACCCCAGTCGTACTGCCATACGTGGTCTAAGATTTGTGCTTTAGAAACAACACGGCCTTCGTTGTCCATTAAGTAGCGGAGTAATTTGTATTCAGTTGGACTGAGATCGATAACTTGACCATGTCGAATAACATCATGAGAATCATCGTTAACTTCAAGATCGCCAACACGGATGATAGGATTATCATCTCCTTCTTGACATGTACGGCGAAGGATAGCGCGGATACGTGCTACGACTTCTTCAAGACTGAAAGGCTTGGTCACGTAGTCGTCTCCGCCAACAGTCAAACCCATGATTTTATCTTGGGTATCATCGCGTGCTGTTAAGAAAAGAACAGGAGAATCAATACTATCTTTGCGGAGTCGACGTGTAACTGCAAAACCGTCGATATCTGGGAGCATGACATCAAGAACTACCAAATCTGGTTTTGTTTTTTCAATTACTTCTATTGCTTCTGTACCAGTGGCTGCTGATACTACATTAAATCCCTGGAAATGTAACGCTGCCATAAGCAGTTGACGGATGGAAGGCTCATCATCAACGACAACAATCGATACTTCGTCTTTCTTAGTCATATTCGTATTGTGTCCTCCCCTTCTTAATGTTTTCTGAATGTTTAAAAAACATTACCATAGAGTTAAAAGAATAACCATTTTATATTATCTGTTTACTCATTTATTAATTGATAAATAATATTTATTATTATTCAATTCATATTATTGTAATATAAAATTTATTCATGTTTTATATGAATAAAAACGTTAAAAAACGTATTTTATTTTCATTTGTATAATAAAAAATGGTTAAGGATCAATCAACCCTTAACCATTTTTTATAATCTTTTATCAAAGATGAAGATCAGTATCCCATTCCAGCTGGCTGAGCTTGATCATTCTTTGGTTCTGGCTTATTTGCAACAACTGCTTCTGTAGTCAAGAAGAGACCAGCAATAGATGCAGCATTCTGCAAAGCAGAACGAGTCACCTTGACTGGGTCAGCGACGCCAGCTGCAAGAAGGTCCTCATAAACGCCACTATCAGCGTTGTAGCCTTCACCGAGTGGAAGAGCAAGGACCTTATCAATGACAACATCACCAGAGACACCAGAGTTTTCAGCAATCTGCTTGATTGGTGCCTTGACGCCGTTCAAAACGATCTGTGCGCCAGTAGCTTCATCACCTTCAAGAGATTCTAAGGCAGATTCTGCTTCTTTAGCAGCTTCGATCAAAGCAACACCGCCACCAGGCACAAGACCTTCTTCAATTGCTGCTTTTGCGTTACGAACTGCATCTTCAATACGATGCTTACGTTCCTTAGCTTCTACTTCAGTTGCAGCACCAACCTTGATGACAGCAACACCACCAGCAAGCTTTG
>JAFYHY010000073.1 GCA_017538895.1 Aeriscardovia sp. | reverse complement strand
GAATTTTTTTGAAACATTTTTTTTAAAAGTCGGAGATATTATTGGGTAATATGAAAATCATATTATTGGATAATATGAAATTAAATATTTTTAAATTAATTAATTTAATTTAATTATTAAAAATTAATTATTAATCATATTTATCCTAATTATAAAATAACTTAAAAATAAAATGTTTCTAAATCAATAAACCAATATTTATATTTAAATATTAAGATTAATAAATAAATATATATATTGGCAATTAATTTTAATATAATAATAATGGGCAAAAAACAGATTTACACAAAAGAAGATCAAAAGGCAAAAAATAAAGTAAATGATAAAAGAAGAAATAAGAAAAAAATTATTGTGGGGTTTAAAAAATTATTTATACAAAGAAAAAGACAAAAAGGACAAAATTATTCAAAAGTAGTAAATGAAAAAAAAATAAAAACTCCTAATTCTAGTGTTTTACCAAATGATGGAAATTTTACTATAATAATAGAAAAGAAAAGAATTAATACTTTATTGCTTGGTAATAATTCTTATAATATAAAACAAAATAAAGCAAAGTTATCTGATATACCGAAGAATAATAATAAAAAAAAACATATTTTTACTTTAATTAATCTTAATAATACTACAAAAAATGAATCAATTCAATATAAAAAAATAGAAAATTCTAATATAAAAAATGTATTAAGAAATGAAAATAATAGTCGAAAAGATATAATAAATATAAATATTAATAATAATAATAATTCTCAAATTATACAAAAAATAGATATCAATAAAACTCAAGATTCTAAAAAAAATGAAAAAAGCCATGATAAACTTTTTACTAATTTCACAAAAAAAAATAATAGTAATAATAATATTAAGTCTAATTTTCTCCCTAAGAAAGGAAGTACTAAAGAAAAAAATAATATTAATTGCAGTTTTAGTACATATACAACTAAATCAAAAAATAAAATAAAAAGTAAAACAAATGTTCACACAAAGTCACACTCCGATAGAGGGATAACTTTACACAATTTAGAAGAAGGTTCTATTTCAGAATATAATTCTATTAATATAGATGAGGAATTTGAAACTTCTGAAATAAAAGAAAGCAGTGAAGAATATGAAAGCCTAGGAAAATTACAATTAAAAAAACAAGAAAATGATGAACCAATTATAATCAAAAAAATTGAATCTAATTTAAGAGATGAAAATATTAAATTAGATGATATAAAACTAATGTTTAAAAAAAAAAATTATGAAGGTTTGGATGAATATTCCTTCTCATATATGACTCAAAGTATTTTTAATCATCGAATATATAAAACATCTTTGAAAGAGTTTAGAGATTTATTTTTTCGTTGTCCTAAATGTGATCAAGTATTTAGAAATTTTTCCTTACCAGGTCATATTTTTCAATTTCATTTTGAAACAATCAATGAATATTTGACAGATAAAGAAATTGCAAATGCTTCGGCTAACTTGATGAATAAAGAATTTAATAAAATACAAAAATCTCTAGAAATATATTCAAATTTAGCAATTATTTTTTTAAATTCAAATAGGAAAGGATATAGTCAATGCAGAAATGATGCATTAGAAACCATAAACTATATAAAAAATTATAAT
Source organism: Aeriscardovia sp. (assembly GCA_017538895.1). GTDB lineage: Bacteria > Actinomycetota > Actinomycetes > Actinomycetales > Bifidobacteriaceae > RGIG7107. The sequence continues at coordinate 635 of JAFYHY010000073.1, read as the reverse complement.
TTAGAAAAAGTATTAAACAAAAATATTGATGATGCAAGAAAATATCTTGAGACAATATTACCTATAAATAAAAATAAAAACAAGAACAGACAATATAGAAAAAGAATAAAAAAACAAAAATAAAACAGATGTATAAATAATCAAAAATAATAAGAATAAAAAAAGGAATAAAAAATAAATATAGTTAAATTTATATTTGATTTTTATAATAATTCTGAAAAACAATATAATATATGATAAGATAATAATTAATTTAAAGAATATAAAACTAAATTTATTTTTTTTAAAAATTTTAAAATCATATTATTGGGTATTATGAAATTAAATATTTTAATTAAATAATTTTAAATAAATTTTTTTTTAATTATTTTTAATAAATAATTAAAATCATATTATTGGGTAATATGAGAATCCCCATTTCATACTATATATTAATATGACAATCCCCAAATTTGAATTTAAAAATAAATAAAAAAATAATTCCAATCCCCAATGAATTTTTTTGAAACATTTTTTTTAAAAGTCGGAGATATTATTGGGTAATATGAAAATCATATTATTGGATAATATGAAATTAAATATTTTTAAATTAATTAATTTAATTTAATTATTAAAAATTAATTATTAATCATATT
>JAFYHY010000072.1 GCA_017538895.1 Aeriscardovia sp. | reverse complement strand
ATTGGTGACGAAATTCAAGTCGAAGCTGATGAAAAAGCGTTTTTCTCGGATGTCGAAGTTTGGTGCCAGCGAACCGGAAACGGATTGAAATCACTCGCCGAAAAAGACGGTGTCATTTACGCAACCATCGTGAAAAAAGAATTACCTGTTCCGGAAAAAAGAGAGTTCGAACATGGCAAAACTTTTGTCGTGTTTAGCGGTGATTTGGACAAGGCGATTGCTTCGTTCATCATGGCGAATGGCGCTGCGGCTATGGGACGCCCGGTCACGATGTTCTTTACTTTTTGGGGCGTGAGCCTTTTGCGTAGACCCGAAAAAGTTCATGTCAAAAAATCGCTCATCGGAAAAATGTTCAGCTTGATGTTGCCGCGAGGTTCTAAAAAGCTTGGGCTTTCACGCATGAATTTTGGTGGCATTGGCGCCAAAATGATTCGTGCCGTCATGAAAAAGAATGGCGTTTCTTCGCTAGAAGAACTGATCCAGAGCGCACAACAAAAAGGTGTCAAGTTTGTCGCTTGCCAAATGTCGATGGAACTGATGGGGATTACGCACGAAGAATTGATCGATGGGGTAGAACTGGGCGGCGTTGCGACCATGCTCGGCTCCACCGAAAAATCCGACTTGACGTACTTTATTTAAGCGCTTTCCACTTGCCACGTAAAGCCCGCTTCTTCAATCGTGCGGAACGTGGCTTCAAGGCTTTGCCCGCCTTCGGTCAAGTAGCCGGAAGCGAAAATGGAATCTGCAATTTTAAATAAAGTCTTTTCGTGACCCTTGAAATAGACTTCGCGACCAGCGGCACAACGGATGTCTGATTTCGGCAACATCAGTCGTGCAAGGCAAAGAACCTTGATGCAATATTCTGGAGTCAGTGCCGAAATATCACGCTCGGCAAGTCGTGTTCCTTTGACGGGGAGTAAAAAATTTATGGGGACGGATTCCGGATTGATTTCTTTCAATTCAAAAAGCATGTCTACGACATCTTCTTTTGTTTCGCCCATGCCTATGATACCGCCAGAGCAGATTTCAAAGCCGATGCGCTTTAGCATACGCAAGTTGTCAATTCGTTCCTGGTAGGTGTGCGTCGTGCAGATGCTTGGATAAAAACGGCGACTGCTATTCAGGTTGTGGTTGATTCTGTTCAGCCCCGCTTCTTTAAGAACTTGCGCTTGATGCTCGGTCAAGAATCCGATGGAGCAGCAAATTTGTGTCCCGTTCTTTTTCATTTTGCGTATTCGTTCGGCAAGGCTTTCAATATCACTGTCTGCAAAGTGGATTCCGCTAAGACCGATGCAATGTCTGGAAAGGTGAAATTCATCGACGAGATCGTTGTCGCCATAAAGTTTTTTATCTTCGACATAACGATATTTTTCGATAGGCGCTTCGGAATCTCGGGATTGTGCGCAATAAGCGCAGTTTTGCGTACAGTTGCCGCTACGGACATTCGTAAGCAGCTGGATGTTGACACGGTTTCCTTTGTATTTCGTTCTTAACTGGTATGCGGCTTCTATAAGTTTACTGAGGTCATTGTCCTGTAGATTTAGTATTTCAAGAGCTTCATTTTTTGTTATAGAAGTATTTTCATCAAGCGGGAAAAACATAATATACCTATATAAATAGTAGGAATTTAAAACGCAAAGATAGTATGATTGCGTCAAATTGTCAAAAGCCCGTATTTCTGTCTAAATCATCAAGATGCTCCCGGCACAAAATAGAAGCGAGAGTCCCATAAGAATGTTGATTGTCTTGCGGTAGCTTCCGAAAAATTGCTTCAAAATGACACCTGCAAAAATCCAAGCCAAGTTGCAGACAGGCCCCGTTAAAGGCAACAGGAGCCCACACAAAAAGATGGAGAAAAAATCCTTGTTGTAGGGGAGCGAATAAATGGATATTGCCGTTACGCAATAGATCATGATCTTGACATTCGTGAGCTGGATTAAAATTCCAGTCGTAAACTTTCCCTGGCTTGCCTCATCTCCGGTAATTTCTGGCGAAACAAAAGCTTCCCGGAACTGCTTAAATGCGAGCCACACCATATAAAGCAAGCCGATAAAAGAAAGTATTCGAACGTACTTTTCAAAAGCAGTTCCAATAAAATAGCACACAAATACGGAACTTATGGAAACGATTGTATAGCCTGTAAAAATGCCGTACCATTGACGAATGGCACTTTTCTTCCCGTAGCTTAAAGCGACCGAAAGAGAACTCAAGTTTGCAGGACCTGGCGTGATTCCAGAAACGAATGCGTAAAATAAAAATGATGGAATAAGTTCAATAGGTATCATTGTTATAACTCAAAAACGCTCCCAACGACTGCTTTTGCAATAGCTGAGAGCGCTCGGTTTTTACAAGAAGAAT
>JAFYHY010000071.1 GCA_017538895.1 Aeriscardovia sp. | reverse complement strand
TTACTGGAATGCAGTCTTTAAAGACAGGTCGTTATTCTCACGCCGTGGTTTCTGGCCAACAGTGATGGTAATCCTTCCATTTGTTCTCGTGTTTGTTCCGTTAATGATGTATAACGTTGCACGATTCGGCAGCCCACTCAACTTCGGCAACAAATACCAACTCACCTGTGCTGATGAAGAAGTTGCTCATTTCTCTTATATTGGAGTTCTCGAAGGAATATTCTTCTATTTATTCCAACCAACAACAGTGTCAGCTATGTTTCCTTTTATTGCGCCAGGATCATCAGAAACTTCTCAATGGCTTTTTCAAATGATGCCTGTTGGCGGGCTTTTTACAGCTGTAGCGCCTTTCGCATGCATACTTTTTGCTTGGCCATCTTTGCTCAAGAAAAAATATCAGCAGATATTTGTTGAATCATATAAAAGTATTGACCATCACCAAACAAAAAAACAGGTCTTTTGGCTGATTATAATTTTGCTCTTTTTAGGAATAGTTGTTTTACTTTTTGATTGTTACATTGGTGGCGTTTCAGGCGTTTATATGATTGATTTTGCTTATTTATTTGTCTTAGCAGCAATTATCGTATTCTTCATCATGACGCCATTATCATTGGCAGAAAGAAAAAGCATGCAAGGATTAGTCTGCCGCGGAGTAATTTATGAATGCTCTTTCTTAATGATTAGTACTGTCATACTCGAGTTTTTCTGGTCTTTCTCACCAATACGCAATTGCAACATATTAATCAGCGATCCCCAACACTACTTTGAAGTTGCGCGATGGTTCCTCTTTATGAATTAGCTCATAAAAAGAAACCAACTCTGTACTGGGAAGTAATGCCAAGGAACATCTGTAAGCAAGGAACCATAACGGCTAGTCATAAAGAGCGCAAAGAATTCAGCAATAAACGCTAATAGTACTAGTATAAAGATTATTCCCATGAAGAGTTTCTTTGATTGCTCTAATTCAGGTGTACTTGTTTTTGCTGGTGAACAGGTAAAGAATACAAGAAGAACTGCAACCATAAGTACAACAGCAAAATCACTAATATACCGTTGTGAAAAACCACCTAAGAGGGAATCAGCTAACAATGCTAAGAAACTGCTGACACAGGAAATAGAAATCATGAAAATAACAATATGACGAGCAGTAAGGTACTTGGAATTATTGTTATCTCGGAAATTATTTTTAATAATAAAGTGTCGTTTCTTAGAGTAAACCCATGGAGCTAAGAAAAGAATAATTGCAAATGGAGCCACGAACGTAAAGAAACCACCCTCACTCGGCTCAAGAGGAAAATACAGTAATCCAGGCATTTGTGTTGAACTCACAAATGGGAATATTCCAATAAGAGACATTGGTTGGAATAAATAATAAAAGGCAATAGAGAAAACAGACGAGTGTGGGAACTGCGCTGTATTAGCGTCGAAGACGGTGAGTTGGTATTTGTTGCCGAAGTTGAGTGGGCTGCCGAATCGTGCAACGTTATACATCATTAACGGAACAAACACGAGAACAAATGGAAGGATTACCATCACTGTTGGCCAGAAACCACGGCGTGA
>JAFYHY010000010.1 GCA_017538895.1 Aeriscardovia sp. | reverse complement strand
TTCAACATAAAAATCAACTTTCCCTTTTTCCATTATGAAGAATTCAGCCTCCGGATGACAATGAAGATACAGGGCATTATTAAGATCTGGCTTTATTATCGTATGATGCAGGGAGAAAGGGCTGGAGCCGGTTTTATGTATGATGTTTTCAGTATGTGATGGAATCCTGTTTCTCATAGTTATCATGATACAGAAAAAAGCAAAATAGTGCAAGCTGATAACATAAATATTCAAGTTTTTGCGATGCAACAACAATATAATGTTACCAAAAGTATCCCGGAAGGAGAAAACTTATGAGCATCACTATAGAAAAAGACCGTATCATATTTGAAAGACGTGATGAACTGACTGTATTTGAACCATACGGACCGGACTGTATCCGCTGCCGTTCCACGAAAAACAGCAGACTGTCGGATGAGAACTGGACGCTTCTGCCGGCAAAGGAAGGAGCATGTTTCTCCATAGAGGGTGATGAAAAGAAAGCAGTCCTTAAAAACGGACACATGTCTGTAAGTGTCGATGCAGGCACACCCTGGTACGGCGGGATAATAACCTTTTACCGCGATGATGTTCCCATACTTAAAACAAAGTATGAAGGTGATTATACATGCAGGAATATCCATACTGAAGGAGATAACTATCAGGTTAAAGTCATATTTGAATCCAATCCGGGAGAGCATTTCTACGGACTGGGCCAGGAGCAGGAGGATTTCTTCGACAGGCAGGGCAGCAGCTGTAACCTGCTGCATTACAATACCAAGTCTGCAGTGCCTGTTGTATATTCTTCTTTAGGTTATGGTTTCTTCTGGAACAATCCCGCGCCGGGAAGATGTGAGACCACAAAGAATCATATCATGTGGGTGGCAGACAGTGCCTATCAGGCGGACTATCTGGTATATGCCGGAGAAACGCCTGCGGATGTAATGAAGATATACTGTGAGCTTACGGGCTATGCACCTGAGTTCCCTGAATGGGCAGCAGGCTTCTGGCAGAGCAGGCTGCGTTATGAATGCCAGGAAGATGTACTTAACGTGGCAAGGGAATATAAGAAGAGAGGAGTTCCCCTGGCTGCCATAGTTATAGATTATTTCCACTGGACTGAGCAGGGCGAGTGGAAATTTGATCCGAAGTACTGGCCTGATCCGGAAGGAATGTGCAGGGAGCTTAAAGAGATGGGAATACAGCTCATAGTCTCAATCTGGCCAACCACAAATCCTGCAAGTGAGAATTACCGCGAGATGAATGACAGGAACATGCTGGTGCGTACCGAGTGCGGCCAGTACGGAACTTTTGATTTCTACGGTCAGCAGACCTTTATTGATGTGACTAATCCTAAGACACGGTCTTTTGTATGGGATAAGGTTAAGAAGAATTACTATGATAAGGGGATACATAATTTCTGGCTGGATGAGGCAGAGCCGGAGGTCCATCCCCAGCAGTTTTCAAACCTTAAGTTCTATGCAGGAAACGGTGCACAGACGGCCATGCTTTATCCCTATTACTATAGTAAGCTGTTTTATGAAGGATTAAAGGAAGCCGGAGAGGATAAAGTGATAGTACTTACCAGAGCAGCATATCCGGGAAGCCAGAAATTCGGATCTCTTGTATGGAACGGTGACATAGCATCCACATTCTTAAACCTGCGCATGAGCGTGAAGACAGGCCTTTCAATGGCAATGAGCGGCATACCCTGGTGGAACAGTGATATAGGAGGTTTTCATTCCGGGGATACCAGTAGTGAATACTTCCGTGAGCTGATAGTGCGCTGGGCACAGTTCGGAGTGTTCTGCCCTGTAATGAGACTGCATGGTGCCAGGATCCGTACACCGGAGCAGACAGAGCGCTTCCCCGGGATAAAGGAACGTACCGGAGGCGAAAATGAGATATGGAGCTTCGGTGATGAAAACTATGAGATACTGGCTGAACTGGTAAAACTCCGTGAGCGCCTTAAACCCTATATATGCAGGTATATGGATAT
>JAFYHY010000070.1 GCA_017538895.1 Aeriscardovia sp. | reverse complement strand
TATCAACCGGATTTCAAAAAGTAAATTAGCAATACCTTATCAATTTCTTATCAAGACCTTATCACCGGCTCCGTTATTTCAAGTATAATCATATCCTTGGAATCTTCCAAAGTAAAGGTGAACATATTTCTACAAAAAACCTCATAAATGAATGATTTATTTGGGTAAATTGGCATTTTTCTTACTTTTTAACGTATACCTTCATGCTTACAGCCGCAATTTCGTCCTTAACATCCAGTTCTTCCTGCATATCAAGGATAGGCTCTCCGTCCATACCAAAATGCACTCTTCGGATTCCGGTACTTCTCGGGCCGTTAACGCCCGGGCGCGCATGATAGCTGTTCCATACAGTCCCGTCATCGTCAATCACATAAGCATTGTGACCTGTACCGTATTCACCCGGAGTTGACCTTGCGCATAAAAGGGGATAATTGTTCTTTGTCCATTCTCTTGGATTCATAATATCCTGACCCTTTTTCAGAGAAAGCATATTAACTATGTAAGTCGAATCCACCAATGCTCCGGAATATGTCAGATAAAGCTTGTCACCCCTAATAAGGGCAAAAGGACCTTCTGCTACATAAGTATGGTTGTTTTCAAAGCTGTATTCGGGCTTTGTAAGGACAAAAGGCTCAGAAGCAAGCTTCCATGGCTCCTTTTTATCCAGTTTTGCCATATAAAGCCATGCGCCCAAATCTTTTGGAACAAACTGTCTTTGAGACCACACTGCATAGTATTCATCTTCCCACATAAATACAGTCATATCCAAAGTAATCTCTTTTGTTTCTTCCGCCAAAGGAGTTCCATCCGGCTTTAATACCTTTATCGGAGCACTCCAATCCTTTGGATTAACAGGATTTCCGCCTTCCTTCAGCTCCATCACACGGCTTTCTTCACGTAAAAACTCACCCTGAAAAGCTGCGGCAAAATAAATATACATTTTGCCTTCAACCTCATGAAACTCCGGTGCCCACAAAAGGCCACCTATATAGTCATAGGTATTGGAATCAAGCAAAAGAACCGGTTTTGCATCCATTAGCCCTTTAACAGAATCCGCTTCCCTGATATATAAAGAATGATTTCCGTCCTCATCTGTCGTTGCGATAAAATAGTATTTACCGTTCCATCTTCCGATACAAGGATCCGCACGGTTTTCAAAAATCGGGAAAGGAAAATGCTCCTTATGCACTTTTCCCGTAACTCTGTATTCTCCTTCTTTTTCAAAATCAACAGTTGAAAGGTCCCAGTCTACAACCTTTTGGCACTGCGAACCGTCAGAATATTCGGCAACTGCTTTTACTCCTGTCACATCAGACTCCTGCGATGCAATAACAGACTCGGGAACTATATTTGTTATGTTAACCGGTGTAATAAGTTTCTTTTCTACATAATCAGCAGTTTCGTCATCAATCTCCAAACTTCCCGAAAGAATCATTCCTTCCGGAAGTTTTTCTTTTCCATTCTCGCAAAAAGAAAGAACTTCTTTAGATATTCCCTGCTCTTCTTCAAAGCTTTCTTCAGTCACATTAAATAAATCTCCGGTAAATGTTTTAGCAAAACCTCTGAACCACTTTCCGTTACTTTCCTTATACCAAACTTCAAAAAATCTCTTTTCATCATTAAACGAAACAAAAATTCTTTCTATAAATTCCTCGGAAATATTCCACATCGCCGGTGAACTGTAATGAGCAAAATCTCTTGTAATGCAGACAGCAACCTTACCCTTGCTTTCTTCGTCCGGCTCACCTTTCTCGTTGCTTATTATGTAAACCACGCCGTATAAGAAATTATTAATCTGTAAAGCTACCGGTTTTTCAAGACATTTTGCATTTAACGAACCGTCAGCATTTTCTGTTGCCTTGCCAAACAGCACTCCTGAATTATGATTAAGCACCTTGAGTTCCCCGTTTGATAAAACAGCCAGATGCATGCTGTGGGCAACCTTAACGCTTAATTCCTCTTCGGAAATTGTTTCTCTTGTATACAAAATCAGATTATTCATTTGTCCTCCATTCTGCACTAAATGCAAAAGAACTTCATTAACTCTTTACTTACCATTTTGCATCTTCCCACTCGACTTTTGAAATCGAAGGAGACGCTTCGTAAAAACTATTTGAATTCTGCAATAGAATTGGAGCTTATTAGAATGACTTTGCCGGATAAACCCAATAGCAAGAATCAGAGATATGTGAAACAGTAGCATAAAAACACTTTCCGGAACCATTCCCGGAAGGTGAATTTTATCATATCAGCAGGTTTATGTAAAATCCTGCTAACCTATCGTAAACTCCATCTCGACATCTGACATTTCTGCAGGAAGATCTCTTTCACCCACCACATTAAGAAGAGGAAAGCCCGATGCAGACAGATGTACCCTGTGGAAAGCGCTGCAGCGGCAGTTGTATTTATCTCTTTCCTGGGCATGATAGGCTATCATCAGCCTGCCGTCCATATCATAGAAAAATGAATTGTGGCCGGGTCCAAGTATACCTTCTACAGACTGAAGATGAAGAACTGCCGTAGGCTCCTTTTTCCAGGAAGAGATATCCAGAAGATCCGCACCGACTTTTACCTTAAGATATCCCACAACATAAGCCGGTCCGCAGGCATCACCGCCTGAATATGAAAGATATACCGTATCCCCGGATATCAATGCATAAGGTCCTTCATTATTGATAGTACCCGACTGATTTTCCCAGCCGTATAAAGGCCTTGATAAAAGTACCGGTTCTGATGTGAGTACCCAGGGCTTTTCAGGATCCGTGGTTGCGATATAGAGCATGGATCCCGTATCCTTTGGCGTTCCGATACCATAACGGTACGACCATGCCAGATAAGCCTTTCCTGCCGATTCAAAATACGTCATATCAAGTGTGATACCGTCCTCTGTAAGGAAGTGATCGTTCATCCTCTTTACACGTATGGGATCTTCCCAGTCTTCCGCACACATTATATTCCCGCCTTTCTTAAGACGCATCATGTGGCACTGGGGCCCCCAATTTTTATTGCTTACGGCAAACAGTATATAAAGCCTTCCGCCTATCACATGGAATTCCGGAGCCCAGAATGTCTGACAGAGTCCCCTTTCCTCATCATAATCAAGGATTATCTTTGTCTCGACATCATCTGTAAATAATCCGTCAACGGTATCCGCACATCTGACATATAGACCTATATCGTTTACGTTATCATTCGTTGCTATATAGTACCACTTTCCTTCGTATAAGAAGATCACCGGATCTGCAAGTCCCACTGTTAACGGAAAACCGGTATCTATCGCCTGCATATGTCCCGTTATCCTGTACCTTCTGTTTCCCATATCTCTAAGAGATGCGATGCTCCAGTATACAGGCTTAAGATCCTCCGATCCGTCCGAATAGATAACTCTGACACGGATATCCTTTAATTCTTTAAGGGAATCAACCCTTACATCTTCGGGTACGGAAACACTCTTAACTTCCAAAGGTATCCAGCGTTCACTAACAGCAGGAAAGAGCTCATCCGGGAGCTCTATGCTTTCAGAAGCCTCAGGACCAACAGCATCCGCAGAGCATTCTTCAAAGTTAACGAAATCCTTTGTACTCCAGGCAATGATACTTTCTTCTCCTGACGCAACCGGCTGTCCTTCCTTATCGATCACTTCGGCATAAATAACATACCCGTCGTCTTTTTTAACCACAAGCGGATTACGTATCCCTCTTTCATCCAGAGTGTTGTCTTCCTTTATCTTTGCTTTTGCAAATAAAATACCGTAATCCTGGTTAAGGACTGTTTCCTTCCCGTCACTGCATACCGCAAAATGCACACTGTTTCCAAGCGCTGCGGGATAATTCTTACCTGTCGGTTTTCTTGTAAATACTCTGAGTGTAAACATATTCCCTCCTAGAATACTTCCGCTACTTCCGCGCCTTCTTTTACGAAAGCGATGAACTTATCTATCGGTGCTTCGCATTCAATCCACTGTCCGCCTTTGACTATCGCCTTGCTGTTCACGTCCTGCCAGCTGCCTTCCGGAAGATATACTTTCCTTGATATGCAGCCCTGCTCAGTGATAGGAGCAAAGAGTATATCTTCACCAAACATATACTGGTCCTCAAGCTCATAGCATACGGGATCCTTATAGTAGTCAAAGAACATGGGACGCATTATGGGCTTACCTTCCTTTGATGCGATATCCATATACCTGCATATATAGGGTTTAAGGCGCTCACGGAGTTTTACCAGTTCAGCCAGTATCTCATAGTTTTCATCACCGAAGCTCCATATCTCATTTTCGCCTCCGGTACGTTCCTTTATCCCGGGGAAGCGCTCT
>JAFYHY010000069.1 GCA_017538895.1 Aeriscardovia sp. | reverse complement strand
TTTAGAAGTTAATAAATAATTACTACGATTTTATAATCGTTTATAAGTTTGCTATTTTTATAAAAGCATTCTTTTTTATTCAAATATGAGCGGGGGACTTTCGGGGTTGTGCACCTACAGTTAAGACACTCTCCATTTTTAAGAAATGAGATTTTTAATTCCGCCTATGCTAGCTATTGCACATAAAATGGATGCATAACATTAGTATATGTAGAAAAGGTATCTGTATGGAGTTGGTACTATAAATGACCTAAAAAAGCGAAATCTGGTAAATAGCAGGATAAATGTAATAGGGGGTGTTGGGTGGTGTACCATTAACGCACACAAAAGTAAGCCCGAACACTCACAAGGAGTGAACAGGCTCAGAAGTTAGGGCATAATGCAAATATTCAACAGTAGGTGTAAAATCTGAAAAATCTCGCTCTATATGCCCACGCTCCAAAAATCCACCTACTTTAACCTGTGTAGATTAAGGCAGGATTATGGATTTACTTTACGTCCCAACCATTGTGATTGTCTTTGATATGTACCTTTGGTATGCATTTCCTTAATTCATGAACCAACAATTGTACTTCTTCATTTGTAGGTTCTGGCAGGATTATGTCTCTGCGGGTGTTTCTTCCAATGGCTACCAACCTGGGCTGACAGCGTTTAATGATAGACACCATATCAGTATGGTCAAACTGCATAAGTGGCTCTGCTGTTACCATGGTACGAAATCCTTGATTTGCTATTTTCTCCATTGCCTCTACTCGCTCCTCAATTTTCGGAGCTTTATTCATAATCTCTGGATAGAAACGGTTGCTCTCTATTGTCGTAGCGAAAACAACATGTTGCATTAACGGGTGATTGATGAACTCCAGAAATCGCCTGGGGTTCTTGGACTGTAACAAGAAGGTGTTATGCCTCTCAGGATCCTGCTTCTTATGGCAAAAATCAAGGACTTGTGTTATCCACTCAGAGGGAATGTTATCAGCAAACATATCTGTTGAACTACCGATAAAGATTGAATTCCCTTTGCCTAAATCTGTGTAAAATTCGTACTCAGCCAGTCTTGGTTGACTTGCATTCGGGTTAATCTGCTTCATATAGCAGTATGAACAATTGTGTAGGCATCTCCCCTTGATGGGGTTCCATGTATAATGCACAAATTTGTACATAAAACCAGAACTCTCTCTAAGCATTTTTTTCTTTATTAATTGTTAATAATTCGTATATAAAACTGTTAAGGCTGAACGATGGCTTTTCTCTGGAGTTGGAGACTGTTACATCATAGTAATCTTTGATGGTATCTTGCGTTACCTTGTACTGTACCCCATTTTCCTGTAGAATTAGTTTTAGCCTCTGTTTGATTTCCTCCTTTGGTATGTACTTACCCATAGGAAACTCAGCACGTATAGCTTCAAGGACTTCTGGTAGAAATCTCTGCTTGTTGGCAAAAGCCCTGTCGTACTCATTCACCTTTCTTGTTATTAACGAGCGTTTGAACTCAGCAGAGACTATAGCATCCTTACCTATCTTATCATAGGCAGAGATTGTAAATTCCCCCTGCGGGGTAGTGCTCAGTTGCTCTCTTGCCAGCATCTTTTCAGCGTGTGTAATCTTCCCGTCATTGTACCAATCATCGATGCGAGCCAATAACTCTACGAGCTTTCTTCTCTGGCCGATTTCCGTTTTCTCGCCCAACACATTATCTACATCATCGTCACCCACACACTCTGTAACATTAGTATATGTTACATTGAAAAATCCTGTAGATAGATATGCCTGATATATGGCTTCACCAGATGTGTAGTAGGAGCGTACTCTCTGCTCATTATAAAGGTTGTCAATTGCAAAAGAGTTGATTTCCTCGCGTTCGTCTATCAGGTCTTGGTATCTCATATTCTTCATATCATCGCTGATAGCCTTACGCTTCAAGTTGTTTGCTTGTGTGTCTCGGCACTCTTTTAGCATATTGTAATTTGCCGCAGACTGTTCAACCATTCTGTTCACTTCCTCCCTGCTGAGTACAGGGATCTCAGGATTGACATTAGTAATATGTGTCAGGGAGTTGTACGTAACATCATCGTCACCACGTTTGCGGAAGCGACCTTGTATTTGTATCGCCTCTGTAAAAGGGTCTATCATCGTCCATAGGGCAGTATGGAGGTCTGTAAGCATAATGATGTCGGGCTTGTACTTACTGATGCGTATATCTAAAGCCGAGTAGAATCTGCAAGTAAAGAAGTTGTACTTGGCTAACGGGTAGTCAATTTGACTGTATGCTTCCGTAATTCCCCTGCTCTTCAATTTCTTCACGCTTTCCTCGGAACAGAAAATCTTGTACTGAGTAATATTGAGCCTCTCAATAATATCCAAAATGCCATTCGTCACGTTGTAAAATATGCAGATGTGCTTGCTGTCTCTGAGGTTATCAAGGACAATGCTCAGTCTCTTGTAGTAACTGTTGGTAACTATCAGCTCTATGTCCTTTTTATAGTCATAGTCAGGAGTGATAACGATTTTCTGAAAGCCTTGTTGCTCAAACATCGGATGAGACATTTCAAGTGGTGTCGCAGAGACAAATGCCTTATTCTTGAACATGAAGAAATCGTAGATGGGTTGTGAAATAGCTGGTCTGTAATCAGAGTCCTGTGTC
>JAFYHY010000068.1 GCA_017538895.1 Aeriscardovia sp. | reverse complement strand
AGAGGTGTTGACTTGTATCATAAGAGCGACATTGACGCAGACCTAAAGGATTTGGATAAGTTTACTGCTACTGGAGAATTGAAACCCCGTATGAGCATCTATAACAAGCAACTGAAACTTGACATTGATACGGAGATAGATGCTATGGAAACCGCATATCGCCAATTATGCGAGGTTAAGGACAAAACTCGTATTACGGCAGAAGACTTTGAAAAAGCTATATCAGAAGTGTTGCATCCTCAAAAGAATGTGAAAGCCCTAACAGAACTAACTCTGATTGACAGATTCTCAAAGTATATTGAGGATGGCTTGCGGGATGGCAACTTTGGCGAGGGCAGACAAAAGCATTATAAGGTCTCATTAGGTGAACTCACCAGATTCCTCACTATCCAACATAGGTTAAAGGTTACTCCCTCAGAATTTGATGCGGATGACCTAATGGATTTCCGCCAATTTCTTTTCGATGAATACAAGTATGTTGATAAGCACAAGAGCTTATACGATATGTTTTCTGCAAGGAATGTTCCTACAGCTCGCCGTGACCAGAATACGGTTGCTACCAAAATGAAGAAGATTCAGGCTTTCTTCAATGAACTTATTGAGAAAGGAGAACTTAGTATTTCACCTTTTATTCATCTGGGAAGGAATAAGAAGCGTACAATGATGCGTGAATCATACGATCCTCCTATTTTCCTTCTGCAAGAAGAGTTCTTAAGGGTTATGAATACCATAGTGCCAGAGTATTTACAGGAAACAAAGGACGCTTTCATATTGCAATGCGCTTTTGGCTGCCGTATAAGCGAGTTCAAAAGATTGTCTATGGATAATGTTGCCGTCTCAGACGACGGTATCATGTATATACACTATCTTCCAGAAAAAACGCTAAGGGAGAATGTTGGACGTATAGAGATTCAAACTCCTGTAATGCGATTCGCCTATGACATCATCATGAAATACAAATTCAACTTCCATATACTTAAGTATGTCAGTGGCAAAAGTGGCTATAACGTGAAAATTAAGGAACTCATGAAGCATTGTGGTATAGACCGCAAGTGTGCAGTATTTGATGAGGAGCTGGGTAATAACAAGTATCAGCCTCTTTACGAGTTGGCAAGTAGTAAGACATGTCGCAAGACGCATGTAGATATTCTGACCAAGGCCCAAATCAACATGTATGCAGCAGGGCTGCATCAAGAAGGCAGCGATGCCGTTAATCACTATACTCATATGGATATGAAGGACAGGTTTATGCTGATGTGCTATGCATACAAGCAGCCAGTATATTATACTAATAAGGATTTAAAGATTGTAAAGTAAGGTATGGCAAACAATAGTTTAGACGAATTTTATAAGGACTTGGACAAGGAATATGGGAAATCTATCGAGGACAGAAACGTTGATTATATAAAATCATTACTCAAATTGCGCGAACAGCCAGACGGAAAAATTGACGATAATATCCAGCCACCTTCTTTACAGTCTACGGCAGAGGTGATTATCCTGATTATGACGAGACACGATATTCCATTCGAGCAGTTCTGTGAGAAAGATAGGGGTCATAAACGCGTAATCGAGTATATCTTCATACGTGGTGTCAAGCATCGCAGTGAGATTATAGGATTCCTCAAACAGCTGCTGAGTAAGTCTATTCCTGGCCTTGGCCCGAAATTAGTATTGGGTTTTATAAGGCTGTTAGACCAGTTTATCCCTAAAGACAAGCCCACGTCGTTCCTGAATGTGATACAATTCCCTGAAAAGGCGAAGGAAATTATGGACACTCTCCACTTTATGACAAACGGTTATGTCGGCAAAGACGCAGCATTGGTAATGGTTGTTGCACAGGAAGAAGGGTTAATCAAAAGCTGCAGGTATGAGGACATCAAGGAGGAATTCCCGTCCATTCATCAGAAAGCATACAACAAAGATCTCTCATCTCTGCACGATAAGACCTATGAGGACTTGAAAGTTCCAATAAGAGCAGCGTTGAGAACGAGAATCGGCTACACCAAGAAAGAGGATGGCCGAATAGTATTTAAAAAGACCTCTATGTCACCACGAAATATGTTGTTTCAGTTCTGGCGATGGATAATGTCGTTCTTCTATTAAGCACGAAGCAAAACCTGTTTATACCAAGGTCTGTAATCTCCCGGTTACAGGCCTTTTTTAATACCTTTTTGCGTTAAATCTGATTAACAGAAGTAGCTTTCGGTAGTCGGCTACCACGAGCTACTCAAAATAAATCAATCGTATTTCAAAAAGTCGTACCTTCGCACCGTGAAATCGCTGCAAGCCTCATTGCAGAGGATGGATCCCAACAGGTGCGAGGCCAGCGTTTGGCCGTGAGGATCGCTAAAAGAACCTGTTACAATTTGAGATGAAATCTATTTCAATGTTTGAATCCTCAGATTCAAATACAGTAGTCATAACCACTGTAGATGTCCTGAAATCGGCATTCTTTGCTTGGGCTGACGAAATGGCCCAGGCTCGAAAAGAAGCTGAGAAGGATGTGATGATTGACGAGGCTGCTGTGATAAAACGACTGCATAAGAGCAGGGCTACTCTCTGGCGCTGGAATGCCAGCGGCTACCTTCCTTGTTTCAAATTGGGAGGGAAGAATCAGTATAAGTTGTCTGATGTGGAACGTATAGAGAAAGGATTGAAGCAATGAGCATCTTTGACTACATGAACCATTTCTGGGACGCAAATGAGAACGACCCATGTTCCTTGAGTGAGAACTCACTCTTCTTCTATCTACTCTATGAAGCCAACCGCCAGCACTGGGTGATGCCCTTTAAATGCAACACCCAGCTGCTGCTGGCACGGCTGAACACTTCAAAGCAGAACATTATGAAGGCAAGGGAAGGACTTCGCAAGCGAGGGCTTATTAACTTTAGCAAAGGAGAGGGGAAAGGCAGACCGGCACTATACACTCTCAATTTTGATGTTAAAGTTTGTAAGGATGTGCCATCGCAATCGTTGCCACCGCAGTTGTCCGAGATGTTGACCCCGGGATTGACTCAACAGTTGACTACTGAGTTGACCCAAACGTTGCCCCCTTCTAAGATAGAAGAGAAAGATATAAACATTGAAGAAGTGAAAGAAGAAAATCCTTCCTCTCTCTCGAAATCGAAGAAAGCGTTGTCTCTTTCTGAACTGAAGGAACTGCTTCTCAACGACCATCCTTGGCAACAAGATTTGATAGTCCGACTGGCCAAGAATGGAATAACTCTCGACGAAGAGGCTCTAAAAAAGCTGATAAGTGACTTCTTCCTGGCCCAAGAACAGAAAGGCTGTAAGGGAAAGGAAGAAGCTGACTGCCGTACTTACGTGTATAATTGGATATGCTATCAATACAGGAATAACAATCATGGCAAGATATCAAAGTACAATGGAAAAACTGGCTCTGCTGAGATCTCAGCTAACAAGCCAGAGGACTACACAGGGGTTTGCTAAGTTCCCAATGTCAACAGAAGAAGCGTTCGTTTTTATCGAGACTGCTCTGCGATTAGAGGTGGCAAATCGTGGCAAGACGTTTATAAACAGTGACGAACTGCGAGGCCACATATACCAGATAGCAGAACTATTCACCAAGCCCACGTCAAAATTCGGCATACTGTTGTGCGGCGGTGTTGGAAATGGCAAGAGTTCTATGATGTATGCGCTGCGAAATCTTATCAGCAGGCTGGAAATACCCAATAATGGTACCACCTCAGTTGGCAACTACACTCTGAGGGTAGAGAGCGCAAAGTATCTTTGTGACGAGATCATGGTCAGGCGAGACAATCTTTTGACTTTTCGAGACCTTTCTATGCTTGGCATAGATGACTTGGGTGAAGAAGAAACCGTCATACAGAATTACGGTAACCGTCAGACTCCCGTGATAGATCTGCTTTCATATCGATATTGCAGAATGCTTTTCACGATGGTTACGACCAATCTAACGCCAGCTCAGATACGTACAACCTATGGTGACAGAATAGCAGACCGCTTCAACGAGATGATGCTTATTCTTCCCTATCGTTTTCCATCGTTCAGGACACCGCAACCTTCTGGAAGTAACGTGACTTGACGGTCAGGGGCAACTATTTGCAAAAATGGTGTAGCTTACTATACCAAAATTTGTGGTTTGTGTATTGCATACACCACCGCCGCGAACAGTGTCGCTAAATTTAGGTAAGTAAGCCACGGGGCTTTGCCCCTTTGGATTCCCCAGCAGGAAGTGGCCTCTCCCTGCACCCACCGTCCAAGGCGCTGCCCTGGAAACCTGCCAAGGGCTGCTTGCCCTTTGGAAACCTCACAAGGGGGTGACCCTCCCCCTTGACCGCCCCGCTCAGAGGTCTCAACCTCTAAGAACTCCGACCAAGGAGCTTCCCTGGACCCTGCAATATTCAGACAATTAAAATTGACAAACTATGGCTAAAGGTGATAGATATGTTGTCCTGACTATGGACAAGCAAACTGGTAACGCGGGAGGATTGTCTGCCCACATCGACCGCGAAGTATATGATGCCAAGACGGACAGGATGGTTCCGTTCCGTCCGAAAAGCGTCCGTGACGATTCACGTACTGCACTCAACCGCGAATGTATTGAGAGCGCAAAGAAGACAGGTCGTACACAAGCCATCTGGAACCGCCTCCGTGAAGAGGGCTTTTCAAGATCGACTTCTGAAAAGGATAAAACGGAAGGGAAAAAGAAAACCCGCAAGGTCAAGGATGATGCCGTCATTGCCTTGTGTTTCGTTTGCAGTTCCGATGAGGACACCATGAAGCAACTTGAAGAAGAAGGTAAGCTCGACGAATGGATAGACTCAACTATTGACTGGTTTCGTAAGGAGTTCGGTAGCGAGAATGTGGTGTCGGCTGTCCTGCACATGGACGAGACGACTCCGCATCTGCACGTTACGGTAGTCCCTATTACCCATGAAGCGCCCAAGCCCCGTAAGGAGAAACCCAAGTTCGACGAGAACGGCAGTCCCATCCGAAAGTATGAGACCGACAAGGATGGCAACATCATCCTTGACGAGAAAGGCAAGGCAATCATCAAGAAGCGCTCCTACAAGAAACAGGAAGTAACTGCCCGACTCTCTGCCAAGGACATCTGCAATCCTGTAGCAATGGAGCGTTGGCAGACGGACTATGCACTTGCTATGGCTCCTTTTGGCTTACGCCGGGGCATTGCTGGAAGCAAACAAAAGAGAGTGCCGCCCGCAGAATGGAATCTTCAACAAGTCAACGGTAAGCTCATGGCCGTTGAGAAGGAAGTGGAAAAACAGAATGCCGTCATGAAGGCCAATGAAGCAAAGATAGAAGGTCAGAAAGCTGAGATAGAGCAGATGGCAAAGGCTTCCATGTTCGACAAACTCCTGAACAGTGGTCTTAGTTCAGCAGTCAGGAAGGCAATGGAAGACGAGAAAGCAGCCCACGAAGCGGAACTGCTCCAAGCCACGATAGCCCATGACAAGCAAGGCTACAAGTACTACTGGGAATCGGGCGACAAGAAAGGCCAGGTCCTGACATGGGAAGAGTTGGCAAGATGCCTTGAAGAAGAGAAGCGTGAACAAGCTCTCCTTGCTGAAGGTGACAAGGAAGCTGCCGTTGAGAAAGCGAAGAACGAGGCTAGACGAGAACATGAAGCAGCAATGGCCGAAATGAAGGAGGACTATGACCAAAAACTCAAGAGAGCCAGTCTGGCCTTTGATAAGAACGGCAATCCTATCATGAAGGACTTTGGTTTGGGAAATCGCCAGCAGATCACTAAGGTCGAACGAATCGAGATGCTTGAAAAAGAACTGTCTGATGCCAAGAAAGCCAACGATGACCTGTTGGACAGACTGAAAGTCTTGCGCGACCTTATCTTTGCGTTCTGCTCATTGAACTTCAAAAAGGTGGTCAAAATCGTATTTGACCAGTGGAGGAAAGGTTTCAAAGAGTTCACCAAGGACTTGAAAGACATCCTTCAGGAAGCCATGAGTGGAGAGAAAACGGAGAAAGGACGACAGGGCTACGTTGAAGATACATTCCATTTTGCCAAGATGATGGCCAAGACTGATCCTGACTGCAAACTTGACTTCGAAGATTTGGAGCCCCTCCATGAGGATGCCATGCGTATCGCTGATGGCACCTGGGACTCGTACCACGAGAAAATTGAGAAGCGCAATCAGCTCTTTGATGCAGCAGTCAAGGCTGTAATAGAGATGGGCAACTGTTCATCCCAGCGTCGCCTGAACCAAGATCAGGCCAATAAGATAGAAGCCTTCCTTGCCTTCGATGGTGGTGACAGGGATGAACTATGCAAAGAGATATGGGCAAAAGCAGGCCCCAAAATCGAGCGATTTTGGCGGGATATAACCCAAAGTGCGCTTGAAGACCTGCGCACAGGTGAAATTTATGTCCGGAGTCACAAGGCATCTCTATCACGTTAATATATGAACTTCTTGCAGCAAGATGGTACGATTACTAAGTTAATTCACACTAAATCCAGTAGTACTGACAAAGTTTGGCCTTTTATCGCACTGACATCAAAGCTGTAAGCCTGATAGCCTTTTTGATTAAGCATCGGGATGTAGTCGTTGATAGTTGTCTCGTTCATTTTAATCTCTTGTCCCTGCCCCGTCAAAGCAACGAGGGCGAGCAATACGGTGATGATGGTTTTCTTGTTCATTTCTTTTTCTTTTGTGATAGTTTTCTGCTTAATGACTTTATCCAGTCCTCAGCACTCTTGATCATCTGCTGGAGTTCGTCTGTCGGCTTCCATCGGGGCGATGGGCTGGCGGAGAA
Organism: Aeriscardovia sp.; assembly: GCA_017538895.1. Taxonomy (GTDB): domain Bacteria; phylum Actinomycetota; class Actinomycetes; order Actinomycetales; family Bifidobacteriaceae; genus RGIG7107. The sequence continues at coordinate 310 of JAFYHY010000068.1, read as the reverse complement.
GGACGAGGTAGAAGCGGGGGAAGGTCTTGACGGGGGGATGGTCGGCGATGTGGCGGTCTATCTTCTGTCGGGCCTCGGTGCGGAGTACATCATCTTGACATTGCACGAGGCAGTCCTCATCCACAAAGGCGATGTGCCAAAAGGCCATATAGCCGATGACGTAATGCTCTACGGCTGCGGCCTTATCCTCCTCGATGCTGGGGATGCAGGACGAAAGGGGCTGGTGGGGATTCTCACAAATGCCCACCACAGCCCAAGAGAGATTTCAGTTGAGTTTTGCTATGCTATGAGTCTTATAATACCAGTATGT
>JAFYHY010000067.1 GCA_017538895.1 Aeriscardovia sp. | reverse complement strand
GTAACAAACATTTTTAGTTATTTCCTCTTAAAAATTTGGATATTTAAAGAATTCTACTTACCTTTGCAGCCGCAAAACGCAATTTGCATCGGACTTGTAGCTCAGTTGGTTAGAGCAACAGACTCATAATCTGGAGGTCCCAGGTTCAAGCCCTGGCTGGTCCACGATAGTCTCAAGAGCAATCTTGAGGCTTTTTTTATGCTATAGCCTCTGTTTATTAGGGTTTCCGAAGATTGATAGAAAGAGAATCTCACAAAAATCGATTTCCTGTAGGTTCTATGAAAACTGATAATTAAGCGCATTTTTTAACCAAAGTCACCTCTTGTTGACCTATTGTTGACCTGAGGTTGACCTCAAAACTTAATTATTATGCTTACAATTAGAGCAGAAGTAGAAAAAGGGAAAGTGCGTAATGATGGTACGTACAATGTGAGAATCCGATTCACAAAAGACCGTGTAGTAAAGCGAATCTCCTCAGACCTATTCGCCACAAAAGAAGACCTTACTGCTGATTACAAACTGAAAGAGGAATCTATAATTAAACATGAAGCAGACCGTCTTATTCTACATTACAGATTGTTATTTACTACTATGCACCTTGATTCTGGTAATTATGGTGTGAACGAAATCGTAAATCGTTTACTTAATAAGGACGAGGCAGAAAAGCCAATCGATTTTATAGCATTCAGCAGAAATTGGATTGCTGAAACCACCATAAAAGGTAAGGACAACTATAATACAGCACTAAAATCGTTTATCCGATTCCTCGGTAAGGAAGAATTAAACATCAAAAATATATCTATTGAACTGCTTGAACAATATCGAGACTATTTACTAAAAGAGCGTAATAAACGGGTAAAAGCATTGGAAGCAGAAGGGAAACGAGTACCTTCCAACCGATGCTTATCGCTATATCTTATGAGTATCAAACATCTATACGGTGAAGCACAGAAGTACTACAACAAGCCCGATAAAGGACTTATACGCATTCCTCATTCCCCATTTGAATTTTTCAGGATTCCTAAACAAGAAGCAACTCGAAAGCGAGCTATCCAGCCTCAACATATTAAAGACATCTGGAATTTTCCATATCAGAATATCTACAAAGGAGCAAAGCATACTTGCCGTCCAGACCTCGCTAAGGATTGCTTTATTCTTTCGTTCTGCTTAATGGGCATTAATTCCGCTGACCTTTATAATGCTACAGAGTTGAGAGGCAATCGGCTTGTTTATAATCGTACCAAGACCAAAGACCGCAGGCTTGACAAGGCTAAGATGGAGGTTGTTGTACCCGACATGGTTCTTCCGATTATAGAGAAGTACCAAGATACAAGTGGTGGGCGTCTTTTCAGATTCTACAAGGAATATAGAGACCACAAGGCTTTTAATAAGGCTATCAACAAGGGGCTAAAAGAGATAGGTAAGCAGCTGAACATTGAAGATCTAGAGTTTTATGCAGCCCGACACTCATGGGCTACTATCGCTCTTAATAAATGTGGTATCGATAAGTACACAGTTCATGCATCCCTCAACCATGTGGATGAGTCCATGCGAGTTACAGACATCTACATTGAGCGCGACTTCGTTAATGAAAACAAGGCAAATGCCAAGGTAGTGAGATACGTTTTTGGCAAGTGCCCAAAAGGTTAATAAACGTTAAATAATAACATGGATGCTTGGAAGTTTGAGAAATAATTCCGATATTTGTCGCGCCATTCAAAATGGATGGTGCAAGTTCATCGAAAAGATGTCTTGTAGGGGAATTTAAAAAAGGCAACCTTAAGGAAGCGCCCCGCCAGAGCTTATTTTATTAAGTGCTCTGAATAAATTGAGCAGAGTTCTGGAACTATG
>JAFYHY010000066.1 GCA_017538895.1 Aeriscardovia sp. | reverse complement strand
GGGTATGCTGATCTCTCTGATCGGAGCGCCATTTTTCATAATTCTTCTTGCGAAAAGACATAGAGGATAAAGGTAAGAATATGGCTCTGGAACTACGAAATATCAGAGCAGGATATGGCTCTGGAACAATAATAGATATTGTCGGATATTCCTTTGAACAGGGGTTCATCACCAGTATCATTGGAAAAAATGGAAGTGGTAAGTCCACGCTTTTAAAAGCTATGGATGCACAGATTTCCTATGAAGGAAGTATAACCATTGATGGCAACGAGGTGTCAAAGATGCCCCATGGAGAAAGGGCAAAAATGGTGGCTTATCTTCCGCAGCATTTGAATCCGGTAGCAATGAGTGTAAGAACACTGGTTTCACACGGAAGATTTCCGTACAAAAGCTTTGGTCATAACCTGACCAAAGAGGATGTCAGGATCATAGATGAGGCAATGGAAATGGTTGAAGTTGCCAACCTAAGCCACAGGCAGGTTTCATCTTTATCCGGAGGCGAAATGAGCCGGGCCTATATTGCCATGGTGATCGCGCAAAAGAGCAGATATATCCTTCTTGATGAACCTGCTTCAGACCTTGACATAGAGCATCAGATAAGGCTGATGGAAATACTGGAAGAACTGGCAAAGAGGGGATGCGGGATAATAATGACATCCCATGATATTCCAATGGCATTGACCTACAGTAAGGAAGTACTGCTGATAGAAAATGGAAGAATCGCAGATGACGGAAGTCCGGATGAGATTTCTAAAAAAGAGAGCCTGAAAAGAGTTGTTGGAGTAGGAGTAGAAAGAGTAGCAAACAGCAGACTTCTTTTTGACTACAATCTAATAAAGTAAGGAGCAATAAATGGAAAAGACGTATGTACTTGTTGGACATGGAGCTGATAAAGAAGCTCTTGATTTATATGAAGAACTATTAGAGTCAGTCAGAAAGAAAGGGAAAAATGCCTTTCTTGTAATGCTTCATGGCCAACCGGATGCAGAAGATGTGGCGGAGGAGATCCAGAAAAACGGAGTAAGCAGTGTTGTCCTGATTCCGCTTCTATTAGCTCCTGGGCATCATTTAGAGAAGAACATTATTTCCAAAAACAGTGAGATACACAGAAAACTCTGGACAGCAAAGTGACCAGAGTTTTTATTCTATATGTTGCTTCAGCATCCCTTACCATCTATGTCACAGGCTCCTGCAGATTCAACTATATGTCCACCAGCTTCCCAAAGATAGTTCTCCCAGTCGAGGATCACCTCATGATTTTCTGTAACCAAAGCAGGGATACCAATCTTTCCGGTTCCCTTAATCTCATCGAAGATACTGTTCAAATCGCGAATCTTAAGAAATACTGCAAGCTCACGCAGGGATTCACCAATGTCCCTGAAGTCATACTCAAGTCCGCTTTTATCAAAGCTTTTTTTGCAGGCAATACAATCGATACAGTCGCTTCTTCCATATATTTTTATCATGCGAGACTCTCCTGTCATTAACGCGTTTTCTTTTTTATCTTACATATGCCTTGTGTCATTGTTCCCATTGGACAAAAGGCACACCATGTTCTTGGTCTGTATAGTGCCATTAAGATGAATCCGATAAGTGTTGAAGTCAGCATAAGGCTGTAAAAACCATAACTGTAATGTGTAACCCATTCAGGAACAGCAGTAACGGTATAAGCCCATTTAAAGGGCACTTTAAATGTCCAGAATAGCTTTATGGCGGCGCGAAGGCTCCTGCTTCCCGCAAATACGAGATAAGTCTGATATACCATATTTCCAAACATTGTCATGAAGAATGCTAAAAATCCGTAGCGGAAGTACTTACTGTACATCCAGGTTGGAGCAACCTTTTTATTCTCTTTACCCAGTATCCTTGGTATAAAGGCAAAGAGCTTACCTCTTCCACAATACCTGTTGCAGAAAGCTTTGCCACCTCCTAAAACCGCTATTATAAGTGGCAGGATAAAGTCTATCATTCCAAGCCATGCGAATAATATATTAAAAAATCCAAGAGTAAAGTAGACTATCGGCCAGATCCACAGATAGTCTGTCCAGTTTTTCTTTTTCATGAGTTCCTAATCCATTCTGTTGATTATTGATATACATCCTGTCGGGCATATCCGGCTGCATTTTCCGCAGCCTACGCAAAGATCCGTTGATACTTCTGCGTAGCATCCGTCAGGGGTACTTATCGCAGAAGTAGGACATGCCTCATGGCATGCCCCACAACATACACATACATTTTCATCTACTGATGCTATAAATTTTGATTTCATATGATTACCATCTTTGCCCAGGACTTAGGCTTCGATAAGGGCATCAATTCTTGCTGCCATATCATTCTTGTTCATTCCCCCAACAGTAGAACCTATAACCTTACCATTCTTAATAAAGAAAAAGCTTGGGATGGACATAACTCCAAACTGGGCTGCAAGGTTGGACTGCTGATCTGTATTTACCTTTCCAACCTTTACCTTGCCATCATACTTTTCAGCCATCTCTTCAACGATTGGCATCATCATCTGACAGGGACCGCACCAGTCTGCATAGAAATCCACCATTACAGGGATGTCACTGTTCATTACTTCTTCATTAAAGTTTTCATTTGTAAATTGATATTCCATTTTAAAAATCCTCTCTTTCAAAAATATGCTTGTTCTGTGCTGTTGATAATGTTAGTATATGTGGTATAAAAAATATATCAAGTACGCAGATTAAATCAACCTGGTACGAAAAACCTTAGTAACGTGGAAAGGAGCGGATCATGGCAGCAAAAAAAGATTTGGAGAATGGTAAAAAGGAATCTCTTTGTGATGATATTGCCGGGAAAGACTGTGGACTTAAGAAGGTCATAGATATAGTTGGCGGAAAGTGGAAGATAATGATCCTGTGTGTCATGGACAACGAAGGAACCATAAGGTATGGAGAGCTTCGAAGAAGGATTTTCGGCATCACAAACACCATGCTGGCAAATTCGTTAAAAGAGATGGAAGAAGCAGGCCTGGTAGAGAGAAAACAGTACATGGAGATGCCCGTCAGAGTAGAATACTCTCTGACTAAAAAAGCAGAGAGTATTGTACCCATTTTATTAGAGCTTAAAAGGTGGGGAGAAGAAAATCTTTAAAATATCACTGCGAAAAATGATTCTTGGCAAATCCCATTTTTTGCACGCACTCCAGGGTTCCGACATATTTTTTGTCCTTATCACGGACGGCTATATATTTAACCAACACAGGTTCACCGTCACGGCTGTTCCATATATCAATAGAATCCCTGTTACCGTTTCTAAAATCTTCAATAACAGAACGGACCATAGGTTCAATTTTAGGTGGATGACATGAGAAAACTTCACGGTCCAAAGCCATAAGTGGTCTTTTGAATAACTTCATGTCATCTCCGTCATTGAAATATCTGTTGATACTGTTTTCATCGATAAAGGTAAGCTCCATTGGAATAGTGTTTAGCATGGAGTCCAACTGATAAGGAGTCATATGTCCTGACGGGAAAATGACTTCAGAAAGAGACTGCTCTAGATCAGCAGCTTTTTTCTTGGGTGTAGCCTTTGCCCATGCAGGACGTTTATCAATGAGGCATGGTTTGTAATCATCAAAATCTCTTGCGATATCCTGCCATTCCTTTTCGCTGAAATTCTTGGCACAGAGCGGGAAGAGGATGTTTTCCTCCTTATAGATCATTTCCTCTGCCCTTGTAACGACTGCATCTAAACGTTCATTCCACTGAGAATCTTCTAATAGAGACGTAAATTCCCTGGCACTGTTTGATAAAGATTTCATCTCATCACGGATTTCATCATCTACTGACCACATTACATCTGAAGGACCTGAAAACTTGTATTTCAGTTTTAAAAGAGGGTATAGTAAGTCACCTTTTTCTGCATAGTGAATAGAAAGCTCACGGGCTTTATCTAAAGCTTCAAGCAGATTTTCCCTTGTTTCCATTGCGGCTCTAAGTTCTTTTAGGACCTGTAATATAGTTTCATTTTCCAGAGCAAAAACATTCAATGGATGATTCTCGATTTTTTTTAGAATATTATACTGTTCGTCAGCACCATCCTGTCTCTTTAAAGGAGCTGCCTTCACTTTAGAGCCAATTCCCATACCGAAGCTTTCATTTTTCAAGGTCTCTGCAACGGCTTTCTCAGCATTTGCAATTCTTTCTGCCTGGGTTGCACCATGAAACAGGGCAGAGTGAACATCACATAGTCTTTGCACCTCAGTAACAGGGGTACCGTCAGCAATAAGTGCCTGCTCTGCTTTAGCGACTTCTCCTGCATCTACTTCGGAAAAATTTTCTACAAAGTCTTTTTTTACCGATTCTAAATCTTCGCCGGCACTTAGGCGTTCTATATAACCCTTGAGGAGCAGAATGCGATCATTTAGCTCTTCCGGCACTTTGGCACCCTCACTGGTATTCAGTTTTTTATCAAGGGATCGCTGGACAAAACCAGGCATCTTTCCATCCAATGTAAACCCGTTATTCTTTAGAGAAAGGACTACATCAACCATATCAATCTTCTTTATAAGAGCACCTTTAGGAATTGTCATAATGCGTCCCATTGTATTGAGGGTGGTCTTATTGGTTATTTCAGTAAAACCCAGGTCTTCCAAAATTTGAATGAGTTCGGGGTATTCTGTGCATAGATCATATACGGATTTGTTTAAATCAATTCTCTTTTCCATGGTTACCTTCCTTTACTATAAATGTGTCTTTATCAAAATCAATGAGTCCCTCGTCACGCATCTTGGATAGCTCTCGGATCATGGCGCTTCGGTTTACTGATAAATAATCTGCAAGTGAAACTCTTGAGAGGGGAGAATGAACATATTTTGAGTGCTGCTCCTGCGAAAGCTGTGAGATATATGCTAATAATTTCTCACGGATGCTTCCTTTGGAAAGGATGTCTATCTTATCGATGAATTTCCGGTTCTTAATGCCCAATAAATGAAACAGATTAGTGGCTATCTGTGCATGAAAACTGCACCCATTTGGACAGGTGTGGATTATGTTGGAAGCGGAAAGAAACAGAACCGTAGTATCCTCACCGGCTTTAAAGATTACCGATGAGGAAATATCCTTTTGCACAGCAAAGCTTTCTCCGAATAACTCCCCCGGGCCAAAGAACGTGAATAATGAACTGTTGCCCCAGATGTCATTTTTTAACATATGTACGCTGCCGGATAAAACGATCCCTACATAAGAAATATTGTCTTCCTCCAAGTAAATGAGTTCATCCTTTTTGAAGACCCTCTTAAAGGATTTGATGCAAAAAAGAAGCTTTTCTACATCAGAACCTTCTATGTTTTCAAACAGATCAATATCGGAATAAACGATCTCATTCTTCATATGTTTCACCTTCCTAACATTATTTTATCTAAACTATAATTCTGAAGAGTTGCATTTGCAACTTATTGTCTTCGATTTATAAGGTATGTTTTTTACATGAATCAAAACGCAATTGAAAAAGGAGAAAGCAACAATGGAAAATAAAATGTTCTGTTATCAATGTCAGGAAACTGCAGGATGCAGCGGATGTACAAATGCAGGTGTATGTGGAAAGACGCCGGAAGTTGCAAACTTACAGGATTTATTAGTTTATGTGACAAAAGGACTTTCTGCCGTAACTACCATGTTTAGAAAAGAGGGAAAAGCAGTATCGGAGAATGTGAATCATCTGGTTTCCATTAACCTTTTTTCTACTATTACAAATGCAAATTTTGATAAGGACTCAATCAAGGCAAAGATTGTGGAAACGCTTGAGATAAAGGCTGAGCTGTTAAATGAAGTATCAGATAAGAATAAACTCCCTGAAGCTGCCTTATGGTACGGCTCAGAAGCAGAATTTGATGAAAAAGCAAGGACAGTTGGAGTACTCTCAACAGAAAATGAAGATATTCGTTCTCTTCGGGAATTGATCACTTACGGTTTGAAAGGGCTTGCTGCATACACCAAGCATGCCAACGCACTTCTTAAAGATAATGAAAATGTTGATTCATTTTTGCAGGAAGCACTGGCAAAGACACTGGATGATAGCCTGTCCGTAGATGACCTGATTGCTCTTACATTAGAATGTGGCAAATATGGAGTAGATGGCATGGCACTTCTTGATGAAGCCAACACTTCTGCATATGGCAATCCGGAGATAACATCTGTAAATATCGGTGTCAGAAGTAATCCGGGTATTCTTATTTCCGGTCATGATCTAAAGGATCTTGAGATGCTTTTAGAGCAGACAAAGGGCACAGGAGTGGATGTGTATACTCACTCAGAAATGTTACCTGCTCATTATTATCCATTCTTTAAGAAATATGATAACTTTGCCGGAAACTACGGTAATGCATGGTGGAAGCAGAAGGAAGAGTTTGAAAAGTTTAACGGACCAATTCTTATGACCACTAACTGTATCGTTCCACCAGCAGAAAGCTATAAAGATAGATTATTCACAACAGGTGCAACAGGCTATCCTGGCTGCAAACATATCGATGGAGCTTATGGTGAGATCAAAGATTTTTCAGCGATTATAGAACTTGCCAAGACATGCGCAGCACCTACAGAGATTGAGACCGGAACAATCACAGGAGGTTTTGCTCATGAGCAGGTATTTGCGCTTGCAGATACAGTCGTGGATGCGGTAAAGTCCGGTGCCATAAAGAAGTTCGTTGTCATGGCGGGATGTGATGGCAGAGCAAAGAGCAGAAGCTATTACACTGATTTCGCCAAGGCACTTCCAAAGGATACAGTTATTCTTACAGCAGGCTGTGCAAAGTATAAGTACAATAAGCTTGATTTGGGCGATATTGGTGGAATCCCAAGAGTGCTTGATGCAGGTCAGTGTAATGATTCATATTCACTGGCGCTTATTGCCCTGAAACTTAAGGAAGTGTTCGAACTTGATGACGTAAATGAGCTTCCTATTGTTTATAACATTTCCTGGTACGAGCAGAAGGCGGTTATTGTATTGCTGGCACTACTTTATCTCGGTGTTAAGAATATTCATCTTGGACCTACACTTCCGGCATTTCTTTCACCTAATGTAGTAAATGTCCTGGTAGACAATTTTGGAATTGCCGGAATTACAACAGTGGAAGATGATATGAAGCTTTTGATTGGTTGAGAGGATAGGAAATGAGTGCGTTTTTAGGACCAATTCATTCACTTATGTACGACCGCATTATCACTTGTCAGAAGGTGATAAACGCGGTTGGAGAAATGGCAAAGAAGCAAGATTGGGGCGTGCCTGTGGATGAATATATGATTACAGAATTTGCCCCTATAGAAGATGTCATAGATTTAAGCAATATTCACGCTTCTTTATTTGAAATGGTAGATGGCGCAGAAAAGAGATATGCTGGAATCATAGCGGCTATATTAAAAGATGACCCATCCAGGGTGGGAATTATAGAAGAAAAGATAGAAGCTGTTGGAAAAGATATGCATTTCCCTGCCGGCATGCGTCCTAAGGACACGTGCCTTAGATTGCAGGAGGTACTTCTGGACGGAATGCCATGTGACAGGGGCTCAGAAATAAGAGATGTTTCTGATAATGAATGCAGGCTTATCCGTAATACTGATTTGCACTCTGCATATTTTGTAGAGGCAGGTATGGATGGAAATATGTACTATCATTTTCTCGAAGCTTTTGTAAGAGGGCTTCTAATGGAGTACACATATAAGGCAGAAGAACAATTCAGAACCAGTCTGATGATAGTTGAATAATCAGCAGGCCTCATTTTTTGCTTTTGGGAATATCTCAGGAAAAACTGGGAATACATCGGGAAAAACTGGGAAGGTTATAGGGTTTTTTTATCAAAATTACTGTGTTATATTTACAATGGACAAAGCGATAGGGAAAAACAAAAACACTTCCCAAGCCGCCGAGTCCATTTTCTTTTGCAAAAGAATAACGGTAAATGAAACGTCAGCTTGTGACTGTGAAATGCAGTTGCAGGTCTGGCGTTTTTCTTTTGCCCAAAATCAGACAGCCAACGGATGACGATCCAAGGCTTACTACAACAAAAGAAAGGATAACACATTTATGGATTATGAGAATTTCAAAGAGAGGTTCGTGGAGGACCTGAAGGATAAGCTTTACGAGAAAGGCATTGAGGCAGATGTTTCAGTAAACACTGTGAACAAGCTGAACGACAGCTACGAGGCTGTGACGATCAAGCCGGTTGATGATCAGGTCGGTGTGAACATCTCACTTAATAAGTGCTACGGGGCATATGAAGATGGAACTGACTACAACGAGGTTGTTGATAAGACATCGCAGCTTGTTGCAGACAGTCTTGAGAATAAGCCTGAGGTCGATATGGCAACACTTACTGATTATGACAAGATGAAGGACAAGCTTGTGATGGAGGTTGTTTCAGCTGAGACCAACAAGGATCTGCTTGAGACAGTTCCTCATAAGGACATCGAGGACATGGCTGTGGTTTACAGATTTGTTCTTAGCTCTGATGCAGAGGGCAGGGCATCAATCCTTGCTACTAATCAG
>JAFYHY010000065.1 GCA_017538895.1 Aeriscardovia sp. | reverse complement strand
TTCCGGCATTTTGCAGGCTGACACTCATAACAGCCATTCATGTCCTTATCAATCACGCATCTGCGTACCTCACAAAATTCTGCGTCCACACACCAAGAAAGATCTTTAAATCCATCCTGTTTACATCCTTTGCAGGTGACATTCTCAGAACACAAACAACACGCCAGCCCACAGCGGGCAATCCCAAGTTCTCTCTTCATACAGATACTCCTCTTAGTCAATTATCTTGCGAGATAAAAGGCTATGCCCTTATCCTGCCAGATTCAAGATTACAACAATATTGTCAAGCCAAGAAACATAATTGCCCCAGCAACGTTTCCTTTTGCCGGTATCTTCGTTGGCAAGATCAGAAGCATAATAGGCAAAGTATTAACAATACATGCCCACTGAGGCAAGCTTGTCTGTTTCGAAACTACCATAACCAGAAAGCTTATTAAAAACAAAAGCTCTCCGAGGTATCCTATAATCATGGTAACGATCGTCTTTTTCTGGAAATCCAGTACCAATTCCCGGGCTTCTTCAGTTCTTCCGAGTTTGATATAAAACCACTCTACCAAGCCGCATATAATATGGTGTGTGACTATGGGAACTACAAATAGCACAGTGCTGGCCAGCATGATATAAGCAGTTACAGTATTATACCCATGCATCCAACTTGCCAGTGCCAAATAGCCAAATGTAAATGCTGTAATAGAAAATGTGCCAATCAGAATAGATGCCATCGGCTGCCAAAGCGGCATAGCGTCAAACATCTTTGACATCTTCGCCGGATCATTTATCTCTTTTAAGTTCAGTCGTCCGTTCTTTCCATAGCTCAACAGGCAGTCACTATATCCACATAAAACGTGTGCTACGCAAGCCAATATCAATAATCCCTTCAGCATATTCGTATCCTCGTGATTGAAATCTTTCCTTACGCAGACTTTCTTTTTAACCACACTGCTATAACAACTGCAAATGACAAAAGCTGCGCAATAATAACTCGAACGATCATCATATCATCTGTTCCTGTATCGGTTATCACATGGAGTAGATTCGTCGCAATACAGTTGTTAAAAAAGTGGTCGGCCATACCGGCATACAGGTTTCCGGTCATCCGGTACAAAAGTCCCCATTTTATTCCCATCATCCCCGCGAGAATGATATATCCTACTCCAAGGGCGACAAAAGATGCGGTGTTAATATCACCATCGATGAGATTATGCAGCGGGGTTACTATATGCCAGATTCCAAACAAAAATGCCTGAAATAAGAGGGCAAATCTCATGGAATGATCCATATCCACGATCTTATAGAACAACCCACGAAATGTCCCTTCCTCCATGATCACGTTTATAACGTTAAAGAACACACACATCAATATGAAACCGATACCAGTATGTACTGAGGCTTCTCCCGTAAGAGAAAAACCGGTAGTAAACACTCCAAGATGGGATTCCAACCCCTGATTTCTTAACATAAGAATCTCAATCGTATATGATATCAAGAATGAACTGATGCCTAGGATAAGACCGATACAGATGCCTTTCGAAAACCCGTTTTTTGCAAAACCTATATCCTCCCACTTCCAATTGATAAGACGCAGGACAACAAAGACAGCAAAAATGCCAAACAGCTTGTTTATACAGTTTTCACCAAGCACCGTCTCATCCATACGAAGAACGATTGCTTCAAATCCATGTACAAAGATCAATATTGCGAATATGATCCAACATGATAACACGGTTTTCTGTTTAATATTTTCACTCATGTCACTTTCTCCTACAATCTTCGACTTCTTTAGCACGCTATTTTAAAGATAATCAGTGTCCCTAAATCAGCTTTTCGTTCCTTTGCTCAGGAGCCTGATCCACTTTCTCTGTCTGTGCGCATAAAAACACCTAGCCCATAAGTAAACGAATATCGTCTTCCAACCGGCTTCTATCTCAACAATATCAGAGTATAGACATTGATCCAGTGAAATTTCCTCTAAAACAATCCTGTGATTCCATGTTGGAACATATTCATTTCCTTCATGAGTATATATGCCATCATCCTTATCAAAACTGACGACATTTATCTTATGCGTTCCGAATGGTATAATCCCAAAGAGTTTGAACATGTAAACTGAACTTGTCCCAGCTCGCCACTCGGAGATCTTTTCACCCACCGGCGTAAATGTTGCATATGGCCAGGCTATATACTGTAATAGTTTCAGCTTCTGCAGTTTGTTAAACACTTCTTCCTTTGATGCCGGAAAAATAGAAGTTTTTATTACTATCATGGCTTTACAAATCTCCATCACTTTTCACTCTTATACCACGGATGAGTCCCAACTATTTCAAACCCAACCGAGCAGGCCAGTCTCATCGAAGCTTCATTCCTTATATCACAGTCCCATACCGGAGTTTTTCCTCTTCTTAAGATTTCTTCTACCATTTCAGCGGCAACAATCCGTCCGTACCCTTTCCCGCGACACTCCTCTGATGTTTCTACTCCAATATCCACATACTCTTTTGATACACCTGAAGCAAATGCACAAGCCAACATCCGTCCTTCCTCAATCAGGCAATACCCGAAACCGTTCTTAAAAAACTCTTCTTTATTTGGCCATGAAAAAGCAGGAATGATCCTTCCATTCATCAATTCATAATTATCGTATGATATTTCCTTAATCTCTGTGTTTGATGCATGTGGTATATTGTATTTTTCTCCTGAAAACTCAAAAATATACCGATCGTGCTTAGCAACCATT
>JAFYHY010000064.1 GCA_017538895.1 Aeriscardovia sp. | reverse complement strand
GAAGAGACAATTGGCAACTGCTGGTATCAAGTTTCCATATAGAGAGGCAAATAAGCCAAACGTCCGTATCCTCAATAAACATATCGATGCTGACATGCTTAGCGTCCTGTTCCATGAAGCTCTGTTTGAATTGGAAGATGCTTATGTAAAGGTATATTGTGAGGGTAATCCCAAAGCTGAGAAGTATATTGACTCTATATATTCCTGGATTGAACGGAAAGAGGTTTGGATAAAATGCACCTTCCCTCCATATACTGATGCACAGTTGGCTCCGTTCCTTGACACCCGGCCTATTGAAAAGGATGTTGACCAGGAATCTGTCAAGGAAGCAAAGGAGAAACTGGCAGAACTGGGCTTTGACAAGATAAGCACATTTGAGGATATTCATAAAATGGTATGGGAACTGGCCATGCGCAGAGAACCGGTCACCAAGTCACTGAAGGATGCAGTAGAGACTCTTATCACTGATGAAAGGGTGTTGGCATGGTTTCAAGAGATAGCTCACTCGTATAACTGCTATGTTCATGTCCGTCACACTGATGCCATCTTCAGAAAAGAGGAGGATGTTATTAAGAAACTGAAGGGTGAACTGACCACTGCTCAGACTAATTTCAAGGTTCTGCAGGGAAATTCCAAACAGGAACGTCTTCAAGCTGAAAGCATGAGCAGGAAACTGGCTAAAAAACTGATGAACCAACTGAAGACTCATAACACCAGGTTCCAGAATTCATATGACTTCACACGAGAAGAGGACATTGCAGAGTTTCTTTCATGGTATAAAATCATCAAACGACCAGTCAACAAGAAAACCATCAAGGACATCTGCAAACGGCGTTGTCCTGATCCCGAATCACAAGAAATGTTCCTAAGAATGGTTGAAGCGCAGAACGCACTGTTCGCTACAAATGCTTCAGATGACGAAGAGGACGAGGATTGAATATGCTTCTAACTCTAAGGATTATAGTGATGTAAAAGAGAAAGCAGAATAAGGTCAGACCTTTCCCAACACCTTGAAGTCTTTCGATTCCAAGATTTGCTTCTCGCTACCGCTTTCCAAGACATTGATGACAGCACGGCCAATCTCCGAAAGAGGATTTGCCTGATTCATCAAGCGCATCAGAGGGTAGAAAAGCAGATAAACACGGTCGAGCTTCTTCACATGCAACTGCCCTTTCGTGGGTTTCATGATGGTTGGACGAAGGGCATAACTATGCTTGAAAGGCATGGCAAAGATGGCATTCTCCGTCTCTGCTTTGACCCTTGCCCACATCATTTTGCTGTCGGCAGTTGTTCCGGCACCACTCAAATAAACGTAGGTCATCTGCTCCTTGACGGGCAGGATCTGTGCCAGATGCAGCGGAATGTCATAGGTAACAGGGCGATACTGCTGTTCTGACAGGCCATTGGCACTGATACCAGCACAATAGAGCATCGCATCATAACCCTGCAGACGTTCATCACCTTCTGGCAGTTTCAGCAGATCTTTCGTTATCAGTTCCTCCAACTTCTCATGCTTATGGCCACATGGCTTGCGACTAATACTCAGCACTTTCTCAATACGCTCATCCTTCAGACATTCCAACAGAATGCCCTCGCCAACGAACCCCGTGGCTCCTGTCAAAATAACCTTCATATTCCTTGTGATTTCTAACGAAGTTTCCGAATTATACCCTCTCTCTCTTCAGGATTCGCATTATATTTTGTACCATTTACCTTCCATTTATCTATTCCTCTTTGAACATAATAACAAAAAAAGGGGAAGCTATCAGACGTTACGAATCCATTATGATCTTTCTTTAATTTCTCTCTTATCTCTTTGTACTTTTCTGATGTTTCAAGACCTTGTCTTATTGTTGACAATATGGTATATTTCTCTTCATACCTTTTAAGTTCTATAATATGTGGAATAGAATCTCTTCCTTCAAGAACAGATTGATTCATAAGTTCATTAGCACATCGCAAAGGTCCAGCAATAAGTTCAGGTTGACCACCATTGACGATCTTTATTAGACTCCGAATCAAAATTCCACCATAATTATTCTCAGTAGAATCAAAGCATATGTCTATACCGCTATAGTGCCAAAATAGCAGTCCGGCCTCACGTTTACGTTTATAAGTACAAGAATAAAAAGACGATTCCACTTTCTTTTCTTTTCCTTGAGCATCTGTATATGTCTTGATAACGATTTCCTTTGCCTTTTCATTTTTATAGTAAAACTCAATTTCTGTCAAGTAATACTTAGTTCCATCAGGTTCTGGACCAAATACTATAGCAACATTACCAAGTAAATACTTCGCGACATCATCAAAGAACTCCTGGAACTGAGATAGTTCCATAAAATCATTGGGATTATTTTTTCTATTGAGGAACTTCTTGAAGTTGTTTTTTACTTCCATCATAGTTTATAAGTTTTGATTATAAGAGGTTAAAGAAGAACAACACAGCTGCATATCTTGTATTGATACCACTGGCTGTACCTACTCTCATATTGTTATTGTTCCGAACCGTTCCATCAGAACTGATAGTTCCAAGACGCATATTGTTATTGTCGCGTACTGTTCCATCTGAACTAACAGTTCCCAGTCGCATATTGTTCTTGTCTCTGATTGTACCATCTTTCTCGATAGTGCCGAGTCTCATATTGTTGCTATCCCTGATGGTTCCATCATCGAATATCTTGCCAAGGCGCATGTTATTGGCATTGCGAATCGTGCCATCGGATTCAACCTTACCAAGTAGCATGTTGTTATTGTCGCGGAAAGATTGGGAATATCCTGGACTTACCACAAACAGGAACATCAATAATGCTATAATCAATCTATACATCACGTTGCAAAATTACAAAATATTTCTGATAATACAATATTAAAATGGTAAAATCGAGTCATTCTTATCAGGTTCGAATGGTAAATCCGATGGCTCTAAAGGTAATATTGCATTCTCTTTGAAACATTCATGTGGGCTTTGAACATTATCAATACAAAAATCCTCAGTCTTGTATTTGTCATCCAAAGCAAGATATGCATACTTCTTAGCAACTTTAGCTTTTGGTCCTTCCATTTCATATTCAATCAAATCTGCGTTTAAAATCGTCTTGAACTCTGGACTGTTGAATATAGCTTTTTGTACTCCTTCGTTCCATATCTCAAATTGATGCACGACATCTGTCAAATCCATCTTTCTTAAATAATAGACTGCCAGATTAACGTTTTGAAAAAGTATAGGACCAATAACAAAATCTTTACCAACATATGCAAACTCCGATAGTTGGGGATAATCGAAGTCCTCAGTACAGACATCGTGGACTGTTTTGTAAAGCAAATCACGGGCTTCATCATCTGATAATGATCTACCAGTATGATAGAGCACAGAAAGATAGTCTGTAATCGATAGTTTGCTCCTGTCTATAATAAAGCTCTTATTCTCTGCTAGTCTTAAACAGATAAAATAATAATCTCTATCATCAGTAAACTTATCGATATTTTGAGATAGGTATTTTGTAGGGAAGTGATGTGTTACTACCCAAGAGATTATTCCTTCATGTGACTGTTCCCATAACTCTTTTATCCTAGGCTCAAATGATTTGTCCCAGTTGTCAAGAAGTTTAGAATATGCCCATAACCTATCTGCCTTTCCCGATTCAAGGAAAGCTTGCATGATCTTCTTCTGATCCTTCCAGTCTAGATAATCAAAGCGTTTCTGAATTTCTTTACGAGACGCAGGAACTTTGCCACTTTTCTTGTTGATGTAGTTCTTAATCAACGTGGCTACTGGAGTATTTCGTTTTCTTTCTTTTGATTTCATATTTTAACCAATTCCATATAGTTCTTTTCGCATCTGCGATTCTAGCCAATTATTATCTCTAACGGACGACTGAGCAAATGCCAAAGCAATCTTTGTTTTATCCTCTTGATCATTTTCGATATACCTACGTCTTAGTTCTTGACGAGCTAACGAAACCATGCCGCCCTTCTTGTTCAATAATTCTTCTATCAGTTTTTCTGTATCCATTTCTTTTATCTTGTCGTTAAGTTTTCCTATCTTATCTGAAAAGAGGAGTTTGAATACTTCTTCTTTTAGAGTCTTATTATAAGAAATCCATCTACTGGTATAGAGCGACACAAGTTCTGACCGGTTAAGGTCTTGCAACATGCCTATACACTTCTTCAACTCAGAGTCATCCCAATTTGTGTAATGAAACCTTTTGGCTTGCTTAATGATATAGTTCAATTCTTCCATTGTTTATTTATTAATTTGTTATTTCTTTATGTTCCAAGTGATGCAATGAATGGCACCACCATTTTTAGCAATTTCTCTCATTCGGAAACCTCGAACAACACATCCCGGATTAGCATCACGAATATACTCTAAGGCTTGCTTGTCTTCAGGTATTCCAAACGTTGGCACAATAATCTTATTTCCAACTTGTAAATAGTTGATATAGGCCCAATTGTAGTCTCTATTTGGGTTTGGTACGTCAAAAAGCATTTCTATTACTTCGAATCCAACAGCCTCCAAGCGGTATCTGATTTCATCAGCCTCTTCTGGAAAAGAATCACGGTGATTAGTCATTAAGACTCTATTATCACCAGCCCAATGTACAAGACCGTCTGCATGTCCATAAACATCTGCATCAGGTTCCTGTGGATTATCACAATGCCAAGGAAGGAAAATAACCCTAGAATCAAGAACGTGACTTATGTAATCACAAAAATCGGGGTCATATTTCTCCTTTCCGTTTTCTTGAAACACCTTATCCGTGAGAACCAAATGTCCTGCACACGTAACTACGTTTCCGCCATCCAGTATTATATCATAATGACTCATACTGAAATGATTAAGAATCCCATCGGCTATGGCACGTGAATCCGTGAGATATTCTTCTCCTGATTCTTTCAGGTAGTCAGGATTGTAATTGTAAACGATGAAACGGTCTTCAGATATCTGAATGGGCATGTAGTCACGAATCCATATGTCTTTGGTTCCTTCTATCTCCCCCCATTCAATTCCCATCTCATTGAACAACTTGGTAAGCCGTGAATAGGTTCTGGGATAGAACTCTTTCAATTTATCGGAGATATACACATAATTCGTCATGGAATCATTAAAGTTATCGACAGAAATACCTGATATACTTGGCAATAAATCCTTAAGATGACGCTCTTGCTTTTTTATTTCTTGACGCATTTTCTCTGCAGCCTCGTAGCTATGAGGAATAACAACTACATCATCATCAAGAATAGCTCCAGGAACTTGTTCTATCCAGTCGAACATAATATTAACTATGGTTACAATTTTATCAATGGAAAAGATAATGTGTTCGTTTTGCAACCAATTAGAGATAGAATTTACTGCAGAATTGAGATCTGGCCAGCCTCCATAGCCAACTTCGATATTCCAGTAATTACCAAATGCATCGTCAATAGCATCCCAAATGTTTTCTGGGAGCTCAAAATCAATACCGTTTAATACAACTTTGTGCATAACATCAGGAGAAAATGCTCCTGGAGCTTTGGGGTCTAAAAGAAACTTTTCCATATGAGTACGATGTTAGATTTGTGAGTGCAAAGATAGAACGTTTTTGCGCTCAAACCAAAATTTTAGAGCAGAAAATCGTACTCCGCTAAACATTTTTAACTTGCTGATACTCAGTTATTTAATTGTAAAATTTATATATTAAAATACAGGGGTATACCCCTGTTAAAATTATAATTAAATATAAGCCTAAAAAAGCCGATTTACATTTTTTAAGAGTCTTCAAGGGGCTATTGCACAAAATAAGGGAACTTCATTGCTGAAGTCCCCCAGAGTCCTCTTGCGAGGCATATGATAGAGCTAATGGAACAACCTTAGCGGCTACCTCCGAAGTGGCCGGAACCACTACGATTGGTACGAGTGTTCATTGCAACTTCGCGATTCGGAGTCCTATGAGCATTGTTATGGTTCCCCATGTTGTGGTTGCCCATGTGTCCCTTTTCGTTCATCACTCTTGCGCCCTTGTCATGCATCGGAGCATTACCATGTCCCATTGCAGGAGCAGAAGGTGCGGGCTTGTGCATGTGAGCATAGTGTGAGCCATGAACCTTATTGTGACCACCCTTATAGCTCACGAATACCTTCGGATGTGCATGGAAGAAACGGTCTCT
>JAFYHY010000063.1 GCA_017538895.1 Aeriscardovia sp. | reverse complement strand
GACCGCATCCTGCTGCAAGAAGGCCAATTACAGCGCATGCTGCACTACCTCGACGACAACCCCCGTCGCCTTTTACTGAAACACACACACCCTCAATACTTTAAACCTTTGGGCAAACTGACTGTAGCAGGCCTCGAAATGGAAGCTATGGGCAATCCTAACCTACTTAACAACCCTATTAAGCTTCAAGTACAATGCTCACGCCATCTCTACCCCAACGAAATAGAACAACGCAAACAATACTTCTTGAAAGCTGCTAAACAAGGTGCCGTCATCGTCTCACCATGCATCAGTCCTGGAGAAAAAGAAATAGCCACAGCCATTTTAGAGGCACAACTACCCCTTATCGTCCTGCTGTTAAAAGGCTTTCCTCCATTCTTCAAGCCTCAACCACACTACCTCATAGCTTGTGCTGAAGGTCGACTTCTTATGATTAGTCCCTACCCTTGGCAGAATGAAAAAATAGATAATATGCGCCAGCGTTGCCTTCAACTGAATGACATTGCCGCTGAAATCTGCCAACCATAGTGTCTATCTTACTGTTTATTAAACTTCTTGAACAATGAAAGAATTATTATCTTCTTTAAGTCTATCATATAGGATTACCAAACGATTTTTTTATTTTTTATGTATAGGTTTAGGAATAATTGCAGTGCTATGTAGCATCATGGCTATTACCATCGGTCTTTTTACACAGCAAAGCCTACCGTTTTACTTATTCCATATATTACTTATTCTATTTGGACTTTTTGTCTTTTATCGAGGTTGGGTAAGTAATAAGGCACATAAAAAACTACCCTTACAAAATGATAATAAAAACTGGCTTGTTTTCCGTCCATATCCTATATCTTTTTGGAATTATATACGTCGTGCGTTTTTTAATCCAAAAGATATGGGACTTCCAGTTGGAATCATCATTTTTTATTCTCTGTTTTTCTCTATTGAAATATTAACTGATAAAAAGGATATAGCTGACTGTAGTACATTCATTGATATATTATTCATTTTCATTATTTGGAAATCAATTATATTCTTCTTTCATTGGAAATTATGGAGAACTGTATGGTATGAAGGACCTTTATTTGCGAAATTAAGTGATGAGGGGTTTTCTTTTGTAATGCCTTATAATGAAGATGATGATGGCGAAGTTATTCTTATGGATGACGATCGTTTTGATACATGGGACGACAATGACCATTGTCTGGTGACAGATCATGTTAACTGGAAAGACATACAACGAGTAGATTTTTTCAAGACTTATGTAAAACTATGTACTTATTGGCGTAGTTATTATGTTTTTTACGATGATAATAAAGAACATATTGAAATGATACGTCAGATTGTTGCATTGAATTTTCTGAATAATAAAGAAGATTATCAGAAATATACTATCAACAACATCAATCCATTATTCCAAAAGCTCGAACGGTCATCTATTTCATGGTATTATACTGACGAGGGCAACTATATCACAGGTGATAGCAAGATATTTGGAGAACCGGATGTACCAGCAGACTTCCAATTTCCTACAGTAGATGGTGACAGGCCTATGACATTTGTTTTCCAACTTAATTTGAAAGATGCAGCTGTCTATGATACTGAGCATATTCTACCACCATCTGGTATGCTATATTTCTTCTACGACTACGACGGATTGGAAAATGAAGAACTATCAGCAGGACATATTAATGACTGGTGGTAACAGAAAGGCAATCATGGTTATTTTCGTATCATTTA
Organism: Aeriscardovia sp.; assembly: GCA_017538895.1. GTDB lineage: Bacteria > Actinomycetota > Actinomycetes > Actinomycetales > Bifidobacteriaceae > RGIG7107. Next base: position 1,614 of record JAFYHY010000063.1, on the reverse strand, counting down.
TTCTGATTGTACTAGAAATGAATTACGACCTTCAAACAATGATGAAAATGGTCATCGAATAGTATTTAAAACAGAAAAGACTTTACCAGACTACATAGATATCTATTATCTAAATATTAATGTAGAAGAAGATAGTTATCAATTGATGGCAGATGCATATTGTTCTGGACAGTATCCTAAACCTCAAAAAGAAAACTGGGCAGGTACTATGTTAGGACATGCTTAGTATTTAGAAAATACCATAATTGGTGATTGGGATGATGAAGAAACAACTATCAATGATTTTAAAAAGTATTATAATGACTATGTATTACTCTTTCAACTAGAATTTAACCTTGAAGCAAGTACCCGCCTATATTGCTATATTCCACGTGTAGATTTACAAAAGAAAGATTTTACTAATGTGTTTTTTGAAATACAAGAAGCAACATATGAAGTGAACCCCAAAGTTTGGACGGATTAAACAATCGAAGCAGTAAGCATCTTCCTGTATTGTACGGGCGACATGCCATTAAGCCTCAGTTTTATTCTCTCGTTATTATAATATTCAATGTATTCTACCAGGTCTTTGATGAAGGTGTCTGCTGATGTGTACTTTCCAGAATACAGCAGCTCTGACTTCATGAGACCAAAGAAATTCTCCATCATGGCGTTATCCAGACAATTTCCCTTGCGAGACATGCTTTGGATAATGCCATGTTTCTTTAGACTATTCTGATAGGCTACGTGCTGGTAGTGCCATCCTTGGTCAGAGTGCAATACGACGCCCTCAGGTAGCTTTATACGCCTGTACATCTGGTTGAGCATACCGAGTACCATTTCCATGTTTGGCTTCTTTGTGATTGAATATGCAAGAATCTCACCATCGCACATGTCAAGTATAGGTGATAGGTAAATCTTGCGTCCGCCTATCGTCATCTGGGTCACGTCTGTTGCCAGCTTCTGATAAGGTCTTTCAGCTGTAAAATCCCTGTCTATGATATTAGGAGCAGTCTTGCCGACTTCTCCTTTATAGGAGTGAAATTTTACCCTCCTCACCTCGCTCTTCAGTTCCATTTCATCCATAAGCTTCTTGACTGTCTTGTGATTGATAAGACGGCCATCTTTACGGAGTTCCAGCGTTATGCGCCGGTATCCGTAACGCCCTTTATGCTTATGGAATATGATGTATATCATATCTTTTACTTCCTTGTACCTGTCTTTCTTCTTGCCGTGCTTGAGGTGATAGTAGAACGTGCTACGCGCCATCTTCTTGAGCTCTAGCAGGACATCTAAGTCCGCATGCTCATTACGCCTTAGTTCTTCGATGGCTTGCGCCCAATCGCTCTGTTTTGGGCTTCTCTTTCCTCGACTAAGGCTCTCACTTTTTTTAGCAGGAGATTCTCCAGTCTTAAGCGTTCGTTCTCCTTGCGAAGACGCTCGTTCTCCTTCTCGTACTCTTCTTTTGGTAGTCGTTTAACCATATGCTCGCCAGTTTGGAAATGCCTGGATCGTCGAGATTCCAGTGCTTCAAATCCATTTCGCTCAACCAATTTAACCCAATTGCCAATTATCGAGCTTGACAATTGATATTTGGCTGAAAGCTGGAACAAAGTTAATTCACTTTCCTGATAT
>JAFYHY010000062.1 GCA_017538895.1 Aeriscardovia sp. | reverse complement strand
GGCGTATGCTCTGCCGTCAAAATGGGGTAAACGTACTTCTCATAGATTCCGTTTCCACCTTCCATCACTTGGTTCTTGCGCTGAAGCAGTGCCTCATGGCGCTGGCGTAATGCCTGTACTTTCTCTTGATAGTTCATATTCTTATTGTTTTGATTGACGGTGCAAAGGTACGAAGAAATCAGCATCGGATATGACTCAATAATAACCGATACTGACACTTTTCTGCCAATTCAGACAATAAGCTTCGTTTTCTGGTATTTTTCGCGGAATTCCTTTGGGCTGCAACCCTTCCGTTTGCGGAACAGACGGTTGAAATTGCTGAGTGTATTAAAGCCTGTAGTCCAGCAGATCTCACTCACGCTGTCGGTCGTATCCACCAGCTTGCGGGCTGCATGACCCAGACGGACGTCGATGATATATTCTGAGAGACTCTTACCTGTGCGCAACTTAAAGTAGCGGCTGAAGGCCGAGGACGACATGCTGACAAGGGTGGCCAACTGCTCCAGCATGATCTCGTCGCGATAATGGTCATCGATATAGTTTTTCACCTTCATGATGCGCTTCGAGTCGCTATCCACCTCAACCTTGGCGAAAGCTGATGAAGCCAGTTCGCGGGCACCCTCAAACTTCGACAGTTCATAAAGAATGGACAGAAACTCCTGAACAGCCAGAAAACCCTCTTTGATCTTCGACAGATTGAGCAGACGGTGACTGACCATTATGATAGCCTCTGGGGGGAAGGCCAGTCCACGCTTCGCCCTTGCCAGCATCAGATAGATTGGTCTGAAGGGATTGGTTCTGAAAGGTGAGGATGGGGAGTCAAAGTCCATGTTAAACTGCACGGTTACCTCATGGATATCTTCTGTCTGGGCACCGTTCTGCTCCCACACATGCTCCAAATCAGGACTCGTTATGAGTACCAGGTCCAGATCGCCGATCACCTCGTTGGAGTCACCTACCACCCTGCGACAGCCTGCACCACCCATCACGAAGTTCAGCTCGAATATCTCATGCTGATGGATGGGATAGTCGAACTCCTTCTTATGGCGATCAGCGACATACATGAAGTCATGTTCGCCCAATGGTGTTATCTCACGCAGGACTCTTGTTAGCATTTAGTTTGATCGAGCATCTATTTAAGTCTTCAACGGCTTGTTCCATCATGTCTTCTTCACAGATGGCTCCAGAGTCATTGATGTCAAAGGTGATGGGTGATGAATGGATTGGATATAGTCATAGCGAGCATATTTTTTATGCAAAGATAATTATAATACTATTATAAAGACTACGAATCAGTTACTATTTAGTATTATTTAGCATAAAAGTTTTGGAATGTTATCGAAATACCGACAATAATCGACAGTAAGAGATGCCTTGTATACCCCCGTAGAAGGCATCTCCAAGAATATTAAAAATCGTTCATTGCTAACACTTTTGTTGCAATGAACGATTTTGTTAGTCTTTGAAACAAATCTTATCGTACCTATTAATATATGGTCGTAACTTTGCACCAGATTTAGATTCATACATTGGTTAATTAGGTAATTGTTAGTTATTGTAATGAAAAAGCGCGGCTCGGGATGAGTCGCGCTTTTTCATGTCTATTTCACCAATTGCTTCTTGCCGTTCTGGATGTAGAGGCCTTTGGAGGGAATGTTTGCGAGGCGACGGCCTTGGCTTACCATTGGCCCGCCGACATGCCAAACACCTGGGCGGCAATCTGACTATCGACCCCGACTATCACGATGGCTGCAGAATCGTGATAGAAATGCCAAAATAACAACAGTGCAACCTGCACGGAGAGCCCATGTTTCTTATTCCTCTACATAATATAATCCATCGGATGGATCAAGCCTCAGTTTCATGCCGAGGGATAGGTCGATCATTCGGAGGGCTTGGCTTATGCGCATGATGTCTTCGGGGGTGATCGTCGGAATATCAGAGAGGTCGCTCTCGGAGAGGATGACCAGATCGTAGATTTGGCAACTATTTCAGGGAAAGAGGCAAATGATCTAGTAATAGAGTCGCGTATTGTAGGGGTAATAGTCAACGATTTCAGTATAAAAACTACACTGTGCATCAGTGCATCAGTGTATCTTTTCGATTTCTGATAATTCTGATGCGGGCGGGAAAAAAGAAAGGATATTACTTATATT
>JAFYHY010000061.1 GCA_017538895.1 Aeriscardovia sp. | reverse complement strand
GAGTTTTGATTATGAAAAAGCTGCTCAGAATTGAAGATATTCTTGTATCTTTTATTTCAGCTATAGGATGGGGTATAGGTTATGCAATTCCTAAGACCTGGGGTTTTTCTGAATTAATATGTATCGTAAGTTGCATTTTTATGGGCCTTTTTATGGGGAAATTAGGCAATAAGCTAATTAAAACAAAATGGGCACAAAAATGTCCGACTAATAGAGATTTAACTGCGATATTAACGATACTTGTTTTTCTTATACTTACTTACCTGACGGAAAAATTATTTAAGCATTCATTGTGGGATGATTTCAGCTCCGAATTACTGCTAGGAGGAGTAGGTGTTTCTATAGCCGGTTTTGTAATATCTTCTTTGGTTGCTGCATTGAGGACTTATCTTGTTAAGTTACGGTATAAAGACGGAAGTAAAGGGCATGAAATTTCCGAGTTGGAACTTTATTATATTGAAAGGCTAAAAGGTCAAAATAAAGAAATACAAGGTGAATATGATACTGATCTTGCTGTAAAAACAGAGAGTGGTATCTATGTTTCTCGTCATTATCATAAAGTTCAGGAGTTCCTTGGAATACCTTATGCAAAACCACCGGTAGGGAAATTACGTTGGAAGGCTCCGCAAAGGGTGGAGAGCTCAAACAGAGTATGGGAAGCATACTATTTTGGCGCTGCAGCAATACAACCGGATAATCAGACTATTTCGTTGAAAACATTCAACCAAAGTGAGGATTGCCTCACTCTAAACATTTGGAGATCAGTAAAGAAAGAGAACGGTAATAAATTAAAGCCAGTACTAATGTATGTGCATGGGGGAAATCTTGCATATGGCGGAAGTGCCGAGCCTTTATATAATGGTCGGGAGTTTGTGAAAAAATTTCCGGATAGTATTGTTGTCAGTTTTAATTACAGACTTGGTTTATTTGGGTTTATGGATAATAGTGGTCTGCCAGAGAATACAGTGTATGAGGACACATGTAATCTTGGAATATTGGATCAAATTATGGCTTTAAACTGGGTTCATGATAATATACGTGCCTTTGGAGGAGATCCGGATAATATTATGCTTGCCGGTGAAACAATGGGAGCATATTGCATTAAAATACTATCCATATTAAAGGAGACAAATAAATTATTTAAAAAAGCATTATTGATTTCGTGTAATACAGTTATTACGGATGGCGAAACAAAGCGACTTAAACTTGGTTTTAGTGAGCTTATGAAAGAATATGGGGTGACTACAGTAGATGAGTTACTCGACATCTCAGAGGAAAAACTGAAACAATTTGCCTGTGAAATCAGTGATAAGTATATTTATTCACCTGTTTACGATGGGAAACTTATCACAAAAGATGTAGATCAGGCAATTAAAGATGGTGATTCAGGAGATATCAGTTTTATCTATGGTATACCTGCTAATGAGTTAAGTACATGGATGACAATAGGCAATGAAGAAAAAATGTACCAATGGATTCATGATACATTCAATGATTTGATGTCACTTCCTAAAAGCATTAAAGATAAATTTAATTTTAATGAATTGGTAGAGTCATATAGAAAAGAGGGTTTATCAGACCAGTCCCTGGAAAGGTCAACTTTAGAATTCTGGATTTACAGATATAGTTCACTTATGAATTGCCTAAACCTTTCTGAATCAGGAAAAGAAGTGAGGTGCTTTTACTGGGATGTTAATTCACCTGTAAAAAAGATCGGTGGAAACTCTTTAGCGGTTGTAGGAGCACTTTTAGGGAATAACATGAGTGCTGAAAATCTGGGACATGTTATAAATAATACGGTACGGCAAGTATTTCAATCATTAATTCATAAAGCTCTGACAGAGAATAAATATGAGCTTTTATATGATGAAATTAAAGGACTGGATGGATTTGAATGGACTAGATTCGATTGTACAAAATCTCAGGTTCTACATATAAGTAGCAACAATATAAAAGTGAGTGATGTGATTTTGGCAGTGGATATAAATATAATTAAGAAATTTAACCCATATAACAAAAAGGAGGATCAAGTATCATGAGCGTTAGAGCAGATTTACTTGTGTTAGGAAATGTTATTACAATGGATGAGCATAAGCCTCATGCGGAAGCAGTTGCTATTAAAGGAGACAAGATTCTTTATGTTGGCGCTGCGGAGGTAGCCCGTAAGCTTTGTGATGAAAACACAGAGGTATGTGATTACGGAAAGAAT
>JAFYHY010000060.1 GCA_017538895.1 Aeriscardovia sp. | reverse complement strand
TGGGCCCTCCTCCAACAATATGGAGGAGGACACACGCCCCTTATCATGGCTGTCATGATAATAATGGTTATAGCGGTAGGATAAACAGGTATAGGCTGTTTAAAAGGATGAAGAATAGTAGGCACAGAAGACGGTCACAGAGTGGTGATCGATTCCCCCATATTTTCAGTCCTGTGTGACGGTCTTTATAAAAAGAGACAACAAACAATGCTATCACCGTGATATCAATGATGAGTAATGCGGGGAGGAAGAAACCGCAGAAAGCAATGATTCCACTGATCAGTAAGCAGACCACGATGATCTCATTAAAATAACGGTATACCATGATACGTGTATCACCTCATACAATAATTCTTCATCTAGTTTACGGCGAGTGCGTATATAAAAAATGGTAGGAGAATACTCTGTCTCTCCTACCATGAGTGTTTAGTGAAGCGTTTTTAGATCTTCATTAAAACGTTGACTGGTTTTTGGGATAGTTTCTCACGTCCTCCTTGGCCTTCCAGTTCGATAGCGAAAAGGAAACCAGCAACGGATGAGCCAGTACGCTCGACTAGTAATTGTGCTGCGTGTGCTGTTCCACCTGTTGCCATTAAATCATCAACGATGAGGACGCGTGATCCTTCAGGAAGTAAATGATCTTCGATCTCAATGGTGGCAGCACCATATTCCAACTCATAACTTTGTTTCAATGTTGGAGGTGGTAATTTACCTAGCTTACGGAATGGGAGGAACCCTTTACCGAGCTTGTAGGCTAATGGAGCGCCAACAAGAAAACCACGTGCTTCTAAACCACCTACGTAATCAAACTCATCAGGTGAGATTGGTAGCGCATCAATCATCGCATCAATCAAAAGATTAAACGCTTTAGGATCTGTTAATACAGGCATGATATCCCTGAACGTTACACCACGACCAGGGAAATCATGAATAGTCCTAAACTTTGACATGAGATAGTTAAAATTAGCATCAGAATTCAACTGATGTTTTGCTAACTCAGTCATTGTCATGAGCAGACTCCTCTACACTAGTTTCCTCAGCAATAGGAGCCTCAACAGGCTTCTCTTCAACCGGCTCATTTACCGTAGGAGCAGCGGGCTCAGTAGCAGGAGCAGCCTCTTCTTGTACAGGATCAGCCTCACTGACCCCATTGTCATCCACATATGCAGGAACAATAGGAGCTTTTACAATAGCCTGAATCCTCCAACGTGACAATGATCCTTCAGAATTAATCACAATCTGGTCATGATCAACATCTACAGACTCTACCGTTCCTAATAAACCAGACACCGTTGCTACTGGGTCACCAGGATGTAGAGATTTACGCCAATCCTCTTGCGTTTTCTGGGACTTACGCTGCTTACGCATCGACCACCACATAAAGATACACATCACCACAATGATGAGCACCATAATGGAATCACTACCCAATTTTTCCTCCCCTCAAAAGAAACCAATCATATAAGGAAAACTACACTAGTTTAAACTAGCAAAATGACATGTCAGGATACACACTACATAGCAATCTCTTCCAAATGTTTCTGTGCCTTCTCAGTAATCACACGACCACGCGGCGTACGAATCAGAAAACCAGAACGAACCAAATACGGTTCACACACTGTCTCAATCGTCTCTACTTCTTCCCCTACCACTGCAGCAAGATTCTTAATCCCTACCGGACCATCATGAAAATTCTTATGAATCACTTGCAAAACAGACAAATCCAAATAATCCAATCCCGCAGAATCAATCTGATATAACTCTAACGTTTCCGCGACAAGATCCTCATTAATCACCTCTACCCCACGCACTGTCGCTAAATCACGCACTCGCCGAAGAATACGGTTAGCGATACGTGGTGTTCCACGAGAACATTTCGCAATCGCGAGTGCTGCGTTGGTGGTGGTGGTGATGTTGAGGACGGTGGCGGAGCGTTCGATGACGTGGCTGAGTTCGGTGAGATCGTAGTAGTCGAGGTGTGCGGTGAATCCGAAGCGTGAGCGGAGTGGTGCTGGGAGCATTCCTTCTCGTGTGGTGGCTCCGATGACAGTGAAGCGTGGGAGTTCGAGTGGTATGGAGGAGGCTCCTGGTCCTTTGCCGACGATAACGTCGACGCGGAAGTCTTCCATGGCGATGTAGAGCATTTCTTCTGCTACGCGTGGGAGTCTGTGGATTTCGTCGATGAAGAGGACTTCTCCTTCTCCGAGTGAGGAGAGGATGCTAGCGAGGTCTCCTGGGTGTTGGATTGCTGGTCCTGAGGTGACTCGGATAGGGACGTTGAGTTCTTGGGAGATGATGAGGGCGAGGGTGGTTTTTCCGAGTCCTGGTGGTCCGGCGAAGAGGATGTGGTCTGGTGAGGATTGTCGTTTTTGTGCGGCGGTGATGAAGAGGTCGATTTGTTTTTTGAGGATTGGTTGTCCGATGAAGGAGTTGAGGGTGTGTGGGCGGAGTTGTTCTTCACTGTAGGTTTCATCGTGTGTGCTGGTGGAGGTGAGCATGGAGTCACTGGTGTAGGTGGTGTTGTGGTCTTCTTCTTGGATGCTCATTATGATCTCTTTTTTTCTCCGAGGTATAGTAGTGCGGCTTTGAGGACGTTGCGTATGTCGGTGTCTGGTATGCCGTTGGTGTAGTGGTTTTGTTTTTTGATTTGTGTGACGGCGTAGATGGCGTCTTTTTCTGGCCAGCCGAGGTTTTGTAATCCTATGATGATATCACTTTCGTTTTTGGTGTTGGTGATGGTGTGCGTGCTGCTGGTTGGTGGTGGTGTGGTGATTTTTCCGGTGAGTTCGAGGATGATTTTTTGTGCTCCTTTTTTACCAATGCCTGGAGCTCTGGTGAGGGTTTGTATGTCGTTGGTGTTGATGGCGGTGATGAGTGTGTTGCTGTCGAGTGTGGAGAGGATGGCGAGTGCTGCTTTTGGTCCTACTCCGGATACTTTTTGGAGTTGGGTGAAGAGGGATTTGGTGTCTGGGGTGAGGAATCCGTAGAGGGTGAGGTTTTCTTGGCTGATGGTGAGTGTGGTGTAGAGGCGTGTTTGTTGGTGGAGGGTGAGGTTTTGGAGGTCGGTGTTGGTCATGAGGATGGTGTATCCGATGTCGTGTACGTCGAGGGTGATGTCGTGTGGGGTGATGTCGATGATAGTTCCGTAGAGTTGAGAGATCATGGGTTGTTTTTCTCCCTAGGATGTTTTACATGTAGCGGCCGCGCATACCGTCTTCTGTGTTGTTTTTGTTTTTTTTGAGTGCGTTTGCCCATTGTTTTTGTGCGGCGGTCATGTAGTTGTTGTTGGTGGTGTGGTTGAAGAATTTTGATGGGTTGAGTGCGTGGCAGATGGCTTGTGCGAGTGCGTCTGCGGCGTCTGCTGGTTTGGGTAGTTCTGGGAGGTGCAGGATGAGTGCAGTCATGCGTTCAACTTGGAGTTTGTTTGCTTTTCCGTTTCCTGTGATGGCGAGTTTGACTTCTGATGGGGTGTGTACTGCGATGGGTACGTGGTGTTCTGCTGCGGCAACCATTGCGAGTCCTGCGACTTGTGCGGTGCCGAGAACGGTGTTGACGTTGTGTTGTGCGAAGACTTGTTCGATGGAGATGATGTCTGGCGTGTAGATGCTGATTTTGTGGTTAAGGCCTTGCCAGATAAGGTCGAGTCGTTTGTCTTGTGGTTGGTGTGGGTCGGATCTGAGGACGTCTACGTGGATAAAAGAAAGCCGACGATATTCGCCGGCTTCTATGACACCAATACCACAGCGTGTTAGGCCTGGATCAATGCCGAGGATTCTCATTGAGAATTACTCTTCATCTTCCAATTCACGCATGACGTCATCGGATGCTGTCCAGTTAGAGTAAATGTTCTGAACGTCGTCGAGATCGTCGAGATTATCGATGAGTTTGAGAACTTTACGTGCGCCGTCTGCATCGAGTTCGACTGTGTTTGCTGGAACCATGGCGGTTTCTGCGGATTCGTAGTCGAAGTTGGCGTCTTGTAATGCTTTACGGACAATCATTAAATCTGATGGGTTGGTGATGACGGTGTATACGTCACCATCGTCGATGACGTCTTCTGCTCCTGCTTCTGCTGCAATTTCAAAAAGTTGATCATAGTCAACGTTTTCAGAAGAGATGGTAATTTGTCCCTTGCGAGAGAAGTTGAATGCGACAGAACCAGAGGAAGCGAGTGAGCCGCCACCTTTTCCGAGAGTAGAACGAACGTCTGCTGCTGCACGGTTGTGGTTATCGGTTAAGCATTCGATAATGAGACCGACACCACCAGGAGCGTATCCTTCATATGTAATGTTTTCATAGTTAACTCCACCGCCTTCAGCACCAGAACCGCGCTTCACTGCACGTTTGATGTTGTCAGCTGGCATAGAATTTTTTTTAGCCTTGTAAATTGCTTCATATAATGCTGGGTTTCCTGCTGGATCTCCACCACCCTGCTTTGCAGCGACTTCAATGTCTTTAATGAGTTTTGCGAATAGCTTGCCACGTTTTGCGTCGATAGCAGCTTTTTTATGCTTCGTGGTCGCCCACTTTGAATGACCGGACATAGCACCTCCAACCTCTTGATACGCTTTGCAATATGTACATTATATATGATAACTATCATTAAGGGTTTTGAGGGGATCGTGAGTGAAGTCTTTTCTCTCTATCCCCTTATGTGATGAATTTTTATTCAGCGTGATACCCGGTGATAGCAATGAAATCGTCTGCTGAGTTACATTGATCATGCTTGCGACATGCGATCTTAATCAGCTCTTCAGCATATTCTTTCTTGATTTCGTTTAATTGTGATCCGTCACGGAAGCGGAAGCTGACGCATCCTGCTGTACGATCTTTATCGCCAACAATTAAGGTGAATGGGATCTTTTGCTTGGCAGCGTTGCGAATCTTTTTGCCGAAACGATCGTCACTATTATCGATCTCTGCGCGAATATCGCATTGCTTTAAATCGTTACAAATTTGTGCGACATATTCGTAGGAATCATCAGTAACGCTGATACCTTCAACTTGAATTGGAGATAACCATGCTGGGAAGGCTCCTGCATAGTTCTCGAGAAGGATAGCGAAGAAGCGTTCGATAGAACCGAATAAAGCCCTGTGGATCATGACTGGTTCTTTACGCTGTCCATCTTTGTCAATGTATTGTAAGCCGAAGAGGTGTGGCTCATTGAAATCAAGCTGAATGGTGGAAATCTGCCAATTACGGCCGATAGCGTCACGTGCTTCGACAGAGATCTTTGGACCGTAGAAAGCCGCGCCGGCTGGATCTTCATGGAATTCGAGTCCAGAGGCTTGTCCTACTTCACGTAAGGTGCTTTCTGCTTCTTCCCATAACTCGTCAGAACCGACGTACTTGTGAGGATCCTTGGTGGAGATCTCAATGTAGAAGTCTGTTAAGCCGAAGTCTTTCAACATTTGGAGCACGAAGTTCAAAATGGAGGTTAATTCGTCCTTCATTTGTTCGCGAGTGCAGTAAATATGGCTGTCGTCTTGGGTGAATCCGCGCATGCGGGTGAGTCCGTGTACTTCACCGGATTTTTCGTAACGGTAGACGGTACCGAATTCAAAGAGTCGGAGTGGGAGTTCACGGTAAGAGCGTTGACGTGACATGAAGATCAGGTTGTGCATTGGGCAGTTCATTGGCTTCATGTAGTAGTCTTGGCCTTGCCTCTTGACTGTACCGTCAGCGTCGACGACTTCGTCGAGATGCATTGGTGGGTACATGTCGTCGTGGTACCAGTTCAAATGGCCTGAGGTGACATAGAGGTCTTTCTTGGTGAGATGTGGTGTTTGGACCAAGGAGTAGCCGTTACGGCGATGCATTTGACGGGAGTAGTCTTCCATGACGTTGATGATGGTTCCGCCTTTTGGATGGAAGACAGCAAGACCTGGACCCATTTTGTCTGGGAAGCTGAAAAGGTCGAGCTCTGCTCCGAGTTTACGGTGGTCTCGTTTGGCTGCTTCTTCGAGAAGTTGTAGGTGCTTCTTTAAGTCGTCAGCTGAGTTCCATGCGGTACCGTAGATACGTTGCATGGTTGCGTTGTTTTCGTCACCCTTCCAGTAGGCAGCAGCGCTTCGTTGGAGTTTGAACGCTTTAATGTATTTGGTGCTTGGAAGGTGTGGTCCGCGGCATAAATCGGTCCATGCGACTGATCCGTCTTTACGAATGTTGTCGTACATGGTAAGTTCACCGTGGTTGACTTGTGTTGGGTCTTTAGCTGTTGCGATCTCAGATTCTTTATCGTTGATGAGTTCTAGCTTGTATGGTTGGTCAGCTTCTTCTTGTTGTGCTGTTGCCATGTCGATAGAACGACGCTTGAAAGATTGATCTTCTTTAATGATTTCTTTCATGCGTTTTTCGATTTTTTTGAGATCTTCTGGAGTGAATGGTTTGTCTACATCGAAGTCGTAGTAGAAACCGTCTTTGATCACTGGGCCAACACCAAGTTTTGTGTTTGGATAGAGGTCTTGTACTGCTTGTGCCATCACGTGTGTGGTGGAATGACGCATTATTGCAAGACCTTGTTCACTGTCGATAGAGATTGGGTTGACCTGATCACCATCATGCAAAAGCGTATAAATATCACAAGCAATGCCGTTGATAGAAACAGCAATGATGGAGTGATCAGAAGAAAAAAGATCAATGCCTGTAAATGTGGAAGGAATGTTTTTCTCTTCCCCATTAACTACTACAGTCATTAATTGATCTTCATTATTCATCTGAATGTCCTTACTAGCTGAGGTTTGCTATACAAGGTGCAAACCTGGACGTATATGTTTTCACAGTGAATGATAATGAAAAGCAAAGACAACGAAGAAAGAAAAAATAAAAGATTTTTTGAAGTGGGCGATGTAGGAATCGAACCTACGACCCCTTCGGTGTGAACGAAGTGCGCTAGCCGCTGCGCCAATCGCCCAATTAAAATAAGGAGAAAAAGTGGGCGATACAAGGATCGAACTTGTGACCTCTTCCGTGTCAGGGAAGCGCGCTACCGCTGCGCCAACCGCCCAATCTTAAATTAAACTAGAAAATAGTTGGAGGTGGGTATGAGAGTCGAACTCATCTATACGGCTTTGCAGGCCGCTGCCTAGCCGATTGGCTAACCCACCGTATGGTCTCTCATAATATCAGACCTCGAGCGGACAACGGGACTCGGACCCGCGGTCTCGACCTTGGCAAGGTCGCGCTTTACCAACTAAGCTATGTCCGCAATGAACTTCGAAGCACTGCGCCGAAGCACATGTTTAAATATACGCTATTTTCCGATTAATGCAAATCGGCATGCGCTTCGGCGTGTCGCCCTTTTATTTGCTTTAATTCAAAGCATCTTTAATACGGTCGAAGAAGCTCTTCTTATTCTTAATTGGCTGAGATTCTTGGCTAATAGGATCTGTGTTATCAGTCTCTTTACGGGACTGTGCAAACTCTTCTATTAATTCCTTTTGATGTGTAGTGAGATTGATTGGAATTTCAATCTGTACGTGAACATAGAGATCTCCCCTGCTGTCACTATTGAGACGCGTCATACCGAGGTTCTTTTTCACGATTACGTCTTCTTGTTGTGTACCAGCGTTGATCTCGATGCTTTGTGAACCATCAAAAGTATTGATATCTAGGGTATGACCGAGAACAGCCCATGCCATTGGTACTTTCACCCAGCAATGTAAGTCGTCATTTTGGCGAGTGAAGACTTTATCTGGTTTAACGGTGATGTTGACGTAGAGGTCTCCTGCTGGACCACCGCCTTCGCCAACTTCACCTTGTGAGGCAAGACGTACGCGCATGCCATCGTTAATACCTGCAGGAACTTTGATACTGACCTTGCGTTTAACTTTGACGCGTCCTTGTCCTTGGCATTGTAGGCATGGGTCTTCAATGATAGTTCCATATCCTTGACATCGGTCGCATGGGGCGGATGACATGATTTGACCTAGTAAGGTATGGCGAATGGTTTGTTTATAGCCTGTTCCCTGGCAATCAGGACATTGAATTGGCTTTTTGTTATGTTGCGAGCCTGTTCCCTGGCAATCAGGACATAAACTATAGGTTTGAATTTCGATGGTTTTCTGTACGCCGAAAGCTGCTTCTTGTAGAGAAATTGTCAAATTCGTTAAGGTGTCACGTCCTTTTTGCTGACGTGACATGTGTTCTTGTGGTGCTGCATTGGTGAAACCTTGACCAAAGAACTGACTGAAAATGTCACCGAAATTATTAAATTGTTGTGCACCAGCGAAACCAGCTGATGCTTGATTTGGATCAACACCCTGATCATACAGACGACGCTTATCAGGATCGGATAATACATCAAAGGCATTATTAACGTCTTTAAACTTCTCTTCAAACTCAGGGCCTGCTAAATCAGGATGATATTTGCGTGACATTTTCCTATACGCACGTTTAATTTCATCTTGAGACGCAGTTTCACTGATGCCTAAAATGTCATAATAATTTTTATCCATAAAATAAGTCCTCCAAAAATACCTTTATATGTAAAGGATATGTTGTCTTTGTTGAGGAAATGATCAAGTTGATGAAATTGTCATAAAAGTTTTAACCACTTAATAGTTAATTGACTTTACTAATAATATTTTTTTGATACAATAAAATCCAATTACAAAGTGGTCTTTGTAAAAGAATACACCGCCCATCTCGCGGAGTATACACCTATAAAAATCAAACCGATGATCGAGGATACTTATGGATCATTCATCATGGAATTCACTGGACCGTCGTGCCATTAACATGACAAAAGCACTCATTGCCGACGCTGTTGAAAACGCTGGTAGCGGTCATCCAGGATCAGCAATCTCTCTCACGCCACTCGTTTACGTTCTTTACCAACGCTTCCTCACACATGACCCATCAGATCCACAATGGGAAGGCCGCGATAAATTCATCCTCTCAGGCGGACACGCTTCCCTTGCACAATACGCTCAACTCTACCTCTCCGGATATCTCACTCTCAACGACATCAAAAGCTACAGAACTGCCAACTCACGCACACCAGGACACCCAGAATACGGCATGACACCTGGCATTGAAATGACCACAGGACCATTAGGACAAGGCCTCGCCACCGCCGTCGGATTTGCCTATGCACAACGCTTCCAACAAGACCTCTTCGACCCACACAACACCAGCAACACCTCCCCTTTCAACCACAAGATCTGGGTCATCTGCGGTGAAGGTGACATCGAAGAAGGCGTCAGCGCAGAAGCCTCCGCACTCGCAGGATCACAAGAGTTAGGTAACTTGTTCGTCCTGTTTGATGCCAACCATGTCCAAGTTGAAGGTGATACTGATCTGGTTCTGTCAGAAAATGTTCTTCAACGGTATCAAGCCTACGGATGGTATACCGATGAAATTGACCTCCTTCATAAGAATGAGGATGGATCATATAGTGAGGATCTTGATGCAGTAACCAACGCGTTGCTTACTGCGGAAAAAGTTACCGATAAGCCTCATTTCATTCAAGTGAATTCTCTCATAGCGTGGCCAACTCCAGTGAAAACAAATTCTGCATCTGCGCATGGTGCTCCACTCGGTGATGACGCTATCCGCGGATTAAAAGACATTCTCGGTATTGATCCAAACAGAACCTTCTTTGTTGATGAGGAAGCGTTAGCGTACGCACGTCAGGTTGCTGACCGTGGTCAAGCTGCGCACCGTGAGTGGGATACCCTGTTTAACACGTGGAAAGAGCAGAATCCTCAGGAATACGCTTTATATGAGCGACTTCATCGTCATCAGCTTCCAGAAAACTTCTCACAAACACTTGATGCTTTAAAAGAAACTTTTACTCCTGGTAATCAGATCCCAACACGACAAGTATCCGGTAAGGTTATTAATGCGTTAGCATCTATCATGCCTGAATTATGGGGTGGTTCCGCTGATTTAGGTGGATCCAATCAAACCATTATTCAAGAAGGATCCTCATTCATTACTGATCAACGCACTACTGAAATGTGGCCTGCCGCCAGTAAACACGGTCAGAATCTTCATTTCGGCGTCCGTGAATTTGCGATGGGATGCATTACCAATGGTATTATCCTCAACTCGGATACACGTGTATTTAATAGTACATTCCTTCAGTTCTCTGATTATGAACGTGCAGCAGTACGTCTTGCAGCATTAATGGATATTCCAAACCTCTTCATTTGGACACATGATTCTGTTGCACTTGGTGAAGACGGTCCAACACATCAGCCAATCGAACATCTCACCTCACTGCGCGCTATTCCACGCTTAGAAGTCATTCGACCAGCTGACGCCTACGAAACGATTGAAGCCTACCGATACATCTTTGAAAAAGACAATACACATCCAAGTAGCCTCATCCTGTCACGTCAGAAACTACCAAACCTCAGTGAAACCAAAGATGCTGCTCGTGAAGGAATCCGCCATGGCGCCTACATCGTACACGATAATCCGCAAAACGATGCCATTATCATGGCCAGCGGTTCAGAAGTATATCTCGCTTTACAAGCAGCAACACAATTAGAAGAAGAAGGAATCCACGTACGAGTCCTCTCTGTCCCAAGCATCGATATCTTCAACGAACAATCCGCTGAATATAAAGAAGCACTCCTCCCATCCTCTATCACTGCACGCGTCTCCGTGGAAGCAGGATCCGCACTTTCCTGGTATCAATACATCGGTACCACAGGCATCCCAATCGCTATCGACCAATTTGGCTTACAAGGATCCGGAACAGACAACTTACAACAACTAGGAATCACCGTCGACCACATCATCGATTCCATCCACACACTCCTCAACTAACAACAAAGGAAAACAACCATGACAAATCAAATTTTGCAACGCTACCACAATAACGGTGTCTCTGTATGGTTAGATGACCTCAGCCGCACACGTCTTGAAACAGGAGAACTCGAATCCTTTATCAACGACCTCGGCATCACCGGCGTTACCACCAACCCATCCATTTTCCAAAAAGCATTACACAACAATGCAAGCTACCAAAACCAAATCAACACACTCAAAACCCAATACACCACACCAGACGATATCGTCCAACATATCATGATCAACGACGTCCGAGACGCCTGCGACCTCTTCCAACCTATCGCTGAACAAACACAATGGACCGACGGACGAGTCTCCATCGAAGTCAACCCACACCTCGCCCACGACACCAACAACACCATTACCCAAGCCCAATTCCTCTGGGAGACCATCAACCGACCAAACGTCATGATCAAAATCCCAGCCACCAAAGAAGGCTTACCGGCAATCACTGAAACCCTTGCAAAAGGCATCTCCGTCAACGTCACCCTCATCTTCTCCGTCGAACGCTACCGTGACGTCATCGACGCCTACCTCAACGGACTCGTCAAAGCCTATGAAAACGGACACAACCTCTCTCGTATCTTCTCCGTCGCCTCCTTCTTCGTCTCACGAATCGACACCTTTATCGATCCACTACTTGCAGAAAATAACATTCCATTAGCTGGAAAAATTGCACTCGCGAATGCAAATATTGCGTATGATGTTTTCATACAAGCATTTGCGAAGGATCCACGTTGGGAATTCTTGCGTGATTATGGTGCTCATGTTCAAAAGATTCTTTTTGCTTCTACGAGTACAAAGAATCCAGCATATTCTGATTGTTTGTATACAGATCAGTTAGTAGCAGCGAATGTTGTGAACACGATGCCTGAGAAAACTTTGATGTCTGTTGCTGATCATGGTGATGGTGCAGTTACGATTACTGAATCAAGCATTCAAGAAAGCAAGCGTTGCTTGCAGATTCTTGAAGAAAATCAAATCAGCCTTAATGAAATGACTGCTACTTTGGAAAAGAATGGTATTAGTCAGTTTATTGACGCGTGGGATCAGATGATTGCTGACCTGGTATCACTGTTGTAAAGTACTGCACCAGTAAAAGATTATTGCTCATGTATGTTTTGGGGGTTCCAACTAACTGGTTGGAACCCCCAAAACATACATTCATATTTTTTAGTCTTTATAAGGTATATCCGAAACGTGCTAATAAGCCTAAAGCGATAATGACAGCAAGCCAAATTAAAGCAACAATGACTGTAATTCGGTTTAAGTTCTTTTCTGCTACGCCTGACGTACCGGCATTGGATCCGATGCCACCACCGAACATGTCGGAGATACCGCCGCCTTTACCTTTATGCATCAAAATGAGTAATGTGAGCAAAACACTCGCAATCACCACAATGATATCAAGAATGACCAGTACAGCCTTCATTGTTCACATCCTTATTCATCACGCTGTGCACTTGCAATTGTAACAAGGCGAGCTATTTTTGAAAATTCATCTGGTTTGAGAGAAGCTCCACCAATGAGAAAACCATCAACATCTGGTCCTTGCATTAGAGACACTACATTAGCACTGTTAACGGAACCGCCGTAAAGGATACGGACTTTCTGTGCAACATAATTGCCATAAATGCTGAGGAGATACTGTCGGATTGCTGCTGCAGCATTTTGCGCTATTTGAGGGCTTGCACTACCATTACCGCCGATCGCCCATAACGGTTCATAAGCAATAATCATTTGAGATACTTCTTCATCTGATAAATCACGTGTGACTTTGGACACTTGATCGATAGCATACTCCAGTTCGATACCCTGAGAACGCTCTGCTATTGACTCACCGACACAAAGAATTGGTTGGATGCCTGCAACAAGAACTGCACGGACTTTATTAATCAGGTTTGCATCATCTTCAGGATGATATTTACGTCGCTCTGAATGCCCGATAATCACATACCGGCAATCTAACTGTTTGAGCATATCTGCGGAAATATCTCCAGTGAATGCTCCTCCAGAGATTGGTGATACGTTCTGAGCTCCGATACGAATCGGAGCTTTTTCTGCTTGTAACAGGACCTGCACACTACGAATACTTGTGAACGGTGGGCAAATCGCTATTTCAGCTGAATGCTCATAATCATAGTGAGCATTACGCATTAACCATGTAAATTGCTGAATAAAATACATAGCTTCCAGATGATTCAAATTCATCTTCCAATTACCAGCGACTAAGGGTACACGCGTTCTGCTCATTATGATTCGTCTCTTTCCTACTTAACCTTCTTTAGTCAAGCACACGTAAACCAGGTAATAGTTTTCCTTCAAGGAAGTTCAAGGAAGCGCCACCACCAGTAGAAATATAGGAGAAATCAGATTCTTGGAAACCAAACTGATGAATAGCAGTCACTGAATCACCACCACCAATCGCTGTGAACGCACCATGCTGTGTTGCCTGCTGTAAAGAGGTGGCGAGTGCGTGGGTGCCGTGGGCGAAGGTTGGGAATTCGAAGACGCCTGCTGGTCCGTTCCAGAAGATGGTGGAGGATTTTTGGATTTCTGTGTTGAAGAGTTGTCGTGTGTGTTCTCCGATGTCCATTCCCATCATGGTGGCGGGTATGTGGGTTGCTGGGACGGTGGTTGGTTGTGCGTCGGCGGCGAAGTGGTCGGTGACGATGAGGTCGGTTGGGAGTAGGAGTTTGGTGTGTTGTTCTTTTGCTTGTGTGAGGCACTGTTGTGCGAAGGTGATCATGTTGGGTTCGACGAGTGAGGTGCCGATTTCGTAGCCTTGTGCTTTGAGGAAGGTGTAGCTCATTCCTCCGCAGATGAGGAGGGTGTCTGCTGTCGTGATGAGGTTGGTGATGACTCCGATTTTGTCGGATACTTTGGATCCGCCGAGAATGACAGTGAGTGGGTGTTGTGGGTTGTTGAGGATGTGGTTGAGGTTGGTGACTTCTTTTTGGATGAGGAATCCGGCTGCGCTTGGGAGGAGTTGTGCGATGTCGTAGACGCTTGCTTGTTTGCGGTGAACGACGCCGAATCCGTCAGAGATAAAGAGGTCTCCAAGTTGTGCGTATTCGTGGGCGAGGTGTTGGCGTTCGTTATCGTTGCCTTTTTCTTCGCTATTGAATCGTACGTTTTCGAGGACGATGATGTCTCCGTTATGCATGGTGTTGACGATATTGAGGACGCGTGGACCGTGGGATTCGTTAATGAAGGTGACGGGATGGTTGAGGAGTTCAGCAAGGCGTGTAGCAACGGGTTTTAAGCTGAATTGCGTGTCTGCTGCATTGTGTGGGCGTCCTAAGTGTGAGAGGAGGATAATGCGTGCATCATGCTGTTGGAGGTAGGTAATGGTAGGGAGTGCAGCACGAATGCGAGCATCATCAACGATATGCCCGTTACTGTCAAGGGGTACGTTAAAATCGCAGCGGACGAGAACACGTTGTCCGGTAAGATGGTCAATGTCTTGAATGGTATGCATAAGAGTGAGCTTTCGTTCTCAAGGTTACTTGGATTCGTGGTCGCGTTCTGCTTCGACGCGGCTTGCTAATTGGAAGAGACGACGAATACGACCTGCGATAGCATCTTTGGTGATTGGTGGATCAGATAACTTGCCTAATTCTTCGAGGCTAGCGCTTTGATAGTCTAAGCGTAATTGTCCAGCAGCACGTAAGTTTGGTGGAATATCATCCCCTAAGACTTCAAATGCGTGACGTACTTTCACCATTGCTTCCACAGCTGCTTTCGCACTACGCCTCATGTTCGCATTATCAAAGTTCGCAAGACGGTTAATCTTCCCACGGGTTTCCCCATCAAGACGCTTCCCACTCCACTCACGACTTGTTTTTTCAGCACCAATTAACAAGAGCATCTTCTCGATAGAATCCGAATCACGAAGGAAAATACGCTGCGTATTACGAACCTGATGAATACCCACCGTCACATTAAACTGTTTCGCAATATGCGCTAAATCACGCGCAGCATCATACCCAGGGCATACAATCTCTAACAAACTCGAAGCACCAGGATCAGACAATAAACCATGCGCTAAGAACGCACCACGACACACCGCCTTTGCTTGCGCCACAGTACCCTCAACCAAATCATTCGGCAAACCACGAACCAAATGCTTCTGCTTATCCAATAAACCAGTCTGTAACGCTAAAGAACCACCCTGACGTAACACACGAACAAAATAATGCGTCACCGGCGTCTTCAACTGCAAACTCTGACTCTGTACCTCAATCAAATCAGCAGCATCATGATACACAGACTCAATCGTATCCTTTAACCACTGCGCTGCATTCTGATTATCAAACTGAGCTTGAATAATAATATGCTGCTTTAATAAATGAAGGCCACCACCAAAACGGATCATTGCTGCAGCCTGAGCTTTTTTAACTAGATCTGGTTCATCGTCAATTAACGAAAGCTCATCTTTTACATCATTTAATAACGTCATTCAATCCTCCCAATTGCGGCTTTCGTGACTTACCTCTAAGAAACTGACAATACACGTATAAATCTAATCATAAAAGCAAACTGAAAAAATCATAAAATATGCAAAATAATGAACAATTTCCAGCAGCTTTTGCTCATTATGCTACCGATAACATGTATTCTATTCTCTCTTTATCAACCGAAATCCACTAGTTATATACTAGATATATCTACACGCATTCCTCAAATCATAACGATAACGAAAAAATCATGCAGAAAGACCAAATTCTATGAGTATCAATATCACAGATCTTTCCATTAGTATTGGCGCTCGCGATCTTCTTCTTCCAACAACTTTGAATATTAATAATGGTGATGCAATCGGTTTAGTAGGACGTAATGGTGCTGGAAAAACAACGTTTACACGGGTACTGTGCGGTGATCTTGCTCCTACGTCGGGAAAAGTGAATATTAGCGGTACATTAGGTTATTTACCGCAGTCAACGAAAATTGGTGATCAGAACCAAACAGGTTTAGAACGTATCATGTCTGCGAAAGAGATCGGTACACTATTGAAGCGTATGGATAAAGCGGAAAAAGATATGTGCAGTCCTGATCCTGATATCATGCAGAAGGCCATGCGTCGTTTTGATGCTGCACAAGCCGCTTTTGAGAACGCAGGTGGATACAGTGCGCAGTCGGATGCCATTAAAATGGGTGAAAATCTTGGTCTCTCTCAACAACTCTTAAAACAACCATTACAAACCTTATCCGGTGGTCAAAAACGACGCGTAGAGTTAGCTCGTATTCTGTTCTCTGACGCGGATACGTTAATTCTCGATGAGCCAACTAACCACTTAGATGCCAGTTCTATCCTCTGGTTAAAATCGTATCTTCAATCATTTAAAGGCGCGCTACTGATTGTGTCTCACGCTGTAGAACTCCTTGATGAAATGGTTAATAAAGTATGGAGTTTAGATGCGCAAACAGGAATCATCACTGTGTATAACTTGGGGTGGTCGGATTATATGAAACAGCGAGCGCTGGATGAAGAACGACAGAAGAAAGAACGTGAGATTGCGCAGAAAAAGGCAGAACGATTAGAAAAAGAAGGAATCCGTTTACATGCGAAAGCTCGTAAAGCAGTTGCCGCTCGTAACATGTTGCGTCGTGCTGAAAAAATTATGAGCGAAGTCACGCCAGAAACAAAAAAGCAGCGTATCGCCTCTTTTCAACTTCCAGATCCTATGCCATGTGGTAAAACACCGTTAGAAGTTAAACATTTATGTAAACAGTATGATGATCGT
Organism: Aeriscardovia sp.; assembly: GCA_017538895.1. Lineage (GTDB taxonomy): Bacteria > Actinomycetota > Actinomycetes > Actinomycetales > Bifidobacteriaceae > RGIG7107. Next base: position 84,362 of record JAFYHY010000060.1, on the reverse strand, counting down.
CTGATTTTTGATGATATTAATCTTGCAGTTGACCGTAGTTCACGACTGGTTATTTTAGGGCCGAATGGTTCTGGTAAAACAACATTTCTTCGCTTACTCACGCATCATGAAGAACCGAATAATGGTGAAGTGATTTATGGGCATGGATGCAAAATCGGGTACCTTGAACAGGAACACGGTAACCTGCAGAATGATTTAACTATTCTGGATAATCTGAAAACTGTTGCTGTTGACAGTGATGATACAGAATTACGGAATATTCTTGGTAATTTCCTCTTTATGGGAGATGACATTTATAAGAAAGTTGGTGTTTTATCGGGGGGTGAAAAAACACGATTAGCGTTAGCCATGCTGGTGACAAGTAAAGCGAATGTTCTTCTTCTTGATGAGCCAACCAACAATCTTGATCCTGAGAGTCGTGATCAGATACTCTCCTCTATTTCTACATATAAAGGGGCTATTATTCTTGTTACTCATGATAAAGGGGCAGTTTCTGCGTTACAACCAGATCATGTTCTCATCCTTCCGGATGGTGAAGAAGATTATTGGGATGATTTGTATTTCGACTTTGTGAGTGAACAATAGAACAACAGAAAAGGAACAAGACATGACAAAAATATCCCATACAGTGAAAGTGTATTTTCAGGCGTTAAAAGCAAAAAAGACCATTGTTCTTGCTCAAGAGCCTGATGGTGATCGTCACGGACTGGTTGGTGAACAGTATGAGGCTACCCCATTAACGGTGACCGCGTTCGGTGATTCTATGGCAGCAGCATGCGGTACCAGTGATCAATCCCATGGGCTTATCCCCCAATTATGTACACTGATTGCTGATCGGATTCAGCGTCCAATTCAATGGAAAACAACCGCAAAATTAGGGGCAACGCTCCGTCGTGTCCGCTACCGTCAAATCACCACCTTGAAAGAGGATCAAGATGTGGTGATTATTTGCGCTGGATCTAATGATATTCTCGCCAACCGTCGTCTGGATGATCAGTGGAAACGTGAATTAGTTGAAACCATTCATATGGCGCAGCAACATGCACAATACGTCATCATTTTTCCTGCAGGCCAATTGTATTCCATTCCCGTATTAGGAAAAGATTTAAAGATGGATATTAAAAAAGCTGTCTTTCAACAAGCGTATGAAGTGGAAAAAATTTGTCGTGCGGAACATGCCGTGTATTTGGAATGGACGCGTGATATTCCATGCGGTGATAAGAAATGGTTCTGGTGTTCTGACTGCTTCCACCCAAGTTACGAGGGATACCATGTAATTGCAGAATTCTTATTTAATAAGATTCACACCACGTTATTCGATCAGCTTTCTGCCCTTTAATCGATGCGTGTAGAGCGGACAACCTGTACTTGTTCCTGTAATGAACGAAGTGTTTTTCGTAACGCTTTCCGAGACGATACCTCATCACGAGAATTTTCATGATTATCAGAAGAAGAGGCCTCGTCTTTTTGTATACAGGACATGCGTCTACTAGTGATAATAAAACCAGTATGTGCAATCATTTGATGATTCGGACGCACTGACCGTCCATCACATTTCCACGTGCGTTCCACACATTCCACGATCTCAGGAGTAAACCACCCTCCCTGTTCCTCCAGCATGTGGATTAACTGTTCTATTTGTGGAACTGTCGTCACATAAAACACCGCGATACCACCAGGAATAAGAAGGCGAGCAGCCTCATGCACATATAACCAGGGTTCTGCAAGATCAAGAACCACACGATCATAGGAGGCTGCCATCAGTTGAGAACCCTGCGTCTCGAAATCACCATGACAAGGATTCCACCACGCAGGCATCTGCTGAAAATAGAGTTCAATATTATAAGAACTTAATTCCAAATACTGCTCATCACGCTCCACCGTGGTCACCAGCCCAGTCTCCCCCACGGTATCTAACAACGATAAGGTTAATGATCCGGACCCACCACCCGACTCTAACACGCGCATACCATGATGAATATCACCATACGAGAGAATCTGAGCAATATCCTTCGGATAAATAATCTGCGGACCACGTGGCATTGACAGCTGATAATCCATCAACCGTGGGCGAAAAACCGTATACTCATGATCACCATGCACATTCGATACACGAACATGACATCCAGGATAATAGCCAATAATCACATCATGAGCAATCACACCACCATACACATTCTGCTTCACCCCAGCACATAACTGGATCGTCATCTTTTTCCCATGAGAATCAGTCAACTGAACCTTCTCACCACTACAAAACGGTTGCCCCTGTTGCTGCATGATCGCTCACCAACTCACTCGTCATCCATACCATTCTCAAACTGAGAATTATACAATTCCGCATACATACCGTTCTGCTGCAACAACTCATGATGAGTACCAGACTCACATACCGCACCATGATCAATCACCAGAATCTGTTTCGCATTCACAATCGTAGACAAACGATGCGCAATCACAATACTGGTACGCCCCTGACACAGAATATCCATAGCCTGCTGAACAAACCGCTCCGTATACACATCAACAGAACTCGTTGCCTCATCTAAAATAAGAATCATCGGATCAGCAAGAAACGCACGACAAATCGTCAACAACTGACACTCACCCTGTGACAATAAATTACTATCCGCATCAAGAACAGTGTCATAGTGATCTGGCAGAACACTCACAAAATCATCCACATGCATCATACGAGTAATCATCTGGAAACGTTCCTCACTAATCGACGATGGGTCCTTCACCCCATACATCAAATTCTCACGAATCGTCCCATTAAACAACCACGTATTCTGCGTCACAATACCCACATGATCACGCAGCATATCATCAGGAATATCATGAATATTCACACCACCAATGTAAATATCACCCTCCTGATGACGATAAAACTGCATGACCAAATTAATAATCGTCGTCTTACCAGCACCAGTCGGACCCACCAACGCAGTCATACGACCACAAGGAATCGTAAATGACATATCCGTAATCAACGGCTTATCAACCTGATACGAAAAACGAACATGAGAAAAAGTAATATCCTGCGCAAACAAATCATCCGTCACCATAGCACGGCAATCAGCAGAAACAACCTTCTCCTCTTCATTCGCCGCATCAAGGAACTGGAACAAACGATCAGCAGACGCAAACGTCGACTGCAAATTATTCGACATCGAAGCCAACTGATTAATAGGACGCTGAATCTGACGCGTATACTGCGACAACGCTTGAAAATTACCAATCGTCAACGACCCATGAATAACCTGAAAACCAGAAATAATCACCACAGCAACAAAAACAAGATTACCAACAAACCCACCAATAGGATTAATCAACCCAGACAACATCTGAGCCTTATAACTCGCCTTACATAACTGCGCGTTATCACCATCAAAACGACGATTAATCACTGACTGCTGACTATAAGCTCGAATCACTTCCATCCCAGAGAAAATCTCTTCAACATACGAATGAACACGACCCGTCTGCTTCCACTGCAACTTAAAATTCGGTTGCGACACCTTCACAATGCCACGAACCGTCAACACAATCACCGGAATAGACACCAAACTTACCAACGTCAACTGCCACGAAATACTGACCATCATGTAAATAACACCAATCAGCATAAATGTACTAAAAATCATCTGACCAAGAATCTGCTGCAATGACGACGTCATATTATCAACATCATTCACAATCGTCGACATCACCTGACCACGAGGCGTACGATCAAAATACGCAACAGGAAGATGATTAATCTTAAACTCCACATCACGCCTAATATCGTACACAGCACTCGCAATGACTCGAGCAAGAAGATAATTCTCGATGATTCGGAATAGGAAAGCAACAAGGTAAATCACAATAACGCTGAGGAGAATGTTGGTAAACTTTGTCCAATCCATACCAACTTTAAGGTTGATTGGCATTGCTTGAACCATGCCAGCGATGCTACCTAATCCGTGCTGGTTAAGAAGTTTAATGATGACGGATTTTGGTATTCCAGGACGAAATCCAGCTTTAATGAGCTTTGCTGACAGTAATCCTGAGAAGAGGACGTTGGTTGCTTGACCGAGAATTTTTGGGCTCATGACGGTGAGGAAAACGCCAACTAATCCAGTGATGAGCGCACCGATAACTTGGAATTTATAGACCAGCAAATAGGCTAATAAACGTTTGAGAATGACTCGTTGATTAGCTTTTTTCATGGTTGCAGACGGTTTGTTGTTTTTTGTCATACTGCACTATCCTTCTGAGAGTACTAATCAACTATGGGGTTACAGAACTTGTTGCTGGAGGTCAGCAATTTGTTTATAGTGATCGCACGTTTGCATTAATTGGTCATGTGTTCCTTCACCAACAATTTTGCCTTTTTCAAGAACAATGATTTTGTCAGCATCTTGAATAGTGGCGATACGTTGTGACACCATCAGGAAGGTTGATTGCGTGCGCATTGTTGTGTGAAGTGCTTCACGAAGACGTTTATCAGTTTCCACATCCAATGCGGAGAAGGAATCATCCAAAATATAGATGGTTGGTTTTTTCATCAGCGCACGTGCAATGCATAAGCGTTGTTTTTGACCGCCGGAGAAATTATCACCGTTTTCTGTCACTGGTGCATCTAATTGCTGTGGCGTGCTGTGAATAAAATCAGCAGCTTGAGCAGTTTGTAAAGCTTCCCACATGTCGTCATCGGTTGCGGTTGAGTTACCGAATTTGAGGTTAGACCGTACGGTACCAGTAAATAATTGTGCCTTCTGTGGAACGAATCCGAACAGTGCGCGTAATGATTGACTGGTGAAGTCTTTCAACGGATGATGGTCAATGGTAATCGATCCGTCCGTTACATCATAAATGCGTTGAAGTAATCGCAGAATAGTGGATTTACCAGCACCAGTAATACCGACAAGAGCAACGGTTTCCCCCGGATGAACTGTAAAGGACACGTGATCTAATGCCGGGACTGTGGAGCCAGGATACGTGAAGGTTACATCATTAAATTCAATCGCTTCAGTAAAGGTTGCGGTATCTAGAGATGCCTTCGCATCTGAAGCATAGGTCGTTGTTTGATGGATCACTTCCAAGAGACGTTTACTGGCGACTGATGCGCGTGGAACAGTTACTGACATCATTGCAGCCATCATGAATCCGGAAAGAACGATCATAATGTATTGAATGAATGCTTGTAAGGCGCCGATTTGCATGTTACCTGATTCAATAAGATGACCACCAAACCACATGACAACAATATTGAAAAGACTGGTAACAAACCACATGATTGGTCCAATAATACCCATCAAGAAACCAGTACGTTGAATCACAAACGTCGTATCTTGATTAATACCCTGGAACTTCTCTGCTTCACTCTTCTCTTTCACAAAAGATCGAATAATACGCAACCCTGTAATCTGTTCACGAGTGCTGAGGTTAATGCGGTCGAGTTCGTGTTGGAGTTTTTTGAAGAGTGGTCCGATTTTGGAGAAGATGATGGCAATGATAATGGCGATGACGGGGAGGATGATGGCGAGTGACCAGGTGAGTGTTTTGTTTTGTTGGAGTGCCATGATGAGTCCGCCGATGAACATGATTGGTGCTTGGAGGACGAATCGGCAGACTTGGAAGAGGGTGCGTTGGATTTGGTAGATATCGTTGGTGGATCGGGTGATCAGTGATCCGACGGTGTAGTGGTCGATGTCTTGTTGATGGAGGTTGCCGACGGTGTTGAAGAAGTCGCGTCGTACTTCGTAGGCGATGTGTGTGGCGAAGTGTGAGCAGATGATGACGACTGCGATGTTGGCTATTCCTTGGATGAGGGCGACGGTAATCATGATGGTGCTGAGGTGGTAGATCTCGTTTTGATTACCGGTGACGATTCCTTTATCGACGACTTCTGCTTGGAGGTTTGGGAGGTAGAGGTTGAGGAAGGCTTGGGTGAATTGGAAGAGGAAGAGGAGGATGATTTGCCATGTGTAGGGTTTGAGGTATCTGCTCAGTAGTTTGATCATAGTGTCGTTTCTTTGGGTTGGGTTGTTTGTTAGACTGCGGTTCCGTTTTCATCAAGGTATGGGTTGGTGTCGTTTGGGCTTTGAACGATGAAGAGTCCGAGGATTCCGATGAGGAAGATGCTGGTGACGATGATGATGGCGGTGATAGTGATGTGTGGGATCCACATGATGACGAGGAAAGCGAGTGCGGAGAGGATGATGAGGGTCCAGTCTACGATTTTTGCTTTGCCCCATGCGGTGTGTTTTCTGCTGCGCATTGGATCTGGTGTTGTATTCATATAGTGTTTGTTCCTTTAGTGATTGTGGTGTAGTGTATTCGTTTATTTTACATGGTTATGTGGTGTGGTTGTTTTGGGGGGTGATGCTTTCGAGGAGTCGGTTGATGATGAGGTCGTTGAGGAGTCGTCCTTTGAGGGTTGGGATGAGGTGTTGGTGTGTGAGAGTGAGGAGTTGGTCGTGTTCGAGTTGGTGTATTTCGTGTGTGAGGTGATTGGTTTGAGTGCTGGTGAGTGATGGGATGATTTGTGAGAGTGGGAGTCCTTCACGGAGACGAATACCGAGGAGGATGGTTTCTTCCAGGTTTTCTTCTGCGGTGAGGTATTCGGGTTCTACCCATGGGAGGAGGTGCGCATTGAGTTTGTCTGCCCAGATACGTGGGTGGAGTTCATCATGAATATGTGTGGTGGTGAGATGTGCGTGTGCTCCTGGTCCTAAACCAAACCAGTCGACGTTTTTCCAATAGCCGAGGTTGTGTTGGGATTCTTCTCCGTGGATACTCCAGTTGGAGATCTCATACCAGGTGAACTGGTGGTTGGTGAGGAATTGGTCAGCGAATTCATATTTTTCTGCTTCATCATCATCATTGACTGGTGGGATACGATGATCGCGGATGATGCGCCCCATTTTTGTGTGTGGGGCAACTGTAAGCGCGTAGCAGGAAATATGTGTGGTATGTAAGTCGACTGCTGCGGTGAGTGATTGTTTCCACTCTTCCATTGTTTCTGTTGGTGTCCCATAAATGAGATCGATGCTGGTGCGGAGACCGTTCTCTTGTGCGGCTCGTACGCCACGAATCACGTTCTGTTGATCGTGTGTTCGGTCAAGGATGTTGAGGATGCGTGGGACTGCGGATTGCATACCAAAACTGATTCGTGTGAACCCACCGTTAGCGAGTGTTTCAATGGACCGTTCATTGACGGTGTCAGGGTTCGCTTCGGTCGTGATTTCCGCGTGTGGGAGGATTCCCCACGTGCGGCGAATACACGTGAGGATATGCACGAGGTCCTCTGCTGGAAGCAGCGTTGGCGTGCCTCCCCCAAAGAAAATGGTGGATATAGGTCGTCTGGGGATCCCGTGTTGTTCCTGCCAGTCATCAAGAAGATGAATTTCTTGTTCGATCATGTGCGCGAACTGGGAGCGGCTTGCTCCATGCCCCAAATCAGTTGCTGTATACGTGTTGAAATCACAGTATCCGCAGCGTCGTAAACAGAACGGGACATGAATATACAGTTCTAACGGTGTTAACGGGTTGATCCGATGTGCTACATAATTCCCATACGCGTGTTGCAGGGTAAGAGGATCCTCCCGTGAGAACGTGCTGCCGGTAGGTCGGAAAGAGTGGTCAACAGTCATCAGGAGAATCTCGCTTTATGTTCTGCGCTACGAATTTTATCTTTCGTATCTTTATCATTCACGTCACCGGTGGAAAGAGCAGCAATAAACGCTTCCTGTGGAACTTGAACACGTCCCAACAGTTTCATACGTTTCTTTCCTTCTTTCTGCTTTTCAAGCAGTTTCCTCTTACGGGTGATATCACCGCCATAACATTTCGCGAGAACATCTTTTCGTAAGGCGGAAATCGTTTCACGCGCAATAATTTTAGCGCCAATTGCCGCTTGGAGTGGAATTTCAAACTGTTGACGTGGGATCAAGGTTCGTAACTTCTTCGTCATCATGACACCATACGCGTACGCTTTATCCTTATGGACAATCGCGCTGAACGCGTCGACTTGTTCTCCTTGAATAAGAATGTCAACTTTTACGAGATCACTCTCTTGTTCCCCATCCTCATGATAATCAAGGGTCGCGTACCCTTTAGTCCGTGACTTCAACTGATCGAAGAAGTCAAACACAATTTCACCTAATGGGATACGATAATGTAAATCAACACGATTTGCACTAATGTATTCCATGGTGATCATTTGACCGCGATGCTCTTGACAGAGCGTCATCGTATCACCAATAAAGTCTTTCGGAAGAATAATATCCACAGCTGCCATTGGCTCATACACGGCAAGCAAACGACCTTCAGGATACTCACTCGGATTGGTAACAATATGCTCCTGACGATCCTCGGTAATCACACGATAATGCACGTTTGGTGCTGTTGAAATAAGATCCAACTGGAATTCTCGTTTCAACCGTTCCAAAATAATCTGCATATGGAGTAAACCAAGGAAACCACAGCGGAAACCAAAACCTAACGCCGTGGAAGTTTCTGGCGTATAAATAAGGGACGCATCATTCAACTTTAACTTATCTAACGCATCACGCAGATTTGGAAACTCTGTCGTATCAATAGGGAACAAACCAGAGTACACCATTGGTTGTGGTTCCTTATACCCTGGTAATGGTGTCTCAGCCCCCTGATTTTGGGTGGTAATCGTATCCCCAACTTTAGACTGATTCACATCTTTCACACCCGTAATAACGTACCCAACTTCACCCGCAGTTAACCGGTCAGTCGGTATCATTGAAGGGCTAATCACACCAATCTCAATCGGATCATGAGACGTTCCCAACCCCATCTGACGAATACGCTCACGACTATTAATCACCCCATCAACCATACGAATATACGTAATAATCCCACGATACGCATCATATTCAGAATCAAAAATCAGAGCACGAGCAGGAGCTGTCTCATCACCATGAGGTGGCGGCACCAACCGAACAATCGTATCCAACAAGTCCGCAATACCCTCACCTGTCTTACCAGACACACGCAACACATCAGACTCATCAATACCCAGCAGATCCGCAATCTCCTTACCATACGTATCCGGATCCGCGCTCGGCAAATCAATCTTATTCAACACAGGAATAATCGTTAAATCATGATCCAACGCCATATACAAATTACTCAACGTCTGCGCTTCAATACCCTGCGTCGCATCCACCAACAACACAGCACCCTCACACGCAGCAAGAGACCGCGACACCTCATACGAAAAATCAACATGACCAGGAGTATCAATCATCCCCAACGTATACTCCACACCATCAACCGTCCACGGCACACGCACCGCCTGCGCCTTAATCGTAATACCACGCTCACGCTCAATATCCATCTTATCCAGATACTGATTCTTCATATCACGCGACGCAACCACACCAGACAACTGCAAAATACGATCAGCCACCGTCGACTTACCATGATCAATATGCGCAATAATACAAAAATTACGAATCACAGACTGCGGCGTCTCACCCGACACATTCTTCTGCATAACATCCCTCCAATAACTTTCTACGCCTCACCTTAGTGTACTCACTATAAATTTTGAATTTTGGGGACGGTAGAGTGTAGAATCTTAGACGTATTTATAAGTTTATTCATTAAACGTATGGAGCAACAGCAGTGGCAAATATTAAGCAGCAGAAAAAGCGTGTTCTTACCAACGAAAAAGCACATCTTCGCAACGTCTCCGTCAAGAGCATGCTAAAGACCGAAATCCGTAAGGTTCGCCAAGCAATCGAACTCGGTGACAAGGAAGCAGCAGAAAAAGCATTCGCAGTCGCTTCCCGTCGTCTTGACCAGGCAGCAGGCAAAGGCATCATCCACAAGAACCAGGCTGCAAACCGCAAGTCTGCACTCGCACTCGCCATCAACACACTCGCCTGATTTTCTGCTTACGTGCTAATAAAAATTTAAAGTTTGGGGCTTGAGAAGAAATCTTCTCAAGCCCCAAACTTTATGATCATTATCAATAAAAACTGATCAATCAGTCTTCTGGAACGCGAACGTTAACAACAACCTCATCATCAGCAACATCAACAAGCTTGACACCTTCAGGAAGCTGAATCTCAGAAGCCTTGATTTCATCACCAGCCTGCATACCTTCAACAGAAAGAGTAAACTCCTCTGGAAGAGCACTAACATCAGCAAGAACAGTCAATGTCTGAAGGTTAATGAAAGCAACACCACTACCCTTGGTCTCACCCTCAATGAAGACAGGAACCTCAACCTCAATCTTGTCTCCTGGCTTTACCTCATAGAAATCAACATGCTCAACAATACGCTTCACAGGATTACGCTGAATATCCTTCACTACAGCAGTATGAGTCTCACCATTGAAGGACAAAACAAAAATAGCATTCTTATGACGCAAAGCGTTCGTAGTCTCACGCATAGGCAAAGTAATGAACAAAGGTTCAGCACCATGCGCATAAATAGAAGCAGGAATCAAATTCTCACGACGAATCTGACGTGCAGCACCCTTACCAAAAGCGGTACGAACAGTACCCTCAAGCTCAATATGTTCAGCCATGACATTTCCTTTCAAAATTCAAACCATTTGCCGAGAGAATGAAACGTGAAGAAAACTGTCACAACACAGGAACGTGCCGAGTCGATCACGGGACAATCAATCCCCTCGCCAAAGCACTACCACTTATACCACATCACACGTACAAAACAAAAAACCTCATCATATATAATAAAACACAAAGAATAAACGCCAAAACCTCAAAGGACAACACGTGACAGACATACAACAAACAGCGCAAAACACCACCACACTACCCATCACCAACATCTGGTCAAACGGCTACCCAAGCCAAACCTACATCGACCCCACCACCCAACTCAAAACCACACAAACCAGCGGCTGCGGACCACTCCCACAATCCATGACTATCTACGACCTCTACAAAAACCGCGCCGAACGCATGCCCACCAACCCCCTCTACACCTACAAAGATAACAACGGAACCTGGACCACCAAAACCAGCGCAGACACCCTCATCGATATTCGCGCACTCGCGAAAGGTTTTCTCGCATTGGGGTTACAGAAAGGTGATGCTGTCTCATTGATGTGTAGTACACGGTATGAGTGGATTATTCTTGATGCTGCTCTCGTGTCTATTGGGTGTATTTTGGCAACGATTTATGATACGGATTCGTCTGATCAGATTCATCATATTCTTGATAATTCTGATTCGAAGTGGTTAATTGTTGAGACCTGCGAGATGAAGCAAAAGGGTGAAACAGCGATCCATGATATTGCTGATTTTCAACATATCTTCTGCTTAGATGATGGAGCGTATGAGGAGATTAAAGCGCATGGAACGTCTATTTCTGATCTCACATTAGATACACGTATTCAATCCATCACAAAGAATGATTTATGTTCTATCGTGTATACGTCAGGGTCAACTGCCTCACCAAAAGGTGTGGAAATGACTCATGAAAGTTATTGTGCGACAGCATTGAATTTAAATGGATATTTGCCTTCCGTGTTAGATGATCCGAAGGGCGCGGTTTTGATGTTCCTTCCATTGGCTCATTCATTCGCACGTGCAATTAACTATATTGTGGTGGCAAGTAAGATACGCGCTTATATTTCTGGAACCTTTAAGACACTGTTATCTGACTTACAGTATGCAAAGCCAACAACCATGATTGCGGTTCCACGCGTGTACGAGAAAATTTATAATGCTGCATCACAAAAAGCAGGTCACGGTATGAAGGGTCATTTCTTCTCCATGGCGGTCAAACATGCGCGCACGTATATGGATGAGATTACAGAAAAGGGTCATCCAACCTTCCATACTTCGTTAACGCATGCAGCGTATGATACGCTTCTTTACTCGAAGTTACGTGCTGTTTTAGGTGGTCGTACTAAATGGTTAGTTTGTGGTGGTGCACCATTAGACCCACAATTATTAGCCTTCTTCCGTGGTGCTGGCATCCCACTCTATGAGGGCTATGGTATGACAGAAACCACCGCCCCATGCACCTTTAATCCTCTCGGTATTCCTTACCATCCTGGTTCTGTGGGTATTGCCTTCCCAGGTTTCACTGTCCGCGTGAGTAGCGACGGTGAAATTCAAATCAAAGGTGATGCTGTTTTCAAGCAATATCATAAAGATCTAGAAACAACAAAAGAAACCTTCACCGAGGACGGGTGGTGTGCTTCTGGTGATCTTGGATACATTTCTGAAGATGGTTTCGTTTATGTGACCGGACGTAAGAAAGATCTCATTATCACTGCTGGCGGTAAGAACGTGTCCCCGCACCCTATGGAAGAAGGTATCGAACGATGCCCGCTCGTCTCCCACGCGGTCGTCATTGGTGATCAACGTCCATTCGTGTCCGCATTAATCACCTTAGATGAAGAAACCGTACGCGACTGGTTAAAGCAAGAAAACCTCAATCTCACTATGCCACTCAGCGAAGTATGCACCAATGCTGCCGTACGAGCAGAAGTACAACGCTACATTGATATGGTCAATTCCAGTGAATCTCGCGCGGAATCCATCCGTAAATTCATCATCCTTGATGAAGACTTCACACAAGAAAACGGAATGATGACAGCCTCCATGAAAATTATCCGACCAAAAATCATCAATAAATATACAGACCTACTCAACACACAAATGTACGTGCCACGCAAAAAATAAACACCACAACCGATACGTAATAAGGGGGAGAAAACCATATGCTGGTTTTCTCCCCCTTATTACGTATCGAGCGCAGAAATATTTTTAGAAGCCTAAACGCTGCAACTTCTTCGTATCCGACTGCCAATTCTTCGCCACAGTCACATGCAAATTCACATTCGTCTTATACCCAATAACCTGATTAATATCTTTCCGCACTATCTGCTTCACCCGAACTAAATTCGACGCACCACGACCAATAATAATCGGCTTCTGAGAATCACGCTCCACATACAAAGACACATACACATTCGCACGCGAATGCTCCTCATCTGGATACTCAATCGAATCAACAACCACAGCCAAAGAATGCGGTAACTCATCATTCAATTGATCAAGAAACGCACCACGAATCAACTCAGCAACACGCTGTGAAGCAGTATCCTCCGTCACCATATCCGTAGGATATAACTGTGGTCCTTCAGGAAGAACAGACAACAAAACATGACGTAACTCATCAAGATTATTATGTTTCTTCGCAGACACCGGAACAATCTGCGTAAAATGACCCATCTGCTCAATCTCTAACAGCTTCTCCAACAATTGCTGATGCGACACACGATCGATCTTCGTTACCACCGCAATCACCGGCTTCGTCCACACCGACACACGCTTCTCACGATTCGTCTCCTGCGACACACGATGAGAAAACGCCGAATGCAACTTCGTCAAAATACGACGATCACCAGGACCAATCTTCTGATCAGCCGGAAGCAAAAACATCACCGCATCCACATCAAACAACGAATCATCCACCAAACGATCCAAACGCTGACCAAGAACCGTACGCGGCTTATGCATACCAGGCGTATCCACCAAAACAATCTGACCCTCATCAGACGTCGCAATACCACGAATAATACGACGCGTCGTCTCCGGCTGCGACGACGTAATCGCAATCTTCTCCCCCACCAAATCATTAATCAACGTCGACTTACCAACATTCGGACGCCCAATAACACCCACAAAACCAGAACAATAACTCTCAAAAACCATAACTAAACTCCTCTCACAACCTCATCACCATGCATATCAAACGACTGCACCGACTTCACCAAAATCATCGACACCTTCTTCCGACGACCAGCAGAATCCACCGCAGTCAACGTCAACCCATGCGTCTTCCCCTTCTCACCAACAGTAGGAACATGACCCAACAACTTCGTCAACAACCCATACACCGTATCAACATCATCCTCATCAATATTGATCTCAAAAATCTCCTCCAAATCAGAAATCGGCGTACGAGCCGGCACCTTCCACGTCGACCCATTAATCTGAACAGGATCAACATGCTGCGTCTTATCATGCTCATCAGCCAACTCACCAACAATCTGCTCAATCGCATCCTCAATCGTCACCAAACCAGCAATACCACCATACTCATCCACAACAACAGCAATATGCTGACGCTCCTGCTGCATCTGATGAAACAAATCATCCACAGCCTTCAACTCAGGAACCAACAAAGGATCACGCACAATAGTCTGCACACGACGACTCCTCGCCTGCGAATTAAACGCCGTCGCCTGCACCGCATCCTTCAAATACGCCATACCAATCAAATCATCAATATCATCACCAATAACCGGAATACGACTAAAACCAGAACGAGAAAAAATCTTAATGCACTCGCCGAGTGTTTCGTTTTTGTTGATGCAAACCATATCGGTGCGTGGGACCATGATTTCTCGTGTGAGGGTATCGGATAAGGTCACTATGTTGTGGAGCATATCTGCGACGTCTTCGTCAAGGTCGGTGGCTTCGACAATACGGTCGATCAGTGCCCTATTTTGTTCGTTATGAACTTTTTCGATTTCTTCGTCGTCAGAAAGGTTGCCGTCACCATCTTCTCGGAAGCTTTTGTCGAGTCTAGAAATTTTTGCGAATGGAGTGAGCCAGACAGCACACCGCATGAGGCGTATGTGGCGGATCATCATGTCTAATGGTCGGCTTGTTCTTGCAACGCGTGGTCGGAAGAAAATGGAGAGTATGCCGACGATGATAGCACTCAGAATACCTGCTGCTGCACTGATCCACCAGCATGATGATAATTGCATCGCGATGAGGACGCCGATTACACCGGTTAATACATTCATGGTGATGCGGAAGAAGGATGCTGAGGCGGCAGTTGCGTTACGATCAACAATTAGTACTTGAACTTGAGAGATTTTTTTGAGACGCTTCGATTTTTCGAATTGTGTGAGATCGTCATCAGTTTGTGTATCAAGCGAACGATTATTGAGTGAGGTTCGTGTGATACGTGTTACTGCTGCTTCTTGACCTGCAAAAATGAGAGACAGGACAATGAAAAAAAGCATGAGGACACTGAGGATACTAATCAGAAAAATAGATTGCATAAATTATCGATCCAAGAGGATTATTGTTCACTGTAATACTGTTTTAACGCATTGTTAGTATCTGGACGGTGAATCACTTCTTGTAGAGTTCCAGGGCGTTGCGCCAAGAAGGTTAATAGAAGCTGACGTTGTAATGCAAACATACGGTGTTCTTCTGATTGGTCAATATGATCAAAGCCTAGTAAATGAAGAATGCCATGTGTTTCTAGGAGCATGATTTCTTCAATGGTGGAATGTCCTGCTGCGAGTGCTTGGCGTTCTGCGACGTCTGGGCAGATGACAATGTCTCCGAGGATTCCCTCTTCTTCTTGTCCTGTTTCGACGCCTGGTCGTATTTCGTCCATTGGGAAGCTCATGACGTCTGTTGGTCCGAGGAGGTTCATCCATTTTTCGTGGAGGACTGCGATGGATCCTGGGTCAATAAAGGTGAGTGATAGGTCAGAGTCTGTGCTGACTTTGAGTTGTTTGAGGACAAAGATGGCGAGGTCGACAAAGAGTTTTGGTTCGATAGACCAGTCGGTTTCATTGCTAATTTCGATACTCACAGATGTTCCCCTTTCATAGAGGTAGATCGCGGTTATTCAGATAAATATTCTCCGGTGAGGACATGCGCGTGGACGTGGAAGACGGATTGTCCGACTTCTTTGCCTGTGTTGAAGATGAGTCGGTAGGATCCGTGGAATTCTTTGTCTGCGATTTGTTGTGCGACATCGATGATGTGTAGGAGGGTTTGTGGATCGTTGTGGGATAGTTCGGTGACGTTTTGGATGTGTTTTTTAGGGATAATGAGTACGTGGATGGCTGCCTTTGGGTTGATGTCATTGAAGGCGTATACGAGATTGTCTTCGTATACTGGGGTACTTGGGATTTTTTTCTCTAGGATTTTGCAAAAGATGCAATCATCTTGTAGGCACATTTTATTCTCCTCAGGTCTGTTTGTGGCTTTAGCGACACGCTATGAAACCATGTTATTTCAATCATTTTAACGTATTCTCTTTACATTGAAAGAAATCATGCTATAGTTATATCTGTTGTTCAAGAACATGTCCGGGTGGCGGAATGGTAGACGCGCTAGCTTGAGGTGCTAGTGGTCAAAATAGCGACCGTGCGGGTTCAACTCCCGCTCCGGACACGAATGAGTCTCCTACTGTTTAGGAGACTTTTTTTGTAGCCATTAGTTCTTCCTGATTTCTTCATCTTCCCTTAGCGATTCAAAAGGTATAAACGTACTATTTTTATGGATGTTGAAGAAGAGAAAGGTCATTTGCTATGACAGATAATGAACACGAAACTCAAATGATTCCTCCTCATGTCATAGAAGCTCGTCAGAAACTTGTTAAGACGGAAAAGAATTTAGAAAAGCTTGGTGCTTTTGAAATTGCTTTCCAGATGCTGAAGTTAGCTAAAGAGAATGATAAGCAGAATATTTTCTTGAATGCTGGTCGTGGTAATCCGAATTGGATTCAAACTATTTCTCGTTTGGCGTTTTCTCGTTTGATCGAATTTGGTGTCCACGAATCTGAGCAAACAATCCATCGTGATGATTTAGCTGGTTATACGAATCGTGAAGGTATTAGTTTTCGTTTACGTCATTACCTCTCGCCTGATACCAATAAAGCTGATGCATTCATTATTGACGCTATCAATTACTGCCATCATTACTTCAAGTTTAATGACGATGATTTTGTTAAAGAACTGATTGATGGTGTAATTGGTAATGATTATCCTGTACCAAGTCGTGTTCTTCACTTTAGTGAAAGTATTATCAATGCGTATCTGGCGTCAACCTTATATCATGGTGTTGATGCACAGAAATTAGCTTCTGAAACACAAGTCTTCCCTACTGAAGGCGGTACTGCAGCAATCGCTTATATTTTCAATTCGCTGAAAGAAAATAAGTTAATTCATAAAGGTGATCAGATTGTTGTCAATACACCAATCTTTACCCCATACCTGAGCATTCCAAAACTGAATGATTATGAATTACAATCTATTGATTTGAGCTCTGATGAATCTAATCATTGGGAGTTAAGTTCTGAATCAATTAAAAAGTTGAATAATACTCAAGCAAAAGTTTTAATGCTGGTTAACCCATCTAACCCAGGTTCAATGGCATTAAATGATCAAGCTTTAGACGCGATTCATGAGGCTGTAAAACATAATCCTGACTTAATGATTATTACCGATGATGTGTATGGAACTTTCGCTGATAACTTTAAGAGTGTTTATGCAGTAGCCCCATACAATACACTTCTTGTTTACTCTTACTCTAAGCTTTTTGGTGCTACCGGATGGCGTATTGGTACAATTGCTGTTCATAATACCAATGTGTTTGATCATCTGATCGCTGGTCTTCCGGATGATGCGAAAGCTGAAGTAAATAAGCGATACAGTCATGTCACTTTAACTCCAGAATCAATGTCATTCATTGATCGTATGGTTGCTGATTCCCGTTCTGTTGGCTTGTACCATACCTCTGGCTTATCAACACCACAACAAATTATGGAAGTACTCTTCTCTCTCGCTCATTTAGTGAATGAAGAAAAAGATGGTATTGACCGCGATCATTATATTCAAGAAGCAAAGGAAATCGTGAATACTCGATACAAGCTCTTGAATAAAGGTCTTAATATCGACGGTTATGATAGCCCTCATAACACAAAGTATTATTCACTGATTAATATTTACGAATTAGCAACGCAATACCATGGCAAAGAGTTCTCTGATTGGATGCGTTCCAGCTTCACTCAAATCGACTTCTTGTATAAGCTCAGTAAGCGTTATGGTGCAGTCTTAATGAATGGCGTTGGGTTTGGATCTCATCCTGGTATTCTTCGTGTTTCTGAAGCAAACCTTTCTGATGAAGCCTACTCTATGATCGCTGCAGATATTCATGATCTCATGGATAGCTATTACAAGCGATGGATTACTGAAGAAAAACACGAAAAGTAGCCTCATCATATGCTTATTGGGGGGTGAGTAACCTGTTACTCACCCCCCAATAAGCATATGTATGTTTCATTAGTTTTGTTTTAGAAACTAAAACCTAACGCTTGCATCTGTGCGCGACCTTCGTCAGTAATATTATTGACTGTCCATAACGGTGTCCATGTCCAGTCCACACGAAATTGATCGACAATACCATCTAAGACTGCTGCGATCTCATCCTCAATCACGTCTGTTAATGGACACGCAGGTGTGGTTAAAGTCATTGTCAAAATGGCTCTCCCCAACTGGTCAATCTGAATACCATAAAGAAGACCAAGATCAACGATATTAATGCCTAATTCCGGATCAATAACATTATGTAATGCTTCTTCAATATCACCGGCTACCTCTCGGTCATGATCATTAAGAACTGTATAGTGAATTTGCATCCTATTATCTTTCACTCTGCATGATTCAACGCGTCTTTGACAGATTCCCATCCTAAAAGAGCGCACTTAATGCGCATTGGGAATTGTGAGACTCCTTGAAATACAGACGCATCATCGAGTTTATTCATCTGCTCTTCTGATAAACCGCATCCGCGTGAATCCATCAACTGGTGGAAAACAGTATACAATTCAAGAAACTCGGATAATGTTTTCCCAACGACAAGATCATGCAAGACAGATAAACTCGCTATAGAAATAGCACACCCATTACCAGACCATTCCAACGACTGTATAGTGTGGGTATCAGGATCAAGTGATACTTCAACGGTAACCTCATCACCACAGGTCACATTAAATTGGTGCGATTGGCCAACAAAACAGTGAGATACGTTACGCTTTCCTACTAATGCTCCCTCAGAAACATCAAGTTGAGAGACGAAACCATGCGGAAAACGTGATGTTTCTAAAATAAATTCCTGATACATGTCTTGCATAGACATTGAGGTATCATCAGCGTCATCGAAACCAAACGAAAAATCCATTAGTGAACTCCCAAGAAATACGGACGAACATGAGCAATCGCATCAATACACTGTTTCACTTCATCCTCCGTATTATAAATTCCCAGGGATACGCGGTTGGAAGCGTACTCATGGAAAAATCGGTGGATTGGTTGAGCACAATGATGCCCAGAACGAATTTCAATGCCATAGGAATCAAGGAACTGAGAAACATCATGAGGATGTACGCCTTCAATTTCGAAGGATACTGTTCCTACACGATCCTGATCATCAGAACGACCAAGAATTTTCACGCCAGAAATATCAGCAATTGCTAGTAATTGAGTCGTTAATACATGCTCATGGGTGATTGCATCAGGTGTCATATATTTCTCATACCATTCTGCTGCAATACCAGCACTAGCTACTTGCGCTAATGGTTGTGTACCTGCTTCAAAACGGTATGGTGGTTCTGCGTACTCAGCAGGCTTATCTAACCAGGCTGCTTCAACCATAGAACCACCAAATTGAGACGGTGGTAATTCATTCAACAAATCACGTTTACCATAGAGAAAACCAACACCAGAAGGACCATACGCTTTATGTGCGCTCCAGCACATAAAATCAACATCCAACTGATGAACATTGACACGACGATGTGGAATCAGCTGACACGCATCTAAGACCACTAGTGCACCCACATCATGTGCTCTCTGAATAATAGGCTCTAAATGAGTTAAAGCTCCCGTAACATTACTGAGACCAGTAATAGCAACGATCCGTGTTTTTGGAGTAATAACCGCATCAGCTGTCTCTGATTGGATTGAACCGTAACGATCAACATCAAGCCATCGTAAGGTTGCGCCAGTCTTATAACACAATTCTTGGAATGGTAATAGCACAGAATGATGTTCAGCACGAGAAACAACAATCTCATCCCCTGCATGCAGTGCAAAACGTGCACTATGATGCCATGGAGTAGATGCATTGTAGAAGGAATTTGCAAGCAGATTAAAACTAGCAGTAGCCCCTGCTGTAAAGATAATCTCCTCTTTTCCAGGTTCAGTATGTGCTCCAACGAGATGTGCAACTTGAGCTCGAGCACGCTCAAAAATAACAGTTGCTCGTGATGCTAATTCATGGCTACTACGATGTGCACCAGCATTAATCGTTTCATAAAAGCTTTTTTCAGCATCAATCACAATTTGCGGTTTTTGTGAGGTCGCAGCAGAGTCTAAATAAATCAGTGGCTTACCATGAATAGACTGGTCTAATAGTGGAAACTGTGATCGTATCGTTTGCATTATATGTATTTCTCTTATCTACATTAAGCAAGAGCAGATTCCGATTCACCTTCTGGAAGATATTGATCATAGCCAGTATCCTCAAGCTGGTCTGCTAATTCAGGGCCACCAGTTTTAATGATGTGTCCATCAGCAAACACATGAACAAAATCTGGCTTAATATATTTCAAAATTCGCGTGTAATGAGTAATGAGTAAAATACCGCAATTGTTTTCTTCATGTGCACGATTCACGCCTTCCGAAACAATGCGTAATGCATCAACATCCAAACCGGAATCAGTTTCATCAAGAATAACGAATTTAGGCTTTAACATTTCTAGCTGGAGAATTTCAGCTCGCTTCTTTTCACCGCCTGAGAAGCCATCGTTTAATGAACGTTGTGCGAATTTAGGATCCATCTTTAAACGCTTCATAGAAGCATTCAGTGTTCCTACCCATTCACGTAACTTTGGTGCTTCACCTTGATGTTGTGTGACTGCTGTACGTAAGAAGTTACTAACAGAAACTCCAGGAATCTCAACAGGATACTGCATGGCGAGGAATAATCCTGCCAGTGAACGCTCATCAGGAGTCATAGAAAGAATATCCTGATCATCGATGGTTGCTGTGCCTGCTTGTACTTCGTATTTAGGGTGTCCGGCTAAGGTGTAGGCTAAAGTGGATTTTCCTGAGCCGTTTGGTCCCATGATGGCGTGGATTTCACCGGATTTGATGGTGAGATTCACTTGTTTAAGAATTTCTTTGTATCCTGTATCGGTTTTGACGCCAGCTTGTAGGTCACGGATGGTTAATACAGACATTATTTTACTCCTCATGTTCTAAGCGTGTATCGATAATGTGTAAGAGTTGATCACCAAGGTCAAGGATTCCAATTTCGTCAAAGAGTTCTTTGAAGAATCCGCGGATGATGAGTTTCTTAGCGATATTTTCTGGGATGCCGCGTGATTCCATGTAATATAACTGTTCTTGATCGAAGTGTCCGATTGAACTAGCGTGGCCAGCACCGACAATATCGCCGCATTCGATTTCTAATTGTGGTTCTGATTCTGCTTTGGCTTCTGAGGTAAGGAGAAGATTCCTGTTAAGTTCGTAGGAATCAGTACCAACGGCTTGTGGCAGGATAAGTGCGTTACCTACCCAGGCGGATTTGGTATCAATACCATTGAGGGCGCCTTTATAAATGACGCGTGAAGTGCATGATGGGTAGTTATGTACAATATATGGGCGGTGTTCGAAGTATTCTCCATGATCAGCGAAGTAGACGCCTAACATATTGAGGTACCCGTTTGCGCCAGAGAAATCTGCGTCCATACGAATGCGTGCAATATCACCAGAAAGTGTGATAACGGAATGATTTAGTCGCGCGTTCTCTCCTACTGTTAATCGTTGAGAGCAGAGATACTGTGATTCTTTGTCACCTTGTTGAATGAAGGCGAATGAGGCGGTCGAATAATCTTTGACACGTATGTCAATGCTTTCAGAGAGACGTCCTTGACCGTGATGTTGAATGATAATGTTCGCTTGGCTGCGTTTTTCAATAGTGAAGAAGAGGTGCAGAGAGTCAAGTGATAAGGATGCGCTTGTCACTGTCACAACGAGAGCAGATGGCAAAGTACCTGTAATTATAATCTTGTATAACTGTGGTGCTGCATTCCATCCCAATACGGAGACACGGTCAACAGGAATAAAGGAACTGTCAGGATCATCCTCTAATTCTTGACGAGTCACACGATGAAGATGAACGTGGTCATCTAATGTTGATCCATCACTATAGGCTATATTAATAGCAGTTTCTCCAGAAGCGTCATATGGCATGAAGAAACTCCCCATTTTTTCTAATGGAGCATATTTCCATTCTTCGCTCTTCACTGTCGGCACAGGGAAATCATCAACATGGAAAGACCGACGTGAAGAATCAGCGCTAGATGGCATAAACGCAGGATAAGCATACGGATTCTGCGGATCATATTTTGGTACAACAGATCCTGTTTGCATATTCAAATTACTCATCCAATTGATCCTTCCATTTGCAATGAAACTAAACGATTAAGCTCTAACGCATATTCCATTGGTAAAAGCTTAGAAATAGGCTCAACGAAACCTCGTACAATCATGCCAGTTGCTTCTTTTTCTTCAACACCACGGCTCATTAAGTAAAACAACTGATCTTGAGAAATCTTGGACACAGTCGCTTCATGAGACATATTCACTTCAGACTCACGAACATCGACATGAGGATACGTATCCGACCGTGAAAAATCATCAACTAGTAACGCGTCACAGGACACTGATGATTGCGAGTGCTCTGCGCCTTTAATGATTTTGACGAGTCCTCGGTATGCTGATCGTCCTCCGTCTTTAGAAATGGATTTAGCGATGATGGTTGAGCTGGTGTGTGGTGCGAGATGAATCATTTTTGCGCCAGTGTCTTGGTATTGTCCTTTTGCTGCGAAGGTAAGGGACATGGTCATTGCTTTTGCATATGGTTCAGCGAGGATGCATGCTGGGTATTTCATGGAGGCTTTTGAGCCGATGTTGCCGTCGACCCATTCCATCATGCCGTTTTCACGTACGTAGGCGCGTTGTGTGACGAGGTTATAAACGTTGTTGGACCAGTTTTGGATGGTAGTGTAACGGACGCGCGCGTTTTTTTCGACGACGATTTCGACGACGGCTGCGTGGAGTGAGTCTGTTGAGTAGAGTGGTGCGGTGCATCCTTCGACGTAATGAACGTAGGATCCTTCGTCAGCGATGATGAGGGTTCGTTCGAATTGTCCCATGTTTGGGGTGTTGATACGGAAGTAGGCTTGTAGTGGGATGGTGACGTGTACGCCTTTTGGTACGTAGACGAAGGATCCGCCTGACCATGCTGCGGTGTTAAGTGCTGCGAATTTGTTGTCATCGGCTGGGATGACTTTGGTGAAGTATTTTTTGACGAGTTCTGGATATTTTTGTACGGCGGTGTCAGTGTCGGTGAAGATGACGCCTTGTTCGGCGAGTTCTTTTTGGATGGAGTTATAGATGACTTCTGACTCGTATTGTGCAGCGACTCCGGAGACAAGTCGTTTTTTTTCTGCTTCTGGGATGCCGAGACGATCGTATGTGTTTTTGATGTCTGTTGGGAGTTCATCCCATGATGTTGCTTGTTTATCGACTGGTTTAACGTAGTATTTGAAGTCTTGTTCATTGAAGTCGTTAAGGTCGACGCCCCATTTTGGAAGGCTTTTTGCTACGAATGCTTTGTATCCTTGTAGGCGGTAATCGAGCATCCATTGCGGTTCGTGTTTATCTGCTGAGATAGCGCGGACAATATCTTCGTTTATTCCTTTTTGTGCTGCTTGTCCTGCTTCATCGGAATCATGCCAACCGTAACTATAGTCGCCGAATTCTGCAAGGATTTTGTTGTCTTCTTCTATTTTTTCTTCATTGGTATGCATGCGATTTTGGACATATTGATCCATCTCAACATCGATTGTTCTCTGGTCTTGTGTCACATGATCATTATTTTCGGCATGCTGCATTCGTAACCTCGTTCTGAGTGATTAACCATAGTGGATAAGAAAAATAAAATGGCCGTTGACATTCATCATAAATGTCAACGACCATGAAGATCAAGACTAAAGATCAAACTTATCTTTGTTCTTGGTGCTTTAATGCGGCATCGATTAAACCATCAAAGAGTGGGCGTGCTGCATATGGGCGGGACTTGAACTCTGGATGTCCCTGAGTTGCAATGTAGTATGGATGTGTTTCTGGATCCAACTCAACAAACTCTGTTAATTCGCCATCTGGGCTGGTACCGGAGATGGTAAGGCCAGCATTCTCTAAACGATCCTTGTAGTTGATGTTCACTTCGTAACGGTGACGATGACGTTCAGTAACGTTCGTGGTACCGTACAAGCGTGATGCCAAGCTGTTTTCTTTCAAAATAGCTGGATAAGATCCGAGACGCATGGTGTGACCCATGTCACCGTTACCGGCAACAATAGATTTTTGTTCTTCCATTGTTGCAATAACAGGGTTAGAGGTGTTTGGCTCGAATTCTGTAGAGTTAGCATCTGCTAATCCAAGAATGTTGCGTGCATACTCGATAACAACGCATTGCATACCAAGGCAGATACCGAGGACTGGGAACTTGTTTTCACGAGCCCAACGTAAGGTGTTAATCATGCCTTCAATACCACGGGAACCGAATCCTCCAGGAACAACAAGGCCATCGCAGCCTTCTAATTGTTCTTCGATAGATTCATCGGTGGTGCAACGATCAGCATCAACCCACTTGATATTGACCTTGGCAAGATGAGCGAATCCACCTGCTTTCAAAGCTTCAACGACAGAAAGATAAGCGTCTGGTAAATCAACATACTTACCGACTAAAGCAATGGTTACGTTCTTGTTCAAGTTATCAAGACGGTTGAGAAGGTCTCCCCACTCACCCCATTCAATATCTTGATATGAGATACCAAGCTTCTTAATAGCATACTTATCAAGTCCCTCGTTGTAAAGAACGCGTGGAACTTCATAAATGCTGGAAGCATCTGGGCAGCTAACAACACCGTTAACGTCAACATCACACATTAAAGCAATCTTTTCCTTGATTGCTTCTGGGATGTCTTGTTCGCAACGTAAGACAATAGCATCTGGGATGATTCCCATTTGACGGAGTAGCATGACTGCTTGCTGTGTTGGCTTGGTCTTTAATTCGTGAGGTGCACGAAGATAAGGAATAAGAGAAACCAAAACAAAGATGCAGTTTTCAGGTCCTAATTCACGTCGAATTTGACGGGCAGCTTCCATGAAAGCTTGTGATTCGATGTCTCCGACAGTACCACCAATTTCGGTAATGATAACATCGACGTCATCAGCAGCCTGAGCACGCATACGTTCTTTAATTTCATTGGTCACATGAGGGATGACCTGAACACACTGTCCAAGGTATTCACCAGCACGTTCCTTACGAAGAACATTCTGATAAATTTGACCGGAGCTGACTGATGCACGCTGGGATAATGGAACACCCAAGAAACGCTCGTAATGTCCAAGATCAAGATCTGTTTCAGCACCATCATCAGTAACAAAAACCTCACCGTGCTGGAATGGGTTCATTGTTCCTGGATCAACATTAATGTATGGGTCAAGCTTTTGCTGTAAAACGCGAATACCGCGGCTACGAAGCAAACGACCGAGAGAAGAAGAAGTAATACCTTTACCTAAGGAAGATACAACACCACCAATAACAAAAATCTGTTTGGTAACGTGTTCTCCTGTGTTTCCATGATGTTCAACCATGGAATTCTATATTATCGGATCCTCTCGACTACATTAAAAATTAGGATGTGCTTTCAGCCATGCATCATATTGTGCTTTATACTGCTGGAACTGTTGCTCACTATTCGTGAATTGAGTTTCACCAGTATCAAGGTTAACAGTAACAAAGTATAGCCAATTGCCAGGTGTAGGATTCATTGCAGCTTCAATCATAGCTGCATTTGGCTGACAAATTGGTGACGGTGGTAAACCAACATGTAAACGATCGTTATATGGGTTAGACGCATCTGTCAGCATTGTTTTTGTCAAGTTCAAAGCTTGAGTGTTATTACCGTATGCGATAACACTATCCATACCAAGAACCATATTTGCTGCTAATCGATTCTGAATAACGCGTGATACTTGACCGTAATACTGTTGCTGGTTCACTTCGCTACCAATAATGGAGGCGATCGTTAAGATCTTTTCACGATCATCCCCTGTTGGGACTTTCATAGCATCTAACTTTGCGATACGTGCCTTGACCATTGCCGCTAATAAATCAGATGGTGTCTTGTAGTTACGTGGATCATAGGTACCAGGCTGTAACCAACCTTCATAATCACCGTGAGCACAAGCCGGAAGAATACCTTTGCCCTTATCATTAAGAGCGGCTTCAATCTCACTCTTCGTCCATGTTGGATTATCAACAGTCAATTGAGAAACAATATCCGATGCTCTCATATTGGAAGTCATTTCAAGCAAGTCTTTTGCATTACTTGGGTTTGTGATGATATTAATGACTTCTTGAGAGCTCATATGATATTTCAGCATGAAAGTTCCAGGTTGTAATGCTGATTGATCATGATCTTGAATGATCATATTCACAAAGATGTTCTTAGAAGCGATGATATTTTTCTTAACTAAGCGTTCACCAACTTCTGTAGCAGTATCACCGTTCATGACGGTAAATTGTACTGAACCATATCCTGGTCCTGAATAATCTTTAATAAACAGACTATCAATCCATGATAATTGTCCTGTACTATTCAGGTCATTCATCACGAAAAGACCTGCACTGCCAATAACAATAACCAGAGCGATAATAATGATTGTGACGATTAAGCGGTGATGTTTCTTTTTACGTAACTTTCTTTGTCGTTCGGTACGGCTTAATGGGATATCATTCTCTTCTGTTTTATTGTCGCCTGTCTCCTGCTCAAGTAATTCAAAATCATCATCGTCATCTTGATCAAGATTTAAAACATCAGGAGCTTGTTCATTCCACATCTTTGATTCAGAATACAATTGCTCATCAGATGAATTGACCATCTCGAATTCATCTGTTGATGTACTTAAATCATCGTAATCAGCTGGCGTATTGTCATGCAGTTCTTTCTTACGGGCAGACTCTGATGCAGCTTGGACAGCTTCTTCGAGATGGTGTGAAGATGGTGGTTGTGGAGGATTGTACTGTTTTTCCTCTTGCTTACGTCTTATATACTGCTCGTCTGCTTGTTGACGCATTCGTTGCAATCGTTCCGCATCAGAAAAGAAACCAACGATATCTTCATTTGTACTGTCTGTTGTATCTTCATACTCTGAACGTGTTGTGCTCAATTCTGATTCATCGTATGATTTCTCTTCTTTACTCATGTGTTATCTTTCGAACGCTCTTGCCGCAAATTTACCGCACAAAACTACTGTTTACGCATTAATGTGACGTTGATGCTTCTCTAATGCTGTTTGCAAAATTAAAACAGCGGATTGCTGATCTACCATAGGACGATGTTTCTCTTCAAGATAACCCGCGGTGCGTAGCTGACGGTGCGCGCTCACGGTGGTAAGACGTTCATCTTGTAGTGAGATCACAAGATCCTCCGGTGAATTACTAACTCCCCACATTTCCAGGTTATATCCATACGTAATAAATTGCTGGAAACGAACTTCTAGCTGATGGGCCCACCGCTGAGCTTTTTTAGCTGCTTTTCCAACGGACCCATCCATATTCAATGGATATCCTATAACAACATGTTCTACATGATAATCGCGTATTGTTTCTAATATTTGATCAAATGCAGCGAAATAGTCATGAAGAACTTTAATATTTCCTATAGGATAGGCCATGCTAAGTTCAGGGTCAGACAACGCGAGACCAACTCTCGCGTTGCCTAAATCGACACCTAACCAAATAGACATTATGCAAATACCTTGCTGATTTCTTGAGCTATTTGCTGTAATGCATCATTGATTTTTTCTGGGTCTTTACCGCCCCCCTGAGCGAAATCAGGACGACCACCGCCACCGCCGCCAAGGATCTTGGAAGCAGTACTGACCAGTGCACCAGCTTTAATACCCTGAGATTGTGCAGCCTTATTAATGGCAACAAAAATGAGAGGTCGGTTGCTATCACTTATGCCTGATAATGCCACGATAGATGGTTTAGCATTTCCTAATTGTTCACGAATATTCGTGACAATAGAACGGATTGCATCTACATCGTTAATATTGCCAATATTCTTCATTGCATAGTTGTATTGGTCTGAGTAGGTGGAAGCTTGCGCAATGATCTCTGGAACAAGAGCATTCAACTGCTGAACTTGTAGTTTTGCTAATTGTTTCTTAATATCCTTGTTCTCTTCTAACAATTGGTTGAGTCGAGAAGACAAATCATCGGCACAAACGTTAAGGTTCTCAGATAATTCAGAAACAAGAGCATGTTGTTGTGCGTAGAACTCATATGCTTTTTCACCACAGTAAGCGTCAATACGACGGATACCTGAACCGTTAGAGCTATCAGAAAGAATAACGAAGGAACCAACTTGAACAGAGTTCTTTAGGTGTGTGCCTCCGCATAATTCACGACTCCAAGCAGTGTGATTACCAATAGTAACGACGCGCACAATATCACCGTATTTATCGCCGAAGAGATGCATAGCACCCATTTCAAGTGCTTGATCAATTGGCATTTCTTCAACGCTCACTGGCATATTTTCATAAATATGTTGGTTAACGAGTACTTCGATACGACGTAAGGTCTCTTTTGATGGCGCTTGATCAGCTTGGTAATCAAAATGCAAATAATCTGGTGCGACAACAGAACCACGTTGTACTGCTTGTGGGCCAAGGACATCACGTAAAGTCTGGTGAAGCATATGGGTAGCAGTATGAGAACGTGCTAATGCAGCGCGACGATCAGAATCGATTGTTGCAGTGACTGTATCACCAACATTTAATTCACCATCGGTCAATTGGCAGCGATGGATAACGAGATCTTTAATGACTGTTTGAACATCATCAACATCAAGAGTGGTGCCATCAACCGTTGTTAATTGACCTTTATCTGCGAGCTGTCCACCTTTTTCAGCGTAAAAAGGAGTGCGATCAAGAACAACTTCAACGCTTGCTGGCGCAGAGACATGTTTGACTGATCCTTGATCAGTGAAAATGCCGAGAACAGTTCCTTGGGCAGAATGTTCTGTATATCCAAGGAATGTTTGTGATGTGGTCATCGTTTTCTTGAAGTCATCATAAACGCTTAAGTCAACGTTATGTCGCTTATTACGGGCATCTTGACGAGCACGGTTCTTTTGTTCTTGCATTAACTCATGGAAACGATCTTCATCAACAGTGAGCTCCTGTTCATGAGCCATTTCAATAGTTAATTCGATTGGGAAACCATAGGTATCATGCAGTTGGAAGGCCTCTTCACCACTGATGACGGTACGGTTTTCTGCTTTAGCTTTTTGTGCTGCAAGATCGAAAATTTCAATACCTTTATTGAGGGTTTTGCGGAAGTTATTTTCTTCAGTAGCAGCGATGCGAGCGATATCGTCGAACTTTTCTTCCAGTTCTGGATAGCTAAGCTTCATCACGTCTTTAGAGACTTCTAACAAGGTTGGCAAGGTTGGTTCATTGACGCCAAGCATGCGCATTGAGCGGATAACGCGACGGAGTAAACGGCGAAGAACGTATCCACGACTCAAGTTTGATGGTTTAACACCATCGCTCATAATCATTAATGCAGAGCGAACGTGGTCAGCGACGATACGTAAGCGAATATCGTTTTCTTCAGAATCACCATAATGGCATCCTGATAACTTTTCTGCCGCTTCAATGACTGGGAATATTTCGTCTGTTTCGTAAATGTTCTCTTTGTTTTGTAAGAGGTAAGCAACTCGTTCGAGTCCCATACCGGTATCAATGTTCTTGTTCTTTAATTCACCAACAATGTGGAGATCAGTTTTGGAACGAACATTGTCAACTTCATAGTTTTCAAAGACAAGGTCCCAAATTTCAATATAACGGTTGTCGTCAGCAATTGGGCCACCGTCTTTACCGTATTGAGGACCGCGATCAACATAAATTTCTGAGCATGGGCCGCCAGGACCAGGACCACCGGTAGTCCAGAAGTTGTCTTCCATGCCAAGCTTTTGAATGTGGTTTGGATCAGCGCCTTCTTTTACCCAAATATCTTTTGTTTCAGTATCATTTTCAAAAACAGTGATCCAAAGAACAGATGGGTCAAAACCGTAGCCTCCATCATCCTGTGATGTGGTTAACAGTTCCCAAGCGTAATGAATAGCTTCTTCTTTGAAATAGTCACCAAAAGAGAAGTTTCCAAGCATTTGGAAGAAGGTACCGTGACGGGTTGTTTTACCAACTTCATCAATATCGAGGGTACGAACACATTTCTGTTGACTTGCCATTCGTGTGCAAGGAGGTGTCTGTTCTCCAAGAAGGTAAGGAATGAAAGGAACCATGCCAGCAATCGTGAATAATGTTGTTGGATTTGGAGATACCAAGGAAGCAGATGGAGCAACAAGATGTCCTTTGCCTTCAAAATACTTGAGAAATCGCCTTGCAACTTCTGATGTACGCATATATTTTATCCTTTTATAGACTATGAATGAGCAAAACTATAATGCAAAGATTACTTTTGCTTTTCCATAAGTTTTGTATTAAGTTCAGTTTCACGCTGATGCATATTCTTTTGGAAGTCAGAACAGAATGTTTCAACTGTCTTTTGCAAAAGCAGCAAATCATCACTTGAGTTTAGAGGAGTGTGTTCGATTAAAGTATCAGCATACTTTTTCACATAGTTTTGAATTTTAACTACTGACGTGACACCGATTCCAATACCAATAGTGATCCAAAAAATTCGTTTCACAACTTACTCCTCAGGCATCTCATGTTTGGCTGAGGTCTTTTTTGTACCATGTATGAAAGATCCCAACGTTTGCTTTAAAGCCCAGAAGAACGAAGCAATTTTAATGATCGGTTTGCCTAATATGGATGTATATAAATCGCCTAATGCACTTACGTTCTTTGCAGTGTATTGAACTGAATCAGAAATCTCATTGACATCAGATAAGGTTTTATTGATGTGAGATACTGTTTCAACTCCTTTGTCGAGTGCAGGGATTGCGTGATTGCCGGCATCTTGAATGGTGTTAGCAATCGTGTCAAAAAGCTTTCCAAGACGAATCAAAGGATAGATCATCACACCTGCAAGAACAGCAAACACAATGGCAGCAATCAATCCTGCGATTGCACCAATACTCATGACTTCTCCCCTTTTAGGACCACTTTTCACAAATGGTTATAGTAATTTGTTTATAAAACAGTCTGATTTATGCTACTTTACAACACAGACTCAACTCAGATCATCTGATGTAACGAAATTTACTCAGTATAAGAATCAATTTCGATACTGTGAGCAAAATCTTTGTCT
The DNA here is from genome assembly GCA_017538895.1 of Aeriscardovia sp. Classification (GTDB taxonomy): domain Bacteria; phylum Actinomycetota; class Actinomycetes; order Actinomycetales; family Bifidobacteriaceae; genus RGIG7107. The sequence goes on along the minus strand of JAFYHY010000060.1, from coordinate 53,109 downwards.
GTATCAAAAGTGGCGATAATAACGGACCCGTTTTGCGGTTTACCTGGAATGGAAACATTTTTGGAATTAAACCGTTGGATAAGATTCATCAATGTATTGCTATGGGTGACAATCAAGATATTGTGCTCGCTATCAGATTGTTGGAATGATTGTGCATCGTGAGCAATGAGACGAAACCCTTGTTGAATGCGTTCCCAATACTCATGATTATTTTCTGCATCATGGAATGGGTCAGCTTCTTTCATAAAGTCTTTTGTAGCGGCAAGACCATATTGGTTGACAATATCTTGGTATGTTTTTGCTCCATGTGGTGCGCCAACAGCATACCAACTCATGTTAATGTCTTGCCCTTCGAAATAACCGTAGAATTGTTCTCTGAAATAAGGGCTGACACAGAGTAAGTTTTCTGAAGCAGTCTCATTTTTACGTAAGATAGTGCTTGCGGTTTGTTCAGCTCGGGTCATATCAGATGAGTATGCTGCTGAGAAATGAATAGCATGGAGAGCTTGTGCAGCATGAAGCGCATCCTGTTGACCTTTATTAGTTAGTGGTGAATTAGACCATCCTTGCATGCGGTTGTATCGGTTGAAGTAGGTTTGACCGTGACGGACAAGAAAAAGATGAAGAAGCATAATTTGATTATGACACAAAACATATGGGGGGAAACATCTGACAGATATTTCCCCCCATACATGTAACTGATTGAAAAGTTAGTTATCAGCGTGCGTAGTATTCGACAACGTACTGAATATTGATCTGGATTGGGACCTCAGTAGCTTCTGGCTTACGAGTTAAGGTAGCCTTCAACTGGGCAATGTCAACATCCAAGTATCCAGGAACTGTTGGGAGAACATCTTGGTGTGTTCCTTCAGCAGCAATCTGGAATGGGACCATGGTCTGGCTCTTTGGCTTGACCTGAATGGTCTGTCCAACCTTGACCTTGAAGCTTGGGCGGTCAACGATGTTGCCATCAACCATGATGTGACGGTGGACAACGAACTGACGTGCCTGAGCGATGGTGCGAGCGATGCCTGCACGAAGAACAAGAGCATCCAAACGGCACTCAAGATCAACGATCATTGCGTTACCAGTCTGGCCTGCAGCACGAGTTGCACGTGCGTAAGATGCACGCAACTGCTTCTCGGAAATACCATACTGAGCGCGAAGACGTTGCTTTTCACGGAGACGAACTGCGTAATCGGACTCGGTACGACGACGGTTACGACCATGCTCACCTGGAGCATAAGGACGCTTTTCGAATAAGCGCTGTGCCTTTGGAGTTAATACGATTCCCAATGCGCGGGACAAACGAACCTGACGGCGCGCACGTTGTACATTAGACATATATTTTCCTTACTATCTGTCGTTATTTGGACGAAAGTAAATAGTTCTATTTACTTGAGTCAGGCCTCTCCAACGCAATATAGTTACTTAGAACTCAATACTTCTCAATGCAGAAGTATCGGACCGTTGATGGGCTAAGACTCCAGGAGATTACTATTTTTTTAGTAATCTGTCTTAGTTTAAAAGCATGACGGTACAACTTATAGCTTTTCTAATGGGGCTAATCGAATCAGTAATCGTTTGACACCATCAGATCCAAAATCAACAGTGACGGTTTTACCATCAGTTGCGAGGACTTTACCTAAACCATATGAATCATGTGTCACGCGATCCCCTGGAGCAAAACTTTGTTGATTTGCAGGTTTTGTAGGTCGTGATACTGAATAAGAAACCTCTATATGTCGTGAGATGACTGGCTTACTCTTTTGCATAGAAGAGGATGATTCATGAGAATACGACGCATGGTTATTCCATGAGGAATGGTTCCAGGATGATTGATCATAGGAATGATACTTATGCATCGGTTGAGGAGCCTCAAAATTCCAATCAATCATATCTTTGATATCTGTTAAGAAACGACTTTCTTCCGATTCTTCTACTCTTCCCCACTGTGATCGTTGTTGTGCACGCGTAATATACAGTTTCTGTTTTGCACGCGTAATACCAACATAGGCTAAACGTCGTTCTTCAGCAAGCTCATTCTCATTATTAAGAGATCGAATATGAGGGAACAATCCTTCTTCAAAACCGCAAAGGAAAACAACAGGATATTCCAGTCCCTTTGCTGTATGCAGAGTCATTAAAATAACAGCACCATCACTTGTATCAGTCAGCTGATCTAACTCACTCGATAAAGATATTAATTCAAGGAAATCATTAAGAGCGGGTTCTTCTGCTGACTTTTCATATTCCTCAGCAATAGACTGTAACTGCGCGAGGTTCTCAAGACGATTTTCCTCTTGAACATTAACGGTTGCCGCTTGACGTAATTCATCAAGCAAACCAGTATCATGAAGAATCGTATCCAATAATGCTGATGGTTGTATACCCTGACGATTACTAGTGATAAATCCTTCAATCAGGTGAATGAAAGACTCAATTTTTTTCTGACTATGTGATGCTACAGGAAAATCTGCTACCTGATGTAAAGCAGTCCAGAATGATAGCGTCTTCTGACGCGCATACTCCATAACTGTTTGTTCTGTTTGCTTACCAATACCACGATGTGGCACATTGAGAATTCGTTGCAAACTAATATCATCATTAGGATTTGCAATAACACGTAAATATGCGAGTGCGTCTTTGATTTCTTGTCTGTCGTAGAATCGTGTTCCTCCGATGAGTTGGTATGGGATTGGTACTTTGGTAAGTGCTTCTTCGAGGTAGCGTGATTGTGCGTTGGTGCGGTACATGATAGCGATGTCACTGTATGGGATGTGTTGTTCCTGGTGTAGGTGTTTTATTTCGGTGATGATGTATTTTGCTTCGCTTTTTGCAGTGTTGGCGACGTAGCCTGTGATGCGGTCGCCTTTTGAGAAGTTGGTTCTGAGTTTTTTGATTTTTCCTTGGTGGTCTACTGCGATGACGGCGTTTGCTGCGTCGAGGATGTTTTGGGTTGATCGGTAGTTTTGTTCAAGGAAGACGGTGTGTGCTTGTGGGAAGTCGTGTTCGAAATTACGGATGATGCTAATGTCTGCTCCGCGGAAGGCGTAGATTGATTGATCTGCGTCGCCGACAACGGTGATATTAGCGTGTGGTGTGGGTGTGTTTGTGGTGTATCCTCCGAGTTCTCGGATGAGTGTGTATTGTGCGTAGTTAGTGTCTTGGTATTCGTCGACGAAGATGTATGTGAATTTTTGTTGGTAGTAGTGTGCGATAGTGGGATTGTTGTGGAGGATGGTGATGGTGGTGTTGATGATGTCGTCGAAGTCGATGGCATTAGCTGTATGAAGTCGATGTTGGTATTCCGCGTAGATGAAGGCGGTGGTTTGTTCTTTGTTGATGGTGGTGAGTGATCCGTGTGATTCGCCTGGTGTATAGGTGAGGTTGTATTCGTGGAGAATGTCTTGTGCGTTTTGAAGTTTGTTTTTGTATCGTGAGATTTGTGAGAGAACAGATCGTGGTGTGTATTGTTTACTGTCGATGTTGAGGTCGTTTTCAATATTTTTGATGAGTTTTTCTGAATCTTGTTGATCGTAGATGGTGAAGTTGCGGTCTAGTTCTGCTGCTTCATGCCAGTGTCGAAGGATGCGGACGCAGGCGGAGTGGAAGGTGGATATCCACATGTTTTTTGCTGCTGGACCGATGAGTTTTTGAAGGCGTTCTTTCATTTCAGTGGCCGCTTTGTTGGTGAAAGTGATAGCGAGGATTTGTGAGGGGTTCGCTTTCTTTTGGTTAAGAATCCATGCGATACGGTAGGTAATGACTCGTGTTTTTCCTGATCCTGCGCCAGCTGCGATAAGTAACGCTGGACTGTTGCTGGTAACTGCTTCAGCTTGTTCTTTATTGAGGCCGCTGAGTAACGTGTCGATTGTACTGGTTGCTTGCGTATTGGATTCTTCGCTCATTATTTTTCGCTTTTCATTACTAATAGAGGGGATACATTCTCCTTGATATGCTAACAGTTATGACAAACGAGATTGAAATGAATAATATTACGGTTGATACGTGTACTTTTGCTGTTCCCCCGTCAACGAAGTCTCTTCCTCGTCTTCCTCATGATGATTTATTAACTGATATGGATGATCGTTTACTTGCGAATCCTCCTTTGACGCAGGAGATTATTGCTTTTCCTGGTATGGGTCGTTTGGATGAATCATTGCCGCTACGTACGTTGAAAAAGATTAATAATGGTTTAAAAAAATTGGTAGCTGATAATCCTGAAATTTTTGAAGGTGCGATTGCTACCCTACCGTTAGGTCATAGTGAACAGGCAGAAAAAGTTTTGATGGAGGATATTGCATCTTCTGATTCATTGCTTGGCGGTCAGATTCCAAGTATGTATCATCATGATCTTTTAAGTAGTGCTTGTTTTGAATCTCTTTTTAAAACAGCTTCTGATATTAGTCGTCCGTTATGGATGATTGATGCGGATGCTGATCAGATCTGCGAGGTATTATTAAACTGTATTCGTCAAGACTACTTTGTGAAATATCCTCATCTCATAGTGATTGCGCATGGCGTGTTTGCATCTGACAAAGTGCTGTCTCTTTTTGAAAGTATTCAACAGAATCATCTGACACATGTATATTGTGATACTGCGTTAATGGATCCTCGTCTACTAACGACAGTGGTTTCTACGTATGGTGCGGATAATATTCTTTTCTCTTCGCACCTGCCATTAGCACACTTATCAGCATCTGATGATCCTTATGACATGTTGTCTCACGCAATCAGCCAAGTGAAAAATTGCGTTTCTCAGGATACTGAAGTTGCATCAATTCTGTCTGATAATTGGAATCATTTAATGAGCCATTTACCAGTACGTGTTCCTGATGAAAAATAAAAGCGTTACGATATGACACGTAGGATGAAACAAAGAATACAAAGAAGTCTTCATGGTTAATAATAAAGAAATAACAGTTGTTGTTAGTAATACTTTTTCACCATTAGAGATTAATCGCATGCAGAAGGAATGCCCAGATTATGTGACCTTCTATGCGACAGATGAGAATAATCCTGATATGGATTTGCTCATGCAAGCGGATATTATTATTGGATTCTTTACGCCAGAAGCAGTGAGCCAATGTCCCCGGTTGCAATGGTTACAGTTAACAGTTGTTGGGTTTGAGAAGTATATTCTTCCTGGTATTACCCCACGTCAAGCGACGATTACGAATGCTCGTGGTGCTTTTGGCCAAGAAGTGTCCGAACACATGTTTGCGGTGCTCTTAAGCTTGCTCAAGAAACTTGAAATCTATCGTGATAATCAAACGAAGCATGTATGGCATGATGAAGGTATGGTACGTACGCTGACAAATGCTACTGTATTGGTTGTTGGTGCTGGCAGTATTGGAACCGCGTTTGCTCAACTTTGTTCCGCATTAGGAGCACATTGTATTGGCTTTAGGCGTCATATTCCAGATGATATAACTCCATTTGAGAAAGTCACTACCTTGGATCATCTTCACGAATATGTGGGACAAGCAGACGTTGTCGCCTCATTCCTCCCATATTCTGAGGAAACAACTGGTCTTTTCAATAGTGATTTCTTTACTGCCATGAAACATGGATCTTATTTCTTAAATGGTGGACGAGGTAATTCCGTTGTTCTCCATGACTTAGTGAGTGCGTTGATTGATCATCATCTTGCTGGCGCTGGGTTGGATGTTTTTGTTCATGAACCATTATCAGCGGATTCTGAATTATGGGATGTGCCTCATTTGATAGTGACGCCACATATTGCTGGTAATATTCGTGGTGATTTCCATTTGTATGAGGCTGCTGAGAAGACGACTGATTTGGTGTGTGCTAATTTGCGAGCATGGTTTGTTCATGAGCCGTTAACGAATCTGATTCGTTAAAAAAATTTTTTTCTGATATATGGGTGAGGAGTGGTATTCATAATATTATGAATACCACTCCTCACCCATTCTTTATTTTTGTTGGTGTTGGATCACCATTTTCCGATAGCGGTTTCACCATTACGTTTGATGACGTTGCGTTTGACGACAATGTTTTGGTTAAGAACCCAGAATACCAAGCCGTATAGGCCGCCGCTCATGCTGTAGAGGATGAGGTTGGCCCATAATGGTTCAGTTGTTTTAATAGCGGCAGTGTTAATGAGTTCCATGCATAAGCCCATACAAAGGAAAGCTAAAGCGTTGGTCCAAAAACGTTGGAGGACTTTCTTACGGTGTTCGTCTTCATCTTCATTTTTGTAGAAGCTGACGCCTCGAATAATTTGTGGAATCACTTTGATGACATATGCCCAGACAACAAATGTGAATGCGGCAATAATGATAACAGTTTTCCAGAAATCAGGGTGTTTTGATTCTAATCCCCAGAACACCACTACCCATATGACAAAGAAAGCGAGAATGTTTAAGAGGCATAATTGCCAGAAAGGATACGTTTCTCGCTTGTCGATGGCTGCTGCGCGTGCGGCGGCTTGATGTGCTTCTGCTCTACGAGCTTTTTTAAGGTTACGTCGTGCAATCTGTTGCGTTGATTTCTTTTTCTTTGGCTGTGCCATAGCAACATATCCTTCTCTTTGTCCCTGATATGTATGTTATTATAGGCGTACATAGCATGAAGAATATTCTATTATGATGGTAGAAATTTTCTTTCTTTTAATCACCGTATTTTAAATCCATCTAAAGTGATGGAGAGCATGGCTGATACCACCGTTGTCGACTGCTGTGGTAACGTAATCTGCTTTTTCTTTCAGTTCGGTGCAGGCATTACCCATAGCAATGCATGTCCATTCTGGGATGAACATGGACAGATCATTTAAGGAATCACCAAAGACAACTACGTCAGCATCATTGGCATGGAAGTAATTGAGAATTTTTTTAATACCGCGTGCTTTATTTTGTGGTTCAACGTAGATGTAATTTGCGTGATCGTATCGCATCCATGGAACGTGTCGGAGCGATGGGAGTACTTCTTCTTCATGGCCTTCGTCAAGAGCAACAAACATGCGATTGACGCGTGTTTCTTTTTTGATATCGAGGTCAGGTATCACCACACTTTGTTGGAATGGTGTATCAGTTAATTCTTTGAATTCTACTGATTTTGTTAATCGTTCAGGAATATCTTCAGAATCATAGGCCCATGGGATATGTTTCTGGTCACATTCGTCAGCTAATGCGAAACAGGCTTCAATATCATCTAGTGGGTCAATAGACAGAAGCATATTGTTAATAGTGACGCCATATCCGCCATCAGAAACCATGTTGGTAAATCCGAGTTGTTGCATTTCTGGGACAGCTAAGCAATGCTCGCGGCCTGTTGCGAGTGCGAGGAAATGCCCATTGTGTTGTAACTGGTTTAATGCTTCTCGTGTATCGTATGGGATGTCATGATTTCCTGTTCCAGGAATGAGTGTGCCATCGATATCAAAAAAGAAATATGTCATAAGTGTCAATCACACAGTTTTCGTTATAGGATTTTATGCTTTTTGGAAGCAGGCCCATTCCCCGTCAACGTCATAGGCATACTTTGGAAGATTATGAAGTTGTTTCATATCGTCGTCGGTAATCGTGAAATTGGTTTTCAGGTTTTCAGCCATATGGTCAGCGTTCTCTGTTTTTGGTAGTGGGATGATGCCTAGTTGCATATCATAGCGTAAGCATAGCTGGGTAGGTGTAACGTGATATTTTTCTGCGAGCTGACTAATGGTTGTGTGTGATAATGCGGCACCATGTGCAATTGGTGAGTATCCTTCAACGCAAATCGAGTTTTGGTGGCAGAAATCGATCAGATTTTGTGGTGTATTACCAATGTGGCAGAGGATCTGGTTCACCATTGGTTGTATGGAGCAGTGGTCCATGAGGTCGGTGAGATCATCTTCTTCGAAGTTCGCGACGCCGATAGCAGAAATTTTCCCATCATTGTATGCTTGTTCGAGTGCTTTCCATGCTTCTCGGTTGCCTTCATAGTATTTGCCTTCACGGAAATGATCCCATGGTTGTGGAGCGTGAATAAGCATCAAATCGAAATGATCAACATGTGCTTTTTCAAGGCTATGGTCGATTGCTGTGCATGCGCGATCATAGGTTTTGAATTCTGCTGCTAATTTAGTTGTAAGAATGATATCCTGGCGGGTGACTAAGTCTTGGTTGATAGCTTGTTGAATGCCCTCTCCAACGCCTTGCTCATTGGCATATGCTTCAGCGGTATCAATTAAACGGTATCCCTGTTGAATGGCGTTGAAAACGCAGGATGATGCATGATCATTAGGAATAAGCCAGGTGCCATATCCGATAGATGGGAGATTCATGCCATTACGTAATGTGAAGTGAGTGTGAGTGTTCATACTACTCTACCTTTTGATAAAAACGATTGATTTCTTTTTATTTTTAATATACTTCCTTGTTTCTGTATTTCATGTTTTTGATAATACTTTTTTCTTATATACCCCTATTTAATTAATTAAATGAATTATTATGAAAAGCTTTTATAGAGATACCATAAAGAGGGATAGAAGTGATGAGATCAAAGCTGTCTACCCTGTTTAGATGAAATACCACGTCTTTTTACGGGAGAACTAAATGACAAGCCCTATTCTTGGTACTCCATGGAAGAAATTGCAACGTCCTGTCTCCACTGATTCGCTGATGGGAGTTGATAAATATTGGAGGGCAGCAAATTACATGTCAGTAGGACAGGTATATTTGCGCAGTAATCCTTTGATGCGATCACCATTTACAACAGATGATTTGAAATATCGTGTTGTGGGGCATATTGGTACTACTCTTGGCTTGAACTTCTTATTAGGTCATATTAATAGGCTGATTGCTGATCATCAGCAGAATACTGTTTTTATTATGGGACCAGGTCACGGTGGTCCTGCAGGAACAAGCCAATCTTATATTGATGGAACTTATACAGAAGTATATCCAGAAATTACTCGCGATGAAGCGGGATTACAGAAATTCTTCCGTCAATTCTCCTACCCTGGTGGCGTCCCATCACATTTCGCTCCTGAAACACCAGGTTCTATTCATGAGGGCGGTGAATTAGGGTACGCCTTATCACATGCTTATGGTGCAGTAATGAATAACCCAAGTTTATTTGTTCCTGCAGTTGTTGGTGATGGTGAAGCAGAAACTGGACCATTGGCAACTAGCTGGCAGTCCAATAAACTTATTAATCCTCGTACAGATGGTATTGTTCTCCCGATCCTACATCTGAATGGTTATAAGATTGCCAACCCAACCATCCTCTCCCGCATTCCTGATAAAGAATTACACGAATTCTTTGAAGGTATGGGATACCATCCATACGAGTTTATTGCAGGTTTTGATGATGAAGATCACATGTCTATTCATCGTCGTTTCGCAGAACTGTTAGAAACTGTTTTTGATGAGATTTGTGATATTAAAGCGATTGCTGAAACCGATGATATGCATTCTCCAATGTATCCAATGATCATCTTCCGTACTCCAAAGGGATGGACAGGACCAAAGTATATTGATGGTCATAAGGTAGAAGGCTCTTGGCGTTCTCATCAAGTTCCTCTTGTATCTGCACGTGATAATGAGGAACATTTTGAGATTTTCAAGAACTGGTTAGAATCCTATAAACCAGAAGAACTATTTGATGAGAATGGTACTCTCCGTCATGAAGTCACTGATTTCATGCCTAAAGGTGAGTTGCGTTTAGGTGCTAATCCGAATGCAAATGCAGGTCTGATCCGTCATGATCTTCGGTTACCAACATTAGATGATTATTGCGTTCGTGGTGTTGAAGCTTATGGTCATGGTTGGGGTGCTACATCTGCAACACGTCAATTAGGATATTATGTTCGCGATATCATGAAAAATAATCCACATGATTTCAGACTATTTGGACCTGATGAAACAGCATCAAACCGTTTGAATTCTGTCTATGAAGTAACTGATAAGCAGTGGGATGCAGGCTATTTAAGCAGCCAAACAGACGAACATCTGGCTGTTACCGGTCAAGTGATCGAACAACTGTCTGAACATCAAATGGAAGGTTTTCTTGAAGGTTATCTCTTAACAGGACATCACGGATTATGGAGTTCCTACGAGTCCTTCGCTCATGTCATTGACTCGATGCTAAACCAGCATGCTAAGTGGCTTGAAGCAACAGTACGCCATATTACATGGAGAAAACCAATCTCCTCAATGAACTTACTGGTAACCTCACATGTGTGGCGTCAAGATCATAATGGATTTAGCCATCAGGATCCTGGTATTATTGATATTCTCTTGAATAAGAATTTCAATAATGATCATGTTACGGATATTTATTTTGCTGCTGATCCAAATCAGTTGTTAGCTATTGCAGAACAATGCTTCATGTCAACAAATAAGATAAATCTCATGATCGCTGGTAAGCAACCATCCTCCACATGGGTTTCTCTTGATGAGGCACGTGAAGAATTGAAAGCAGGCGCTGCTGAATGGACATGGGCAAGCAACGTTTCTTCCAATGACGAAGCACAGATTGTGTTAGTCAGCGTTGGAGATATTCCAACACAAGAATTAATGGCTGCTGCCGATCGCTTAAACAAGCTTGGTGTTCGCTTCAAAGTCGTTAACATTATGCGTCTCTTGAGTGTGCAAAACCATTCTGAGAATGATGAATCATTAACCGATGAAGAGTTCACCCAACTTTTCACCGCAGATAAGCCTGTTCTATTCGCCTACCACTCGTATCCTCGTGAAATACATTCACTGATTTGGGATCGTCCAGGTCATGATAATTGGACTATTCGCGGCTATGAGGAGCAAGGATCAACAACAACACCATATGACATGGTTCGTGTGAACAATCTAGATCGTTATGCATTAACCGCTGAAGCCTTACGTTTAGTAGATGCAGATCATTTCGCTCAACAAATTGAGGATCTTGAAAAATTCAGGTTAACCGCTTATCAATGGTCTGTTGATTATGGTTATGATCATCCTGATTACACAAATTGGGAATGGCCTGATGTTGATATTAATCATCGTACACGTATGACATTAGATACCGGTGCTGATAATCTTGAAGAAAAGGAATAAAAGTAATCGATTAATCGCTTCTTCCATTATGGGGTGATGCAACACTCTGTTGCATCACCCCCCCATTTTTTCAGATGTTTCTTAGTTTTATTGATAGTATGAATTTATGATATTACCGCTTCCTCGTCATTCAGTAGGCCATAATGATCGTGTCTTTGTATATAGCCCTGAAGGAGATCAAGGCCGTAATACAGTTGCGATTGGCTTATTGCACACCTTGTCACATCAGTACTCGACTATTGCTGCTTTCCAACCTATTGGAACAGCGGATAGCATGATAATAGATTTAGTGTTGCAAGCTTATCGTTCCCTTCAGCAGCCTCTATCCTTTGAAACGGCTGTTGATTCTGTGGGATTGCAATCCTCCCAGTTTTATCTTGATGATTCTCTATCGCGACGTGAGATCATTGCTAAATTCTATGAAACATCACGCATTAAAAATGCGGATTATGTTGTTGGTATTGGGTCAGATTATTCAACAATTATTCATCCAACAAGTATGCGTACGAATGCTCTCCTCGCTTGTGATTTGCAGATGCCTGTTCTTATCACGGTCAATGGCGAGCATCGTACAGCTCATGAAATTGCAGAAACAATTAAAGCGTGTATTCGTACTGTTCAGGAAGAAGGAGTTCCTGTTCTTGGTGCTTTTGTATCACCATGCCCTGAAACCGTGCATGATAATGTACAATTAGAACTCTTAGATTTCGCAATTCCTGTCTGGTTTATTCCACAACTTCAGAATCCTGAGAACCCTACTTTAGATGATTATTTACAAGCCTATTATCAAGGTGTTACTGATGATTCTCTATTAAAGATTTTAGGAAAGAACTCTCCTGATCTTCCTATAACACCAGCATGCTTCCAATACACGCTGATGCATTTAACAAAACGTGATCAGAAAACTATTGTTCTTCCGGAAGGTATGGATGATCGTATCCTTACCGCTGCGAATTTTGTTTTACAACATCATATGGCGCATATCATTCTTCTTGGTCCTGAAGATCGCATTCGTCGTCATGCAATTAATCTTGGTTTACCGTTTATCAAAGATGCAACTATTTGGTCACTTGAAGATCCAGAATTACGTCAAAAAATGCTTCCTGCTCTTCTTCAAGCACGGAAGAGTCGTCATCTCACGACGGAAGAAGCAGAAAGTCTTCTTGAGGACCCATCATACTTTGGTACTATGCTGATTTACCTTGGTTTAGCTGATGGAATGGTTTCAGGAGCAATTCATTCAACTGCTAATACCGTCAGGCCTGCATTACAAATTATTAAAACACGTCCGGAAAGTACAATCGTCTCTGGATCCATGCTTATGTGCCTTCCAAAGCGCATTGATATTTTCGCAGATATCGCGTTAATTCCTAATCCTACTGCAAGCCAACTAGCTGAAATCGCCTATCAGACAGCAATCACAGCGCGACAGGTTGGTATTGATCCAATTATTGGTTTCCTCTCATATGCCACTATTGCGTCTGCGAATGGTCCAAGTGTTGACTTAGTACGTGAAGCTGTATCTATTACAGAACAACGTTATCCTGATTTAAAGATCATTGGACCAATCCAGTTTGATGCAGCTTTTGACCCAACCGTAGCAAAGATTAAAGCTCCGAATAATCCGTATGCTGGTCATGTGAATACGTTTATTGCTCCTGACTTAAATACAGGTAATGTTTTATATAAAGCAATTGAACGTACCAGCGGAGCAGTAGCAATTGGCCCCGTCCTTCAAGGATTGAAGCAACCAATTAATGATCTGTCACGTGGATCAACCAGTTGGGATATTGTCAATACGATTGCTATGACAGCAATTGCCGCTCAAAAATAATAAATAATTTTCTCATATAACACTACGATAAATGGAGGATGATAATAATGTCACGAACCGTCCTTGTGATTAATGCTGGATCCAGCTCTATTAAGTATCAGTTGATTGATCTTGATTCTTCTGAATCTCTTGCTTCAGGATTAGTTGAATCTATTGGTGAACCAATTGATGGTCATTATAGGCATGAAGTTAACGGTGAAAAGTATGAATTCACTGAGCCAATCCCAGATCACCGTACTGGATTACAGCATGTGTTAACCTTCTTTGAGACTTTTGGACCAGAATTATCTGAAGCTGGTTTAATTGCTGTCGGACACCGTGTTGTTCAGGGTGGTTCCCTCTTCCCTACACCAGCATTAGCAACAGATGCGACTATTCAGTCTGTAAAAGATCTCGCTACTTTAGCTCCATTACACAATGGTCCTGAAGCTATTGGCGTTGAAGTAATGCGTGACTTACTGCCATCTATTCCACAAGTCATGGTTTTTGATTCTTCATTCTTCTCTGAGATGCCTGAAGAAGTCAAGACATACCCATTGAATAAGGAAATTGCTCGTAAGTACAACATTAAGAAGTATGGTGCACATGGTACCAGCCACGAATTCATTGGTAAAGAAACTCCTGCATTACTGCATAAGCCTCTTGAAGGATTCAAGGAAATTGTTCTTCACATTGGTAATGGCGCATCCGTCTCCGCTCAAATTTCCGGTACTCCAATCGAAACCTCTATGGGCTTAACTCCACTTGAAGGTTTAATGATGGGAAGCCGTACAGGTGATATTGATCCTGCTTCTATTTTCTATCTTCTTCGTAACACAGATATGACCGTTGACGAATTAGATGATTTATACAATCATAAGTCTGGTATGGCTGGCATGACTGGATATGGTGATCTTCGTATCGTTCATAAGCTAATCGAAGAAGGAAACCATGATGCTCAGTTAGCTCTTAATATGTATATTCATCGTATCGTCAGCTACATTGGTTCTTACTGGGCTCACTTAGGTGGCTTAGACGCTATTACCTTTACTGCTGGTGTCGGTGAAAATGATGACGTTGTTCGTAAGCTTGTTTGCGAAAAGTTAGCTCCATTTGGAATCAAGTTGGATGAGATAAAGAATGAAACACGTAGCAAGGAACCACGTGTTATTTCTACACCAGATAGCTCTGTTGCTATCTGTGTTATCCCAACCAATGAGGAATTAGCTATCGCTGAAAAGGCAGAGCAAATTGTTATTCACGGTGACGCATATGGCAACACCGCTGAATAATTATCACTGATAAAGTTCTTCGTGAAGGTGGATATAGATGAGGTATCTCAGCTGTATCCACCTTCTTTTACAAAAGTTTAATGATTATGGCAAGAATATCGTTTAAAAAAATTTTTATAACTGTTGTTATCGTTCTTGTCTGTGTTGTTGGATTTGTCTTTTATTATCAGAACGAGCAGAAGCAGCAGCATTCCTCTGCATTGTTTGCATGTCAACAATCACAGCAGTCTGTTCAAATTAATAAAGCGTATTATGAAAAATTAGCAAAAAAGCCTGTAATGGTGTCTGTTCAATCATGTTCAGTTCAGCAAACGACAGCAGAATTACAGAAAGCAACTAATGCGAATACTCAAACAATTAATAAGTTGAATCAAGAAATGGAAAAAATAGAAAAATGAGGGTAGATACAAAAAAGTCGGGCCGACAGGATTTGAACCTGCGACATCCTGCTCCCAAAGCAGGCGCGCTACCAAGCTGCGCTACGGCCCGATATTGTTTAACAACAACTATTTAAGTATATAGGATTACTTAATATATGCAAATTACGACACGCCGATGAATTATCAACGTGGTAAATGTGGCTCCTGAGGAGAATCCAAATGCAAAGTCCACGGATCTGTATCCGTCTCTGATAAAGAAATTTCAGGAACAATATCATAATGCTCTTTCAATGCCTGTAATAAGTCAGGAATAGCATAATCAAACCACTTCTTTTCAGCAGCATAATGAGGAATATTAATTAATGCTGGTTTAATATCAACATCATAATCAGCTGCTATACCGTGAATAATTTCATTTTTGACAGTAATTCCTTGTGCACGAAGATCAGCTTCACGTTGTGCTTGCTGCATTGCATCTAATGTTGGGTGATGACGCAAATCACTAGTGATATACACATCAACATGCGCCTGACGAACTTCATTTAAAAGCGAATCCCCTGATCCACCCACAATAGCAATATGACGAACAAGCATGTCCAGGTCACCGGCAACATCAATACCACGCTTTGTTGGTGGAATGAGCGCATTCACTCGCTGAGCCAGATCATACAATGAAATCGCAGATTTCAACTCTCCTACACGCCCCTCACCAACAGGATATGGTGAAGTTGGATCTGACAATGGAACTAAAGGTACCTGATGAGTAAGACCAAGTTCATCAGCTAAAACATGACTAACTCCCCTATGTGCTGCATCAGCATTTGTATGCCCTACCCATAAAGCACAATGATTTTGTATTAACATTTGCGCCACATAACCACGATGTCCAGCACCAGAAATGGTATGAACCGAACGGAACCATAAAGGATGATGAGTAATCAGCAGATCAGCACCCCATGCTACAGCTTCTCGAGCAATATCAATACTTGGGTCAACGGCACAATAAATTTTTTTAACAGATGCCGACGGTTCACCGATAATAAGACCAGGATAATCCCAACTTTCCGCATATCGTAATGGGTATAGTGTTTCAAGCTGCGTAACAACTTGTGCTAAGGTTAATTCACTCATAATTTTTCTTTCTCAGTGTGCTGCGGTTTGCCAATTAGTACCCATACCAATAGAAACGGTAAGAGGAACTGATAAGGTAATAGCATGTTCCATCGCATTTTTAACAATGCTAGTTACTTGCTCTTCTTCATGAGAAGCAACTTCGATAACTAATTCATCATGAATTTGAAGAATAATGGTTGATTGTAAATGAGCTTCTTTAAGATCATGAGCCGTACGTACCATGGCTATTTTCATAATGTCAGCAGATGAGCCTTGAATTGGTGCATTTAATGCTGCACGTTCAGCTGCCATACGTGCTGTTCGATTATTAGAACGTAAGTTAGGAAAATAACGACGACGCCCAAACATTGTTTCGGTATACCCTAGCTTCTTTGCCTTATCAACAAGTGATTTCAAATAATCTTCAACACTTCCAAAGGTCTTAAAGTATTTTGATTTTAATTCCTTAGCATCATCGTTACTAATGGACAATTGCTGTGATAATCCATAGGTACTAAGACCATACGCAAGGCCATAACTCATAGCTTTAACATGATTGCGTTGTGTATCAGTAACTTGCTCCATAGGAGTCTGGTACACTAAGGAAGCAGTATATCGATGAAAATCAACCCCAGAAGTAAATGCTTCAATAAGCGCTTTATCACCAGATAAATGCGCCATAATACGGAGTTCCATTTGAGAATAATCAGCACTTAATAATGATATATATGGTGATTGTGGAACAAAGATACTACGGATCAACCGTCCTTCAGTACTTCGGTTAGGAATATTTTGAAGGTTCGGATCCATTGAGCTTAAACGTCCTGTTGCAGTAATGTTCTGACAGAAGGTTGTATGAATACAATGATCATCAGTATGAATAGCATCTTTTAAGGATTGCATGATCTGTTTCAGTTTATTGACTTCACGATAGCGTAGTAATGCCCCTAAAAAGGTATTTGCTTGATCATTGTTATAGGAACAAAGATACAATTTTTGAAGTGCAGAAGCATTGGTTGAATATCCACCTGTTTTTGTTTTTTTACCGCCTTTTAAGTTCATTTCGTCGAAGAGAACATGACTAAGTTGTTTAGGGCTTTGCAAGTTGAGATCATCATGTCCTGGTCCTGCAGCTTCTAAAGCGATATCGTGCGCTTGTTGCGCTTGAAGAGAAAAGTCTTGAAGTAACTGATCTAATCGTGAACTATCAACAGCTGACCCATGCATTTCAATATCTGCGAGAACAGCAGCAGTTGGGATTTCAATGCGTGTGAGTAAATCATCTTGATTTCGATCATGAATAACAGAAGCGAGACTGATATATAAAGCATTGATAATACTGCAGGAAAGAATATTTTTTTCTTGCTCATTATGCTGATCAGCAATGAGTTCTTCATCACTACCAAAATCAAACCCATCTTGAATCGCGTATGCTGTGGTTTGATGAGCGAGTGCTGGTTTATATCGTAAGAAGTGTGAGGCCAGGTCAGTGAGTGTTTCTCCTGTGTATTCTGAGTCGATGAGATAGGCTGCGAGTTCTGTGTCAAAGAGAGGTTGTGGGATGGTGAGGTGGAATTCTGCTGCTAATTGGATGGTTTGTTTGTATCCGTGGACGATGAGTGTGCGTGTATGCAAGATATGTTGGATTGTATCGTGATAGGTGATGCAGTCTGTGTGTTGGAGAGAGATGAGGTGCTGGTCAGTTCGTAAGAAACTGATGGTGGTGCAATGGGATTGTCCGGGATGAGAGGTGCCGTTGCAGTAGATGATGTAGGGGTTTGTTGTGTCTGTGAACCATTGGGATAGGTGTTGGTTATCGGTGATGGTGTGGGTATCGTCGTGTATTTGATCAGTTTGTGGATCAGCTGGTTGACAGTTATCGAGTGGGTATGAGAATTCTTGTTGTTCTGTTTTGTGTATGTTTGATGGTGATTGTTGTGGTATGAGTGAGTTGCTGTCGATGTTGAAGATGGTGGCTACTTTGTCTCGCATGCGTTTCCCGAATTGGAGTTGTGAAAGTAGTTGTGCAACGTCTGGGATATGTGGTTGTCCGATATGGAGTTGTTGGAAGTCGACACCGCAGTCAAGGTTACGGACGACTGCATTGACACGTCGGTTGAGTTTGACTTGTTCAATGTTGTCGCGGAGTGCTTGTCCTTTTTTGCCTGGTATGTTTTGCGCGTTGTTGAGGAGGTTTTCGAGTGATCCGAATTGGGCAAGCCATTTTGCAGCATACCCGTCTCCTACTCCTGGAACTCCTGGAATGTTGTCTGCTTGTTCTCCTCGTAATGCGGCGATGTCAGGATATTGGTTTGGGGTGACTTTGTATTTTTCTTGAACAACGTTTGGTGTGATGTGTTGGAGATCACTGAAGTGGCGTCCTGGATAAAGAACGGTGATATTTTCGTCGATGAGTTGGAAGGAATCACGGTCTCCTGAGAGAACAAGTGTTTCATACGAATTTTTTTCTGCGTAGGTTGCTAATGATGCGATAACATCGTCGCCTTCATATCCTGGTATTTCAATGTATGGGATGTTTAAGGCCGTGAGGAATTGTTGGATGAGTGGGATCTGCGTTAATAATTCTGATGGTGCTGCGTTTCTGGTTCCTTTGTATCCGGTAAGCATGACATTACGGAAGGTACCACCATGCATATCAAACGCGACACCGAGATGTGTTGGCTGTTCTTTTTGAATGGTTTCCATCAGCATATTGATAAAACCGTACACAGCATTGGTACTTTGACCGTTTTGGTTAGTGAAGCTATCAACTGGTAAAGCGAAAAAAGCACGAAAAGCTAATGAATGACCATCAACGACAAGGAGACGCCCATTTGGTTCTTTAATTTTTGGGTAATGAACTATGGTTTCAACTTGTTGCAATGTCTTCGTACTTTGTTCTATAAAAGCATTATGCACTGCTGCACGTATTGTATCTTCAGAAAAAGTAGTACTTGGTTCATTAGATTCGTTCATACCATAAGGCTATGTAATTCTAAAGACACAATACAATAAGAGTTTAAATCAGTTTTGTACCTGTTCAATAACAGCGTTGGCTACTTCTTCCATTGTTAAGCGACGGTCCATGGAAGTTTTTTGAATCCAGCGGAATGCTTCTGGTTCTGAAAGACCCATGTTCTCCATAAGAAGGCTCTTTGCGCGATCAACTTTTTTACGTGCAATGAAACGTTGTTTGAGATCGCTGATCTGTTCCTTCAGTATTACCATTTGGTTAAAACGTGCAATGGCAACTTCAATTGATGGGAAAAGTTTCTCAGGAACAAATGGTTTCACAACATAAGCCATTGCGCCAGCATCTGCAGCCTCACGAACAAGGCTTTGCTGTGAAAAAGCAGTCAACATAACTACAGGAGCAATACCTTCCTTCGTTATGATTTCCGCTGCTGTAATGCCATCACATCCAGGCATTTTAACGTCCATAATAACGACATCAGGTTTTTTAGTACGAGCCTGTTCTACTGCTTCATCACCATTAGCTGCTTGACCAACAATGTCATATCCAGCTTCTTGTAAAGACTCAACAATATCAAGGCGGATTAAGGCCTCATCCTCTGCGACAACTACTCGACGATTAGAATCTGGTTTATCCACTGAAAAGAAGACCTCCTCAAAAATACTCCTAACTAAAGGCATATATTTTAAAAATCAGAGATACTTTCGAATAAATATGGTGCCTTGGGAGGGACTCGAACCCACACTGCACAGATTTTGAGGCTGTTTCCTCTACCAATTGGGATACCAAGGCATTGAATAGAACAGTTAACAGTATAAACGGAATTCAAAAGAAAATCAAGTGGTGGGAGAAAAAATTTTTTTCTCCCACCACTTGATATGCATGCTACTGTGTCTTAGCACACAATATGATCGATAACGACTTCAGTATCATCCACTAAATTAGCTGGTTCAGTGATAGAAATGACAATATGGTCGCCATCGGAAACTTTGCCTGCTTCCTTCAACTGTGTATCAACAAAATGAAGTAATTCATCCTTAGCAAACTGTTGAGCTGCCTTGTCACTATGGAATGCTTCTGTTCCCCATGACATTGATAACCAATGATAGGTATGTTCATTCGCAGTAAATGCGTAGATTGGTACTGCAGGACGGAAACGGGCAATTTGGTTTGCGCCAACACCTGTTTCTGTGAAGGTTACTAAAGCTTTTGCATTGATCTTTTCTGCTAAAATAGTTGCAGCGTATGCTGATCCCCCACCTTGCGTGGTATCAAATTCCGTGAGCTTTGGAATGTTTTGTAGGCCATATTCGGAGGCATATTCAGAGATTAACGCCATGGACTTAACAGCTAAAGCAGGATTTACACCAACAGCTGTTTCATTTGAAGTCATGGTGGAATCAGCACCATCAAGAATTGCATTAGCGCAATCTGAAGCTTCAGCACGTGTTGGAATTGGATTCGCAACCATTGATCCTAAAACATCAGTAGCAACAATGACAGGCTTTGCATAGTAGCGTGACATTTGGATCAATTGTTTATCAATAAGTGGGACTTTCCAGAATGGCATTTCAACAGCTAAATCACCGCGAGCTGACATGATACCATCAAAAGCTTTGACAATGCTTTCCATATTGTCAACGGCTTCAGGCTTTTCAATTTTGACGATGACTGGAAGACGACGACCCATCTCATCCATGATCTCATGTACTCGATCAATGTCTGATGCTTGGCGAACAAATGACATGGCAATCATGTCAGCACCAACTTCAATGCCCCAACGGAGATCTTTCTCATCTTTTTCGGTGAGTGCTGGAGCAGAAACATTTACTCCTGGTAAATTAATACCCTTATGCGAGGAGACTGGACCGCCAGAAACAACGGTGGTATATACCGTCGTATCATCAACAGAAAGAACCTTTAAGCGAACCTTACCGTCGTTCATCATAATAGTATCGTTTGGCTTGCAGTCCTTTGGTAAATCTTTATAGGTGCAAGATGTCGTGTACTGGTCACCTTCAATATCATCAGTGGTAATAGAGAATTTATCTCCTGCACAAAGAATGACTTCATCAGACCCATTGGCTTGCTTTTTAAACCAACCGCATCGAATCTTTGGACCCTGTAAGTCAACCATTAGACCAATATTACGGCCTGTTTCTTGAGAAACACGACGAATATTTTCAACAACCTTGAGATGCTGTTCAGTAGTTCCGTGTGAACGATTAATACGAGCAACATCCATACCTGCATTAGCAAGAGCAAGTATTCCTTCATATGACTCGCTAGCAGGACCGATCGTGTTAACAATTTTTCCTCTGCGCATGAGCATTCTCACCTTCGCTTTAACTTTATTTGAGGTTCTATTCTTTATCAGTTTTTTGATCTACTTCACTGCCACTTTTCTTACGATTTAATAAAACACTAGCAATTGCCGCTCCTCCTATGCAGACAACAATTACAAGCAATGAAACCCAACTTGGGACATCAACAATTCCTGGTATTGGTCGTCCACTATTAATAAATGGCAGAGAGTTAGATGACAATGCCTCTAGGATTAATTTTACTCCAATAAATGCTAAGACAATAGAAAGGCCAATTGGCAGGTATTTTAGTTTATTTAGCATATTACCTAAGAGGAAATAGAGTTGTTCAAGACCAAGAAGAGCAAAAACATTGGTTGTAAAAACGACAAATGGGTTCTTGGTTAAACCGAAAATAGCTGGAATAGAATCTAAAGCGAATAATGCGTCGGTAGTACCTAATGAAATAAAGACAATAAGAAGAGGGGTAAAATACTTTTTATTATCAATAACGACTCGTATTAAGGATCCTTGATACGTATTTGTCAGATGTAGATGATGTTTAGCAAAGCAAATAAGAGCAGATTCTTTGTATTCGTCGTCAGAGGATTTATTTCCGAAAATCATTTTCCAGGCGGTAAATAATAGGAAAAGACCAAAAAGAATAAAGACCCAGGTGAACCGTTGAATAATAACAGCTCCAATGCTAATAAAAATGCCGCGTAAAATGAGTGCGATTGTAATACCAACACCAAGAACATATTTTTGGATAGATCGTGGGACAGCAAAACTGGACATGATAAGAACAAAAATAAACAGATTATCCAAGGATAAAGAATATTCAGTTAACCATCCTGAATAGAACTGGATGGCGGTAGTTGATCCAGCAAAGCCCCAGAGTAAAGCACCAAAAATCAGAGCTGCGACAACAAAAATACTAATCTTGATCACACAATCATAAACTGTTGGTATTTTCGGATTGCGTGCCATAGTAATGAGATCAAAAATAAAGAAGGCGATAATTACAATAAAAGTAATAACTTCAAAAGCGACTGGTATTGTACCCATAATTACAGTTTACAAATTCTCTTGTTTAAAAATTTTTATCTATTGTTTAAATCGTTTTCAGATTTTTATCATAAATATAATGAAAAAGGGTTAGGAATTATTCATATTCCTAACCCTTTGACTTTACTGATTACGATTACTAATCAGATCAGTTCTTTTCTCCCATGAGCTTTTCGCGTAAAGCTGCAAGCTGGTCATCGGAAGCCAAAGTTCCTTCGGACTTTGTTTCAGAGTGATAGCTGTTAGCTGTTGATTCTTCTGCTGGTTCTTCTGCTGGTTCTTCTTCAGCTTGATCTTGACCATCTTCAGCAGCAGACTTCTCAGCAGCAGCACGTTGCTTGGAAATGAAAGCCTTGTGTTCTTCCCAAAGATCATGAGCAGTAGCGTATTCAGACTCCCACTGTTCACGCTGCTCCTCGTATCCTTCGATCCATTCGTTGGTGGATGGGTCGAAGCCTTCAGGATACTTGTAGTTTCCATTTTCATCGTACTCAGCTGGCATGCCGTATAATGCTGGGTCGAAATCTTCAGAAGCTGGATCGATGGAATCATCAGCTTGCTTGAGAGAGAGGCTGATGCGACGACGATCGAGATCAACGTCAATAACCTTGACGAAGATTTCTTCACCCTGTGCAACGACAGTTGCTGGGTTGTTGACATGACGATCAGCAAGTTCAGAGATGTGAACGAGGCCTTCAATACCGTCATCAACAGCAACGAAGACACCAAACTGAACGATCTTGGTGACTTTGCCCTTGACAATCTGTCCAGGAACGTGGGTGCGAGCAAACTTCTGCCATGGATCTTCTTGTGTTGCCTTGAGAGAGAGGCTGATACGTTCACGATCCAAGTCAACGTCGAGAACTTCAACGGTAACCTTTTGACCAACCTTGACAACCTCAGATGGGTGATCAATATGCTTCCAAGACAATTCGGAAACATGGATGAGACCATCTACACCGCCAAGATCAATGAATGCACCGAAGTTAACAATGGAGCTAACGGTACCTTCACGGATCTGACCCTTCTGGAGCTGTGCCATGAAGGTTTCGCGAACTTCAGACTGAGTTTCTTCAAGATACTGACGACGAGAAAGAACAACATTGTTGCGGTTCTTGTCGAGCTCGAGAACCTTAGCCTTGATCTGCTGACCAATATAAGGAGTGAGATCGCGAACGCGACGCATTTCAACGAGGGATGCAGGAAGGAATCCACGAAGACCGATATCAACGATGAGACCACCCTTAACGGCTTCAATAACAGTACCTTCAACGATACCGTCAGCTTCCTTAATCTGTTCGACATCACCCCATGCACGCTCATACTGTGCGCGCTTCTTCGAGAGGATCAGACGACCTTCTTTATCTTCCTTGGTCACGACAAGTGCTTCAACTTCATCACCAAGATCAACAACATCTTCAGGATCAATATCCTTCTTGATAGAGAGCTCACGAGCTGGAATAACACCTTCAGTCTTGTATCCGATATCGAGAAGTACTTCGTCATGATCGATACGAACGATGGTGCCAGTAACGAGATCGCCATCATTGAAGTTCTTGATGGTAGCGTCTACAGCTTTAATGAAGTCTTCTTCGGTGCCAATATCATTGATGGCAACCTGCTGAACCTCTTGATTATTTTTTGACATTGAGTGGTTGTTTCTTTTAGTAGTTGAATAAAATCGATGTTCAATTATTGACATACCACAACTAACAATCCTCTGCGTACTGTACGTCCACTCAACGCCATTCAATGACCACTGACGTACCAGCATCATGAAGCTTGCCAATTATGATATGTTCTTCTCATTAATGAGCTTTTAATAAATATATACGTCGAGGATGACTATTTTGGAAGCTGTGATGCTGCCATGGAAACAATATTATTGAGAAGCATGACACGTGTCATTGGTCCTACTCCACCAGGGTTAGGTGTATAAGCGAGTGCTCTATCGTAGCATGATGGATCGAAGTCTCCCATGATATGGGATTTTCCAGTTTGACTATTGACTGGTCCGCGGGAGACGCCAACATCAACGAGAATAGCGTGGTCGTTGATCATATCAGCAGTGATGAAATGTGCTTTCCCTACTGCTGAGATAATGATGTCTGCTCGTTTGATGTGTTCAATGAGATTGTGTGTGCCGGTATGACATGTATCGACAGTGGCGTTGATGTCGCGTCGTGTGAGAAGTAAGCCTAATGGTCGTCCTGCAGTGATACCGCGGCCGATAACACAGATGTTTTTCCCATTGAGTTGGATATCAGACCATTTCAAGAGGTGGATGATGCCAGCTGGTGTGCATGGTTCTGGGAATAATGAGGCGCCGTTGACGTAGAGAACGAGACGTCCAAGATTCATCGGATGTAATCCGTCGGCATCTTTGCGAGGGTCGATGAGTTCAAGGATTCCTGTACTATTGATTCCTTGCGGTAAAGGTAGTTGCACGATGTATCCGGTGCAAGAATCATTATGGTTAAGTTGCAGAACAGCGTTTTGAATGTCTTGGTAGGTTGCTGTTTCTGGTAAGCGAAGATCGATGGTATCGATTCCTATTTCTTGGCAATCTTTTTGTTTGCTTCCAACATATTTTAAAGAGCCTGGATCAGATCCAACAAGGATGGTTCCGAGACAAGGTGTGATTCCCTGTTTTTTGAGTGCGATGACGTGTTCTTTGAGAGTCTCTTTAAGAGCAGCAGCGCATGCTTTTCCATCTATTTTGTGGGCTTGACTCATTCCAATATCCTTATCTCAATTTTCTTTTGTCGGTATATCTAGTAAACTCATTAATAATATGACCAGTACTTTTATAAGTAGTGGTACGCTATTTATTCTTATAGTGTAGAAGCGGATTTTCATGACGTTATTAGATTCCAATACGTCAATTGTTGTTTTTCATGATGCTGCTGTTAGACGCGGAGGAAATTTAATCTGGTCTAATGGTACATTTTCTATCCCAACAGGAACAATTAGTGCCATTGTTGGTTCCAATGGTGCTGGAAAAACAACACTTTTGAATGTAGAACTAGGTCTTCTCCCGTTAACACAAGGAGAAGTTATGGTTCTTGGTAAACCTGCTGGAGTGATGAATCATTCTCTTGGGTATGTTCCACAAGATTATGCGTCGGATATTGATTCTAATATCACGGCAGAACAGTCGGTTGAATTAGGGTTGTACGGTTCCCGATTTGGTTGGCATCGTCTGACAAAAAAAGATAAAGATAAAATCCATTGGGCGTTATTGCATGCTGGTATCGCTGATAAAGCTAAGTATCGTTTATCAGAAATGTCTGGCGGTATGCGACAACGTGTTGCTATTGCGCAAGCATTAGTCGCTGAACCAGCATTACTTCTGCTTGATGAGCCGATGGCTAATCTTGATATTGCGGGTCAGCGTGATCTGGCTGATACGCTTTCACTGATCAATAGTGAGCTTCATGTCACCATCCAAATTGTGGCACATGATATTAATGTTCTTTTACCAATTCTTGATGGAGCTATTTATCTTTTAGATCGACACCCGCATTATTCTGCCTTATCGGATGTGATGGATAATGATCTCCTTACCCACTTATATGGAACAGAAGTGGAAGTTATTTCTACGCCTCAAGGCGAGATGTTTATTCGTCCTGATCCAGCGGTCCGACATCATGCGCCAGCCTCTCATTTCCACGTACCCTCTTCACAACAAGATCCAGAATATGTAATGACTTCAGCTAGAAAGAATAACAATGAATAGTACAGTTGCTTTCACTTTTGATCCAAATTGGCAGGTTATTTTAGGATCAACGTTTATGGTACGAGCAATGATCGCAGGCGTACTGATTTCATTGTCGGCAGGAGTCATTGGCTATTTTGTGATTGCTCGTAAATCAACCTTTGCTGCGCACGCAGTTGCACATATTGGTATTCCTGGTGCGACAGGAGCAGTACTGTTAGGTTTACCAGTGTCCTTAGGAATGGGTGTTTTCGCGTTAGCTGGATCACTTGTCATTGGTATTTTAGGTAAAAAAGCTTCTAAACGTGAAGTGGCAACCGGAACGATCTTAGCTTTTGCATTAGGCTTAGGTTTAATGTTAGCCCGCTTATCAACGGCTGCCTCACAACAATTGCAATCTATCTTGTTTGGATCGATTCTTACTGTCACCAATAGTCAACTTATCACATTCCTTATTTTTGATGTGCTTCTTCTGATTATTACAGCAGTCATTTATCGTCCTCTTCTTTTCACGTCTGTTGATGAGCAAGTAGCACAAGCTAAAGGATTACATACTCAAGCTTTAAATCTTGTGTTTATGGCATTGTTGGCAGGATCAGTCACGATTGCAGTACAAGCGGTTGGAACCTTACTGATTTTCGCGTTGTTGATTACTCCAAGCGCAAGTGCGAATGCGATTGCGCGTTCTCCTCGTTCGGCGATTTTGTTGAGTACAGTGATTTGTTTTGTGAGTATTATGTTGGGGTTGTTATTTAGTGCAATGTTCCCTACTCCACCAAGCTTTGCTATTGTGACGGTATCAACGATTATTTGGTGTGTGACTCAAGTGGTGACGCGTTCTAAGCGATAATGATGCGTGTGTATATATGATGGGGGGTTACCTGTATACAGGTAACCCCCCATCATATATAACTGAATATTCTATATTATTTTGATTTTGTTGCTTTTTTCTGTGCTTGTTCTCGTTCGCAGCGTAAGAGTGTTTGGGATGCTGGTTCTTCTGGTGCTTGTGAGTGGTGTGTGAGATCAGCGTCAGTTGGTGGAACAATGCCGAGGTTAACGTTGAGGAAGTGTTGTGCTTCGTCTTCTGTAACGTTTTCGGATAAGGCGATTTCTGAAGCGAGGACGGTGCGTGCTTTGAGGAGCATGCGTTTTTCTCCTGCGCTTAATCCATGGATGTCGGTATCGCGTTGGGTGAGGTCGCGGACAACTTCAGCAATATTTTTCACATCACCTGTAGCGATTTTTTCTACGTTTGCTTTGTAGTGGCGTGACCAATTGATTTTTTCTTCTTCAATTGGTTTTCTTAAGATTTCAAAGACTTCGGATACTGCTTGGGTATCAACAATGTCACGGATACCAACTTTTTCAAAGTTATCGGCTGGTATTGCAATAATGAGGTCATCAGCAGAAAGAATTTCTAGCTTGATATATGACTTAGTAATACCTTTGATAGAGCGATCTTCTTGAGCAATAATACGTGCAGCCCCATGCCGTGGATAAACCACTGTATCACCTATTTGATATCTCATTATTCCTCCACGAACAGTGTGTTTAGACAATCATTTAACCATATCGAAAGGACATACAATACACAAAAAAACCACAATTATGAGTGAGGTGCAGATGTATTGTCAGTAGAAAAGCATATTTTATATGACATAAAAGGCGTTTTTTCTGAGCATTCTGGCTAGATCGTCTGAAAAAGATCGTTTTTCTTCGCATAACACGATATCCTTAAAAGAGATGGTTGATTAATAAAGGAGTTGAATACTTGATGATTGCCGATATGCGGAATGCAACTAAGCAAAAGCAACCTCACACTATTTTGATTGTGGAAGATGAGCCTACATTGGCTGCTGCTATTGCTCAACGTTTAGCCTCAGAAGGGTGGGCAGCACGTGTCGCAGGAGATGGAGCAAGTGCTGTTACTGCCGCTCGTCAATTGCGTCCTGATTTAGTCATTATGGATATCATGCTACCTGTTATGGATGGTTTAGAAGCAACAAAACGTATTGTTGCCGAACATCCAGTACCAGTAATGATTCTTACTGCGCGTGATGATGAATCTGATAAGGTTATTGGCCTTGGTATTGGTGCAGACGATTATATGACAAAGCCTTTCTCCATGCGTGAATTAATCGCACGGTGCAAGGCATTATTCCGTCGTGTTGATCGCGCAAAGGCAATTGTTAAAAACTCTGAAAAAGAAAAGATCCTTAACTTTGGTTCTCTAATTATCGATCCATCACAACGCATCGTCACTTTGGATAATAAAGAAATCCATTTAACTCCAACAGAGTTTGATCTTTTAGCAACATTAGCTCGACGTCCACGTGCAGTATTAACCCGTGAAAAGCTTCTTGAAGAAGTATGGGATTGGGCTGATGCTTCTGGCACACGTACTGTTGATTCACATGTCAAAGCCTTGCGCCATAAGCTTGGTTCATCAACAATCCGTACTGTTCATGGTGTCGGATACGCTTTTGAACCACCAGAAACTGGTGAAAAAAGTACCTATTCTGAAGATTAATTAAATTGAGAGTTTTATATCCTCACCGATATAAAACTCTCAATTTAATTTTTTTATAAGTTTTTTTGATAAATATAGCAATATGGTTTCTAAATCTTCTGAGAATACTGAAATTGGTATTGAGCCACTTGAGACAGATACACCTACACAGCAAACACGGTCGCTCAAAGGCCGTCTTATTTTCTTCATACTTCTTTTAGCTGTTGTCATTGCCTGCATTGTCTGGATCTTATCCATTTTTGAAGTCGGACTCTTAGGTGATATCATCGCCGCCGTGATTATTGCAATCATTGCATGTTTTTTCTTTATTCACTCATTTCTTTCTCCCCTGCAACATGTCTGTCATGTAGCTAATGACATCACATTAGGGAAATACGCAACACCTGAAATCTCGACGCATAATGATGAAATCGGACAACTCACACATAGTCTTAATATCATTTCTGATGAGCTAAAAAACGCGGATCAAACACGAAAAGCGTTAATCGCTAACGTGAGCCATGAGTTACGTACTCCAGTAGCAGCGATGCAAGCATTAGCTGAAAATATGGCAGACGGTATCGTAGAACCAACATCAGCGAATCTTGAAATGATCGTTAAAGAAATGCATCGACTAACAGACCTGATTGCTTACTTACTGGACTTGTCTCGTATGGAAGCTGGTACCGCAAGCCTGGAAGTCTCTACCTTTAACATTAAAGATTTCTTATCAGAAGTCACAAAACCATTAAGCATCGCTGATGCTGGTCATAATCACCAAATTTCAATGGAAGTCCCTTCCGATTTACTCATTGAAGCAGATCGTAACCGACTCAACCAACTCTTTACTAATATCATTTCGAATGCTTTGAAGCATTCAGCAAACAACTCCAATGTGCTCATTGAATGCCATGAAGACAGTCAAAATAACACCATCATTACTAATGTGATTAATTATGGTTCTCAGATCGCTCCTGAAGATCGTGAAAAAATATTCCGCCGGTTTATCAGCGAAAAAAGAAAAATGGGAACAACCTCAGGTGGTACTGGCTTAGGGTTACCAATTGCTCGATGGGCTGCACGTCTCCACGGTGGCGACATAACTGTTGTCGATGATACACGTGGAGCCAACTTTGAAATTACCTTACCAAAGTATCATTCCATCGATAGTGTAAAGTAACAGTGATGTATAGAGATAGTCATGGTCGTGGACAGCGTCGTCCAACATTTGGATTTTGGCTTCCCCAATATCGAACCAAAAGCGGTATATTTGATCGTTTCGTTATGAATCAACTGCGCCGCTTACATCGAGGGTGGCCAGATCTGATTGACTCCATTCGATATGAAGTCGAAGAAATCCCTACCGTGGATACCACCCCATGGAGAGAGCGTACTATCAAATACTCCTCTGTGCGTTCTCCACGTCATCGTAATGAGCCAACCTGCATCATCTTATATCGACGTCCTTTAGAAGCGTTAGCACGCGATATAGATGATCTTCAACTCTTGATACGTGAAGAGTTAGTCGTGTGTCTGAGTGAAATCACTGGTCTTCGTCCTGAAGAAATTGATCCTACATTTCACCAATAAACAGACATCACGCAAATAGTAATACAAACTGCTCATACGGTCATCACGATAACCAGTATGAGTTTTCTTATGGAAAAGAGATTCTCGTGCATAAACGACATCAGAACACGGCGTCACAGCATTCTTCCGCTCAACAACCAATACGAGTATCTCCTTCGCAACAACCGTTACATGCGCGTCTCTTCACCACACGCAACCCATTCAAAACAGGTATCGGAATTCTCATCACCGTTGTGCTTGTCTTCGTTATTACCTTTGCTGGCGCAATGGTTGTTGATTTTAACAACATACTTCATAGTCATAGTGTGTCAATGATTGGAGAAACTGATAAAGACGCTTATGTGAACCCTGATCCTGGTAAAGCCATTAATATTGCTATTTTCGGTCAAGACACACGCAATGGCTCACAAAATCAAGCTATTGCTCATGACACCATGAGTGATGAACATGAATCAGACACCATCATGATTGCGCAAATCAGTGCCAACCGTAAATATATTAACCTGGTTTCTGTGCCACGAGACTCCGTTGTCTCTGTCCCCTCATGCACAGCTGACAATGGTGCTGTCATCCCAGCACAAAACGATGTAATGATTAATTCCCTTTTCGAAATGGGATACAACATTGGTGGTGATGTTGCTTCTGCAGCAAGCTGCGCAACACAAGATCTAGAATACTTAACAGGTATTAAAATCACACAATTTATCGTGGTTGATTTCGCTGGCTTAGATTCCATCATTAACGCTATCGGTGGCGTTGACCTCTGTATCCCAGAGCATATTCAAGACGCCTACACCAGCCTTAGTCTGCCGAAAGGATGGGATCATTTAAACGGTTTACAAGCAACAGAATATTCTCGTGTCCGTCATGGTATTGGTGTTGGTGACGGGTCAGATATTATGCGTGAAGCACGCCAACAATATCTTGTGAAGATGATTCTCCGTGAAATTAAAACGAAAAAAATCCTCACGAATTCAAGCGATCTGTATCAATTAGCACGTACAACCTTACAATGGCTCACCATCAGTAAAGGTCTCGCTTCACTATCCACCTTAACAGGATTAGCCTATGCACTTCGCAGATTAAACACATCTGATATTTATGCTCGAACCACACCAATTACTACTGATCCAACGAATAATAATCGCGTTATTTGGGATCAACCATATGCGAACGAGTTATGGGCAAAAATTAAAAATGATCAACCAATCATTGAACAATCCTCGTCTACCTCATCTGCTCACTCGCAAACCTCAGGAACAACCACCTCTAGTTCTGCAACACAATCCAGTTCAACAACGAGCTCAACAACGAACAGTGCCCAAAGCACAACAACACAAAACTTATCAACCTCCTCTACCACCTCAACAACCACCAAGAACCTATCGAAAGGAACCTACAATCCTCACACAGGTCTTGTCACCATGCCAAGTGGCGAACTCATTGATCCAAAGAACGGTGGCATCGTCAATCCTGAGACAGGAGTGATCACAGATCCGAATACCGGATATCAAATGGGTATTGCTTCTGAATATCTCAACTATGTCGTGTGTGGTATTTCAGAAGAGAAATAGCAAGCATTCGCATTTTATGCACATTCATCAATAACAGTGGAAAATATGCATGTGATTTAGAAAGGCTAATGGAAGGGACTTTATGGCATTCGATTCTTTCGATGATGATTTTTTAACGCCTCCAAGCTTTGTCCCAACATCAAAGCAACGGCAGAAAACTGGCGAGGAACAAGAAATACCGCCTAGCTTCACCCCATCAAACGGTAACGGCGCTTCTGGTCATAAACCGGAAATGATACCAGCAGTTGAACAAACACCAATTCACGGATCATACCCAATCTTCCCACGAGAACCACGTCACTCAGGATCTAATCCAGCAACACGACAACAAAAAGCACAAGCACTGTATCAAGAACAACGCGAACAGTATGAACAACTTGCACGCCAAAAAGCTGAGCTATCTCACCACAACACCTACACGGACAATCCCGCACCACTATATGCAGAAGTTTCGCCACAACAAACAACACCAGTACGCACTCAAACACCGCGCACCACACTAATGAACAGCCAAAAGAAGAACACTTCATCAGCTAAAACATCACATGCTTTGCCACATAAAACAGTTCCAATACGTCATCATGGAAAAAACAACCTACCACCACGCAAAAACAATAAAAAACTCAACCGTGGCGGCACACTTGCCATTACCTCACATCGCAAAAAAAGGCATCATATTTTACGGGGCATTGCTCTCTTCCTCGCCTTTATCATTCTCGCATTAGCAGGAACCGTTTATGGCACCTACGCATGGGTCGATAGCAATATCGAACACTACAAAGCCTTAACCAGCATGCCAAAGAATGATAACGCAGAAACATGGCTGATTACAGGTGTTGACCAGCGAGACGGTGCAGCAGGAACAGGTGCAGCAGGATCCGTACCAGGATTCCGTACAGATTCCATCATGCTCCTCATCGCACCAAAGAAAGGTCCTGACGCCCTGATCTCCATACCTCGAGACACCCTCGTCGTTGAAGACGGCACACACATGAAGATTAACGCTATCGCAGAAAGCTACGGTTGGCCTGCCCTCGCTCAAAAAGTTGAGGAACTAACCGGCGTTAAAATCGATCACGCTGTCCGAGCAAACTTCAACACCATAGAAGATGTCGTCAACGCTGTTGGCGGCGTCAACGTGTGTTTCGACCACACTATTGACGACCCATACTCAGGATTTAAATGGCAATCCGGTTGCGCCGTCATGGATGGTAAAACAGCACTAGCCTTCACCCGTGAACGCCACTCAGATAAACTCGGTGATATCGGACGAGAACACCAACAGCGTATCCTGATTCAAGACGTAGCAAAAGAAATGATGAAACCATCATTCTTCTTAAACCTCACAAAGGTACGTAATGTAATTCTCGCGGGATTAAAGAACGTGAAAATTGATAATACATCACACGCTTCTACCCTACTAAAGATGGCATATATCTTCCATAAAGCAACCTCTAAAGGTGGTATTACAGGTATCCCTTATATTGCTGATCTTGGATACAATGATCCATATGTTGGTGACTGTATTCTCTGGAATTCAAGCGAAACAAAAGAAATGTTCCAAAAGATTCTCAATGGAACAGAACCATCAGGAACAGTTGGTGGTATTCAATAAAAGAATAAAGAACGTAGTGGGATATGATTTTCTCGTATAGAAATCATATCCCACTACTTATATAATCAGATAAAGTTGTACTAAAACAGCCGTCACTATTGAAAAGTGCGGCTTTTTTTGTTTTACTAAAATAAATATTTTAAGAACATGCTTGTTGATTCATCAATTTTTAGGATAAGGACAACATGAGTAATTCAGACTGGCGAGCACAAGCTGCTTGTCGCGATAAAGACCCAGAACTTTTCTTCCCTGTTGGTAACACAGGTGCAGCTGTTAAGCAGATCGACGTGGCAAAGGCGATTTGCCGTGTTTGCCCTGTTGCTGATCAATGCTTGAAGTGGGCTTTAGAGACCAATCAGGATTCAGGTATTTGGGGTGGTTTATCAGAAGATGAGCGTCGAGCTTTGAAGCGTCGTGCGATGCGTGCTCGTCGATCTTCATCAATGGGCGTCCGACGTTACGAATGAATGTCTTATAGATTTTAAAATTTTAAATATATAAAAATGGGGTATCAAGTTTAGCTTGATTCCCCATTTTTTATTCGTGAATAGTGCGTAGGGTGAGGTTGATCGCGACGCGTGTTCCTCCTCCTGAGCGTGGTTCCCACTTAACATCTCCCCCGAAATCAGATCTGATAAAGGTGTCTATGATTTGTGTTCCTAGTCCTGAATGTTTATCAGATCCAGTTTTTGCGTGTTGGATTCCTCGTCCGTCGTCTTCAATGGTGATGTTAAGGTTATCGGTAAATCGTTCGACTGAGACGATGATATGTCCTGTTGTTCTGCCTTGGAATCCGTGTTCTACAGCATTGGTAACCAGTTCAGAGAGAACAAGAGAAAGTGGTGTAGCATCTTGTGATGAGATTTTTCCGAAGTGTCCTATGTAGGATATGGTGATTTCTTGATTGTTAGATCTGGCGACATCAATGCTCATGCGTAGTAGGTTGGCGAGAACGGTGTCAAAGTTGAGCATTTCGTTTACGCTTTTGCTGAGTCCTTCATGAAGAATGGCGATTGTTTGAACGCGTCGTTGTGCTTCTGCTAATGCGCGTTTTACTTCTTCACTGGTGGTTTTGCGTGCTTGGAGACGGAGTAATGCGGATACTGCTTGAAGGTTGTTTTTGACGCGGTGGTGTACTTCGGTTATTGCGGCGTCTTTGAGTTGTAGTTCTTGGTCTCTGCGGCGGAGTTCCGTGACGTCTCTGCAGAGGATGACGGCGCCTTTATAATGGTCATCGTGGTCTAGAAGTGGCAAGGTGCGCATGGTGGCAGATGAACCATTGCTTGCGCTAAAGAGAGCATCTTTGGAGATGTTTCCTTGGAGCGTAGTGAGAAGGTCTTTTGACATTAATTTGATGTCTTGGAGGCTTGTAACGACATCGATTGGTTTTTTGTATTTGAGTGATTCGATATAGCCGAGTCGTTTGAAACAGCTGATGGCGTTGGGTGATGCGTTTTCGATTTTTCCTTCATCGTTGAGGACAATGAATCCATCTGCGACGTGTGGGTTGTGTCGTTGGCTATTGACAGGGTTTGGGTATGGGAATTTGCTGTATGAAATCATAGAGAAGAGTTGGCTGGCGCTTTTAATACCTGATTCTTCATATCGTCCTGTTATTTCTGGTTCAGTAAGGTTTGCTTCCCAGATGACAGCGCCAATAACTTTTTTACCATGTCGGACAGCGGCGATGGCTTGTCCAATGGACGTTTTTGTGGTGGCTGTTTGTGGGTTTTGGACAAAGAAGACTCCGTTTTCAGTGACAGCTTTGTCGATTGCCGGGATGAGGTAGTCTGCTACTGGTTGTCCAACAAGGTCATTGGGGTGTGCGGATGCTTTTGTTGATGGTCGGCATTGAGCAACGTAAATGTAGTGTTTGTCTCCGAGGGAGATGACGAGTTCGAGGTCTGTGTATCCAAGGTCAGCAATGATGGACCAGTCTGCGATGAGGCGATGGAGCCAATCTTGGTCTGATGCATTCAGTTTGGTAGAAGCAGAGAAAATTTTGTTGATGTCCGTTAATGATGAATCATAAAGAGCAGTCATAGTTTTAATATAAAATGTTTTTGGTTGTTGCTAATGCGATACTCCAAAAGTGTTACTGATTGCTTTCTT
Source organism: Aeriscardovia sp. (assembly GCA_017538895.1). Lineage (GTDB taxonomy): Bacteria > Actinomycetota > Actinomycetes > Actinomycetales > Bifidobacteriaceae > RGIG7107. The sequence goes on along the minus strand of JAFYHY010000060.1, from coordinate 18,003 downwards.
TAGTATTTTTTTCTATGAATTTTTTGTTTTTTCAGATATTTTTCATTAAGTTACGGTATCGTAAGTTATATGAATGCACAACCAATTTTGAAAGCACACCCTATGATGACTCATCAGCGACCAATACGATATGACGTTCATGGCAGAGAAAAACCTCTCTTACGAGGTTGGATTCATGCAGTTTCTGCTCCTCTTGCATTAGCGGGATGTATTACTGCTGTTTGTTTAGCACCAGGTAATGGTATGAAACTGGCGTGCGTTGTGTACATGCTTTGCTCGTTATGCTTGTTTGGTAATTCAGCTGCATATCACTTAGGCGACTGGTCCCCTCGTGTCACCGATGTTTTACGCCGTATCGATCATGTCAATATTTTTCTTTTAATTGCAGGAACATATACTCCAATTTCGTTTGGTTTAGATACATTCTGGAGAAATTTCATTTTAATGAGTATGTGGTCTGCTACCTGCATTGCTTTACTGATCCATGTTTTTTGGATTACAGCACCACGATGGCTTTATACCATTGTTTATATTGTTTTTGGTATTTATGGTGTTGCATTCATTACATTATTCTGGGCTTCTCTCCTTGCTGGTCCAGCAGTTACATTCTTAATTCTTGGTGGAGGCGCTATTTATATTAGTGGCGCTATTGTGTATGGATTAAAAAAACCGGATCCCTGGCCTCATGTTTTTGGCTTTCATGAAATTTTCCATACGTGTACAGTTATTGGTTATGCATGCCAGATGGTTGCTGTATTCCTTATTATTTTCGCATTACGTGGATAAAAATAAGATAAATGAATACTACTAAAAATGGGGTATCCACTTTCTCTTGTGAGTACCCCATTATTTAGTTGCGATTTATTCGATTGGGACAGAATCATCGATGATAACAGTCATTGAATGTCCATTTGGTGTCTGATAAGAAACAGAATCACCTTTATGGTGTCCCATGACTGCAGCGCCTACTGGAGATTCGGGGCTGATGATTTGTTTATCTGTTGCGATAGAGAGTTCGTGAGGTCCAATCAAATATTCGTTTTTCATGCCAGCAAAATTCAATGTGACAATAGAACCAACACCAACTTCACCTGCTGGTGGTGGAGTTAAAATCTTTGCAGCACGAAGCTTGATGATCAGCTCGTTAATACGACCCTCATTTTTAGCCTGAGCATCTTTAGCTGCTTGATAACCACCATTTTCGCTGAGGTCACCTTCAGCACGAGCAGTCGCAATCTTTTGAATAATATCTTCTCGGATCGGTCCTTGGCGCTCGTCCAATTCTTTTTTCATGGTGTTATAAGCGTCTTTAGTTAAAAGGATGACTGTATTTTCATCTATTGCCATAAAAATCCCTTAGATCGTTATTAGCGGCGTGTAGCAAGAATATCAACAACAAAGACGAGAGTGTCTCCGCCTTTGATGCCTGCTTGTGGGATACCACGGGAACCGTAACCATAATCAGAAGGAACAGAAATGATTAAACGGGAGCCTGCATTGTGACCTGGGATAGTCTTATCCCAACCTTGGATTAATTGTCCAACACCGATTGGGAATGTTGCAGGTTCGTGGCGCATGAAGCTGGAATCGAATGGTGTGGTGGATCCCCAAACAACACCATGATAGTTAACGGTTACCATATCGCCTTGGCGGACAACTGGACCGTCACCAGTGATAACTTCTTCGCACTTTAAGCCTGCTGGTGGTTCTTCGGTTGGGAAGTTGATAACAGGCATTGCGCCAAATTCTGCATTGGTTGTAGGCATATTTTCTTCGGCCATAACCCCTCCTTATAAAAGATACGGTAGATACGATTCTTAAGGTTAAAAGATCTAACTGTCCAATCGTACAATGATTACAATAATATACGCATCTTCTTTTTATGTTTTTAATAAAAGTACCTTAAAAGCAAAATATTTTATATTCTTAGAGGAGATATTCATTTAAAAAAGGGATATATAGAATGGGAAGAAAAGATCCTGCTGAATATGCGCGTCTTAACGATGCACAAAAAGCATTAGATAATGCTAAAGCTAATTATGCGTCTCGTATTAAAACTGCTGAAAAAGCTGTCAAGTCTACTCAAAAGGTTCATGATAAAGCTGTTGATAATGCTCAGAAGAAGTTAGCTGCTGAAAAGAATCATTTTGCAGAAGAGATTGCTGATTTTGATTCTATTGTTTTGTATTGTGATCATTTAAATTATCAGGGTTATACTCTTCCACTTGATCCGTCAGTCACGGTTGATTTGACTGAGCAAGCTCAAGAGAATCAGACTATTTCTTCTGCAGAGAATACTGAGGATGTTGATAATGATGAGACTGATGAACCGTCATTATTGAATCTGAGTATTTATGGGGTTGGATCACGTATTTGTTTGACGATTACTGCTGATCGGTATAAGGAGGCAGAATCGTTTTTGCAAAAAGTTTTAGATTATTCGGAGGCTGCTCCTGAGACAGTAGCTCAGCATCAACGTAATCTTGATATTTTGCAATGTGCTTTACAGGAAGCTATTGATAATACGCATGATATTGATCATGCGAAAGAATATTTAACGAGTGTAAAAAAAGATACGTCTTCTATTCAGATAGCTCAGGCTCATTTGCAAGACGTTCGTAATCAGACTCCTCATCAATTAGTGAAAGCGTATGACAGTAAGAAGATACGAAAGAAAATTTTAACGTGGCTTATTTTTATTGTGATTATTGCGGTGATTATTGCTGCTTTGATTTTGTGGATCACAAGAGCCTTACGATAAAAATTATAGGGTAAAGCCTTTAACTTTACCCTATAATCATTAATGGTGCCTCCGGCGGGACTCGAACCCGCAAGCCGAAGCGGTGGATTTTAAGTCCACTGCGTATACCAATTTCGCCACAGAGGCACTGTTCTCACGAACTCTTATATTAAACCAGAAAAATTTTAAAAATGCAAATTGGCCGTGTCTAATATGGCTCCTTCAACGACACCGTTTTCAGAAGCGACATATGAAGTGACGGGATACTCGTTATTTTTAGTTAGTTCTGTCATGAGATGAAGGAGGCGTGACCAGATGACAACGCCTCCAATAACAACATCGCGACGAGCTGGATGAATTACAGGATAGTTTTCCATGTCTTTCTGTGTGAAAGATTCAATCAGTGAACAGGCACGTTCAGCTTGCATGATGTCAACAGTGATACCATCAACTTTCTCGCGCGAGTATGCATGCTCCCCCATTGAAATAAGGCTTGTTGTAGTCACGGTTCCTGAAACGCCGATGATACCTTGAACAGTATGTAATGGGAGTTTTTCAACTGCATACTGTAATTGTTGATCAATATCACTAATGGCATCATGAAGTTGTTCTGCTGATGGTGCTGATGGTGCTGATGATAATTGATATCGTTCTGACATACGAACGCATCCAATATTGAGTGAAATAGCGGATTGGACGTCATGTTGATGTGTGCCTGTTCCACTGAGAACTAATTCTGTTGATCCTCCACCAAGATCAACAACTAATAATGGTGTATGAAGATCTTTCTTAGATTCTAGAAGACTGGTGGCTCCTAAGAAACTCAATTGTGCTTCCTGGTCTCCAGAAATAATTTCTGGCTTAATACCAAGAATGTCGTGTATGCCTTGTTCGAACTCTTGACGGTTTTGTGCATCACGTGAGGCGGAAGTGGCAATGAAGCGAATAACATCAGTATGATATGATGCAATGATTTCAGCGTATTCACGGCAAACAGCAAAGGTACGGTTTAATGCTTCTGGTAAGAAATAATGGTTCTTATCAACACCTTCGCCAAGGCGTACAACATCCAGTCGTTTAGGGTAAACAACATGCATACCGGTGTTGTCAACATCAGCGATGACTAATCGGATTGAGTTGGTACCGCAATCAATACCAGCAACGCGGAGTGATGTTTCAACCATTATTCTTTTCAGCCTTTCTGATTGTCAGTGAGATGAATAGAGCAACGACATACGTGCGGGTCGAATGAATCTTTAATTTGTGTTAATGCCCAGTCCCCAACAGGATTGACTCCAGATCCAAAAACAAGAGATTGCGCAACAAGAGCATGTAAACATTTCACGCGTGTTGGCATACCGCCAGCACTAATAGAAGCGATATGTTCTTCACTATCTCCTAGGTGTTCTGCGAGTAAGGAGCGGAAGAATAAATACATTTCGTGAGCTCGATAGTACTGTTCACGAAGATGATTGGCGTGATCAGTCGTGTCTGCTAATTGTGAAGTCAGTTGTGTCATCACTCCTGTTGATTCTAATCCTGATACTGCTTTGGTAGCTTCACGACTTGTGAGATAGCAGGTTGTTGGGAATGGTAGTGTTCCGTTGATGAGTGGTCGGGTGATAACAACGAGTGGTATCTGACAGCGAGTACATCGTGCGCCGATGCCGATGATGCCTCGTGGGTAGCGTCCGAGTTGTTGTGTGACAGTGGTGATGTCTGTTTGGGTTACTTTGTTGTTGGTGAGGGTTTGTTGTGCGAGGTTGATGCAGAGTTGTTTATCTTTCGTGGTGAGGTGTGGGTATTGGTTGTTGTTTTCTATCATTTTTAGTTGATCTTTCCGAGGTTGTGTATATCTGATAAGAGTTGTTTATACCATGGGGTTGTGGTTAGTTTTGTTGGTATGGTGTTGTCTGGGTTTTGGGCTTGTTCGTTTGCTGGGATATCTTGGAGTTCGACGTAGGTTTCGTCTGGGAAGGTGAATCCTAGTTGTTCGCGTGCTTGGGCGATGATGTAGTCTTTATCGGACCATTTGTTTATTTGTTGGTCGAGTTGTGTTTTTTGGGATTCGAGGCTGCTTTGTTGTGCTTCGAGGGTGTGTAGTTGTTTTTCGTTGTTGAGGTAAGTGCGGAAGATTCCGAAGAATTGCATGCAGCCGATGATGATGACAATGAGTGAGATAACAAAAGTGATGGTGGATCGTTTGACTTTGTTGTGTGATGTTTCGCTGGTGGTGGTTTTTTTCTTTTGTGTGACGTTTTTATTTCTCATTGTGGCGATGCTTTGCGTGTTGTCTTTATAGATGGGCGAATTGGATTAGGGGTGGTGGGCCGGTAATCCAATCCGTTTCTCTTATTTAGAGTTTTGTTGCACGTTTGAAGGCGCTGTAGCCTGCGTATTCTGCGGCAGTGCCGAGTTCTTCTTCGATTTCGAGGAGTCGATTGTATTTGGCGATTCGTTCTCCGCGGGCTGGTGCACCAGTTTTAATTTGACGGGTGTTTTTGGCGACGGCGAGGTCGGCGATGGTGGTATCTGGGGTTTCTCCTGAACGGTGGGATACCATGGAGGTGAAGCTGTGACGTGTTGCGAGTTCGATTGCGTCGAGTGTTTCAGATACGGTTCCGATTTGGTTGAGTTTCACGAGAAGTGAGTTTGCTGCTTTGAGGTCGATGGCTTTTTGGAGGCGTTGTGGGTTGGTGACGAGGAGGTCGTCGCCAACGAGTTGGATTTCATTGCCGAGGACAGCGGTGATTTTTTGCCATGCTTCCCAGTCTTCTTCTGCGAATGGGTCTTCGAGGGAGACGATTGGGTAGGTGTGGACGAGGTTTTCGTAATAGTTGAGCATCCAGTCAACGTCGCGTAGTTTGCCTTCGAAGCGGTAGGCTTTTTCTTTGGCATTATAGAATTCTGAGGAGGCGGCGTCGAGGCAGATGCCGATTTGTTTTCCTGGCTTATATCCGCATTTTTCGATGGATTCGATGATGAGGTCGATAGCTTCTGCGTTGGATTGGAGGTCTGGTGCAAAGCCGCCTTCATCTCCTAAACCGGTGTTTAGGTGGCGTTCTTTGAGGACGTTCTTTAACGTGTGGTACACTTCAACGCCTGCGCGGAGAGCTTCGCTGAAGGTGTTGAAACCGTATGGGGAAATCATGAATTCTTGGATGTCTACGTTGGAATCAGCGTGTGCTCCACCGTTTAAGATGTTCATGTTTGGTACTGGGAGGATGTGTGCGTTGGTGCCACCGATGTAATGGTAGAGTGGAAGGTCGGCGCTTTCTGCTGCTGCGTATAAGGCAGCAAGTGATACACCGAGGATAGCGTTAGCACCAAGATGACCTTTGTTCATAGTGCCGTCCATTTCGATCATTTTTTGATCGAGGGCACGCTGGTTGGTGGCATCCATGCCGATGATTGCTGGAGCAATGATTTCGTTCACAGCGTTGACTGCATCCAGAACGCCTTTACCGTTATAACGGGATTTGTTACCATCACGACATTCCCAGGCTTCTGCTTCACCAGTGGATGCGCCTGATGGGACCAGACCTAAGCCTTGTGCTCCGTCATCGGTTTCTAAAACTACTTCAACAGTTGGGTTGCCGCGTGAGTCAAGTATTTCACGGGCGTATACATGTTCAATTGCAGCCATGATAGCTCCTTTTGTGTTGCACAATATTTCTTAGACACAATTTGTATCAGTGGGTTACTGTGCTTATCTCCCCTTGTTTTATTATAAAGGTTCCTTTTTAGGTCCTTTGAGTGTCAGTGTGAGACATGCCATGAAAAATCATCAAGAACTTGGTGTACCCACGTGAGGATTTCTGCTGGTGTCATTGCTGGATGATCCCAGGATTCTTCAAATGGTGATGGGATAATCACGAGATGCGTCTGAGGACGATACACGTATCCTTTATAGATGCGTGCGAGTCGCATGCGGATAGACTCTGGTAAAACGATCGGCGCAAAACGAACTTTTGTTCCCAGTGTGGTGATATCGGTGATGCCTAACTGATGTGCTTTCCATCGAAGTCGTGTGATATCAAACAGGGTGAGGACGGATTCTGGGATGGTTCCATATCGGTCCGTAAATTCATCCTGAATGTCTGATAATTCGTCTTCATTGTGTGCTGCAGCAATCTTGTTATACGCTTCGAGACGTAGTTTTGAGGATTCGATATAAGATTCAGGGATTGAGGTTCCTAATGGGAGATCAATTGTGATTGGATTCTGTTCTTGATTCTCTGGATCTTTATATTCAGTGACTGCTTGAGACACCATTTTGATATATAGGTCGAAACCGACACCTGCTATATGACCGGATTGTTCTTCACCGAGGAGGTTACCGGTGCCACGTAATTCAAGATCTTTTAAAGCAACGTCATATCCTGATCCTAAAGCCGTGTTTTGCATGATGGTGGTTAATCGATCATGAGCTACTTGTGTCATGACTTTTGTTGGATCATACAGGAAGTATGCGTATGCGCGGTCGTGGGATCGTCCTACTCGCCCACGTAATTGATGTAATTGGGCTAACCCATAACGGTCAGCATGATCAACAATTAACGTATTAGCGTTTGAAATATCTAATCCTGTTTCAATGATGGTGGTACAGAGGAGAATGTCGATAGAGTTTTCCCAAAAATCGTTAATGACAGCGTCTAGTTGTTTGGCGGATAATTTACCGTGTCCGATGCCGATACGTGCTTCAGGAACAAGTGTTTGTAATTTTTCTGCGACGGAGGCGATATCACTGACTCGGTTATGGACGAAGAATACTTGTCCTCCGCGTAAGAGCTCACGGCGGATTGCTGCAGTGATGAGTGCGTCTTCTTCAGCTCCAACATACGTTAAGACAGGTAAACGGTCTTCTGGTGGCGTGGTAAGGGTGGACATTTGACGGATACCTGTTATAGCCATTTCAAGGGTTCGTGGAATTGGTGTTGCAGACATGCTGAGGACATCCACGTTGCTGCGGAGGGCTTTGAGTTTTTCTTTATGCTCTACTCCGAAGCGTTGTTCTTCATCAATAATGATGAGTCCTAAGTCATGGAAGGTGACTTTAGGGTTGAGGAGTTTATGTGTGCCAATCACGACGTCGATCGTACCGTCTGCGAGACCTTTCATTACTTTGGTGGTTTCTTTCGCGCTTTGGAAGCGTGAGAGAACACCAATGGTTACTGGGAAGTTCGCGTATCGTTCGCGGAAGGTTTCTTCATGTTGTTGTACCAGTAGCGTGGTTGGTGCAAGAATAGCAACCTGTTTACCATCTTGAACTGCTTTAAAGGCTGCTCTGACTGCAATTTCTGTTTTACCGAAACCAACATCACCAGAAATAAGTCGGTCCATTGGGATTTGTTTCTCCATGTCGGCTTTCACGTCATCAATGGCGCGTAACTGATCAGGTGTTTCTTGGTACGGGAAGGATTCCTCAAGACGACGTTGATCTGGCGTATCAGGGTGATAAGCGTATCCGGTAATGGTGTTGCGTACTGAGTACAGGTTGACGAGGTCTTGTGCAATATCTTTAACGTGTTTTTTTGCTTTTGCTTTGGTGTTATTCCAGTCAGATCCACCTAGTTTGTTGAGTTTTGGTTCATCAGATCCTAAGTATTTACTGATCTGATCCATTTGGTCTGTTGGAACATAGAGTTTGTCGGCGGGTGCGCCTCGTTTGCTTGATGCGTATTCAATCACTAAATACTCGCGGTATGTTGCTGTGTCACGCTGTTTTTTTGATGGGATGACACGTTGTTCGAGTTGAAGGAAACGGCCGATACCGTGTTGTTCATGTACTACGTAGTCCCCTGGTTTGAGGTCAAGGAGATCAATGACATGACGTCGACGTGAGGATAGTCGTTTATGGGTGATGGCTGTCGCGCTACTGTGTCCAGTGAGATCATGTTCGGTGATGAGAGCGAACTGGTGTTCGATGAAACCATCTTTTGCGGTTGAGCACGCGTACTCTACGTGAAGGTTATTTGGGAGGCGGATGAGTTGTTTGATGCGGGTTAAAGCTGTTTCATTTGGCGCGGTGAGAACAAGCTCGTGGAGTGATGCGGAGTCACTGATTGTGTAGAGTGATTTGTCTCTTGTTTCGAGGATGTCCATGCTGCTGTGGGCGGTGGAGATATAATCATCGTCTGTATCATTTGGCTCAGTGAGTGTCCAGACAGGATGGTGATGCTGTTGGAAGCTGTGTGCGCATTGTTCTAAGGAAAGGAAGTTTGCTCGTTTAAAGTCGAGTGGTACTAATTGGTCTTTTCCTGAGGCAGCAACATGCCAACTGGCGGAAAGGAACTCGTTAGACGTTTTGATTAAGTCGGCAGTTGCTTGACGAACTTTTTCTCCATTAATGATCAGAATGAGGGTATCGTCTGGAAGTAATGCTGGGACGGTATCAAGATGGTCAACGAGAACTGGGAGGAGTGATTCCATTCCCTCTGCTGGAATACCTTGGGCAATAGATTGTAAAAGATCACTGGCGCTTGGAAGAACCGTGATGAGGGATCGTGCACGATCTTTGATTGCTTGTGTTAAGGCAAGTTCACGGCATGGTGTTGCCCATAAAGCATGTAATGGATCATTATAGGTACGTTGATCAGACACATGAAACTCATGTAATGAGACAATTGAGGTATCGTTAAACTGGATACGAATTGCGTGTGCTGCGGTTGGTACAAAAAGATCAATCATGTGTGATCGTCGTGCATACTGTCCACGATCCATGACTAAATCAACTTTTTGGTACGCATTTTCTCGGAGTACTTTTTCTGCCTCATCGATAGCGAGTTTCTTTCCTGGCGAAAAAATCAGAGGGGTAATCTCCCCTAATCCTTGTGAGATTGGTTGCAAAAGTGAGCGAATTGGCATGACCAGGATAGAAATGTCGCTTAAGAGTTCATTATCAGGTTCCGGATGTCGTAATCGTCGGAAAATAGTCATTCGTTGTGCGACAGTGTCAGCGCGTGGTGATAGACGTTCATGCGGTAATGTTTCCCAAGCTGGGAGTAGAGCAACTTGTGTTGGGTTGCCTGGCCACCAGGATTGAGCAGCATGTGTGAATTCTTCTGCTTCACGGGATGAGGCAGTGATGACAGCAACATGTCGGTGTGCTGCAATTAATGCGGTTAATGCAGGATACAGGCCTTGTGGTGCTCCGATAGATAGTTGTTCGTAAGCATGGACGGTTGCATGCTGTTTGATGTCGCTTAATCCTTTATCCTCTGATAGGACAGTAAGCCATGGAGCAAGCGTGGTGCTCCATGGCTCATAATTCATCTGCATAAATAGTCTCTTACCTTGTAAACTGTTTTTAGCGAGCGTTGACTTTTTCTTGTGTAGCGCTTAATCCGTTGAATATTAATGATTCGGCTGCGTCTGCAGCATCAGCAAGAACGCGTGGGAGTTCCTTTTGTTCTACTGGTGGAAATTGGCCGAGTACCCAATCAATGCTGTGTTGGTGGGCTGCTTCCCCACGCGCGGAGTGTCCAGTTCCGATGCGGACACGATCATATTTGTTAGTTCCAAGAGATTTATCAATGGATTTGATGCCGTTATGACCGCCAGCTGATCCGCCGGATTTGACTTTAATGCGTCCAAAGTCAAGATCCATATCATCATGAATGATGATGATATGGTCTGGATCAATATCATAATATTGGCTGAGTGAGGCGATGGCATCTCCAGAACTGTTCATGAAGGTAAGTGGTTTGGCAAGGAAAATTTTTTGTACTGTGGAGTTCAGCATCATTGTTCCATTGCCAAGTAAGGTGAGTCCTTTATGATCGTGGAATGAAATATTCCATCGTGTTGCTAGCTCATCGATGCACATGAAGCCCATGTTGTGACGCGTGCCATTGTATTTGCTTCCTGGGTTGCCGAGTCCGGCAATGAGCCAAAATTGTAAGGTCATAGGTGTCCTTTGGTCTATTTATGCGTGGGGTCTGTTATTTGCTGACGTTGAAGCGGAATTCGACAATGTCGCCGTCTTGCATGATGTAGTCTTTGCCTTCCATGCGCATTTTTCCTGCTTCACGTACTTTTTCGTAGGATCCTGCAGCCATGAGGTCATTATAGGAGACAATTTCTGCTTTGATGAATCCACGTTCGAAGTCAGAGTGGATAACGCCTGCTGCTTGTGGTGCGGTCCATCCTTTGTGGATGGTCCAAGCGCGAACTTCTTTTTCACCAGCGGTGAGGAAGGTTTGTAGTCCGAGGGTATCGAAGCCGACACGTGCTAGTTGGTCAAGACCAGATTCTTCTTGTCCGCTTTCTTCAAGCATTTCTTTAGCGTCTTCTTCATCAAGTTCAGTGAGTTCAGCTTCGAATTGTGCGTTGAGGAAGATTGCTTGTGCTGGTGCAACGGATTCTGCGAGTTGTGTTTTGAAAGCCTCATCAGAGAGTTCACTATCGTCAACATTGAAGACGTAAATAAATGGTTTGGCAGTCATGAGGTGCAGATCGTAAATGTCTTTGAGGTTGATCTTACCATTTTTAGCTGCGTGATCGATGGTCTCTCCTGCTTCGAGGATGTTTTTTGCGGTGATAACTGCATCGTAGTCAGCTTGCTTGATTTTTTTACCACGAAGGTCTTTTTCCATGCGTGGTAATGCTTTTTCAATAGTTTGAAGATCAGCAAGCATAAGTTCTGTGTTAATGGTGTCAATGTCGCTTGCTGGGTCAATCTTACCGTCAACGTGAACGATGTCATCGTCTTTGAAAGCGCGAACTACTTCGCAAATAGCATCCGCTTCTCGAATGTTTGCGAGGAATTGATTACCTAATCCCTCTCCTTCTGATGCACCGCGAACGATACCAGCGATATCGACGAAGGTGACGGTTGCTGGCACTAGTTTTTCAGTATGGACGATTGGTGCGAGTGCTTTTAATCGTGGGTCTGGGAGTGGGACGACACCGGTGTTTGGTTCGATGGTTGCGAATGGGTAGTTTTCTGCAAGAACGTTATTTCGTGTTAATGCGTTAAAGAGTGTGGATTTACCGACATTTGGTAATCCGACGATTCCGATAGTTAAAGCCATGTTCCTAGTGTATCGGTATCATTGCCATGACAAAAGGGAAAGACGGTGTTGGTCTTTCCCTTTTGTTGGTGGTGTTAGTGGAGGAATGTGAGGTCTCCTCGGTTGAGGGCAAGTTCGAAGAGGTGTGAGAATACGGTGTCTCCGTGGACTCCATCGTGTTCGAAGTCGGTGGTTACCCATGGGTGTGAGTGTGGTATTTGGTTGAGTGTTCTCATGGATAGTTCGCGTGGTACGTACATGTCGTTGTAGTAGACGGCGGATTGGAGTGGGACTTCATTGTGTCGAAGTTGGTTGAGGTCGTAGATTTTTCCCCAGTCGGTGGATTGCATGAAGATTTCTTCTGCGTCGCGGAATGGGCGTAGTGCTGCGTCTTCGTTAAAGCGCCATGGGTAGCTCATTTCTCCGGTGAAGAGGAGTGGTCGTGCAGTGTCTGAGAATTCTGGACGTTTGTCGAGTTCTCGTTGTGCTGCCCAGTTTGGTGCGGCGCATTGTTCTGCATCTCCCCCGTTCATGTAGATACCTTCTTGGAGGGTCCAGTAGAGTTCGTTTCCGTAGGAGGTGGTGACTGTATACACGTCGTTGCAGAATCCGTTGGAAAGATGACCGTTTCCGTCGAAAGCAGTGTCAAGCATCCAATGTACTTTTTCAAAGCTTGGTTTCATGCCAAAGCTTTGTCCTAATGCTTGTAAACGGTGGACAGTGAAGGGGTCTCCGTTTGGTAGTTGTGTTGTTCCTTCTGCGAGTTCGTCAGCAATGCGTGTGATGATTTCTTGGTCATGAGGATATCGGTCGAAATATTGCTGGTTCTTCATGAGGCATTTATCATAGGTGTGGCGATATAGTTCGTCATCATCTGCTGGTATAGCTGGGATTCCTCCTGTGGTGAAGGAGGCTAATAAGGCTTCTGGATAAAGTGATAGGTAGGTTAAAGTAAGGAATCCACCGTAGCTTTGGCCTTCGCTCACCCATTGTTTTCCATGGAAGTCAGTTAAGCGAATATATTCGAAATCACGAATGATGGAGTCAGCAAGGAATCGTTTGAGATAGTCTGCTTGTTGTTGTGCTGTTCCTTGTGCTTGAATGACAGCGCCGGTGACTTGGCTTGATCGGCCTGTACCACGTTGGTCTGGAAGAATTACACGGAAATGCTTAATAGCTTCGTTAATCCACCCATCTGATTGTGGGTTTAATGGACGTGGTGATTTTCCTCCTGGTCCTCCTTGAAGGAAGACTAGAAGTGGAAGTTCTTTGTGAACTTTGTCAGGAGCGCAAATAACACGGTAGAACATAGTAAGATGAGCGTGATCACAGCGCTCGTGAATCGCGGTAAAATCATGTGGTTCTATTCCTCGCCAGTCTAATGGGACTGTCACTTTATGGTCTTCAACATAAAGACCTGGAATGTAATATCCGTTACTCATCTTTCCTTACTTTCTTTTTCTATGAGTATGATGTGAGACTGTTGTTAGCATTCAGGAATGCCGACATTAACGGCTAATCCTCCACGTGACGTTTCCTTATATTTCGTAAGCATATCGTCACCGGTTTCCTTCATAGTACGGATTGCTGCATCTAATGACACGATATGACTACCGTCTCCGAGCAAAGCGAGTTGGGCTGCATCAATGGCGGTATTGGCAGCGACAGCATTGCGTTCAATGCACGGGACTTGCACGAGTCCAGCAATTGGATCGCAGGTCAAGCCAAGATTATGTTCGATACCAATTTCGGCTGCATTTTCTACTTGTCGTGGTGTGCCACCTAGAGCAGCACATAATCCACCTGCTGCCATAGAGCATGCGCTACCAATTTCAGCCTGGCACCCATTTTCAGCGCCAGAGATTGAAGCGTTCCGTTTGAAAAGGTATCCAATTGCTGTACTGGTTAGTAAGAGTTTTTTAATACCAGACCAGGAGGCTTGCGGAACAAATGCCATGTAATAATGTAAAACTGCTGGAATAATGCCTGCAGAACCATTAGTTGGTGCAGTGACAATACGCCCACCTGCAGCGTTTTCTTCGCTAACTGCCATTGCGAAAAGGTCAATCCATTCACGTGCGTGGGATCGTTGATCATCCCAAATGTTCAGTAAGCGTAGTTTTTCTGGATCCCCAGTGAAAATATCATAATGAGTGCCAAGAAGTTTCTTCTTACCAAGTGGAGCACGTCGTGCTGTTTTTAAAACACCTGGCAAGTAAGCGTCCGTTGATTGGAGTCCTCGTTGAACACAATCAATCATGACATCGACGATACGGTGGAGCGCTTTATTTAAGACCACTTCGTCACGTCGTGCTGTTTCGTTTTCCCATACAATTTGGTCAAAGGAGAGTCCTGTTTGTTCAGCGATCTGTAATAGTTCATCCATGGTCGTAAATTCATAGGGGAAATGATATGGGAGGAGGTTTTCTTCTTTATAGTTCAGTTGTGATACCGCGAGTTTTTGTTGGAATTGATGTATCTCGCGTGCTTGCTGAGCTGCTTGTAATCCTGTCAGTCGGAAAATTTTTTCAGCAAACGGACGTTCGGCAGCATTTTGCGCATACGCTTCCTCAGCAGTGATGATGGTCGTCCCGTTAGATGGAAGTACCATGGTGTTTGAAGTAGTTTCTAAACGTTCTTCAAGTTCTTCTTGGGTAGCAATAAATCCTCCGCCAATGGAATAAATGATTTCATGTTCAAGAAGATTGTTATCTCTGTCGAATGCTTCATATAGTAAACCGTTAGGATGCAGATTTAATTGCTGATTCATGTTAAATTCGATGTCAGATCGTTTAAAGCGAATAACATGGTCGCGTCCTAAAAACATGGTATGAATTTCAGAAGCATGGTCTAAACCGGTTTTGACTTCTTCTGTATTACATGTTGCCGGTCGTCGTCCTTCAAGACCAGCAAAAACTGCTCGATCAGTTCCGTGTCCTGCTCCAGTGGACGCTAAGGAACCATAAAGAACAACATGGATACGAGCAACATCACGAAGTAGGTTTTCCTGCTGCAGCATGGTAATGAATGTATTACTTGCTTCCATTGGTCCAACGGTATGAGAAGATGATGGTCCAATACCGATAGAATACATGTCGAGCACACTGAGCATTTTTGTAATCCTTAATACTTCTAAATACGCTAGCTGGAAAAACAGTTCTTCTTTTATTGTAAGAAAGGTAGACTTAGAGAACTATAAAAACATTTTAATTTTTTGAATAAATATGTTATCAACAGAAATAAAAAAATCCCGCAACACTATTACGGGATTTGAAAGAAGTGCGCCAGGCAGGATTCGAACCTGTAACCTTTTGATCCGTAGTCAAATGCTCTAATCCGTTGGGCTACTGGCGCATATTGCTAGAAACAACAATATTAAGTATATATCAAAATAAATATAATGCAAAACGACACGCTGACACATTTTTCAGAAGAAAAATAATCATCATAAGGTAGTGAAAAATAAAGATATTAAAAAAATTGAGAGGAAAATATCCTTTTCTCCCCTTCTCTCCTCTACTATTGATATGCTATCCGTTTGATAAACGTGTGAGGCATAATGAATATCTCTGAATTTAAAAATGCTGGACGCTCTGTTGAGCTCGCTGAAAATATCAATCGTGAGTACGATGATAATACTGAAATGTACGATCAGTTATACTCCGTTTGTGCACATTACAGTGCTTTTGGTATTCCTACGTATACTGCAATGAGATTAATCTCTTTCATGACTCGCTATATTCATGCACAGTCAGTGATTCTTCTAGGCGATACATCGCTTATTGAAGCAAAAGCTATATGCGAATCAATAGAACCATCAGGCCTATTAACTATTATTGATACGAATGAGCGTGGCGCAGAATTATCTCGTAACCTCTGCCACTCGTTACAATCAGGTCGCTTGAGATTACGTATTGTGACATCAGATCCAAATCAATATCTGAAAAAATTGAATGCGGGTGGATACGACATGATCGTGGTATCTGGATTACCAGCTAATTATGAGGCCGCATGGAATGCAGCACAACATCTCTTACAGAAACATGGTCTTCTGATTCTTACTGACTCTTTCGCGCAATCTAGTGCAAAAGAGGGGTTATTGAATCCAGCAGACCGATCAGAGAAAACAGTTCTCTTACGATCTTTGTTGCAAGATTTACGTGAATCAACTGTCTTTGAAAGCCTACCTCTTCCTGTGAGCGATGGGCTTACTCTCGCCTTTAAAAAGTGAGGGAAAGTTTTTCTTTCTCTCACTCCTCTCTTATTTTATTTCTTTTTTCATCTTTTCTTTTAGTCAACAAAGTTCTGATATTTCGGATTCTTCGCTTGTAGGTGAAGAACGAATCCAGCAATACATGCAGATAAGACGGATCCAATTAAAACTGCCAATCGTGCTTCCTCAACATTATGCACACCATTAAAAGCTAAAGCAGCAATCAAGAAGGATACAGTAAATCCAATACCACAGGTACAGGCCATACCAATCAGATCTCGCACTTTCAAACCATCAGCCAGTTTAAGATGAGCTAAATGAACAGAAAACCATGTCATTAGTAGCACGCCTAGTGGTTTTCCAATAATTAATGCTGCGACAATACCAAGAATGATTGGTGAAGTAAGTACAGTCCATGAGTCGTCAGTCACGTTGATAGCAGTTGCGAAGAAAGCAAAAAGTGGTAATGCAACTAGAACAGATAACGGTGTTAAGGCATCATGCCATCGTTGCGCACGTGGCTCATTCTCATCATAACGAAGATCAGCTGGCGCAAGCAGGCCAATTAAAACGCCTGCTAATGTCGAGTGAACACCTGACTGTTCAAAGAAATACCACATTGCTAAACAAACAATCACTGCTAAAACTTTTGGTATTTTTTTCATACGTGCAATGAAATACCACATGGTCGCTGTTACCGCAATACCAATAAACCAATACCATTGATTAAATGACGTAAAAAGTAAAGCGATCAGTAAGATACCAAGAAAATCATCAACAGTAGCAAGAGTAAGCAAAAATGATCGAATCTCACGCGGTAATCCGTTAGAAAATAATGCAAAGACAGCTAACGAAAAGGCAATATCGGTTGCTGTAGGAACAGCCCATCCTCGAGATAAGTCAGCAGGGAGGAAACCATGACTGGCAACCAATCCAGTTTTAACACTAATCCACAAGATAAGTATATAAATCAGGGATGGCGCTACCATACCTCCTGCTGCCCCTAACATTGGAACAATTGCTTTACGAGGATCAGAAAGCGAACCAGTTGCTAATTCTTGTTTTAGCTCTAATCCAACAACAAGGAAGAAAAGAGATAATAAGCCGTTCTGACACCAGTCATGTACTGACATGAACAAACCAGGAGCATGTAAACCAACCTGGAATTGACTTAACCATGTCAAAAAATGTGATGTTCCAGATAAGTTCGCAAGCACCAAACCCGCAACCGCGAACACCAACATAAACATGCCTGAAAGCCGGTCAGAAAACGATACATGATGAATAAACCGACGTACAGGACTAACATGCTCTTCTAGATCGATTTCTTCTAATTCACTTTGTATTGGCAGTGATTCTTCATCAGGATCATTAAGTTCTTCGGCAAGAAAACGGCTGTCAACCATATAACATCACTACTTCAACTTCTAGACTATGAAAATTTAGGATTTAATATTTTAATACTCATTATTTCTGCGTATAAAACTGAATTTTTATAAATAAAAAATCCCGCAACACTGTTGCGGGATTTGAAGGAAGTGCGCCAGGCAGGATTCGAACCTGTAACCTTTTGATCCGTAGTCAAATGCTCTAATCCGTTGGGCTACTGGCGCATATTGCTAGAAGCAACAACATCAAATATACAACAAAACAAAAATAATGCAAGACGACACGCCAAATAATCGGTTTATTAGTGCTTTTACCAATATTTCTTTAGCAAAAGCACTAATAAACAAACTATATCTATACCTCTTGTACTGATGTTGTTAACTGGAAATAGTCCTTAAAGAGGAGTTGGAGTCGTGCTGTGTCATCCTCTTTCAGATACTTTTCTGCACCAAATGCCTGATCAACTAATGCATCAAGCTGTTGATGCGCCTCACGTAATGATGCAGGCATGTTCTCAGGATCATACAAGTAAGCAAGATTCACTCGTGTCTTCAGAAGATCCTCTTTGAGAGATTCATTATCAAGTTTATTAATCTCGTCACGTAAATCATGAGGAATGGAATCACGAACAGTAAGAATATTCTTAC
>JAFYHY010000059.1 GCA_017538895.1 Aeriscardovia sp. | reverse complement strand
TTATGAATGGCATGATGGTCATATGAAAACGCGTTTGGAATACAGACTTCTGAAAAATGAATGGGAACAGTTTGGTTAGCATGTCAGCAGAGATAAATCGGAATTTATTGAGGAGGCGAAATGAAAGAACTGATCATTCCATCAAAACTGAACGAGGGAGATACAATAGCTTTTATTTCAATCTCAGGCGGTCGTGCCGGTGATGAAGACATGCTTCCCAGATACCTGATGGGCAAAAGAAGATTCGAAAAAATCTTTAATGTAAAGGTGATTGAAACCCCTCATGCGCTTAAAGGAAGCAGTTACCTTTATGATCATCCCGAGAAAAGAGCAGAGGATCTGATGTGGGCTTTGAAGAATGATTCCATCAAAGGAATCATCTGCAATCAGGGCGGAGATGATTCTTACCGTGTTCTTCCTTATATCGATCCTAAGGTCATTCATGATAACCCTAAGGTATTTATGGGCTTTTCCGATATCGCCACATGGATGGCTGTGTTTGTATATGCAGGTGTACGTGCATATTATGGTCCTACGGTTCTGACGCCGCTCGCACAGCCGGGAAAACTTGATGAGTACACTGAAAATGCTATCAGGCGGACACTGTTTTCGGCCGAAGTAATAGGCGAGATCAAACCGGCGGAAAAGACCACGCCCATTGACTGGGTTACCACATACACGATCGACGGAGTGCAGTATGAACGCTTTCCGGATAATGATGAGATAGAAGATTTAAAGGATCCGATCCCATGGGAACCCGGGATGGGCTACAAGGTGCTGCAAGGAAAAGGAAAAGTCAGAGGGCATGTTATCGCGGTCTGCGGAGGTCCCCTCTGGCAGATAATGGGGACGAAGTATTTTCCGGATCCCGATGTTTGGGAAGATTCAATTATTGCGCTGGAACACTGTAATATCTATGACAGTAAATTGGCCGGCTTACATGAGCTTCGCGCATTTGCTGCGGCGGGCGTGTTTGATAAAGCAAAAGCCGTGATCACAGGCCCGATGGATGATGACAGCAGGGAAACGATCCTTAAAGTTATATGTAAGGAAGTAAACAGACCGGATTTGGTCATATTGGAAAACGTGGATTACATTCACAGAACTCCCATGACCATACTTCCTACCGGGGCTCTTATGGAGATAGATTGCGATGCCCCGAGAATAGAAATACTCGAATCCGGAGTAGTCAGTTAAATTCAGGAGTGAATGATATGGACGGTATTGCGATAAGACAGGAAACAGAAAAAGATTATAGGGCAGTTGAGGAACTTACCCGTAATTCATTCTGGAATGTATATAAGCCGGGAGCGGATGAGCATTTCTATGTGCATACAATGAGAAATCATCCTGACTTCATCCCCGAGCTTGCTTTTGTGTTGGAGAAGGATGGTGAGATCATCGGAAATATCATGTACACCAAAGCTTGGCTGGAAGATGAAACCGGAAAGAGAAAAGAAATAGTTTCTTTTGGACCGCTGTGTGTTGCACCTGAGTATCAGAGACAGAAGCTGGGGAAAATATTGATAGAGCATTCTTTTGATGCCGCTCGCAAGATGGGATATGATGTGAATATCAATTTTGGAAATCCGGGTAACTATGTCAGTCGTGGATTTGTCAGCTGCAAGAAGAAAAATGTCAGCTGTTTTCAGAAGGGGAATTTTCCAACAGCACTCCTTGTATGTGAATTGATTCCCGGTGTGTTAGATGGTCACGAGTGGATGTATATAGCAAGCACTGCAGCTGATTGCTGCGAAGATACAGCAGCAGTAGAGGAATTTGATAAAACATTCCCGGCAAAGGAAAAGAAATGGATGCCGAGCCAGGAGGAATTCTATATCTACAGGAATTCTTCAGTGATTCGGTAAATGAAATAACTTTCAGGATAATAGACTAAGACAAATCGGAGTTTGTCTGAGCGTGTATGAAATATGGACATCTACGAATTAAGGAATTGATATGAGTAATGTTGTAGAAAAATGGTATGAAGATAAAAATAATGTTGACGAAATGT
>JAFYHY010000058.1 GCA_017538895.1 Aeriscardovia sp. | reverse complement strand
TGAATGGACTGTGCAGAATGCACACCGAACCGACGGGCCTCGTAGCTGGCTGTTGCCACCACACCGCGTTCAGCATCATGGCCAACTGCTATCGGCTTACCCTTCAGTTCTGGATTGTCTCGCTGCTCCACAGCGGCAAAGAACTGGTCCATATTATCAGAAAGTTTTGATAATATGGATTATCAGAACCAAAGATATATCATATCAATTGTGTAAGTTGTTGAGTTTTAAATTATTTATTAGTCCTTAGTTCTGATAATATATTAGAATCACTTTTTTTCTTTAAATTTGTCTCGTCTAATCAACAAACAGTTAATTATGAATGTAGAGAATTTAAAGAAATCGTATCCAGATTTGTTAGCTTATATGAAAGCTAATGGATACTCTGTTAATTATGTTCGTCACATAAAGACGAGCATAATGCGTGTTTTAGCAGAATGTGCTATCCCGGAAATTAACTCTTATGACGATTATTTCCTAGTACTTCAACGTAAGTTTTCTGGTAATCAACTAAGAGGAGCCATTAATACTCTTAGTGTGATAAGGCAGTTTGACTTATATGGAGAGTACCCTGATTCATCCCGTCATTACGGCTTTTTGAAAAGGAACAACAAATACTCGAAACTATGTTCTGAGTTCAAACAAGTAATTGACAATTTTATGCACTTAAACACATATGATGAAAGGAGTGCAAATAACATCAAACTTACGACAATAAATTTTCTTTATTACCTTCAAGAAAAGGGATATTCTTCTATGGATAATATAGAAGAAAAGCATGTGTTATCATATTTTTACGACAAGGGGAAAGTAATACGTGGAGTTAGACTTCTTCAAAGTATCAAGACAGTCTTAAAGATGCAACCAGATGATACTTCTAAAAAATACGAAGTTTTTGTCAGCAAGTTACCGAAGATGGTTAAACACAAAAGGTGTTATCCTGCTTTAGAGCAGAATGAGGTTACGATGATAAAAACAGCCCTTGATACCTACAATCCAAACATCAGCTTACGTGAAAAGGCTATAACCACACTTGCACTCCAAACGGGCATCAGGGCATGTGACATATCAAAGCTAACATTCAGTAATATCGATTGGAACAAGGATTTATTGACATTCACACAATCCAAAACTGGAATCGAAGTAACATTACCACTATTACCAGATGTTGGTAATGCTATTTTTGAATATATTACTACTGAGCGGCCGCAATCAGAACAGCCATTTCTATTTCTAACAGAGACGGGGACTCCTCGCCAGTTGAGACCGGCTCAGATTTCTTCAATCGCAGCAAAATTTATGGTCAAAGCTGGCGTACGTGTAAATGGTGGGAAAAAAGGCATACATCTATATCGGCATAACCTTGCAATATCATTATTGAACAATAATCATCCTACACCTGTCATCATGAAGGTTCTCGGCCACACATGCGCAGAAGCTATGGAAGGATATCTCGAGACCGATTACCAAAGACTCAAAGCATGTGCTCTATCCATAGAGCCTTTCTCTAAATATTGGAAGGAGGTCATGCTATGAAAAATCCAATGACATTTAAGAAGATGTTAGATGAGTACCTATCATACAGGAAAGAATGTGGATTGGCAACTTACCCAACAGTTCAATTGGTAGTTTTTTATCATCATACCATAAGGAAATGGCCGGAGGACTCTTATCTAACACAACAAATGGTTGACTGGTGGGCTCAAAAAAGGGAAGGTGAAAACACTTGGAATAGTACCCGTTCACGCGTTTTTCCACTAATCGCTTTTATTAAATGGACAAATTCAAGAGGATGGACTTCTTTGTCTGTTCCAACATTACCACCTCCTGTAAAAAGCAGTTATGTACCTCACGCATTTACTCAAGCAGAAATCTGCAATTTATTGAAGTCATGCAATGAATATTATGCAAGAAAGAGAGATTCGAAATCATTCCAAATGATTAAATTGGAATTTCCCGTGATGATACTATTAATATATAGTTCAGGGATGCGTACCACCGAAGTACGCCTGTTAAGGACTGAGGATGTGAATTTATCTACAGGTGTTGTGAGAATCAGACATACAAAGGGCTACGGGGAGCATACTATCGTATTGCACGACTCCGCTCTAGAAATGCTTCGGGCCTATGATATGAAAATAGAATGTTTTATCCCCAATCGTTCAGTTTTCTTTCCAACAGAACAGGATACGTGTCGTGATAGAACAACACTCACATACCATTGGAGAAAATTATGGAAAATCAAAAATGAAGGTAGTACACGCCCATATGATCTCCGCCATGGATATGCAACAGCCAATATTATGAGCTGGGATACAGGTGGATCTATAAGCGATAAGTTAGTCGCTTTAAGCAAAAGCATGGGTCATAGCACTATAGTCTCTACTCTTTACTATTTCAGTTTGGTTCCTGGCTATGCTAATAAAATAGAAAAACTGCTGGGAGAAGATTTTAAAAACATAATTCCCAAATTCCCACAAGATGAAGAATAACACCGAATCGACAACCATTGCAAGTTATATAACAGAATGGTTGAATAAATGCGAAACGACCCGTAGTTCTCACACTGTACGTGCTTATGAATGTACATTGGAAAGTTACTCGCTATTCTTAGAAAATGTGTTGAAGTTTAGCCCATCTAGCTTTACTGCTGCAAAATGTCTTTCTAGAGAGTGCATAGAAAAATGGATGACTCACATTTATAAAACCAATGGGTGTTCTGCTAAGACGTGTAATGCTAGGCTTGCCTCTTTAAGATCCTTCTTGAAATTCCTCTCGACTAAAGATATCAGATATAAATACCTCCATCTTGACTCCCTGAATATCCAGCAATATAAGGTAATTAAAACCAGATTTACAGGAATGACAGAAAATGCAATAAAAGCTCTCCTTAGAGAACCTGATTTGCAGACAGATAAGGGCATCCGAGATTCGACCCTCATGACGCTCCTTTATGTTACTGCAGCTCGTATCCATGAATTGTTATCCATCAAATTGATAGACATACATATGAGAAAGCCCTATTCTGCCACAGTGATTGGCAAGGGCAATATTCCTAGGACGCTGTATATTCCCGAAGAATTCGTAGAGAACCTGAAAATATACATAAAACGATTCCACAGAAATAGTCCAAAGGACGCTTATATGTTTTATTCTCCCATAAAAGGCGTTGGTTTCCCTTTGACAGCAGAGAGTGTAAATAAATGCTTGAAAAAATATGCAAAAACAGCTAAAATGAAATGTCCTGATGTGCCAGAAACCGTTCATGCCCATCAGTTCCGCCATGCGATGGCAACTCATTGGCTTAACGCAGGGTTTAATCTTGCCGACGTTTCACAAATGCTTGGTCATACGAATATAGAGACAACTATGATTTACCTGGATATTACATTAGACACCGTCAAAAAGGCCATGATTGAAACTGCCCAAAGCAATATCAATGGCGTAACTTGTATTTGGAAAAAACAAAAGAATGCTCAAAAGCTATCTCTTTTGTTTAAACGATAAGAAAATATTATCAGAACTAGGTAATACCTGCTTTTATGGAAATCAGAAATTTACATTTATAGCATAGTAAATACTTGGTTCTGATAATCCATGTCCACGTGGATGACCTTCATAAGCTCATTCTTAGCTTATTTCGCTTCGATGTTGATTTTAGGTATGCGACCGTCTTTCATACGCTGAAACTCGCGGAAGGCGGTAGTGCGACGGAAACCGTTTCCACCAGAGGGAATGCCGTCGTGATAGAAGAGGTATGACTTACCCTTGAAGTCGATGGTGCCGCCGTGGATGGTAAAAGAGCCAGGCGACTCGTCAGTGATACGACCTTCGTAGTGCCATGGGCCGTGGATGCTCTTGGCCGTCGAATAGGCCCAGTGCTCAGGCACGCCACCTGCAGCATATTCCAGAAAGTAGGTATCACCAATCTTATAGATCCAAGGGGCTTCCTCAAAGCCCGTCTTCATCACCTTCTTGTGCAGTTGGTAGTCCATCTTCATACATTTTGGTCCGAACTGTGCCTCGTCGTCCAGCATGAGGCGCATGTCGCAGATACCGTTGTTGGCAAAGCTCTTGTCGATGCTAATCATGTCTTCGTTCAACTTAGCATACCAGCAGCCGTTGTTGCCCCAGAAGAGCCATGCCTGCCCGTCGTCGTCGATAAACACTGTGGGGTTGATGAAGCCCCAGTTGCCAGGTATGAGCGGCTTTCCGAGTGCGTCAGCCCAAGGGCCTTCCGGACGGTCGGCTACAGCCACACCGATACCATGCAGGTGCTTGGTGGTATCCTCTGCGGCCACATACCAGTCCCACTTACCATTGCGCTCGATGGCCTGCGACGCCCAGGCATTGTCGCCCTGCTTGGCCCACTTGAAGTTGGCAGTGGTAAGCACTACGCCGTGATCCGTCCAGTGCTCCATATCGGTGGTGG
>JAFYHY010000057.1 GCA_017538895.1 Aeriscardovia sp. | reverse complement strand
TAGCAAAAACTGAAGTGTTTGAGTTTACTTCACTTGTTTCTTTTCCCACTATTGGCAGTGCCTCTGACCTCTTCATGGTAGAAGTAGTCCACGATCGTTGGATGTCCCTTCTGCACACGCTCATACGGAGTTTCATTATCTACAAAGCGGCAGTCGTACTTCTTTGCAATCTCTTCGGCTTTCTTTTCAAGTGCTTCAAAATAGCTGCGATTCTTCTTGTTATAAATCTCATCGTAGAGCGGAAGCAGATCAGGATGCTTTTCCGCAATGTAATCCATGATCGTCTTTTTGAATCCACCACGCAGGTTCAGGTTTTCCAACCAGATCAGGTCGCACTGATCCTTCGCTCTGTCAATGATCGCCTCAATGTCTGTGATACCGGGGAATACCGGAGAGATGAAGCAGACCGTGCGGATACCGGCATCATAAATCTGCTTCATAGCCGCAAGCCTCCGCTCAATGCTTACAGCGGAGTCCATATCGTCTTTGAAGGATTCATCCAGCGTATTGACAGACCAGGATACCGTCAATGAATTATTCCTGTTGATATCCTGCAGCAGATCCATGTCACGCAGAACAAGATCGGATTTGGTGCAGATGAGGATATCCGCGCCGCTGTCCTTCAACTGTTCCAGGATCAGTCTTGTTTTCCCATATGTCTCTTCCAGCGGATTATAGCCATCCGTAACCGTACCGATGATGACCTTCTGCCCTGCGTATTTCCGGGGATTGGTGATTTCCGGCCACTCCTTTACATCCATAAAGCTGCCCCATTCCTCGGTATGCCCGGTGAAGCGTTTCATGAAGGAAGCGTAGCAATATTGGCAGGCGTGAGGACAACCCACATAAGGATTAACGGCATATCCGCCCAGGGGAGCGTTTGACTTGGTCATAACGCTTTTGGTTCCTACAAAATTCACTTTGATTTCTCTGCGTTCCATTTCTTCTGTTCCTCCAATACCTTGTTGAAAGCCTCCGGCATCTCCTGAATCATCAGGTCATCACCCACGATGGGAATCAGGTCTTCCTTCCAGAAAACCGGGATCTGTAGCGCATGGGCCTGCTCTGTCAGGGAAACAGCCCAAGCCAAATCGGTGTGTACCTTCCTGCTCTGCGCGCCAGTCATCGTACCGACAACAATCCAGTCAATCCCATGCAAGTCGACTTCACCGGGATCATCAAACAGAGGCTCAAAGGTAACATGGTAGTGTTTTGCGCGGACATTTTTCCGCAGTGCATCAATGCGCCATAGCTCAGACCTCCGGGTAACCGTAACACCGAACCAGGCGTTGTCCAGATCGGTATCAATGTCTAGGAGGTCGGGGCGCTTCGATAAAAAGAGAAATTGATGCTGTGGGTTTTCCCGCATTTTGGCAAAAACCTCGTCCAGCCATTCTTTCTTCCAGACAGACAAATCGCTCATGCCGGTGAGCAGGAAATTCTGAGGTTTTGGCTTCTCCATAAGGCGCAGCTTCCCCGGAAAGAATTCTGGCTTTGCAAAATCCTCGATCATATGATACCGCTTTACATTATTCCGGGCATAGCAGTAATCACAACCCACGGTACATCCGATTACCAAATTCATATTCTGGATCTGGTCCTTGATACAGACGCTCATTCCTGCCACCCCTCCAGATTCATGAGTATACGATCCAAGTAACTCTCAAAGGATCTGATTTCCTCCTCCGAGAATCCCTTGTAATAAATCTCTCCCATTTTATCTGAAACAGCATCATAAGCCGTTTTCAGTGAACGGGCTTTATCTGTCAGAATCAGCAGCGTTTTTCGCTTGTCACTGTTATCTTGAGTGCGCGTGATTAAGCCCTGCTTTTCCATGCGATCCAGCATAGTTGTAAGCGAAGTGATAGCAAGTCCGCAACGATCTGATAGGGCTTTGATGGGAACACCATCCCCCTGCCACAGCACGAACAAGATTCGCCCCTGCGCACCGTTAAAGGCATCAACATTGTTCTCGCTGAGGACCTTTTCAAAGATTCGATCACCTAGCTGCTTGATCTTTGTGATCAAAAATCCTCCATTCATCTTCATGCAAATTACTCCTATATAGTAATGAAATAATTCTACTATATAGGATCTTTTATGTCAATGGGTTTTCTGCATTATGTGCCTGGGCAAACCGAATAATTGTCTTTAAGAAAATTCCGTGAAGCACGCAACATGACACAAGAGGAACTGGCCGCAGAATGCGGAATAAGTCATGCTTATTTTGGACGGATCGAACGAGGTGAGCATAGCATGACGCTGGAGAAGTGTCAGATGATTGCTGATGCGCTTGGTGTACGCCTAGCGGACTTCTTCGAAGATCTTGAATGATTCACAGATCTGTCTATTTGAACGATTCCTCCTCTGTGAGAACGATACCCCTCAAATTGAACGATACCCCTCTGTGAGAACGATCTGCCTTGGAGGGAAAGGACAGAAGGTTTACATAACAACAAAATGCCGCTGCGGAAGGAGCTCCGTGGCGGCGTTGCTTTTTTAGTATTCACAACAAAAATGTTCTGAAATAGCCTGGTTTCGACGTTCTCAGAACATTTTCAGGCAAAAGGAAAAGGCAGGTAATTCTATCAAAATTACCTACCTTTTATGGCGCAGCGGGTGGGATTCGAACCCACGGTACACTTTCGTGTACACCTGATTTCGAGTCAGGGCCGTTATAACCACTTCGATACCGCTGCATATTTGATTTTGCCTTGATATTATAAGCGATGTATATCTAAAAATCAAGGGCGCATTTCTTCTCGTTAATTTATATTTCTTGTATTTAATTTTATATAAATATATTGACAATTTATCGTTCGTGGTTTATACTGGCAACAGTAACAACGAAAGGGATGATCCTCTTTGAAGAAGACTCTATATAGTTTAATGTTGAATGAAGAAGTCGTGCGGGAAGTCGACCGGATGGCGCATCAGATGGGTACG
>JAFYHY010000056.1 GCA_017538895.1 Aeriscardovia sp. | reverse complement strand
CGAACAACAAAGATATTCCTTCTGATCCTGTGTACCCGATTCGCATGGCATTTTGCTACGGCCCGCTTGGCGAGCAGGTTGAGTTTTATATGGAGCGATAATCATGATGAAAGAATTTAATGAATATGTTCGCGAATGTTTTTCTGAAGCAGGTGATATTGTCATAAAACCTATGATGGGCGGATACCTTGTATATTTTAACGGCAAGCTTATAGGTGATGTTTGCGGTGATGAACTTTTCTTAAAGAGAACGCCGACCTCAGACAGACTGCTTGCAGATTCCGAACTTCGTTATCCGTATGAAGAATCAAAAACTCTGATGCACGTATTTGATAGTTTTGATGATAAGGCGCTGATTCAGGAACTTCTGAATGGTATGTATGCTGAACTTCCGGAGAAGAAACCCAGGAAAGCAAAATGAGAAAATTTATGGAGGCAACATATGATGAAATTGAGAGTAGCAGAAAGAGACGATTTGGAGATCATTTATAGTATGCAAAAGGAGGCGTTTGCTCCTTTGTATGAAAAGTATCAAGATACTGAGACGAGTCCTGCTACGGAACCATTTGAAAGAACAATTCAGCGCTTTAATAATATCAATGTTACATATTATCTGATAGTAGTCGACGAAAAAACGATAGGTGCCATACGCATCAGAAAGAATGAAAAGACTTACGTGCTGGTGCAAATTCTCATCTTACCTGAATATCAGAATAAAGGATATGCGCAACAGGCAATTAAGGAAGTTGAAGCATTACGTGAGGATGCAGAGTGCTGGCGTCTTGATACAATAGAGCAGGAAGAGAAATTATGCCATTTATATGCCAAAATGGGATATCACAAGACGGGAGAGACTGAGCACGTCAAGGATGGAATGGATCTTGTGTTTTTTGAAAAAAGAGTAGAGCATTGAAGAATAACTTCCGGTTTTATCGTACAATTCATGAAGTTTCAATGAGAGGTGTGTTGATGAAATTGGTTTATATGCAGTTTCGGATGGGCAAGGAATTATGGATGAGTTAATTATAAATATTTGCCGGGCAACTTTTCATGATGAGCCGGCGAAGATCAAACGCTGTTCCGTTGGTTTGGCAAACTATGTATTTATTGTTGAAATAAAGGGAAGTAAATACACCGTTAGGTTAAGCACGGAGAAGAACGCATACAACGATACGGTTCGTCTTTTGGGGAAACTCACGGAAATAGGCATCCCGGTGCCTCGGGTATTGTATTGCGGTAGCTTTGAACAATATGATTACGTCGTTTTATCTTATATTGAGGGAGAAGAACTTTGGGCGGTATATAAGCAACTTACAAAAGAAGATAAAAAGATTCTTGCGAAGGAAATAGTTCACATACAGAGAGAAGTATCTCTTAGGCTTTCAGAACATGCAGAAGATTGGACGTGGCTGGATTTTGTTCATGAAATACTTGACAGGGCAAAGGTATTGATTGAAGAAAATGGTTTTTTTGAAACGGAGAAAGTGATTCGTGTAGAGAGTCAAATTCCGATATTGCAGATGTACTTTGAGAAGGTTGAACCAACGCCGTATTTAGATGACGTAACTACAAAGAATCTTTTGGTCAAGGATGGGCATATATCAGGAATTATCGACGTAGACTGGATTGGAATGGGCGACGTGTTGACTTTTGCAGCGTTGACGTATGTCGCACTCCTGAACATGGGATATGACACTGATTACGTGAGCTTTATTTTGGATGAAATGGATGCCGATGACATTCAGCGCAAGGCGTTCCTTTTTTATTCACTAATGTATTGCGTTGATTTTATGGG
>JAFYHY010000055.1 GCA_017538895.1 Aeriscardovia sp. | reverse complement strand
CTGAAAGCATCTAAGTGCGAAGCCAGCCGCAAGATGAGGACTCCATTGAGGGTCGTCCTAGACGAGGACGTTGATAGGGTGCAGGTGTAAAGACGGTGACGTCAAAGCCGAGCACTACTAATTGCCCGAATACTTTCGCATGATGCTGATACTGTCAGATGTAATGGGTTTCCTGAGACGGAGTCATTACGAGCAGGTCTTGTGTGGAGATAGTCACCCATACCGGATATTTTTATCTGGAAACGATTTATCAGGTGGTTATTGCAGCGGGGTCCCACCTCTTCCCATTCCGAACAGAGAAGTTAAGCCCGCCTGCGCCGATGGTACTGCAATGCAATGCGGGAGAGTAGGAAGCCGCCATCTTTAATTTGAATAGGAGTCACCTTGTGGCTCCTATTTTTTTTGGTATTAATCTCTGTTAATCTGTATCTTCTATGCCTTAAAATGATTATCTTTGCACTTGGAATGCAGAGATTAAAGCATATGCTCGTGTGGCTGAGCCGTATGAACCATTGTAAGGGCTTTGGCATACAGTCGCCGACGGACTATTGGTTCGTTCGGTATGTCATCAATGAGCAGTGGCCATATTATCAGTATGAGGCAGTCGGTAAAGATGATGATTGGCTTACCAGAAAACTTGGCCTCCTTTATTTTAGGATAGCCAATTGGTTGCAGCCAAAGGTCGTGATGAGTGATGGTTACCAAGACTATCTGCAAATTGGCTGTAAAACAGCGATGTTTAACGATCATGCTGAAACTATTGATTTGGTTCATCTGAAGCTTAATGGTGACTATAGAAGGCGGGTTACTAATATATATAATAAGGTAAATGCTAAATCAGTTATGATTATTGAAGACATTAGGAAGGATATGTCTTTTTGGCGTGAGGTGATAAATGATGAACATACAGGTATCACTTACGATCTCTTTTATTGTGGCATTGTCATGTTTGATAAAAACAGACATAAGATGAACTATATTATTAACTTCTAACTAAGATGTAATATGAAAATTACAAAGGTTTATACAAAGACTGGCGACAAGGGTGAAACAAGTATCATTGGAGGAATCCGAGTCAAGAAATCATGTGAACGACTTGAAGCTTATGGTACAGTTGATGAGTTGAGTTCTCATCTTGGTCTTTTGGCTTCCATGCTTCCTGAGGGTGAAGATAAAGATCTGATTATCCGTATACAAAATAATTTGTTTAGTGTATGTTCAAACTTGGCAACAGATCAGAGTCAGACACCGCTTTATGATTCTGCCAAACTTCCAGATGGTGAAGTTGAAGTATTAGAGCATGAAGTCGATAATATTATGAACCTCCTGCCTGAGCGCCAAGGCTTTATTTTGCCAGGTGGAACACAGGCAGCAGCTCAGGCTCATGTTTGCCGAACTGTTTGTCGACGTGCTGAACGCCGAATTGTAGCATTGTCAGAAGTTGCTCAAATTAGCCCCGAAACGCAGCAATATATAAACAGATTGAGTGATTACCTGTTCGTTTTGGCTAAAAAAATAAATTTTAACGCAAATGTGAGTGAAATAATTTGGCAAAAAGTTTGCAGATAGGAAGAAATTTGTTACTTTTGCGGGCGAATTTGAAACATTGTAAAACCAAAGACTAAGAATATGTATTGGACACTTGAATTAGCTTCAAAGTTAGAAGATGCTCCCTGGCCCGCAACCAAGGAAGAGTTAATTGATTATGCAACTCGCTCAGGCGCTCCATTGGAGGTTCTTGAGAACCTGCAAGAGATCGAAGATGAGGGCGATGTGTATGAGAGTATAGAAGACATCTGGCCCGATTATCCATCCAAAGAGGATTTCCTCTTCAACGAGGATGAGTATTAAGGATTAACTTTTAGCGTAATTCTCTGATAAACAACGAGGTGTGGAAAATAAATTACTTTCACACCTCGTTTTTATGCGCTTTTTGGCGCATTTTAGTGCCAAATTAGTAGATCAATAATCCCACAAATGGATATTTTTAGGTTTATTTAGGTGAGGAAAAATGGATTATTTGCACAATAATTTCTCTAAAACATATTAAAACCTTGGGCAAAGGAACACAAAATTCATTTATTTT
>JAFYHY010000054.1 GCA_017538895.1 Aeriscardovia sp. | reverse complement strand
TAAATATGTTTCTCTTAAGGGTAGAGATCAAAAGAAGTTTTTACGAATGCGCTCTCTTGGAGCAGGCTACAGAGAAGAGGATCTGGAGAAAGTCTTTTCCGGGGAAAGTGTATTTACACCTGATCCGAAGCAACAGCGTACTGACGAAAATGTTTATGTTAAACCTGAGCCAAAGGTGGATATGCTTCTTGATATCCAAGCTATGATAGCCAAGGGAAAAGGACCAGGCTATGAACGCTGGGCTAAGGTTCATAACATCAAGCAGATGGCACAGACACTTTTGTTTCTTGAAGAACATGGTCTCAGAGATTATGATGAACTCTCAGAAAAAGCCAAGGCTGCCTCCGAGAGATTTGGAGAAATTACTGAGAAGCAGAAGGCTCTTGAGGCAAGGCTTGTTGAGATAGCTGCGCTGAAAAAGCATATCATAAACTATTCCAAGACTAAGGACACTTATGCCGAATATCGCAAGAGCGGTTATAGCAAAAAGTTCTTTGAAGAGCACAGGGAGGCTATCACTCTTTGTAAAGCTGCTAAGGAAGCTTTCTCCAAGATCGAGGGTAAACTTCCTAAGATCAAAGAACTGAATCAGGAATACAGCGAAGTCCTTCAGGAAAAGAAAAAGACCTATGCCGAGTACCGGCAGGCGAAGCAAGATATGAAAGATATACAGATGGCAAAATACAATGTTGATCTGTTCCTCAATTTTGAGGAGCAGAAAGAGCAGGCTGAAAAGCAAAAGACAACTGAACAGATTCGTTAAGAACAGGGGCGGTTTCACTCTATACTAGAGTGAGGCTGCCCCTCTTTTTGCGTTTATGGAAATATTCTTCCAGCGTCAACTTTGTTGATGAGTAGCTCCGAGTGATAACGAGGTTCAGGGGGATTGGGGGAATGACCACCAACAAGCAAAAACGCGCCGAGGACCCTCGGCGCCCTGCTTGCGAAAATGAAAAAACTTAGTTGCTAAAGGTCAATTTGTCACTAAAAGAAATTGTCAGAAATTAACAAGAACGTGTGAATTTTTATTTTAAACGATGTACCACTATGTTATAATGATACCAACTGTTGTTATTGATTTCGTTAGGATTTATGCGGATAGGAGCGATGCATGGCAGTTTCATACAAGAAAATGTTTAAGCTAATGATTGACCACGACATGAAGAGGAAGGATCTCAAGGAAAAGACCGGCCTTAGTTACGGCACTATTGCAAAACTTGAAAAAGGCGAAAATGTGCAGATGGAAGTATTGGAAAAAATCTGTAAGGAGTTCAAGTGTCAGCTTAGCGATATTGCGGAAATTGTGTTCGACGAGTGAGTCCGTTTTTTAGGACAAGCAGGACTTGATTTAAAGAAAGGTAACGATTCTGTTATTGATATAGCGTTTAAGTATGGTTTTCATTCACATTCTGCTTTTTCAAGAGCATTCAAGGAATACCACGGAATCACACCTTCTCAAGCAAAACAAAAAAATGCAAAGCTCAATGAATATTACCCAATGAATTATCTTGATATGAGATATATAGGAGGGAAAAGAATTATGGCAGAATTAAAGAAGATTGTTTATAAGGAATTTGAGGAACGTCTAATGGTCGGAGTTCATAATAACACTTCATTTTTTGAGGCTGGGAACGCATGGAAATCTTATTTTGAAAGTGATAAGATTGACTATTTAAAAAGTTTATCTGAATTTACTTATTGTGAGGATATTGATGAAAATGATGGCATAGGAATGATGTTTAATTTTCAAGATACAAATACTTTTGAATTAATATTAGGAGATTTTATGAGGGTAAATACACCGGTTCCCCATGATCTGTACCAAAAACATATTCCAAGCGGAACGGTTGCTTGTATCCAAATTGAGGGAAATAACATCGCAGAAATTGTTGACTCAGCCTTCTTGTTAATTACAGAAGCCATTGAAAAAACTGATCAAGAAATTGATTTTGAACAGTTTTATTGGTGTGAGATATATACAAAAGAACGATATTCCCTTCCATTAAGTCGTGGTGAAAAAGTAGTTATCGATTATATTTTGCCAGTAAAATTAAAAAAAGACGAAT
>JAFYHY010000053.1 GCA_017538895.1 Aeriscardovia sp. | reverse complement strand
TCCATTCCCAAAACCTTTACGGAAATCCCACAGAGGTCCCATCTTCAGTTTCTCGCCGTTTTTCTTCTACATATAGCAGTTGTGCTGGAATACAGCATCATAGTTCTTGGCAATCTCATTGATGAGATACCAGTCAACAAATGAATCGATATCCATATATTTCTGCCAACCCATATTCGCCGTTGTAAAAGCAGCAGAGAACAAAGCCTCCTCTGCAGCATTCATGAATTGACGAATATATACATATTGTGTATCACCAGTCATCAATGATGGTGCCATGATGCTGACAGGCTGTTCCAAGGTATTGTAACTCATATAGATGCCCGTCGTGGATTCATCGATTTTCAGAAGATAGCCATCAAAGCCGATGTTAATTCTTGAGCTGGAAACTTCAAGGCGCTCACCTAATCGATAGTTACCATAATAACGGCCGTTCAACATCAGATCAACGAAATGGAACTTTGGTGTGAAATTCAACTGGCTGATGGTACCCATAAAAAGACCTATCTGAGTGCGAATCAATGTCTTGTCATCCCTGTTAGCAGACAATTCCCAGTCTGTATCGGCAGCCTCATCTAACAAAGACACTCTTTCATTAAAATTGAGCACATAATCATTCTTTGCCATCTGGCCTGATGTATGGACTTTCGAGATATAATATTCAAGAGGTGGCAATCCCTTAATCCTGATATCGGCCTCAATCACATCACCTGCTGCACGTGTCCTTACACCCTCAACCAATTTCAAGTCAGCATTATAATACCAATTGGTCTTGATAATATCAGCTCGACCAGCCGTCTCAATCCACAAAAGAGGCAGTCCTGTGTATGAATGCACATACACCGTATAGCTGACTGACTTCTGATCACCTTTAATGGTCAGTGTAACTGGTTTGCTGAAATCAACAGCTGTCTTACCGCTCTCAACATTTTTACCATCAATGGTCAGACTCTTTCCTGTAAACTGGAAACGAGGAATCAGCGTCTTACTACTCATGATGTTCAGAACCCTGCACTCCACATTATTATCATCAAGAATCTCTGCTCTTGTATCCTCGACAACTTGCAGAGGATTATCAGAAGACAAGAACTCAAACGACAGAAGTTTTGTTGCATCCAACTGATCTGTTAATTGGTTGATCTGATCTTGTGCGTTATCAATATCACTTTGCAACTGATCACCTTCTTTAGCCAACTGGTCTCCTTGATTCTTCAATTCCTGTCCCTGTTGTTCCAGTTGTGCGATGCGATCTTCTATTTCTCCTTGGTCATCACCACATGAGAGTAGAAGAGACATCATCATCAAAGAGAATATTATCCTATTTACCATAACTTAAATACCTATCCTAAAGACTTTACGACTTGAGTTTACGATTTCCGCTGCAAAATTAATGCTTTTTTTTGTAAAACATACACTTTATTCCATCTTTTTGCATAATCTACTGATATTTAGTCATTCTCACAACCCGAAAGCACCAAAATAAAAGCCGAAAGCAACATACTTTCGGCTTCAATAATATTTGGAATAGTCTATCAACTTTTACAGCAGATTCATTGTATCTGTAGCAATCATCAACTCCTCGTCAGTAGGAATGACTACAACCTTCACCTTAGAATCGTCAGCTGAGATGATGCACTCTTCACCACGTTTGGTATTCTTCGACTCGTCGAACTTCACACCCAAGAACTCAAGGCCTTTGCATACCTCTGAGCGCATGCTAAGCTGATTCTCACCAACACCAGCAGTGAAAACGATCACGTCGACACCACCCATTGCTGCAGCATAGGCACCAATATACTTCTTAATACGATAGAAGTACATATCCTGTGCCAGAATAGCACGAGGCTCACCCGCCTTGGCAGCATTCTCAACATCACGCATATCAGAGCTGCCACCTGTAATACCTGCAACACCACTCTTCTTGTTGAGGAGGTTGCTCATACCATCAGCATCGAGACCAAGTTTCTTCTCAAGGAAAGTGACTGCTCC
>JAFYHY010000052.1 GCA_017538895.1 Aeriscardovia sp. | reverse complement strand
CACGGCTCCGAAAGTATCGAATCCCTTCTTACCTGCGCTGATAGCTAATTCGTAGCATCTTCTCATGTATTCCTCATGATTACTGTTCATTTCAAATCTCCATATTCAATACCTTAAAACTGCCTAAAGTAAATCACGTTATTGTCGGGATCGTAAAAACTCATATTTGTCTTACTCATTTATATAAAAAGATAAAATTACAATCAAAATCTTACACCAGGTTCTTACAAAAACCAATCAGTATTGGACGTATAGATATGCGGATTGTATAGTCAATAAAAGGAGCAATCAACCCCTTTAATTAGCAGCTCCTCGGAACCGCCAAAATCGATTCGGCTCACTAAACATGCAAAAAGCGCCGTAAACTCAACGTTTACGACGCTTTTTCTGAAATTATGAACAAACTGTTAATAGTTCAATCAGTCATATTCTTAAATATTCTTCCACTTTCTCGTCTTAAAGAAATTGTCTATTGTCTTCAGTATTTCTTCCTTTGGCATACTTTTTAGCATGTATCCCTGCGGCTTGAGAGCCATAACACTCATTACACTCTCCTTATCGGACTTTCCGGTAAGGAAGATTATCGGAATTCCTTCAGAGTTGGGCTCGCTACGTATCATTTCCATTACTTGCGGACCGCTCGTTATAGGCATTTCATAATCAAGCAATATCAAATCCGGCACATGATTTGCAATATACGTGATCGCCTGCATACCTGACTTGGCAATTGTTACCCTGTACTGAGGTGTGAGCCACCCTTGTACCATTTTCAGATACGCAAGGTCATCATCGATCAGGAGGATATGCTTTCCCATTTTACGTTCTTCATCTGCTTCTCGGAGCTTCTCCATATTTGAGACCATAACCTTCATATCAAACGGCCGCTCAACTCTCAGCGCCACAAGATTTGAAGAAACTATCGTTTCCACTTCAGCTATCTCCGGTGAATATCCGATGATACTTATCATTTTTTCATCCTCGGAACAGATATCTTTCAGATAAACAAAGAGATCTGTACATTCAGACACATAATCTCCTGCATAAACCAGAAAAATGTCAGTCTGATTCCTGTATTCGTTTACTTCTTTGATCTTTGGGGTTATCACATTTACTTCAAAACCGGCCTGTTGAAGATTCTTTGAAAGCGCACCTGTTATAAATGCAAGTCCTTCACTTATGATGGTTATTCTACTGGGCATCATTGTCCTCCTTTTCGATTATATCCTTGATATCCTCATATCTGACTTCATCAGCCGCCTTTATCAATGCATTGCGGCGCTCTTTTTCATTATCGGGTACTCGATAACCTTTCAATGCTTCGATTAGATCAACTACACTGTCGTAGTCACTTACGGAAATAAACTCACTTATCGCAGTATACATCTGACCGAGTTCATCCTCGCTTATCGGGTTCAGATCGCTTTCATTAGGCTCATCAACACCTATAAGCGGTGATAGCGCTTCTCCGATTTTTCTGTATCTATAAAGCAGTTCATCTATACGCTCTCCCAGCTTTTCAGTATCATTCTCATTTCCCGCGTTTTCAAGCTCCTGGGCGAGTTCTCCGAGATCGGTAGCTCCGATTATACGTGATGAACTCTTAAGAGCATGGATCTTGATCGTCGCATTTTTGATATCTGCGGATTTCCAGAACTGTTCTGTTTCATCCGCATTATCCTTTACCGCTTTTGCATATATCTCCACCGTCTTCATGTATTCTTCAATGCCGCCGCAGTTTTTAATCCCTGTATCGGTATCTATCTCGCTGATACCTGTGATATAGTCCGGTATCCGCATATTATCCCCGGTCTCGTCAGTTTCAGCATCCTCATCTGACTCCGCCGGAATGATCTTTTCCTCAGGCAGATATTCGATCAGCATTTCTTCGAGTTTCTCTGAATCGATCGGTTTTGTAAGATAATTGTCAAATCCTTCTGCAAGATACTTCTCTCTTGCGCCGGATATGGCATTTGCGGTAAGGCAGATCACCGGTGTCTGAAGATTGGGAGCATCCTTGCGTTCACGCATCTCATGAAGCGTCTCTATACCATCTTTGTCCGGCATCATATGGTCAAGGAAAATGACATCATATTCTTTATCAAACGCAAGAGACAGTGCTTCTTCACCTGTGGCGGCCGTCTCGATCTTTATTTCAGTCTTTTTGAGCAGGTTTATGAACACTTCAAGATTCATTGGCGTGTCGTCAACTACCAGTATCTCCGCCTTTGGAGCACGGAATTTTTCATGGTACTTCCCGCGACTGGCAAGGGAAGCTTTATATGCCGCCTCATAATCACCAAGCTCTTCCCACTTTATAACAGTCTGCCTCAGGCTGAATGAAAACTTCGATCCTAACCCATATTTACTCTCGACCTGAAGCTCTGATCCCATCATCTCAAGAAGGCGCTTCGTTATGCTCATTCCAAGACCGGTGCCTTCAACATTGCGGTTTCGCTTCTCCTCAATCCGATCGAACTCAGAGAAGAGTTTCTTCATATCCTCCTCTTTTATGCCTATTCCGGTGTCCTTTACGGCGACATCAAGCAATATGCAGTCCTCTTCATCGGGTATCTTCTCGTAATCGATGCATAGCGTGACCCTGCCCTTTTCCGTATATTTTACGGCATTTGTCAGGATATTTGTTACAATCTGTTTGATCCTTACTTCATCACCGTGAAGGAGTTTGGGAACCTCCCTGCTGATCTCGAATTCAAGTTTGAGTCCCTTTGCGTCGGCTTTCGTCTGGATCATGTTCACAAGATCGTTGATGACGGAGGAAAGATCGTAATCGACAGGAATGATCTCCATCTTACCAGCCTCGATCTTGGAGAAGTCCAGTATATCATTTATAAGTCCGAGCAGGGTCGATCCCGCTGACCTGATGTTCTCTGAATATCCGAGAATATTCTTGTCATCGCTCTCACGAAGGATCATCTCGTTCATACCGAGCACAGCATTAATTGGTGTACGTATCTCGTGTGACATATTTGATAGGAATGCTGATTTGGCCTCGCTGGCGGCAAGCGCACGCTCAGATGTATCTACCAGTCTGTCACGCTCTGCTTTTTCTTCCGTGATATCCTCGGTCACATACAGAACATGGGTTATATTCCCGTTTTCGTCGCGTTTTGATACAATAAACCTTCCGCGCCCCCATGTCTTGTTCTTGACATCATAAAACTCTATTGAAATCGTATTCGTATTTTTCATACGTATATCAAACGTTGAAAAATCAAAAAATTGTCTACATTCATCAAGTGCGGACGGGTCAATTATTTCCTCCGCAATTTTATGGAACATTTCATGTGCGTTGGACATCGTCGCCACGCTGGTGTCATCCACATATTTGTTATCCCACTTAATCGTGGTCATCGTATCGGATACGATATCAAACTCGTGAACGGTCACATAAATGTTTGCAAGAGTAGAAATGATACCCATCTGCTCCCTGTTCTTTTTCTCTATCCTCTCTTTTAACTCTTTTGCGCGATTAAGATCGATCAGCACAAAAACATACAGCATGATACATGTAGCGACAATAAAAATGTCGGTTATGGACAGTCCATATATAAAAAACTGTATAAAAGAACCAACAAAAGGAGCTATCGTGAACAGAAGGAGTGAGATCCTGATGTCTTTGTTAATCTTCTTATAATACCGACATATTACTGTCAGAAGTATTATGAGAACAGCCAGGGGGGTAACGTAACAGACCACGAAAGCCCATGAGCGATGATACAGATTCTGCTCATCAATCACATAATAGTATTTGCCAAAGATGTTTCCTACTATAAGGATTT
>JAFYHY010000051.1 GCA_017538895.1 Aeriscardovia sp. | reverse complement strand
GATGACGGCATTGCAGACATGGCCATCTCAGATGCCCTTGCCGACAAGAAGCAGGGTGAGAATGAGAGAGGACAAGAAGAACTGGCTGCGAAGGAAATACCTACCCGTCACGGACGTTCGATGTGATTATCGTTTTTAAGACTATCGGAATCAATATCACTTAAGAAACAACGAAAATGAAGAAAGTAAAGAAGTGTCTTTTAACTCTGGCTGCAGTCCTTGCATTAGGCATGGCCACTCCA
Source organism: Aeriscardovia sp. (assembly GCA_017538895.1). Classification (GTDB taxonomy): domain Bacteria; phylum Actinomycetota; class Actinomycetes; order Actinomycetales; family Bifidobacteriaceae; genus RGIG7107. The sequence goes on along the minus strand of JAFYHY010000051.1, from coordinate 3,121 downwards.
CAGTCAGCGAACGCACAAGTTCATCGTGTCTTCCAACCCATAGACCAGGACTTCTACATGCAAGCCGTCTATGATGACGAGACAGGAGTCTATGCTTTCCGGTTGATGGACTGGGATGGTGAATGCTACGGCGAGTGGGTAGTTTACCTGTAACCTAAAAAAGAGATTGCCAGCATCTCACGACGGTGGCAATCTGGATAATGCGTAATAGCATATGCACAAGTAATTGTTCGCTAACAATCAGTTACAAAAGTATTGAGAGTAATAATTTCTTTTATTTTGTTGCTATTATCTTGTGTCAACTATCTTAAAACCTTGGAATGCCGGATGATTCTTAAAGATGTTAATACCGCCTTTTGGAACATAGACAGTACACCTGTTCCTATCGACACCATCCATACATTTCTTATTCAGTCCTTTTACATAGAGGTTCTTGAAGACAATTTCTCTCAGGTCTTCACATCCAAGGAAACAGAACTCACCAAGTTCGCCAAGTGACTCTGGTAAGATGACGCTTGACAGACTGGAACAGCCCTGAAATACCTGATGGCCTATAGTCCAGACTTTTGAAGGAATCTCAACCTTCTGAAGTGACTCACATCCTGCAAACGCCTCGTCTCCAATTTCCGTTACTGACTGTGGCCAGAGAATCTTATGAAGAGAATGGCATCCTTCGAACAGTTCGCCTGCTATTCTGCTCAAATGCTTTGGCAATCGTACCTTTTCAAGAGATATGCATCCGGCAAAGGCCTTTGACCGGATTTCCTTTACGTCATCTGGGATAGACAAAGAAGTGATGCTTACACAGTTCTGGAATGCAAAATAACCAATCGACTTCAATGACTGAGGGAGGGTTATCTTTCTTAACTGGTAGCAGTCCCTGAATGCGCTTTCGCTGATTTCCTGAACAGTCTGAGGAATCTTAATTGCAGTAAGGGCCTGACAGCCATCAAAAGTATTCTCCTGTATGCTACGCAACTCTGCATCCAGATGGATTTCCTTTAGGCTTGTACATTTCTCAAAGGCGTAAGTGCCGATTTCCCTTACTGATTTTGGAATTCTGATTGACTGGAGTCCTTTGCATTGTGAGAAGGCACCATTGGAGATATGTTTTGTTCCATCCCTGACCACACAATGCGAGACTCCAGACATAGCAGGCATCAGCATCAAAGTCTTTGATGTATTCTCATACAGTACGCTGTTTTCCGTGTCATATACATCATTGTCTTCTACCTCGATTTCTTTCAGGGAATAGTCGAGGAAGAAAGCGGAAGAACTTAGATCTTTCACAGATTTTGGAATATCCACATACTTAATCGGACACGACTCAAAAGCATCAATCCCTATCTGCTGGAGTGTTTCCGGGAAAAAGACACGTTGAAGCCGTTTACAGTCTCCAAAGGCAGATTCTTCAATACATGTGATATTCGTATCTAACATGTCTGCGTATCTCAGCGCATAACAATCTCTGAACGTTTCATACTTTATGCGGGTGATATGGACTGGCAGTTTCAGATTCCAAAGAGATTTGCAGCCAGAGAAAGCACCTTCTCCTATTGCCTTGACACTGTCAGGCAGATGTACCGTTCCTAAATCCTCACAATCCTGAAAAGCATATTTCCCGATGCCTTTCAGCGAATCAGGAAATTTGATTATCCTGAAGTCCTTACAGCCGTCAAAGGCATAGGGAGCGATAAAGGCCACACCATCGGGAATGACAAACGATGTCTCTTCGTAATTTGCCGGAACTTTCAACAGAATTCTTCCAGTCTTATTGTATAATACACCCATTATGTCACGGAAGTTCTCATTATCGGCATCCACCTCAAATTCTCTCAGTGACTCGCATCCGTCGAAAGCTTCTGGCGGTATATATCTTACCCTGCTGCCCAGTAGAACCGTTTCCAGATTCTTACAGTGAGAAAATGCCATTCTCTCTATAGACTCCAGACTGTCAGGCAGCTCCATTTCCCTGAATCTGACACATCCTGAAAAAGCACTTCTTTCTATCATCCTCAAACCCTTCGGGAGATTGACTCTCACCAGATTACTGCACTCAGAGAACATTCCTTCTTTGAGAGTTGACAACCTGTTTGTGAAGTTGATCTTTTTCAGCTCTTTACATTCACAGAAGGCCGCATTGCCAATCTCAGTTACACCGTATGGTACATTGATCTCCACGGCAGAGCAGCAGTAGGCATATGCCCATGAGTCAATTTGCTTGATGTCAACGGGGATGTCCTTCATGATGCAGTGTCTGGTCGCCTTGATGACTCTGGTTAAATCTTTGTTGTATAGTACACCGTTTATCACAATAAAGGACTTGTTATCCTTATGGACCTGGATGGTCTCGATTTTATTCAAAGCGCAAAAGACACCGTCATCAATGGTTGTAACGGAGCTGGGGATAATCAACACCTCAATGTCTTCACAGAGACAAAAAGCCTTTTTCTTTATTCTGGTAACTCCTTCCGGAATGATCACGACACCATCGACAGAATTCACTCCGGCCAATTCCGTTCCGTTATTAGAGGTGAGAATCAGGTTTTCCTTCCTGCTACGGGCTTTGCTTACCTCAAATATAACCTTCATGTCAATATCCTTGTGCTCTTTAATGATGAGCTTCTGTCTGGCAATGTCAGCCTTCATACCATCGCCGGAAGGTTGGGACAATGGCAACATTCTTTTTATCAGATTACACATATCCATTTTCAAATGCCTCGTTAAATATCTGTTGTCTCATATCTACGAACTGTTCTGCACTCTCTTCGTTTTGACTCAGATCCCTGTCTGAACAGAAGTCCTCAAATTCCTTGGTGAGTTCCTTGGACTGGTGTGTGACATACGCCAAAACGGTAATCTTTCCTGCGTCAAGCAACTCATTCAGTTCCTCTTCACTCTTGTATCCTGAAATATCCATAGTTCAATATGTATTCCTTTAAATATGTATTACTGTCAATACGAAAATACGTATTTACATCTTCAGTGACTCAGATTGTACAGACTCACGGTTTCTCTTTCTTGCCAGTTCCATCTGCTCACGGATTTCATCTGTATATTCAGATTCAGGAACATAACGTCCGGACTTGCCGTCTTCGCTCGCAATCCATACGCCATAGAG
>JAFYHY010000050.1 GCA_017538895.1 Aeriscardovia sp. | reverse complement strand
TGGGCGCACTGCTGGAGTGGAGTAGCGGGAGCTCCGAGCGATTATTATAATACAATTACCAAAACGGCATTTGACGAAGATGGCAATATCTATATTTGGGGTATAATGGGAGGACAGCCATCTTTTAGCGGTTCAACCTTTCTTTTCATTAACAACCCACAGGTTTACGGACCAGGCACACGGACCTCTTTGTTGGCCAAATTTGACACTCTTGGCAATATGTTGTGGTACAAGGTGGTGAAGTCAAGTTTTACGGAATGTTTCTCGCATTGGTTGGAAGTGAAAGACAACAAAGTCTATATATCAGGAAATCTATCATTAGGAGATGTGGATCACGATGTATCTACATGGCTCTATTATTTTGACACGCTCATCACAGCCTCACAAGCACAAGCGATACCGGATGACCAAAGGCTCCCCCCCTACAAGCCCGGATTTTACACTTATTTCGCCACTTTTGATTTGGATGGCAATCTGCTTGACAATCATTTTGTAAATGCTTTAACAAGGGAGTATTATGGAGACATCCGTGGTGAGGGTCCGTTGTGTCGGCCGAGTGCGGGACGTGTACCTGTTCATGTTGACAATGAGGGCAACACTTACGTGTTCACCAGATTAGGGTATAATGGAAGCGAAAGCGATCCATATACCATACAGATTGACGGGGATACTAACAGAAAATACGACATATACCTGCCAGGTAATGTAAATTTGACCCAAGTCGGTTTGTATACGGGTATGATGTATAAATTTTCACCAGATTGGGAACTGCTGTATGCCAAGCCGATGGTGGACCACACAGAAGGCATCGCCACCTCTTGGGAATTGTCGCACGACAGCATTAATCCTCGTTTTAATTTTTATATACAGGGCTTATCTGTTGATGAAAGTGACAATATGTATGTGTCTGGTTTTATATCATTGGATATTAATGGTGCCAACGCCAATTTACACCAATACCCTGTTCAAATTTATTGGGATAGCACGCATTATTCTTCTTTGCTGGATGAGAGTTCATGTTTAGAAATGTCGTTTGTTGTTAAATACAGCACCAATGGATCTGTTCTTTGGTGTAACCAAATATACAATAGAGGCAGTAACAATACAGGGTCTCAAAATTTTGTAAGGTCATATTGGAAAGGTTGTGTATATTACAACCATCGGTTATATGTTATAGGTAATGCCACTGTGGCACAAAATGGGATAGTATTTTTTGACGATGAATCACACCCTTTACAACATTTTTCTAACAACCGTCCTACCACGGGCTTTTTTGTAGGATTTGATGCAGAGACAGGACAGTATGCAAGTCAAGGAATAGTCCCTGCTTCTCTTGCTATTCCTGGACAAAATCCAGCGGCAATTAACAATCGGATTTTTGCCTTTTCAAATGTTAACAACAGTTATAGAATTATATCCGAATGGTGTGTGAACGGAGAATATATCACGTCAGATTCTATATTGTCACAACAAGGACTTGCAGATGCTTCAATAATCGCCAACGAAAATGGTTTTTTATTAACCTCCTTCAGCACCGCTTCTCCATCTGTAAGTTTTAGTGATAATGTCTCTGTCAATTGTCC
>JAFYHY010000049.1 GCA_017538895.1 Aeriscardovia sp. | reverse complement strand
GATAAATCAGAATTTAGAAGCACTCGCCAAACAACTCTATGACTACTGGTTTGTGCAGTTTGACTTCCCAAATGAGGAAGGTAAGCCGTACAAAAGCAGTGGCGGTGCTATGGCATGGAATGAGAAACTTAAACGTGACATTCCAGCATCATGGAAAACAGTTGTCGTGGATGATGTGGCAGAAGTATTCAATGGTGCCACGCCATCAACTGGCGATGAGCAGAACTATGGCGGTGATATAGTATGGATTACACCTAAAGACTTGTCCGACCAAAAACAGAAGTTCGTCTATCAAGGAGAACGCAATATATCACAAGCAGGATATGACTCTTGTAGCACTCACTTGTTGCCAATCAATACGGTGTTAATGTCAAGTCGTGCACCAATTGGACTACTGGCCATTGCAAAAAAGGAACTCTGCACAAATCAGGGCTTCAAGAGTTTTGTTCCAAAAGAAGATAGAATAGCAACATACTTGTATTACTACTTACAATTTCACATAAAACAGATTGAGCAACTTGGAACAGGAACGACATTCAAAGAAGTCTCCCGTGAAGATGTTTTGAAGTTCCCCATTCTAAAACCCAAAGATACCATTTTGGATTTATGGGAGAAAAGAGTTTCTGCTCTAAACGATAGGCAATTGGAACTTCAAAAAGAGAATGAGAATCTGTCTAAGCAGCGCGACGAACTCCTGCCGCTCCTAATGAACGGTCAGGTGTCGCTAAATTCTGATTTATCGCCGTTACTCTTATATTATAGAGTACCCAATAAATCAGAAAACAATGAAAGAAAACATCATTCAGGCAATAGTTGCGGACATGCAGCGTGACTTGGACTGCCGACAGATGGCACGACTAAAGGCCGTGCTTTTCAAAGAACTGCAAGACGTGGAGATTACAGAGAAGCCCGAAAGCCAAGAGCATCATCAAGAAGGAAACACGGAACTACTTGATAGCTTCCTGTCTGCCAAGAAGATTGAAGGATGCTCAGAGAAGACACTGGCATATTATCGGCATACCATCGAGAAGATGCTGTTAGCGGTGGCCGTTGCGGTGTGCCACATATCCACAACGGACATACGGCAATACCTGTCTTCTTATCAGGAGGAAAACGGTAGCAGTAAAGTGACCATCGACAATATGCGCCGTATCTTCTCCAGTTTCTTTGCTTGGCTGGAGGATGAAGACTACATCGCCAAAAGCCCTGTGCGCCGTATTCACAAGGTGAAAACTGATTCTCTGGTGAAAGAGGTGCTGACTGATGAACAGCTTGAACAACTTCGTGACAGCTGCACCAATCAACGTGACCTTGCCATGATTGATTTGCTGGCTTCTACAGGCATCCGTGTGGGCGAGTTGGTAAAACTTAACCGTGCAGATATTGACTTCCACGAAAGACAATGTGTGGTGTTTGGCAAGGGTAACAAAGAGCGTCTTGTCTATTTCAATGCCAGGACTAAACTACACCTTCGGCAGTACCTTGAATCCAGAACGGACGACAACCCGGCTCTTTTTGTTTCCCTATCTTCTCCTAATAGCCGCTTGACTATTAGCGGTGTGGAGGTCAGGATAAGGACGATGGGCAAACTGCTTGATATGCCAAAAGTGCATCCGCACAAATTCCGTAGAACGCTGGCAACAATGGCTATTGACAAAGGGATGCCAATCGAACAAGTGCAGCGTTTGTTGGGCCATGTGCGCATCGATACGACACTTCAATATGCCATTGTGAATCAAAATAACGTTAAAATGGCTCATAAAAAGTATCTTGGCTAACGTAAACGACCGATATGTGCCGATTTTTTAGTACCTTTGCGCTCAAATAGAGCGCAAATGAAGATAATAGACACTATAGATTGCTTCATTCCTGGGGACTGGGGCAATGAAACACTTTCCGAAGAAGCACCCTGCAAAGTTTCGTGCATCCGAGGTGCAGACATTATTCCAATTGAGAACAATGACTTTTCTCATATACCTACCCGATACATAAGCCAGCAATCATTTGATACCAAATGCTTACAAGCTGGGGACATTATTGTAGAAAAGTCAGGAGGAAGCCCCACGCAATCAACAGGACGTGTATCATTTATCTCACAAGAGCTAATAGACTCTGTTGGTAGTGTTGTTTGCTCTAACTTTTGTGTGGCTTTTCGTGTCAAACAGGGCTGGAACCCTCTGTATATATCCTCATCCTTGTAGAATGTGTACTTAGTAGGATCCATCAGTGTCAGAAAAAAACTAATCAAGCGCTCGTCACACATAGCACTTGTTTTCTGTGTGAAGTTTTGCTTGATCTTATTATCCCACAACTCCCTACAGTCAGATATGAACTTATCAACTCGTTCTTGTAAATCAATATTTTCGTCAAATAGACCTATAAAAGCATTCCTGTACTCTTCTGGCTCGTATTCGACGAAATGTCGTATTGCTGTAGTCTGTGTGCTATAACACAGATTCTTTAGAGAAAGAGAGTTGATCTCTTTTGCGAAGTCAACAGCATTAACATCTGGATGACCAATCTGATCGGTCACCAGCTTCCATTTGTACAACTCATCCTGCTCAGGATCACCACCTAATCCGTATTGGAGTTGATGAAGTTTGAAATCTTCTACTATTTTATTTATACTCATATCAATGACTATTTTTTCTTAAGTATTAAACCAAGGAAAACGGGTATTGCTAATACTGCGAATCCAAGGTTGTTCATCCATTAACCGGACTATCTGGAACATCTGTCGTTCCTTATCCTCTAAAAGACTGCGCACACTATCGATGCGCTCTGCTGGATAGGTGGCCTTGAAACGGCAGAGCATACTGTCCATTGCCATACGCCGTGCAT
>JAFYHY010000048.1 GCA_017538895.1 Aeriscardovia sp. | reverse complement strand
GATAATATTCCGATATAAACGACGATATGGTTCATACTATTTTGCATATTCATGCGGCTCTATACATGGAGGTGCCCGGATACCATTATATGAAATGGCATCCGGGCAAGTGTTGAAAAGTTCCAACTTTATAGTTCAAAGGAATAAAAACCTTTGATAATCATATTGTAATATCGCCATATTAAAATTAGATTGAAACTATGTTAAATGTTTGTATTATATTTTTCCTCATACTCTCCAAGTGTGTAGTTCTGTGTAAGCCTTAATACCTTCGGCGCAAACTTGTAACTAAGCTCCGCAAGCAACACCCCGCCTAAAACATCAACTATTACATGCTGCTTAGTTGTTAGTGTAGATATGCACACCAAGATAGCCAGTATTACAGAAATAACCTTATAAGTCTTAGGAATCCGTTCCTGGTTTCTGACAGCAATAACACACAGCCAACTGGATAAACAATGGATTGAAGGAAATAGATTATCAGCCGCATCCGTGCTGTATAACCACAGCATTGCCGTTTCAAATATCCCTGTTCCTTCTATCAGCGGCCTGACATTGGTTGTGGGAATCACTACATAACATACAAGGCAAATAGTTTTTGCAATTATCTCTGTCCACATAAAAATCATTGCGTTTTCTTTATCCTGAGTACATCCGAGCATATAGTTTACTGCCCAGAAAATATAACATCCAAGATAGATTCCAACTGTCCATGGAAGAAAAGGTATGCTGTTGTCAAATCCGGTTGTCATGTTATAGTGATACCAGCCAGTGGTAAATAGCCGGGTTCCGAAATACGTAAATGTATGCAAGACAATTGCTATCAGAACAAGCCTTCCAACATCACCATGAAAAAAATCATTTATCTTTTTTAGCATCTACAATCACCTGGTCATCACTTTCTGGAACCTGAACATTCCATCAAATCCATCTTCCTCTTCTCCAATCTCCCCATAGTGATCGTTTGGATCCGGATGAAATTTATTAAAGAACTCAACTATATGAAAACCGCATCTGTTCACATAAAAATGTATGTTTCTGGTCTCAAAGTATGGCGTTACAGTTTCCCAAACCCTAATCTCCGGATGAATACCTTCAATGATTGTCCATGCTGCATAGCCAATTCCTTTGCTGTGGACTTCAGGAAGTGTAAATAGAAGATCAAGATGTCCAATGCCACTTTGCCTGTCTATGTTAATCACAATGCCACCGGCCTTCTGACCATCGGCAATTATCCTGTAGGTCTCAGAATTCGGTGCATCTATAGAGTTTTCAATGGTCTTTCTTGAGATTATTTCTTCACCTTCTTCAAAATGATCATCCCTTCGCCCAAATTCTTCCAACGCTCCATACTTAAAAGCTCTCTGATTATCCAGAATGAACTGTTCCCTGTCGTTATCCTGCAATGGTTCCAATATTATTTCTGACATCTTTCATCTCTCCTAATAAAGCTTCTCCAATAGTTACCGGTATTTCTCCGTCTATTGCTTCTCTTTCCATTATATCTCTGCTTATATCACACTGTTTTTCTAAAAGCACAATGATAGTAGATCCTCCGTATTCAAAGAACCCTTTTTCAGTTCCTGCAACGACAGCATTACCCGGGTGGCATCCCTCAGAATTGGATATCTTACCGACAAGCATGGCCCCGACTTCCATCTGGACTATTATCCCTGATGAGTGATTGGTCAGGACTGTGTATTCCCTGCTGTTCTGAGTATAAACTTTCTGGCTCTTAACAGCTATTGGTCTTACACAATGTAAAATCCCATCAATTCTACGTTGACCGGCTATATTACCGCTGGCACAGTAACAGTATCTGTGGTAATGACTCGGCGTGAGCCTGAATATAAGAGCCATACCACCAGAGAAAAGAGACGCCAGATTTCTGTCGCCAAGAAGCTCTGCGATGCTGTATTTACTATTCTTAGCTTCTATTATGCAGTCGTCCTCTATATTTTTTATCGTAAGCAGTCCATCACAAGGGCAGACAAGTACTGAATCCGCATTTGACCTGTACTCATCCTTAAGCTTTCTTGTGAAGAAGTCATTAAAAGAACTGTATCCGCCTTTAGGAACTGCAAACCTTTCCATATCGATACTATTTCTTTTAATAAATCCTGGGATCATGCACCTTGATGCCCTCGATGACAAAAATACTGCAGAAGCCTTTGAAACTATTGGATTAGTACAAACTTTTAAGCACATTCTTCCTGGCGTTGTTCCATATAGGAACCTTATAGCTGCAGATTCTTTCTTCATACCAAATCCCATCCAAGGAAAAAGACTCCAAGAAATTCAAGTACACCGACTACAATAAGACATATCTTTCCCACAAGGTTAGGCTTCTTGATTTCAAAGGGTGAAAGGAACAGGGCTCCGCACAAAACAAGCAGGAGCATGTATGAGATCATGCTGTGGATTTTTCCGGAACCCTGAAGCCAGAATACAACCGGCAAAAGAACTGCAATTGAGGTAACAGGAAGTCCTTGAAATACTGTTCTCTTCTCGTTTGTCTGCTGCTGGCGCTCCTCTTCATTCACATTAAAGTATGCAAGTCTAATAAGTGCTGCAAGAGCAAAAAGAGCTGCGATCGCGCCACCTACAATGCTCTTACCGGTAATCATATATACAAATACAGCAGGCATAACACCAAAGCTGATAAGGTCGGAAAGTGAGTCTATCTGGATTCCAAATCTCTTTTCCGAAGGAGTCCTGTCTTTTGTATTAGCTATCGTTCCGTCAAACATGTCGCAAACACCGGCCATCATAAGGAAAATAATAGCATCAAGGAAATTCTCATTTATGGACAACATAATAGCTATGAATGAACAGAGCATGCCCATATATGTAAGAACAACAGTATAATCATAGTATCCAAGTGGTTTCTTAGTTTTCATTTTCTTCTCTTCTCCTTTACTCATCCCACAAGACCAAACGCGAGGCTGTACGCCAATATGCACCATGGCTTTCCCAGAATTATGATCCAGATGAACTTTTTGGCATTCATCTTAATGAGTCCCGAAAAATAACACAGGAAGTCATCCGGGAAAAGCGGAAGCAGCGTAGCCACAAACAAAAATGCCCCATAATACTTTTTCTTACTGATCCTCTCAGACCATTTCTGATACTGTTTCTCAGAAAACATGGCAGTGATCACATCCATGCCATATCTCTTGGCAATAAAATATGCAGCAATGGATCCAAGGGATATCCCTATATAGTTGCACCAAAAACCGGTAGCTGAGCCAAAAGCAATAGCCCCGGCTGCGCAACCAAGGTATCCGGGAAGAATCGGAACAATCACCTGGAAAGCCTGAAACAGTGTCAGCACAAGTGGTCCTGCCACACCAAAGCTGCTGATATACTTTTGGAAATCATCCACTGATGTGATATTCTGACCGGCAATCTTTTTGATAATTAAAGCCGTAAAGATTATCAGCATCATTATGGATAAAACTTTTATTCTTTTTCCCCGAACAGCCGTCTGCTCTGACTTTACATATTCTTCCACATAGACCTCTTTTCTTTCATCAGTTCTTTGTTGCCTGCATAAGATAACATTCCAATCTTAAAGAAACATTGAAAAAAGGAAGTGTCCCGAAAAATTTCAGGTACACTTCCCATCTTTACGTGATTTATGCTATTTCTTAAAGTTTTATAATGAATCTTGTTTCTTTTCCCGGTTCGCTTTCCGCGGATATACTGCCGCCATGCCTTTCGGTAAGCTCTTTTGCTATCGCAAGTCCCAGGCCAAAAGAGCTGCTGTTCCTTGACTGATCCGTGGTATAGAACCGCTCAAAGATATGTCCTATGTCTTCCTGGCTGATTCCCCTACCATCGTTTTTAACTTCAATGAAAATATTATTTTTTCTGTAGCATTTAAGCTCTATCTGCCCGTGATCTGAACTATTTTTGATGGCATTATCCAGAAGGATTGCCAGGAGCTGCCTTATCTCATCAGCACTTCCATTAAAATCTATACCATCCTCAATTGTTGACGACAACTCTTTTCCCTTTTCAAAAGCAATACTTTCATAAGTAAGCACCATCTCCTGCACAACGTCTGAAAGGGAGAAGTCCTTTTTTTCCAAAAGAGCTCCCTCTTCCAGTCTGGAAAGAGTAAGAAGTCTCTCTATGAGCCTGTTCATCCTGCCTGTCTCGGAAATGATATTTTTCACATAAATGCTATCTTCTCCACGAAGCTCAAGAGCCTGGGCATTTACACTTATGGCTCCAAGAGGCGTTTTTAGTTCATGACTTGCGTCAGAGATGAATCTCTTTTCCCTGGCAAGGGCTTCCTCTGCAGGAAGCGTCACAAATCTTGAAAGATAGAAGGTAAGTATTGCCAAAAGAACTACTGCTAAAGCCAATAGAATCAGTTTGCTTATAAGTCTTATTGATGAGCCTTCATTTATGCTTGAACTGATGGCAACGATCAAGGTATTTCCATTACCGACCTGTCTCTTTGAAAATATATATCCGTCAAGCTTATGCTTCGAATTGGGCGCAGAAATCATCTTATCTATCGTGGAATCCGCAATTCCTTTGTCCGTAGAAGTAGCACCTATAGTCTTTGATGAAATGATGTTTCCTTCACTGTCAACAACAATCCCGGTTATGGGTTCTTCCTCGGTGAGGCCTTCTAAAAGAAGTTCGCTATTAATCTCTGATTCCTGTACAAAAAGTCCGCTTTCAGATATCACTTCAATAATGGACAGAATATCCTGATCCGACCAGTAATCAAAGTATATCTTGCTGGTAATACCTATAACTCCAAATACTGAGAGCATCAGTATCATTGTCACTATAACGAATTTTTCACGTAGCCTCTTTACCATCATCACTCTCCAGAGAATATCCCACGTCTTTTTTTGTTACAATGGATGCCTTAGCGCCAATGAACTTAAGCTTCTTTCTTAAAAAAGATACATAGACCGAAGTATTATTGTAATCGCCTTCATCATCAAAGCCCCACACCCTTGTGGCAATGGTATCTCTGGTCAGGATCACGCCCTTGTTCATCATTAGGTATTCCATGAACTGGTATTCCTTATGAGAGAGCTTGACGGATTTGTCCCCATGGGAAAGCTTGTATGTGGACTGATCCAGGACAATATCGTATACGGAAAGCTGATTCCCATTTGCTCCGGAAAATGCACCGCCGCTTCCACGAAGCCTCGCTCTTATCCTGGCAAGGAGCTCCCCGGAATCGAAAGGCTTCGTCAGGTAATCATCAGCACCGCAGTCAAGGCCTTTTATCTTGTCCTCTGTCATGGACTTTGCAGTCAGCATGATTACCGGAACTTTGAATCCTTCTCTTTTAGCTGTCTTAAGGATGTCAAATCCATTCATGCCCGGAAGCATCACGTCAAGAAGGACAAGATCGTAAACATCCGTCCTGATATAATCAAGGCCTTCCTCACCATCATATACAGCATCCGATTCATAGCCCTCCTGCCTTAGGATTGCCTGAATACCGTCAGCTATTTCTTTTTCATCTTCTACTACAAGGATTTTCATTGGGGCTCCTTTTAATCGCCGTCAACATATGAACGTTACTTCGTAATGCTATCATAACTATCTTAAAATAATCTTTAATGATTTGCACCTCTTTTATAGTTTTTGGCAAATACCAATGCCGCTGCAAGCGCCACAAAACAGATTGAGTACTGCACCATGTTTCTTGTCAGCGTCTTTTGCTTTTCTGCTTTTTGCTTCTCAAAAAACTGTGCCATCTCTGCATTCCAGTCAACGTCAGCGAACTCCTCCGCATTGAACTCCTCACCGGTAGTACTGTCAGATCCCATTGTGCTAAGGTTTATGGCACTGGCATCTATAAGCTTTTCAGGATGCTTTTTCTGTTCCTCCAGAGTTGATGGAATTGTACCACTAAGCTGTCCTGAAACGCTCTGGCCACGAAGCTTTACTGCATCAGCAAACATTTTTGCGCCTGCATCATATTTCTCATATGAGTACAGAGCATTAGGATCATCTTTTACGAGGTCATCGATCTTGCTTCTGGTCCTGCTGTAGAAAACGTCAAACCCGGCGCCAAGAACATACTTATCTACCAGCTGCTGATAATACTTATGATATCTTTCCCTGTACTCTTCGTTCTGCAGGATTCCATCAAAGAAAGATGTCAGTCTCCAGGAATCATCTATTGGCTTGTTTATCATGTCCGTGGCTGTCTCTGTAATAACGCTGCTCTCACCTGCCGTAGCATCTACTTCCATGTCATACGCACCAAAGCAAAGATTATAATCCCATGGAATGATATTCAGCTTTCCATCTGATTCATACAGATAATAGTTATGTGCTCCATCACCACTTAAGCTGTCATTATTTACGGAAAAATTGTGGACTGCCATGTAGCGCAGAACATTGTCCATATCCATATACTTTTCAAGGTCTTTCTTTTCGGATATGTTTTTAAGAGCTTCCACTACCCTCTCATGATCCTTTTTCCCGGTCTTAGTAACCTGGCATTGCCAGATTGCCCAGTAACTATCAAGGTTATCATCAATATAGTCAAGTCTTGCACCGGCCTCTGTGTCTTCATCCACGTTTACTGCGTCGCCTGCATTTGCGGCGCCGCCCTCCATGTCCATTTCTTCCCATTCATCGACTCCGGAATCGCCCTTATCTTCTCCGGGCTTGTACAGAGCACCTTTCTGGTCTCCGTAATTTCTTTTGAGGAAAGACTTATCTACAGGTTCAAGAGCCAAGTATACGCCCCAGTAATTTCCGTTAACTGACATCTTGGCAAAATTGTACAATGACGCATCAGCCCCCAGTGTCTTGAACATGTCATATACAAAGGCTTCCTTCATGTTTGTGGCATCACCATAGTTATTGTTAAGGGCAAGCTTATCCAGTCCCCAGCACTTTTGTCCATCCTTATACTTATCGAACTTGAGCTTGAAACTGAACCTGTTGGTATTTGAATCCTCTGCAATACTGCTAAGACTTGAATCTCCCTTTGCACGGATTCCCACGTTGTAAAATGTTGTGCCATTTATGACAACGTCACAGCTCTGCCACTCCTTTTTGGAGGCATTCCTTAAAAGCTCAGTCCACTTCTTTTCATCCATCCTGATATCAATTGATACAGGTTTTGCGGTGTCAAAGATCTTTTTCTCATATTCCTGGTGTGTCCCGGTCTCCTGAGGAACCGGAGCAGCCTCGGTAGCTTTTACCTTGCCCGAAAAGGGGAGCAGGCTTACTACCAGTGCCAGGAGCATCATGACTGCAATAATCTTATCAATATACTTTGAAGTTATCATTATTTATCCTCATGACATGTATTCGCCATTGTAACTAACTAAAACTGCACTTCTTATTCCATTTATCTCACTAAGCTTATTTACGAATCCCGTGTCGGACCCCTTAAGTCTTATTTCTGCAGTAACCTCTGTTCCTGCCTTTGAAGCACTCTTTGTCTTTATTACACTCTTCTCCACATACATATCAAGAGCCTTAAGCGCCTCTGCCTCAGCATCATTTGTATCGCATGACAAAACAACAATGTATGGATTGTACTGGATTTTTCTATTTGAGAATATCAGCAGCACCGCTCCTATTATCAAGGAACCTACCACGGCCATCGGAACCATTCCTGCTCCTATGACGATTCCGGCAGCCAGGCTCCAGAACAGGTAAACTATTTCCATTGGCTCTTTTATTGCTGTCCTGAAACGAACAATTGATAACGCACCGACCATACCAAGTGATAAAACAACGTTTGAAGTAACGGCCATAATGACAAGCGTGGTAACCATCGTAAGCCCCGGAAGCGTCATTGCAAAGCCTGAAGAATACATAACTCCTGAGAATGTCTTTTTATAGATCAGATAGATAAAAAGACCTATAGCTATAGCAAAAAGCAGTGCAATAGCTGTGTCTGTAACTGAAAAGGTCTTTACGTTCTCTAAAAAACTTGATTTGAAAATATC
Organism: Aeriscardovia sp.; assembly: GCA_017538895.1. Lineage (GTDB taxonomy): Bacteria > Actinomycetota > Actinomycetes > Actinomycetales > Bifidobacteriaceae > RGIG7107. The sequence continues at coordinate 1,430 of JAFYHY010000048.1, read as the reverse complement.
ATTGAAATTCATTTCTCTTAATCTCCTTTTGCCTTTAGAATCTTATATTTTGTAGTTATTTCTTTATCCAAATCTGCGGCATATCCCATACTTGGAAAAGGCAGACTGTCTTACTGTTCCCATCTGAATGATCATGGAAATGATCTCCGGAAGATAATTGTCATATTTCACTTCCAGTATCATGTGTCCCGGCTCCATCCTGGCATCGATATCTGTCAGATCTCCACCTGATGAAAACTGATGATAAAGCGATGTGCGTATTTCTGAATCAAATGTGATCCTGACGTTTCCCGGAGCATAGATGTATGGTTCCCTGGTGTAAGAAACGAGTACTCGCGGCTTTAATTGCAGTGCCTTTGTCTTGATGTAGAACTCTTTTTTCAGTTCATCATCACTGTCCTTCATCCAATCCACATCACCTTTGATGATCCGGTCAAATTCGTCTTTTGATAGCTTGGTTCCGTATTTAAGGCACAGATTGTTATCCTTCTGCTTCTTTTCAAGCTTCATATGATCAGTATCATCGTTGTACCAGCGTATTCTGAACTTTTCGCGTTTCTGGACTCCATCGGTCTTCTCCCGAAGCGCCTTGTCTTTGTAGTTATCAAAATACACGCTGTGGATCAGATACTTACCATCTTCTCCCACATGCCCATCGCTCCGGGCTATGGCCTTTAGCCTTGGGATCAGCTCCAGATATTGGACATAGGTAATGTCATACTTTAGTTCATGTCTGTAATGTCTCTTTTTCTCCATAAAAATTGCACCTCTATATTGGTTTGCTTAAGCCAATATAAAGGCGCAATATTAAAACAACATTGAAAAGTTATTAAGAAATGGTAAATGCATCAAAGTTTCATGGTCTTATAAAGAATAATCGTCAGAATACCGCTGGCAGTCCCCGAAGCCGAAGCAGTAAGCCATACCCCGTTAAGTCCGAAGAGACTGCTCAGAATCACTAAAAAGATAATAGGAAATACCAGCGTTCCAAAAATTGAAACAATAAGAGAACGCCCATATTTGTCCAATGCCGTGAAATATGATGAGAAACACATATCTGTCCAGCCAACGAAGTATGAAAACGAAAATATCTTAATAGCTACTATGCTCACGTCGAGAAGGTGCGTATCACTTTCCTTAATAAACAGCGGTGCCACAAATGGTCCGGCAAGTAACATAAAAAGAAATGATATTATCGAGACAATTATTGTAGACATAAGAACTCTCATAAAGATTTCTTTCATCCTGCGCACATTTCCAGCTCCATAGCAATAGCTGATGGCAGGCTGAAGTGAATCACATATTCCAAAGTTCATCATTCCAATTATACTGTCGACGTACATTAGAATTGAAAATGCGGCTACAGCAGTTGTTCCTCCATACTTAAGCAAAAACAGATTCATTACAATACTCATGACAGATGCCGCTAT
>JAFYHY010000047.1 GCA_017538895.1 Aeriscardovia sp. | reverse complement strand
CGTAGTTCAGTTGGTTAGAGCGTCAGATTGTGGTTCTGAATGTCGTGGGTTCGAGTCCCACCGGGCACCCAAGGTAGAAAATTCGGGAATCTCCAGTAAATAAAGGGAGTTCCCGATTTTTTATGCCCCGAAATTTAGTTTCCATTTTTGGAAATGACAGCCAAATTTGGAAAAAAAATAGCCGCAAAATAGCCGCAAAATAGCCGCAAAATCTGAAAATAGCCGCAAAATAGCCGCAAAAATTTCGGAGGACATGTAAAGAAATCGAAAATTTCGAAATACTTACAAAATGACGCAGTAAGATTTCGATTGACGCAAGAGAGGTGATGCAGCGGCATCGAGATTGAAATGACGCAAGGATCGTTCCAGAATTAACAATTTAAAAAGTTAAAATTATGGCAACGATTGCAATTGAGTTTGGGAAGTTAACTTCCAAGAAGACAAGAGAGGTTTACTTGTTAGTTAGACAGGGTAAATCAAGACGTAGAGTCAAGACCGGCGTAAAACTGACCGAGTCTGAGTATTCTGAAAAGACGGGCAAAATAAAGTCCGTATCCAAAGCCAGGACTATTGAAAAGCTCAAAGGTGAGCTTGAAGAGAATCTGGAGGCTGTAGAACAAAACGCTAAGAGCATTGGCCCAAGTGATGGTGAATACGTCACTAAGCAAATCATCAAGAAGCAGGAGGTCAAGACGATGGACTTCTTTAGCTTTACTGAAGGCTGGCTGGCTCGTACAAACATCAAGAGCGTGAAGAACTACAAGTGTATGCTAAACACACTTGCCAAGTTCAATGGCAGCCGTAAACTCCCTTTTAATGAGATCGACGTTAGCTTTCTCAAAAGATTTGAGAGCCATCTTGAGGAACGTCCCAGAGCCAAGACCATGTATCTTGGACTTATTCGTCACCTCTTTCGCGAGGCTATGATTGAGTTCAATACCGACGATGAGACAGTTATCAAGTCAGACCCATTCCGCCGCTATAAAGCCCCTAAGCAAGTTATGAAGAAGGGCGTAAGAGCACTGAGTCTGGAGGATTTTATGAAGATTGTGAACTACCAGCCTCATGGCGCTGGCCGTGCCCTCTTGGCACATGACTGCTTCATACTGTCGTTTTGCCTGATGGGTATAAACTCCGTTGACCTTTACAACGTGAAGAAACTGGAGCATGGTATCTTGAAATACAACCGCACCAAGACCAAAGACCGCCGTAGCGATGATGCTTACATCGAAGTTCGAATTCATCCATTCATCAAAAAGTTGATGGCTAAATGGAAGGGCACAGGTGGTTATGTATTCAATTTCCGCAAACGCTTCAAACATCCGGAGGATTTCAACCGCTCTCTCAATGTCGGCTTGAAAACAATTGGCGATGAACTACACATGCCTGGTTTGCAATTCTATCAGGCCCGTCACACTTTCGCCACCCTATCCCGTAACATGATGAAGTTCAGCAAGAGCGATGTTGACGAAGCCCTCAACCATGTGGGCAGCTACGATATTGCCGATGTCTATATCACCAAGGATTTCTCTATCATCAACGAGAACAACTTTAAGCTCATTGACAAGGTGTTTAACTTGGAGCCTACTCCGATGGATTCAAAGGCGATAGCCATTCCTCGCAAATGCAACTGATTCAGCCACAGAAGATTACCATTTCCTCACACCAAGTTTTAAAGTGTGGGGATTTGGTTTTAATCTGTGGGATATGCCGCATCTGTATCAGTTTCAAAGTGTGGGGATTTGGTTTTAAAGTGTGGGGATTTACGGTTGTAAAACGCTGTTATCCACTGCAATTTCGCCAATCCGATAGAGCAGAATAATAGTCCATGCAATTAACAGGCATACCTCTGGACGAGGTTTTTGCTTTCCAAGAATTAATAAAACAAGAGTTTTGTTGTGAATTTTTACTTTCCGCTGCCTCGCGCACGCCCGAAAAGTAAGTTTTAAACTGTGGGGATTCGCGCCCGCGTACAGGTTTTAAAGCGTGGGGATTCTCATACCTTTGGTATGACCCTAAAACGAAAGTAGCCCGCCAGGCAATCATGCCAGACGAGCCGCTAACTTATTGACTTTCAGTTAAATTATTTCTTTACGGATGACTTTTCAAGAGCCTTCTCGGCCTTTTTTACCTCGCCTTTGATGGCCTGGATTACCCAGCCGATGCCCATTTCTGTGCCATTCGGCTTTCGTCTCCGGCCCTGAATGTCGGCCAACGTCCCCATTACGTCAGGCAACAACTTAACTGCCTGAATCAGCAAATCCTTGTGCGGACTCAGACTCTTCTTATCAAAGCCCATCTGCTGCTTCATGTAGTTGGTGACCTGTGGCGATATAAATCCAATCGAAACCTTCGCCGTCAGATGAACCCTCTCCAATTCCTGGTCTCTGAACTTTGCCTGATAGACGGGTCTCAACTCGAACCCCACCACTGGACTCTTGCTGTTGTTCTGATTCTCACGCAATTTCTCGTAGGTGAACGTATAGGGACACGTCT
>JAFYHY010000046.1 GCA_017538895.1 Aeriscardovia sp. | reverse complement strand
TCCTTGATTTCAAAGCCCAAGACATCTCTGTAAAAGCGGACCATCGTCGCCATATCATCGACAAAAATTCCAAAGCCCTCTAATTTCATCGCAAAACCTCCTTATAACATATACACAAATGTACACTATTTGGAAAATCTCGTCAAGGGGATCTCACAAAAAAAAGTCCCCTCTTTTAAGAAAGTTCATCAATGGCTTTTTGCAAGTTTGCCAAGAACTTCCCGGCGTGTGCCCCGTCCATTTGCGTGTGGTGAAACTGGAACGAAACCGGCAACTCATAGCGGAAAAGCTTTCGTCTGAAACGCCCCCAGATCATAAACGGGTTGTTGAAAATGCCAGAGTTCATGCCGACGGCGCCATCGATTTCGGTGTCGATGATAGCCGACGTGCCGATGACCATGCTGTTCTCGGACAAGTCCCAATCTTGACAACTTTCCGCGACGATTTTTGTGTACTTGAGGTAATCGCGGTTAAATGTCGCCAAGTCTTCGGAATACGGGATGTCGCAAGAGCTGACTTCGCCTTCGTCGTTCTTGACGATGGTATTGACCGCAATTGTCTCGTATTGCATTAGCTTGCCTTGGACCGGGAGCATGTAAAATTCCTTAACGCTTGCAGCGGCTTTGCCGATGCAGTAATCCATAAGCATGTTAAACTTCAAACCGCGTTTCTTACTCACCTTTACAAGTCTAGTGACGTTCAATGTTTTGAAAAATGTCACCATCGGGTTCGGAGCTTGCATCCAAAGTTCGAATGCCATTGCTCTAGTGGTGCTTTTCGGATCGATTTCTTTTGCCATGATGAATTTAATAGATTAAGTCCGCCCCAAGACGGGGCAGACTATGGATAAAGTTTATTCTATCGGAATCTGGATGACCGAGAGCCATTTTTCAGGGTCTTCTTGGTTCCAGGCTCCGTCGATGTAACTGGTGCGGGGCTTGCCTGCGGTTTTGTACCCCTTTTCTTCGATGTAGCGGAAGGCTTCGATGAACGACTCGTAGAAGCGTTCGTACGGGCCGACATGCTTCATGCAGAGCGCCTTGGGCACTGCCGGAATACGCTTGAATTTGATGATATCGCTATCGGTTCCCATTTCCAGGACTTGTTCGCAATATTCGATATCGACATCTGTCGGAGTGTATTCCTTGTTGTGCTCGATGGTAAAGCAATAGCCGGGTTTGGGGCACTTGCAGTTGAGACGCTGCATTTCAGGGCCGATTTTCTCGTAGCACAGAGGGCCAAGTGCTTCGTAGTTGGGAATGATTTCTCGATGACTTGCCACGATGATTTCCGGCAAAGACTGGACGCTGAATTTTTCCATAGTATTCATTTCCTTTAGAGAATTCTTCCAGTTGAGCAGTTGGTCGCGGCGGGCAATCAAAAGTTTCAGTTGCGCTTCCGTTTCCTTGATTTTCTCTTCCATCTGGTGGATGTTCGGCGTGTGCGAATTGTCTTCGTACAGTTCCTTGACTTCATCCAACGAGAATCCAAGCTTTTGCAATTCACGGATATTTTGCAACTTCTGCATCTGATCAATACTGTAATAACGGTAACCCGTCAAGTTGTCCACATCGTGGGGCAATAGCAGACCTTTCTGTTCGTAGTGACGCAAAGTCTTTACGGTTACTTGCATCAACTGCGAGAACTCTCCGATTTTAAGTTTGGTTTTGTAGTTTGTCATCGTACGATTTTGGTTTGGATTCGAATCTGCTTAAAATATAAGGTCTGCCCTAAGGGACGAGTCAAGGGGTTTTCTTGAAAAATTTTGTTTCCAGTTTCATAACTCTTACAGGTCGGTCGGAACCCACCGCAAGGCTTGGGCATAACGTTTCTTTGCCGGTATCGACGAACCCGCATTTTTCCATCACGCGGCCCGATGACGGATTGTCGAGGAAATAGTCACCCCAAAGAGTGGTAAAGCCTTTCACGCAGATGCAGTAGTCAACTACC
>JAFYHY010000045.1 GCA_017538895.1 Aeriscardovia sp. | reverse complement strand
TCATTAAATTGATTGTAGTGTAAATATGGAAAATAGTAATTATAGCGATTATTACAGCTAACAATCCACATCCAATCGCAACTACAAGTGAAGTTGTATTTGATAATTTCTTTTTTATCATTGAACCAATAGATACCAACAAAAGAATAAATGCTGATATAATTCAGAATATTACTCATAGTTTTGTTATTCATGGAAAAATCGTAGTATAATCTATATTTCATTTCACAAATCAGAAACATAAATAGTAAAGAAATACTCACAAACAGACAATTATGAATATCAAGAATAATGACCAACATATCAGAAATGCTCGTTTTATTATATGGAAAAATGTTTTATATAATCGTCTAATCCAATCTCATATACGAGATATAATTCTTTTGATTCTTGACGAAATAGAATCTGAAGCTCACTGTCTATCTGTAACAAATCTTATTAGGAAAATAACTAAATATAGCCAAATTCCGAAAGTATAAGTAAATATCAAGAAAAAGAATAGAACACGAACAGCCCAAACTGGAATTTTCATCAATTCAGCTAGCCAAGCACAAACTCACAAAAACATTGGTTTATATTTCTGTTTAGATTTCTTTTCTTCCTTTGGCATTTCAATTTCCGCATCTTCTTCAAAAATATCTTCTGGCTCTCATATAGAATTTACAATTTTAACGATTTTCTTTTGAGTAATTTCTCACTTTTCATCTAATAACTTTTCCAATACACTTTGTTGAATATCATCAACTAAATCATCAGAAATATTATGAGATTCTGCATATTTCTTAATCCTAGAAACATATTTCTCCAAAAAATCTTTTGCAGAACTCTCCATTTTAAATTTCTGTCATTGAAATTTGAATTCAGTCATTTGATTGATATTTAAATAATAAATTATTTAGTAATTTGATTAACACTATTGTTTAGATCTTTCCGAACCTGATGCATAACATCCAAAGTTTCTTGTCATCTTTTCGTGAGTCTATAATATTTTCTCGGAGGTCATTGAACTGATTCAACCCAAACATATTCAAGCAATTTCTCAGTTTTTAGACGTGAAAGTAATGGATACATTGTTCATTCTACTACTATCAGATTTGCATCTTTTAGCTTTTTTATAATATCATTTGCGTATACATCACCTTTTGAAATGATACTAAGAATAAGATATTCTAGTATTCATTTTTTCATTTGTGTAGTGATTTTTTCAGCTTCTCACATATGATTTAAAGTTAATATTTAAATTTTAACAGTACCTTGTATAACATAGTATTATATATTTTAAAAATATATTCAAGAGAATTTTTAATTAAAGAAAAACTCTGACCGAAATCAGAGTTTTAGATTCAATAGTACTAGAAAGAAATTGAGTAACCAGATGTATATGATAGGTTATAAGTTGTTTTTTCAAAATTAGAATGGTAGTCTATCCCCACGTTCCCGTAGGGATGCCTTGTTACGACTTAACCCCAGTCACTGATTTTCTCCTTAACCCACATTGTAAGTCTTCAAAGAACCTCAGCTCCCATGGTTTGACGGGCGGTGAGTGCAAGGAACAGGGACGTATTCACGGCAGTATGGCTGACCTGCCATTACTAGCAATTCCAACTTCATGTAGTCGAGTTCCAGACTACAATCCGAACTAGGGGTAGGTTTGAAGATTTGCTCCATCTCGCGATATTGCTTCTCGTTGTTGCTACCCATTGTATTATCTATGAGGCCCTAGATGTAAGGGGCATGAGGATCTGACGTCATCCTCTCCTTCCTCCTGGTTACCCAGGCAGTCTCGTTAGACATACTAACTAACGATGAGGGTTGCGCTCGTTTCCAGACTTAACTAGACACCTTGCGGCACGAGCTGACGACGACCATGCACCACCTGTGCAAAGCTCTGTATTGCTACAAATATCATACTTTCATATGAGACACATTGCATGTCAATTCTAGGTAAGATTCTTGGCTTAGTATCCAATTAATCTAGATAATCCACTGCTTGTGTGTTCCCCCGCCTATCCCTTTGAGTTTCATTCTTGCGAATATACTACCCAGGCGACTTGCTTAACTCGTTAGATTACGGCACTCCGACCACAAGGATCGAAACACCTAGCAAGCATAATTTACAGTTTGGACTACCGGGGTATCTAATCCCGTTTGCTACCCAAACTTTCATCCCTCACCGTCAAGTTAATCATAGTTAGCTGCTTTCGCTTTCGGCGTTCTTTCCGATATCAACGCAGTTCACCGCTCCCCCGGAAATTCCACTAACCCCCAATAACTTCTAGATATGCAGTATCCATTCCCTTTCCACGATTGAGTCGTGGGATTTGAAAACAGACTTACATATCAGGCTACGGATACTTTACGCCCAGTAAATCCGGATAACGCTTGAGACCTACGTATTACCGCGGCTGCTGGCACGTAGTTAGCCGTCTCTTATTCTTGGTGTACCGTCATTCGTCTTCCACCAAAAAAGAAGTTTACACACCGTAATTTCATCCTTCACGCGGGATCGCTGCATCAGACTTTCGTCCATTGTGCAAGATTCCCCACTGCTGCCT
>JAFYHY010000044.1 GCA_017538895.1 Aeriscardovia sp. | reverse complement strand
GTAAGCCATCTTGTCGCTCAGGAACAGAGCCTCGTGCTTTGCTGCGTTATAACTCATTGCGTTGGCCGAGATAGTCATGACCATCATCATTGCCAGGATCATCATCTTCTTCATATCTTAATCTCCTATACTTTAGAGTTTGACATTTTGATTCTTGTTCACGCTGCAAAGTACGGCATTTTTCACGGCATTTCAAAAGGATTTTGCCTAATCTGGAGGGTGGCTTTTCCTAAATCGTTTTAGGGAAATCCCCTACAAGCAAGTAATGATGGGTATTCTCATGTGGCCTGAGGTTGATACCAGATTGGTATCATCCCTATAGCCTACATCAGAATAATATGTTAGTGTGTGCTACTTGCAAAGAATCTGCAAGTCAATATCGACATTATACTTATTGGCAATTGCCAAAAGGTTCTGAAAGTGGTGTACATATAGTACCTCGATGTTACGGTAGTGAGGCACATCATCGAAAACCACCTTGTTACCATCACCCAACAGGGGATGAACGTATACTTCAGGGCATGATGCTTTCTTAACCCATCCATTCATTTCAAGCAGCGTTGCCGTCAGGGGCACAGGCTCTAATCCTTCTGGCATCAGTGCCATCTCTTCCTCCGGTGACGAATCATCTCCACAAAATACGTTACCTTCAACATGGATGCCGTCATCCTCCTTGTATAAGGCCGTTACCTTCGCATAGTCATTGTTGCTACGCACCAGGGCCCCTATAGTTAATTCATTACCTTTTATCATTTCTAACTAAGTATTTGTTATTGTCATAATTGGTTGATTGTAGCCGGTATAACCCAGCCATTCCGTAAGTCAGTTGACACCGGAACAATCAGAAAATAAAAAACGCTCTGGGGGAAATACAAATTTCAATATAATGTGGCAAGGACTAAGCATACCTCTCGTATGGCAACCACCTTGTCTGAGACATAAACTGTGGTTTCCATCCTTTTTGGTCTGTAAGCCAAGAAATCTTTGTTATCCTTACCATATACATTATTATTGTATCAACAACGGCTATTTACCGCTAAAAACTTAATAGTGGCTGCAAAAGTAGTCATTTTCTTTGAATTTGTAGCCATGTTTTAGATATGATTAAACTATTTAACTTAATTTTAATGTAATATTCATTTAATTCAAACTTGATGTATATCAATCAGGAATTGTACCATAGAAAAACTTATTAAACCAATGTTTTATACAAGCTAAAATGTTAAATTTTCAAAGTTTTCTAATATTTCCTTTGCGAATTCAAAAAAAGTATTTCCTTTGCAGCCGAAAAGATTAAATTTTAAAAGGATAACAAAAAAAATGAGCGCATTTGCAATCTTTGCAGTCGTACTGACTTTCGCCTACGCGATATATTATGCGGTGGTGATTTTCTTAGACATGACCCGCACCGAAGGGCAGAAGAGTGAGCTGGAAGACATTGATATTCCAGGAATGGCATCAAAAGTTCCCGACGAGCCTCCTACGGAAGTTCTTGAGACGGAGAATGGCGGCTATACCATTCCTAAGACTGAGACCAAGGCTGAGACAGAAGCTTCTGAGCAGCCCAAATCTGAGCCTGCCAAAGAACAGCCCACCCCACAGCAGCCTTCAAAAGGCGCAGTTTCGGCAGATAAGCCTGCATCTTCAACAACATCCGGCAATACCGCAGAGGAAGTGATGCAGAAGCTTCTCAATGAGATGCATCCCATTCCCATTGAGTCGGAAGCCGTGTTTGATTCAGACGAGATGCTGGATATTATCGCCAATGGCGGCGTGACCTCTTCCGGTCAGCAGATTGAAATGACTCAGCTAACCCTATAAAGGCAGAATTACTATGGCATCAAAGGGAGCAAGAATCATCATCGCCTTATTATATATAATATGTATGGTGGGGCCAGTATCTGCACAGTCACTTGTTGACGGTGGCGCAGTGGACTACAACATGGGAGCCGAAGGACTGTATAACATGACCGAGTTTCTTCTGGTCATGATGCACTATGTCACGTTGATCGTCTTCTGCATCGGTGCCCTGACAGCCCTTGTCGATGCCTTTTATATCTATGCCAAGATGAACAATCAGGAGGGCGACATCTCCAAGAGCATCCTGAAACTCTTCGGAGCTTGCGTGTTCCTGCTGATTGCAACCTATGTTCTGCCAGGTTTCTTCGGCATAGTACGCTCGGACAATGTGATGTTCGGCTGGTAAGAAATACCCCCTCGGGAGTACCCTATATTTCGTTTTTTAATCTATAAGTTTTTTCGTTTTTTAATCTATCGGTTTTTTATAAACTTATTAAATTACAAAAAACAAATGATTAACAAATTCGTGAATTGTGTAAAAAGAGGTGTTAAATCAGGATTTCACAAGGTGATGGACAGCCGTCCAGTTCGTTGCTGCGTCGGTGTTGCCCTTGGTCTT
>JAFYHY010000043.1 GCA_017538895.1 Aeriscardovia sp. | reverse complement strand
TCTGGCCGATTACGGGCGGAAAGTGAAATAGAACCCAAGGAGACCCTACACGGATGCCGACCGTCATCCCCTTCGCCACCTATGGCGGCAGTAGCATCAAGAACGGACGGAGCAGCGAGTTCAGCTACTCGAACTACGAGCAGAGCTACACGCTGCCTGATGATGTCGTGAAAGATCAGATCTCTGCCAAGGTGGAGGACGGCATCTTGACCGTCACCATGCCGAAGATGGAGCCGAAGCAGAAGGTCACCAAAGCCATCGAGGTCTCGTAATTAAGGGCTATCTTGAATAAAACAGCAGGGAGCAGCATCTATAGAGGGTGCCGCTCCTTTTTTGTCAGTTCTACGCCTTGTGGTTGTAGTGCCTAATGTACAGTCCTACGCCGACAAAGGCCAGCAGGAACTCGAGGGCTACGACGCATAATTACATTTTTTTCATGAAAGTTCGCACGTTTTTCTAATCTTTTTTCGGAATATGCGGCAAACTTGATAAACTTTAGTCAAAATAGAACTCTAAATTAATCACAAAAGATTCCTCCATATCATCAGTGGGGGGAAATTACCTACTGCCTGGAATTTTGGAGGCGAAAAATTGCTGGAAAGCCGACAAATAGGCTTCCGTCACATGGATTATCTCATTTCCTATGTATATACAGTCATTACGATCTACCTTGCGAATCTTATCAAGAGCCACGATATAGGAACGATGAACGCGCATAAACAGCTGTGAGGGCAGCATCTCTTCGACAGATTTCATGGTAAGGTGGGTTATCAACGGTTTGGGCTGACTGTCAAGATAGAACATCACGTAGTCTTTCATGCCACAGACGTAAAGAATATTGGAAACAGCTATCTGACGGTACTCACCATCGACCTTGAGGAAGACAGTTGAGTTATCATCTTTAAAGCTTGAATTATAAACAGTAAACCACTCCTTGGCCTTCTCCACAGCAGCGAAGAATTTATTGTATTGAATGGGTTTAAGCAGGAAGTCGAGTGCCCTCACTTCATAACTATCGAAAGCATATTCCTTGAAAGCTGTAGTAAAAACGACACGCGTACCATCTAGTAACATATGGGCCAACTCCATGCCATTGAGGTCGGGCATCTGGATATCGAGGAAGAGCAGATTAGGCTGTAGGTTCCTGACGGCATTAATGGCCTCAACAGAATCTGTATAGGAGCCAAGCAACTCCAAATCAGGTGTCTTGTTCACAAACGATTCGAGCAATTTGACAGCCAGAGGCTCGTCATCGACGATGATACAACTGAGAATCATAATTTTGTATAGAGTTTAGAGATGGAGTGTAATACGAATATGATAGCTTTCGTTTTGCAACGTCTGTTCCCATGAATAGCTGTCGGGATACATCAGTTCCAAACGGCGACGGGTATTCTCCAGACCTATACCGGAGCCACTACGGTCTGCATCATCTTTAGGGTAATTAGTATTGTCACAAGTAAAAATAATTTGGTTGTCAATTTGCTCCAAACGGATATCGATTCTTGACGGACGGCTGCTACTGACTCCATGTTTGAAAGCATTCTCAATAAGTGAGATAAACAGCAGAGGGGCCACCTCCAATTGATCATTGACAACTGACAATTGACAATTGACCGTCGTCATATCATTACAACGCAGTTTCATCAAGTCAACATAATTGCGCATAAACTCGATTTCGCCATCGAGGCGGACCTTTGGCTTGTTTGTCTCGTACATCGCATAGCGCAACAGGTCACTCAACTGGGCGATGGCATTCTGGGCGGCATCAGAGTCAATCTGCGTCAGACTGGAGATGTTGTTCAGCGTATTAAAAAGAAAATGAGGATTAATCTGATTCTTCAGCCATGCCAATTCAGCCTCAGTGTTCTTTGCCCTCTCCTCTTGGAGCTGCTGTTTAATCTTACGGACGCGAATAAAATGAAGGATACCAATGGCAATAGCACCCATGATCATATTAAGCAACACGAAAAGGAATGCGCCTGAAAAGAAACCAATCCATGCGTCACTGGTCATGCCAATTGCATATTCCTTAATCATAAAGTAGCTGAAGAAGAAGCCATAATTAACACCCACGATGAGCAAAAGGTTGCTGAGGGCAAACCACCAATATTTACGTCGGAAGAACAGATAGGGTCCAAAGAGATAGAAATTGGCGAAATAGACCACTAACGGACCACGGAGAATCTGCCACACCATTAAAAGCGAAGTGGACGTCGTCTCCCAGTTACGGGTACTAAGGAAAGTGGCAAGAGGTAGGACCGTCAGCACAATCGTCCAGACAATGGCCTGTACCAGAAATAACCCTATATCTTTTTTCTCTATCTTATTCATCGCTGCAAAGATAATAAAAAAAGTTGAAAGTCAACTCACTTTTCATTTTTTTCTGTATTTCCGATGCTATTGAGCATTTCGCCCTGCGACTGCTGTTCAATAAAATCGTTTTGTACACGACTGACGTGCTGCTTGGCCATAATCCTCGTATCGCCAAAGGTATAAGCCACCGTGAATGTCACGCCAGAGACAGGAACCTTGACATTGGTCGTTGAAGTAAAATTCTGACCACGACTATAGCTTTCGATAATCAGCTTGCCACCCTTGTTAAGGCCTGTCATGGCACTGATGCTTAGGTTGAGTTTATCCTTCAGCAACGACTTCGACAGACTGGCAGTAAGCATGTTGAAACCGCCATTCCAGCCCTGAAGAGTGTAGGTCTTGGAAGAAGTCATGACAAAAGCACTGAGATTAATTTTCCAAGGAAGCGTCTTCTGTACGCCAGCCATTATGTTGACTGTCCAGCCGTTGTTGTACTGGTCAAGAATCTCGCTTTTGGCATCCGTATAGTTCAGTCCACCGTTGAAGAATAGTCTGGTACTCTTGTTTATCAAGTAGTTGATATACGCACTTACCCCCGTCTGACTGTTCTTGATGATATTACCGAAGGTGGTGTTCATCAAGTTGTTGTTATCGTAGAAACTATATTGTGAGATACCATTATCCGTAAAGCTATGGTGCAAATTGAGATTTACCATCAGCTTTGGCGAAAACAGATTATAGACCAACGAGAAATTATGGGTCTTCTCGATATCCAAGTCGCTGTTGCCATAGCTTACGGCGATTGGGTTTGACTTGTCAACGTATGGGTTCAGGTAGGTAATGCCTGGACGCGATATACGCATGTTATAAGTCAAGCCAAGATTACTACCCATGCTGATGTTATACTGCAAGCTGGCATTGACCACCAAACGTCCATAGTCGGTGCTGAAGTCGTAACCGTTGCCGAAGTGGTACATGACATCCTGCCACGTATGTTCGTAGCGCAAACCGACTTTGGCACCAAATTTATTCCAGTTGCCAGCATACTCGCCATAGCCTGCGAGGATGGCATTCCTGTATTCATAGTCGCTGCTGGAATTCGGGTCGTACACATCTTTCATATAATAATGTGCATCGGAGGTGGCGTCGTACAACTGGTACTTACCACCCAAGCTCAACGTCTGACCATAGGCAAGTGGCAACATGTAGTCGAGCTGGAAGATATGACTGACGGTCTTGTCATTGTTTTCAGAATAACGGTTTGTCAGGTCAATGAACGAAGAAGTTGTACCGAAGTTACTCGTCATCTCAGTAGTGCCTGGACTGTAGTTCAACTGATAGGTAAATGCCAGCGAATGGGTACGCATCTGATTGAAGAAATGCTGGCAGTCGAGGCTGGCACTGAACGACGTGCGCGAATTCTTCATATCGGTGCTGCTACCGAAACTGAAACCGTCGCCATAGAAAGAGCCACTCATGGCAGTTGTCGAGGTACCTGTGCTCTTCATAGTCATTCTGTTAACGGAGAACGACGCATTGATGGCACTCAACGCATCAAGCTGGTAACCAAGAGTAAGACTACCCATCGTAAACGGAGTCTTTACCTCGTTAGTTGAAGTCATCAATTGTGAAAAACCACTATCGCCTGTGGCATTGTCAATAGAATGATGATCCTGTACCTGCTCCATTTCGGTCGTCGTTGTACCAGGATTATTATAAGAGGTCATGACATTGGCACTGTAGGAGAGTTTGGCATGCTGACCGCTGACGAACACGCTTCCGCCTGCCTGCCGGTTGCCCAACGAGGCACGCACTGTACCATTGTAACCATTCAGGATTTGGGCTCCCTGTTGGGGAATCTTGTTCATCACGATGTTCAGAATACCTGCCCCACCCTCGGCATCGTATTTAGCCCCAGGATTAGTGATGACCTCGATGCTCTTAACCGCAGAGGCGGGCATGCTCTTGAACACCATTGATGGATTCTGGGAGAACAACACGTTGGGCATGCCATCAACCAGCACTTTGAAAGATGACGAGCCATTGACGCTGATATTATCTTCTCCATCGACGGTCACCATCGGCACCTTACGCAACATGTCGAGGACGGTATTCGATTTTGAATCTTCATCTTCGGCCACATTGTAGGTTATCTTGTCAACTTTCATCTTTACCAGAGGTTTCTGGGCGACAACTTCCACTTCCTTAATCGTCGCACCCATTTTCACTTCCAAACTGTCCGAGCCAATAGAGTCTTTGTTTACTTCGCGATTCTCTTGACTCCAAATACCTTGTGAAGCCATCGACAGCATCATCACTAAAAGAATTCTCATCTGTTTCATATCTTACATTATTACATGATTTATTCCGAGTTTAAATCTCGGTGCAAAGATAAGGTAATAATCGTTCGGATTAATATTTTTTTCGATGACTTCCCAACAGTATTTCGACGAAATTTGCAACTTTTTGCCACTGAATGACGTCTAACACATAGAAACTTTTATAAGATAACGATTATGATATTGTCAACAACCCCACAGATTGAAGGTCACCCCATTCGCGAATACAAGGGCGTGGTGACAGGCGAAGTCATCATTGGTGCCAATGTGCTTAAAGACTTCATGGCTGGACTAACCGACTTCTTCGGCGGACGCAGCAGTTCGTACGAGAAAGTACTCATCGAGGCCAAGGATTCTTCCATGCAGG
>JAFYHY010000042.1 GCA_017538895.1 Aeriscardovia sp. | reverse complement strand
TTTATGGAGCATAGTCAGGGATTCGGATATGGAGAAGAAATACTCAAAAGAATTGCTTGAGAAGTATAGGGATAGATTATAACTTTTGAAATAAAAGAGGACGCTGATTATGGATATCAATATAATAGAGAACTTCATCAGAAAACAAAAAGTTGCTTTTATTTGCTCTGTTGATGAAGAGGGATTTCCTAATGTAAAAGCAATGCTGAAACCGAGAAAAATCGATGGTATGCAACGCTTCTATTTTTCTACAAATACCTCTTCCATGAGAGTAAAACAGTATAGGAATAATCCCAATGCCTGCATATACTTTTATCACAAAGGGCTGATTAAGTATGTTGGTGTTATGCTGAAGGGCAAAATGGAAGTCCTTACCGATCAAGAAACAAAAGATATGATCTGGCGAAAAGGCGATACCGTGTTTTATAAGGGTGGTGTTACAGACCCGGATTACTGTGTTTTGAAATTTACAGCAGAGAGCGGAAGGTATTATTGTGATTTGAAAACTGAGAGTTTTTTGATAGACCAGTAGCACTATATCTCGCAAAATAAGGTTGACAAAATATAGGTAACATGTTACATTAATATCAACATGTAATATGTTACCTATTTATTTGCAAATAATGAGGAAAATAGAATGAACTATGATGAAGCAATGAATATGAGCAAGGTTGAGTTTGGCCAGATGCCGCCACAGGCCTTTTTGCTGGGGCTGTTAAGTGCATTTGACAACAGATACCAGGCTGCAGCTGACAATTACTTCAAGGAGATTACCTGGAAACAGTTTTTTGCCATCATCTGCATTAACCTGTGCAAGGAACCGCCTACACTTAATGATCTGTCTGATGTGATGGGCAGTTCTCATCAGAATGTTAAGCAGATCCTTCTTAAGCTTGAAAGTAAGGGCTTTGTTTCCATGATTCCTGACGAGAAGGATAAGAGGAAGCAGAGGATCCTGATAACAGATAAGTGCAGAGAGTTTTGCCGGGAGAACGATAACCAGAGCCCGAACAGTGCGGATATCATAGGCAGGATATTTGAAGGAATTGATGAAAAGAACCTTATGGCAACAATTGAAACTATCATGCATATGGAAAGGAATTTAAGTGAATTATGAAGACTTTAGTAGTTTACACATCACAGACAGGATTTACTAAGAGATATGCCCAGTGGATTGCGGAGAGAATGGAAGCAGATCTTTTCGACCTGAAGGACGTTCAGAAGAAAGAAAACAGTTTTTTTGACGGATATAAAGCAATTGTCTATGCCGGATGGTGTATGGCAGGAAAGGTTGTTAAAGCTAACTGGTTTCTTGATAGGGCAAAGAACTGGAAAGGCAAGCGCCTTGCGCTTATTGCAGTAGGTGGAAGCCCTAATGATAATCCTGATGTAGAAGTCGCGCTGAATAATATACTTACAGATGATCAGAGAACATACATCAAGGCATTCTATTGTCAGGGTGGTTTCAATCACGAAAAAATGAATCTCCCATCAAAGCTTGCCATGAAGGCTTTTAT
>JAFYHY010000009.1 GCA_017538895.1 Aeriscardovia sp. | reverse complement strand
TTGTTCCCAAACGCCAGTGTAACCAGGAAACAAGCAATAGGCCGTGTTATGCTGTCATACTTTTCCATGTTAAGAGAATGAGTACATATAAAGAACACAATATGAGGGAAAACGATTGATTGCTCTGTCACAGTTTATTGTGGCATATCTGGTTTAGTGTGTTTAAAGCAATACAACAGGAAACATGATGAAAATAAAAGGAAAGAAGGTACTGGAGACCAAAACAAGAAAACTCTCTATTCTCTAAGAAACATTTGAGTAATTTCTTCTTTATCTTCAATGAAGGAATGGAACTAAAATTACTACTTGTTGTTTTATATCATCAAAAACAACGTCACCATAATATACGTACGCTTATGGAGAATAAACACCTAGGATACTCATGCGTATCAATAACGATTTAGTGCAAATAGCAAATAATGATATTCGGTTAATCATCTAATAATGAGATGATTTTTGTCGAGTTTATTGTGCATGTAACATTAAACAAGTTGCCATTGTATCGTTAACGATAGGAATAGATCATACGTTAATAAACACGTATTGTTATATTAGGATACGATTCACAGAGATTTAAACCAGCTCGGATTGATCGTTGTATCACTCATATTCATCAGACATTATGATATGTGTACAAGGAAAGATAGGGAAGTTTATGAATAGTAAATTAGATATCAATCTGACAGCGGTACAACAAGCATCTGTAAACGATCATGTCACACGTCATCTTTCCTCTGTACTTCCAGGAATTTCGTTTGCAATTCATACACCTGTGTCAACAGCTTATCATCAGATAGCAGAAGACTGTTGCCGTATTTTAAACCTTCCGCAGTGCTCGTCCGCAGTCGTCGTTTTGATTGACGGGTTAGGATACTGGAATCTTGCAGAACGTATCGGTCATGCTCCTTATCTCCGATCTTTATTGCAGAATAATCCAGAAAATAATGCGGATACTGCGTCGATTAACACATGTTATCCATCAACAACAGTTGCTGCTTTAGGAACATTTGGTACAGGCACGTGTCCTGGTCTTACTGGCATGCTGGGGTATACGCAGTTAAATCCGGAAAATCATCATATAGCGCAAATGATTAAGTTTGTGCATGCGATCGCTCCAGAAAAATTACAGCAACAGCCAACCATCTTCGAAAAAATAGAAAAAGCCGGTGGACAAGTGAGTACGGTTGGGCTTCCTGATTTTAAACGGTCACCACTTACTCGCGCCGCATTACGCGGATCACAGTACACGTCTCAAGTGAATGATTTACGTCGTGCCTATCAAGCGGCGGAAAACGCTCACCGCTATAACCTCACCTACCTATACATTCGTATCGTTGATAAAGCAGGCCATAAGTATGGGTGGGAATCAGATGAATGGGCAGCTAGCTTAGAAAACGCGGATCAACAACTCCAAATTGTTCGCAACAATATGCCTCATGATAGTGCATTAATTATTACTGCTGATCATGGCATGATCAACATTAATTATGATCATCAGATTGATATCGCCACCATCCCAGTATTAAATCATCATATTGCATGTATTGGGGGAGAACCACGTGCTCTTATGCTATACGTGAAAAAAGATACCGATCCACAAGAAACCGCCAACGAATGGGCGAACTATTTAAAGGATCAAGCAATCGTACTCACCAAACAAGAAGCAGTACAACATCATGTTTTTGGTGAAGTTGCTCCTCACGTTCTCCCAATGATCGGAGACGTCATTGTCATGTGTACTGGAGATACCACGATTGTTGATTCCCGTGTACAACCATCAACAATGATGTCCATGCCAGGCGTTCACGGTTCCCTCACTGAGTATGAGACACGTATCCCACTCCTCATCGACTACAAAGATTAAAACTTTACTGCTTTGTACGTGGAGTACCAAACATGATTTCATCCCAAGATGGCATCCGTGTTCGTTTAGACGAGTGAGATGACGAAGAAGTTTCCACACTCGCAGGTGCAAGAGTCTCTGATAAGGATGAGGTAACCGTCGTTGTTGCAATGGTTGTTGCGTCTGCTGCGATGTCTACTATTGGTGTTTTTTTGTCTGTGTTGTCTGCTTTTTCTGTATCTGGTGTAGTGAGTGTAGTGTCATGACCGGTGAAATGATCCTCGAGAGAAGGGGTAGAGAGGAGACGATCATGGAGAAGGAAATCAGCATTATCATCTAACGGGTGAATAGCTTCGGTACTAGAATTGGTGATCATACTCCATGACCATGCTGCGGTACATTCACGATTCTTATACGTGAAGTGTGCGGTAATTTTCCATGGTGCACGTTTATTTCGTGTGGCATCCCACGCTACTGATGTTGGATCAATATTATAAAAAGTAAATTTTTTGTAAATGATATCCTTGATGCGATGATTATTATCTCTACTTTTAATGGAGTAAAAGAACTGGTGGAGAGCAGATTTTTTCTCTTGCTCTACTACTTTCGTGAGACGACGAACAAGTGCTTGATCAATGTGATATTTCTCGGAAATATACTCATATGTGTATCCTTGACGGGACATCTCTTGAATTGCTGAAATCGGCATAGTTGCAACTTTTGGAGGCATGTCTCCAGCCCTATTTTCAGTTTGAATTTGATGAGACAACATGATGCCTTGCTCAAGATCTTCAGACAGTTGCAGAACCACTTCTTCGTTTCCTAAACGGAGAATTAAGTCACCATTATCACTAACATGATCAAAAAGAGCTTGCTTCATTTTTCCCCTAGGATTCATATATGCATGTATGTACATTATTGTTGTACTTTAACCATAATCACAATATGTGTATGCTAGCACACAGTCATATTAATGAAATGAAGAGAGAGGGCTCTTGAATGGCACAGGATTATGATTCACCAAAAGACGAGATTGAAGATGACGATGTCGCCCAATTTGCTGGTAACGCTAACCAGAATGATGGATCAAACATTGATGACGATGAAAACATCATCGCTGAAAATTTTGAACTTCCTGGAGCTGATCTTAGTAGCGAAGACGCCTCAGTAATGGTCACCCCAATGCAGGGCGATGAATTTGTCTGCTCAGAATGCTTCCTCGTGAAACATCGCAGCCAATTAGCTTATTTCAATGATGGTCAACCAGTGTGCAAAGAGTGCGCAGTATGATCACTCTACAATATCGTGTTTGTCGTATCATCATGTACGACAAACACGATATTGTAAGACTATGATTGACCACATTACCATACCAACAAGCATTGATCAGTCCGCTACTATGCCGCAATACAAGCATTATGATGATGCTGGCGCTGATCTCTGCACAACCATTGATTTTTCAATCAAACCTTTCGAACGTCTTCTCATCCCAACAGGCGTCTATTTCCAGATCCCTGACGGATACGTTGGACTCGTTCACCCACGATCTGGTCTTGCCATTAACAAAGGCATCACCGTTCTCAACGCTCCAGGAACCATCGACTCTGGATACCGAGGAGAAATAAAAGTCCCACTCATCAACCTGGATCCAACACACACTTGGGATTTCCACCGTGGTGACCGAATTGCACAAATAGTCTTCCAAAAATACGTGACCGGCATCTTTAGTGAAAGCACCATCGATACCAACTCCTCACGCGGCGATTCAGGATTCGGATCAACAGGAATCAACTAATATGAATGACATCGAGATGCATCAGTCGCACAACGAAGGCAACTCACGGCTACTAGGTGTCGAAATCACACGCAACCCTTCCAATGCTCTAGAAGCAATCACCCGCATTGTGCAACAACACTACCCACAAGCAAACCTCCAACTTCTCCAACAAGCCTACAATCGTGCCCAATACCAACACCGCAACCAACGCCGAAAATCAGGAGAACCCTACATCATCCACCCCCTCGGCGTCGCACAAATCCTCGCCGACCTTGGCCTCTCAGAAGACGTCGTCGCAGCCGGCCTCCTCCACGACACCGTCGAAGACACCGACTACACTCTCGAACAATGCAACTACGAATTCGGACCAGAAATCACCGCACTCGTAGACGGCATGACAAAAATCAGCAAAATACAAGCAGGAAACGACGCCCCAGCAGAAACCATCCGCAAACTGATCATCTCGATGAGCCACGATATCCGCGTCCTTCTCATCAAACTCGCCGATAGAACACACAACGCCCGCACCTGGCGATACGTCAAACCAGAAAGCGCACGCAACAAGGCAAAAGAAACCCTCGACATCTACGTCCCACTCGCAAACAGACTCGGCATCAACGCTATGAAAACCGAGCTCGAAGAACTCTCCTTTAAACAACTTCACCCAGACATCTACAACAAACTCGTCGTCATGGTCGCACGCAAAACAGGAGAAAAAGACTCATACATCAAACAACTCGTCAAACAGATACGATTCAAACTCTCCGAAAAAAAGATCACCGCAACCGTCACCGGACGACAAAAAAACTACTACAGCATCTACCAAAAAATCGTCAACCGACAACACAACTTCGACGACATCTACGACCTCCTCGGCATCCGCATCATCGTGCCAACCATACAAGACTGCTACTCAGTCCTCGGCATCGTGCACTCGCAATGGACGCCTGTTCCTGGTCGTATAAAAGACTATATTGCAATGCCAAAGATCAATATGTACCAATCTATTCACACCACAGTAATAGATGCGAATGGTCATATGATTGAAATCCAAATCCGTACCTGGGATATGCATCATTTCGCTGAATACGGTATTGCAGCACACTGGAAGTATAAAGCAACCATTAATGGGGAAGCAGCATCTCCTTCCACTGCATTAGTACAACCTGACAGTACGATAGAAAATAACCTAAAATGGGTGAAACACTTAGTAAAATGGTCAAATGAGACACCAAGTTCCGCGGAATTCATCAATGTTTTAAAAGATGATTTACAAGCAAACGCTATTTACGTCTTCACACCAAAAGGTAAAGTCATTACACTTGGCACCAATTCAACGCCAATTGATTTCGCGTATGCTATCCATACCATGATCGGGAACAATGCGTTAGGTGCGAAAGTGAACGGGCATCTCGTACCATTAGATACCATTCTTCATGATGGGGATACCGTCAATATCTTAACGTCACCAACCAGCTTGGGACCATCGATTGAATGGTTATCATTCGTGAAATCATCGAAAGCACGTGGTGCGATTAAACATTGGTTTAGTCATCATTACTCCGACTATAATCCGGTTGCTGATGATCAACAACAGTATGCTCCTACCGCACATCAGACAGATAAAACAGTAGTAGTACCTGAAGTACTGCAAGAATCACACGATGATCATTTCTCATTATCAGCAGATGACTTACTGTTACCTGAAGTAACAGAAGATCAGATATCAGCAACCGTACGTGTTGAAGCAACAAGCTGCCCAACGTACTTACTGACAGATATACGACGTCTCATTAGTGCGCTCACTGTCCAATCAGATATTCATTTAACTGATACTCCTGACCAGCATATGATTACTATCACGCTGCCAATCCATGAGACCGAGCTCCCACAATTACTGCAGATCAAACAAAAAATTACGTCTCTTCCAGAAGTGAAAAAAACGGTTATTGTTCTCTAAACCACTCTTGGCAGAGAACAATAACCGTTATCTCGGTAAAGTCAGTAGTTCAGGAAATGGTTTCTAACCACTGTTTCTTAGCTACTTTCTCATCCTGCAATTTCTGACGCGTTTGTGGATCAGTTTCAGTTGCTAGCTGCATATCAATGTTGTGAAGACGGTTCATGATTTGCTCTTTGAAGGACACGTAACGGTGATCTGTTGATGTATTAATTTCTGACCATTTCTTTTCTTCGAAAGAGGTCAATGGAGCAGTAGCGGTAGAGAGTTTCTTTTCTAACTCAATAAACTGTTCTTGTGGAACATGACCAACTTCATCCCAGGCGTCAAGAAGAGGATTAATTTCCTTCTTGACATGATCAATCGTCGTGGCAGAAATGGTGCTTACCAGTGCAGTAATCTGCTCTAATAATGCTTCCTTTCGTGCAACATTTGCTTGTTCTTCTAAGGCAACGCGAGTTCTTTCCTCCTCACGGGTAGTGAAGAAGACATCAGCAGACTTTCTGAACTCAGCCCACAAAGCATCATCTTCCTGCTTATTAATACGACCCGCGTGCTTCCAGTCCTCCATTAAACGAGAAAACTCTTTTGAGGTTGCAGCAAAATCACGAGAATCCTCTAATAAGCGAGCTTGCTCAATCAGATCTTTCTTTGCGCGACGGACTTTCTCATGATCCTGTTCACGTTGCTCAATCCATGCATGACGAGCCTCGTTAAAGGAGGATCGAGCAGCAGAGAAACGACCCCATAATTCTTTCTCTGTCGCTTCATCAAGACGCACCTGCGTCTTCTGTAATCCCTGCCATTCTGCGAATAGTGCTTTAAACTCTTCCGCTGTATTCTTCCAATTTGTTGACTCATCAAGTCCTTGAGCGAGTGCTTCTGCTTTGGTGACGATGGTGGTGCGTGCTGTGAGGGAGGTTTTGAGGGCTTGGCGGTGTTGTTCTTTGAGTTCGGTTTCTTTTTGGGTGAGGAGTTGGGATAGTTCGGTGATTTGGTTTTGGAGGCTGGTGTTGTCGCCGATGTATTTGGTGGTGGTGATGTCTTTTTGGAGGGTGGCGATAGAGGTGGCGAGTGTGCGTAGTTTGGTGTGGGCTGTTTGGATGTGTTGTTTGAGGAGGAGTGCGCGTTGTTTGAGGTCGAGGTAGCGTCGTGCGTAGAGGTTGAGGATGGTGTCTTTGTCTTTCATGTCGGTGATGGAGCCGAGTGGTTGGGTGGTTCCGTCACTGTTTTTGAGGTAGATAGTGCCGTTGTTGTCGATGAATCCGTATTGTTTGGCTTGTATGAGGTCACTGTCACTGTAGGTGGTGAGTGAGGTGTTGTTTTGATGTGTTTGTGCCATGATGTTTGGTGTTATGCCCATGTGGGTGACTCCTCTTTGTGTGGTGAATAGTTATGGTATCTACGTGTAGAGAATATTGCGAATTTTTGTAATTCGCGTTGACGGTTACATAACGTCCTCTATTATAAGGAAATATGACAAAAGGTGCATCAATATCAGGTTTCCCAGAGTGGCTTCCTAGTGAGAGGGCTGTTGAGCAGGCTCTTATCGATACCGTTCGCCGTACATTTGAGTTGCATGGTTTTATTGGTATTGAGACGTGTGCTGTGGAAACCGGTGCTAGTTTATTGAAAAAGGGTGAGACGAGTAAGGAAATTTATTTGCTGTCTCGGTTGCAAGATGTGTCTTCTGATACTCACGTTCCTGTGGAGGAGCGTTTGGGGTTGCATTTTGATTTGACGGTTCCGTTATCTCGTTATGTGTTGGAGCATTCTGGTCAGTTGGCTTTTCCGTTTAAGCGTTGGCAGATTCAGAAGGTGTGGCGTGGTGAGAGGCCGCAGGGTGGTCGATTCCGTGAGTTTTATCAGGCGGATATTGATGTGATTGGTGATGGTGTTTTGCCAGAGCATTATGAGGTTGAGCTCCCGTTAGTCATGTGTGAGGCATTGCAGAAGTTACAGAAGTTTGGTTTACCAACTGCGTTAATTCACGTGAATAATCGTAAGCTGTCTGAAGGTTTCTACCGTGGTATTGGTTTAACCGATATTGAGTCCACATTACGTGAGATTGATAAGCTTGATAAGATTGGTGCTGATGAAGTGAAGCAGTTGTTGTGTGATAACTGTGGTGCGACAAGCGAACAGGCGGACGCATGCTTAGAGTTAGCTACCATTTCTACGAATGATCCACAGGAATTGACTGACGCTTTCAACCAGTTATGTCAGAAGCATCATATTGATCGTCTGTCGGAGAATTATCATTTAGCAGAACAGGGCCTACAAACTATCTGCACAATCATTAGAGAATCAGAACGTATCCAACCACATTCCGTGATCGCTGACTGCAAGATCGCACGCGGTCTTGACTACTACACCGGATCCGTCTACGAAACGTTCATTGAAGGTGCTTCAGAATTAGGATCTATTTGCTCTGGTGGACGCTATGACAGTCTCGTCAACAAAGGAAACAAAAAGTATCCTGGCGTAGGACTCTCCATCGGCTTATCCCGCTTACTATCCTACCTACTGAAAACAATACACGCCACAGCAAACCGTCAATCACCAGCAGCCGTCATGGTTGCTGTCTGGAACGAAAACGATCGACACATCTCCAACGCGATCGCCAGCACACTCCGCTCCCGCGGCATCTGCGCCGACGTTGCCCCACAAGCCAACAAAATCGGCAAACAAATCAAATATGCTGACAAACTCGGCATCCCATACCTCTGGTTCCCAGCTACCACCGAAAGTGAGCAGCAAAGTGTAAAAAATATCATTACTGGGGAACAAATAGAGGCCGATCCTCTATCATGGGTCCCGGATACCTTGTATAAAAGTCAAGAGATCATCATAAATAACACGAAATCAGAGGAATAATGGTGATGAGCAGTACAAAATATAGGTCTCATTCAGCCAGCGAAGTGAATGAGTCGCTTGTAGACCAAACCGTCACAATCGCGGGATGGATCGACAGACTCCGCAACCACGGTGGCGTCGCCTTCGTCGATATTCGCGACGCTTCAGGTTTAATCCAAGTCGTCATCTACGACGAAAACGTCGCACGACCACTCCACAGTGAAGACGTACTTCAAGTCACAGGCGTCGTCCGCAAACGTCCTGAAGGCGAAGAAAACGCAGACATCTTGACAGGTACCATCGAAATCGTTGCTGACACAGTCACTGTCCTGTCCAACTCCGCAACCCTCCCATTCCAAGTCTCCACAGAACTGGAAAACAAAGGCGAACTCGACCTACCAAACGAAGACTTACGACTCAAGTATCGTTACCTCGACTTACGTCGCCCATCCATGCACGCCAACCTACTCACACGATCCAATATGTCCAAAGCAGCACGCGCTGTCCTCGACAACCTCGGATTCACCGAAGTAGAAACCCCAACCCTCATCAAATCCACCCCAGAAGGCGCTCGCGATTTCCTTGTTCCAGCACGTTTGGTTCCAGGATCCTGGTATGCGCTTCCACAGTCTCCACAGTTGTTAAAGCAGCTGTTAATGGTCGGTGGCGTTGAACGTTACTATCAGCTTGCACGCTGCTACCGTGATGAGGACTTCCGTGCTGACCGTCAGCCTGAATTCACTCAGTTTGATATGGAAATGGCGTACGTTGGTCAAGAAGACATCATGAAGGTTGCCGAACAGGTCATCCAAGCTGTCTGGAAGTCAGCCGGCTATGAGGTCACCTTGCCAATCAACCGTATTAGCTGGACTGACGCCATGAACTACTATGGTTCTGATAAGCCAGATCTTCGTTTCGACAACAAGCTTGTTGATTTAACTGACTTCTTCGCTAACACACCATTCCGCGTCTTCCAACAACAATACGTTGGTGCTGTTGTCTATAAGGGCGGTGCTTCCTTACCACGTCGCCAATTCGACGCCTGGCAAGAGTGGGCACGTCAACGTGGTGCAAAGGGACTTGCCTACATCACCTTTAAAGACGGTGAATTACGTGGACCAGTTGCCAAGAACATTTCTGAAGAAGAACGCGCAGGCATCATGGACGCTGTTCATGCAGAAGATGGTGACGCTGTCTTCTTCGCTGCTGGCAAGAAGCGTTCCTCTCAAGAACTCCTCGGCGCTGTTCGCGTTGAAATCGCTAAACGTCAAGGATTACTTGACCCACATGAGTTTGCTTTCACATGGGTTGTTGATTTTCCTTTGTTCAAGCAAGCGAATGATCCAGATGATGATGATGTTGCTGTTGGTCATTCACAATGGACCTCTGAACATCACCCATTCACCATGCCAAGCGAAGAATGGTTAGACACCTTTGACACTGATCCAGAACATGCGATGAGTGATTCCTACGATATTGTGTGCAACGGTAACGAAATTGGTGGTGGTTCCGTCCGTATCCACCGTGACGATATTCAAAAGCGCGTCTTCAACGTTCTTGGTATCACCCAAGAAGAAGCAAACGAAAAGTTTGGCTTCTTGCTTGAAGCATTCAAGTATGGTGCACCACCTCACGCTGGTTTAGCTTTTGGATGGGATCGTTGTGCTCAACTCTTAACCGCAACCGATTCTATTCGCGAAGTCATCGCTTTCCCGAAGTCCGGTGGTGGAAAAGACCCATTAACGCTCGCTCCAGCACCAATTACGGATTTGCAGCGTAAAGAAACTGGCGTTGATTATCAGCCAGATGATGACGAAGAATGAAAGATATTCCTTTATATGAATATTAATTCTGAGGTTGATACCGAGGCCAAGGACACTGTTTCCTTGGCCTCTGCCTTATCTCAAGCCCTTGACTCTATTTACCAATCAGAAACACCCGTCTCCGATGATGACATTTACGATCGTTTCGCACACGCTTGCGAACGGCATGGCATCACCCTCTGGCCACACCAAACGGAAGCCATCCTCGACCTCCTTCTCGATAACCATGTCATCCTTGCTACCCCGACAGGATCTGGTAAATCAATGGTCGCGAGTGCTTTTTTGTTTATTGCGTTGAGTCGTGGTCGTACGGCGTATTATACGGCGCCGATTAAGGCGTTGGTGAATGAGAAGTTTTTTGATTTGACAGCTGCTTTTGGTCCGCAGAATGTGGGGATGATTACTGGTGATACGCGTATTAATAGTGATGCGCCGATTATTTGTTGTACGGAAGAGATTTTAGCGAATAAGGCGTTGCGTGGGGATGTTGATGATGATGCGTGTATTGTGATTGATGAGTTTCATTATTATGGTGATCGTGAGCGTGGGTGGGCGTGGCAGGTTCCGTTGTTGAGTTTGCCGTCTGCACAGTTTTTGTTGATGAGTGCGACGTTGGGTGATACGTCTGGTATTGAGGCGACGTTGGATCAGTGTACTGAGCGTGTGACGTCGTTGGTGAATAATGTTGAGCGTCCGGTGTCGTTGGAGTATCACTATGTGAGTGATATGACGTGTCAACATACGTTGGAGTGGTTGATTAAGAGTAATCAGTATCCGGTTTATGTGGTTCATTTTTCGCAGGAAGCTGCGGTGAAAACGGCGGAGAGTTTAGCGAATGGTGGGTTTACTACTCGTGAGCAGCGTGAGGCGATTAAGAAGAAGTTAACTGGTTTTACGTTTAGTACTGCGTTTGGTAAAACGTTACGGAAGTTGTTAAGTAATGGTGTGGGTATTCATCATGCGGGGATGCTTCCGAAATATCGTCGTTTGATTGAGCAGTTAGCGCAGGAAGGTTTGTTGCCGATTATTTGTGGGACGGATACGTTGGGTGTGGGGATTAATGTTCCTATTCATACGGTTCTTTTTACGTCGTTAACGAAGTTTGATGGGGTGAAGCAACGGAAGTTGCATGCGCGTGAGTTTCATCAGATTGCTGGTCGTGCTGGGCGTATGGGGTTTGATCAGACGGGTATTTGTTTGGTGGAAGCTCCTGATTATGAGATTGCGTTGAATCAGGCGAAAGCTAAGGGTACGAAAAAGCCAGTGAAGAAAAAACAAAAAGAAGGGTATGTGAGTTGGGATCAACAGACCTTTGATAAGTTGATTCATTCTGCGCCTGAAACTTTGTTACCGCATTTCGCTGTTACGCATTCGATTGTTTTGTCTGAAGTGTCTCAGGGTGGGGATGCGAAAGGTCGATTATTCCGTTTGATTGATTTGTCACGTCAATCGGAGAAGCAGAAGGATCGTTTACGTCAGCGTGCGAATGAGATTTTTGATACGTTAGAACGTGCGCATGTGATTGATCATTATCAGACGGATGATGGGGAAGATGAGTATACGACGGCTTTTGAAATGCCAGAGAACTTTGCGTTAGATGAACCATTATCACCATTTTTGTTAGAGACCGTGGAATCGTTAGATGATGAGTCGCCAGAGTACACATGGAATGTTTTATCTTTGGTGGAAGCTACATTGGAAAACCCGTGGTCTATATTGCGAGCGCAGCAGAATGTTGCTCGTGCAGCTGCGTTAGATGAGATGAGAGATCTGGATCTGGATTATCAGGAGCGGATGGATCGCTTACAGCGAATTACGTACCCGCAACCGTTAAAAGATTTCCTGGAAGACCGGTATGCAGCGTACTGTCAGGAAATTCCATGGGCACGTGATTATGAACTATCACCAAAATCAATTGTTCGTGACATGTTAGAAACCTCATCGAACTTTAATGAGTATATTTCTCGCTATCGTTTAGACCGTTCAGAAGGAATGCTGCTACATTACCTGTCTGACGCATATCGTGTTCTCACACGCACCATTCCACGTGAGGATTATAACGATGAGCTGATGGATATCGTTCACTGGTTAGCGTTAATGCTGGAGAATATTGATTCCAGTCTCATTGATGAATGGAATCATATTTATAGTGATCAAACAGAAGAAGATAGTGAAGCGCATGGGAAAGAGATCAGTATCCCCTTACAATCACAAGCACAGAATATTCGTGGACTTCTTGTTCTTCTAAGGAACGAGTTATTCCATCGTGTTGAACTCATCGCTTTAGAAAAAACAGAAGATCTAGCGCATGTGGATGAACCATATGGGATGAATCGTCACCAGTGGGATGATCTCCTGGACGATATTTATGAGGAACATGAGGAAATTTATACCGATCAAGAAGCACGATCCTCCCGCTTCTTCATCACCCGCATCGTTGATAACACCGTGTACGCACGTCAAATCCTGGACGATAGTGATGGGGATCATGATTGGGCAATCGACGTCACTGTCACACTCGACGATTGGTCACTCACCACACCACATTTCACCACCTACACAGTCGACCAGCTTGACCATCTCCCTGTCCTCCCAGAAACAGAAACCACACGCTCATGACAGCACCCCTCTTCCTGCGGATCAAACCACACACCATTGAGGAGATTATCGGCCGAGATAATCTCCTCACCCCAGGATCACCACTCACCACCATCGCACACCCCACCCAAAAAAATGGCCCACTCACCACAGTTCCCAGCTCACTCATCTTCTACGGTCCACCAGGAACCGGTAAAACCACCCTCGCAGAAGCAATAGCCACCAGCTCACACCGTATTTTCGTTTCCCTCAATGCTGTTTCTGCTACCACCAAAGACATCAAAGACGCGCTCCATGCTGCTCACACACGCCTCGCGTACCAAGGAGAAGAAACACTCCTCTTCATCGACGAAATCTACCACTTCTCCAAAGTACAACAAGACGTCCTCCTCCCAGCAGTAGAAAACCATGACATCATCCTCATCGCCTCCACCACCGACAACCCACGCCTCAGCCTCATCCCAGCATTACTCTCACGATCACTCATCATCACCCTCACACGCTTCACCACCACCGACCTCCACCACATCATCCACCGTGCTCTCACCGACCCCCACGGATACAACAACACCATCACCCTCACCAATACCGCAGAAAACGACCTCATCACCCTCACCCACGGAGACGCACGCCAAACCCTCATTCTCCTTGAAAGCCTCACCACACAAGCACTCGCTGGAGTATCGGAAGGGGAGAAGCCAGTGATTACCAGTGATATGGTACGCGTGTTAACAGATCAGGTGACGGTAGAGCATGAGTATTCTGAGGATGAGTTTTATGATGTGGTGTCTGCGATGATTAAATCCATTCGTGGGTCTGATCCTGATGCAGCGATCTACTATGTAGCGCGATTATTACGTTTAGGAGCTCCACCAGAGTATATTGCACGCCGGCTCGTGATTTCCGCGGCAGAAGATATTGGGTTAGCGAATCCGCAAGCATTACCTGTCGCTACTGCAGCAGTAACGGGAGTAATGACAGTTGGTATGCCAGAAGCAGAAATTATTCTTGCGGAGGCAACGATCTTTTTAGCAACCTCACCGAAATCACGATCTACGTATGAGGCATTACAGGCCGTGTATCAGGCAATGGATCAACATCCCGAGTATGAGACAGCGCCCATACCATCCGCGTTCCGTAACCATGCTTTCGATTTCACGAATACAGGGGAGGAGCAGCGTTCAGAGTATAAGAATCCTCATGATGATCCACGGGGCATTCTCACACAACAGTATTTACCGTCCTGTATGGGAACACCGGAATATTATCATCCCACCACACGAGGATTCGAACAAGGGATTCACGCAACATTACCAGCATTACGGTCTATTCTGCATCCTACTAGTAAGAATCAATAAACATCAGTCAGAGTACTGTCATTTCAAAACTGGTATTACAATGAAACTGTCTTGATATATCAAATCACGCTTATGAGCCCTTTATAGAAAGCTGATTTTATATGATGAACAAGTCTTTAACGAATAAATCTTTAACATTTGCAATGGCGCAAATAAATACCATTGTCGGTAATATGACCGCAAATATATCCACCATACTCACGTATGCTCACCGTGCAGCAGACCATCATGCAGACATTATTGTTTTCCCAGAAATGGCAATCACTGGATATCCCATCGATGACCTCGTCTTCCAGAATGATTTCCGCCAGCAAGTGAGCACCGCACCACAACACTTAGCACAACAACTACAAGATGAGGGATTAGGAGATCTCACTGTTATCGTTGGTTGCTTAGAAGTCGAACCAACACCAGATCATGATGAAGAAATCTGGTATACCGAAAACCATAACAGCGCGTACGTCATCTCACATGGTTCTATCCAAACGATTTATCAGAAACATTATCTTCCTACCTATGGGGTATTTGACGAGCTACGTCTTTTCGCTCCTGGTGACCATATCACCACCATTACAGTGAATGGGTATCGTATCGGATTAGCAATTTGCGAAGACCTCTGGCGTGAAGGAGGAACCGTATCACAATTAGCAAAAGAAAACATTGACGTTCTCGTTTCACTCAACGGTAGCCCCTATACTGAAGGAAAAATGACCGTCCGTCACCACCTTCTGCATGATCGCGCGCGTGAAGTTAACGCACCAAGCATCTACCTCAACCAAGTAGGCGCCCAAGACAACCTTGTCTTTGATGGCGGTAGCTTCATCATCGATCCCAACGGCACACTTCTCCTCCAACAACCACAATTCACTGAAGACCTCAGCTACTGGACACTCACCGGCCATCAGTCACACGCCACCAGCAGCACACCATTAGCATCAAACACCGAACAAATCTACCAAGCATGCGTTCTCGGCTTAAAAGACTACATGGCAAAAAACCATATGACACAAGTCGTTCTTGGCCTCTCAGGAGGTATCGACTCCGCCCTTGTCGCCACCATGGCAGTTGATGCTCTCGGAGCCAACAACGTATACGGTATCGCTATGCCAAGCCATATCTCCTCCAAAGACTCACTCACCGACGCAACCACACTCGCACACAATCTCGGATGCCATTTCTCAGTCGAACCAATCCACAACATGGTCACCAGTATCAACAACCAACTACACGTACACGGGCTCGCTGCCGATAACCTACAATCACGTGTCCGTGGACTTATCCTCATGGCATACGCAAACAAGCATCACCTTGTCGCATTAGATACCACAAATAAGTCGGAACTTGCTGTTGGCTACTTCACCATGTATGGTGACTCAGTCGGCGGATACGCGCCTATTAGCGACGTTTACAAAACCCGTGTCTACGAACTCGCACGCTGGCGCAACAACCTCACCACCAGCAGCATCACACACCCTATCCCAGAATCAACCCTCACCAAACCAGCGAGTGCTGAACTCCACGAAAATCAGAAAGATGAAGACGATCTTCCACCATACCCAGTCCTTGATTCCTTCCTCTACCAATACATTGAACAAGGCAAAAAGGCAGCGGATATTCACCTCCCAGAATTATCCGAAACCGATAAAAACCGTCTCATCCATATGATCAGTGCAGCAGAATGGAAACGACGTCAGCTTCCTCAAGGACCAAAAATCTCTGCCTGCGCACTCTGCAAAGATCGCAATATCCCAGTATCACAACAATTTATTTAATCGATACAATAAAAAATTACAGGCATAAACTATCCCTCCCATCAAGGAGCACTAATGGAAAACACAACAGACAAGAAAAAATAGTATTTCAACACAAAAACAAAACAAGTAGAACACGGCCGCATCTCTAACCTCTTCGACGTCATCGGACCATACAACACCGAAGAAGAAGCCGCCAACGCCATCAACAATATCGCAACCCGCAATGACGAATGGAAACTCGCCACCGAAGAATGGAACGAACATACCGAAGAAGAAAACAGCAACGAATACGACCTCTACACCACAGAAAACAAGAACACAACAACAACTAGAAGAGCCAGACGACCCAATCCCATCTGCACTCTTCTAAAAACACACCCAAACAATAACACCCACCACCCACACCACTAACACACCTACCGAAAGAATACACTCATGTACTTCATTCTCTACACACTCATTGCCTATTCCATCATCCACGCAATAGTCCGTTTTTTCAAAAAACACTAACCAAAAAGAACACCATAACAAGAAAGACCTCATGCTCTTAGAACACCCCTACAACGGAATCCCATCAGTTATCAACACCACTGAAGCTTTCTACACCGCACTCAACGAACTCAAACACGCACAAGGCCCCATCGCAGCAGACGCAGAACGCGCCAGTGGATACCGATACACCCACAACAACTACCTCATACAACTCAAACGCACCAACACCAACATCTACCTCCTCGACATCCCAGCACTCCTCAACAACAACATCGACCTCTCACACCTCACCACCGACATCCCCAACACCACCTGGATCCTCCACGACGCCAGCCAAGACCTCCCCAGCTTCACCACACTCAACATCAAACCACCCGCACTCTTCGACACCGAATTCGCCGCACGATTCCTCAACCTCCAACACGTCAGCCTCTCCACCTGCACCCACAACCTCCTCGGCATCGAACTCGCCAAAGAATACACCACCGTCGACTGGTCCTACCGACCACTCCCAGCCTCATGGCGCAACTACGCCGCCCTCGACGTCGAACTCCTCATCCCACTCAAAAACAAAATGGAAAAACTCCTCACACAACAACACAAAACCCAATGGATCACCCAAGAATTCACCCACATACTCACCCAAGGACTCCAACCCACACCACCACAAAAAGAACCATGGAGACACGTCTCCCACATCACCACACTCGGACCAGACCGCAGAGCACTCGCTATTGTTCGACGCTTATGGATGACGCGTGATCAGATTGCTGCAGATTTGAATTTGTCACCAAGTTTGGTTTTGCAGGATTCAACGATTATTAAAGCAGCACAGTTAAAGCCACATAATTCACGACAGTTTGCTAATATTCCTGAATTGTTTGAACGTGTTCGTATGCATAATGATCCTGTTCAAGACAAAATGTTTGAACGGTATGCACCATTGCAACGTATGATTAAACCGCAAGTATGGAAAGATGCGATTAAATCCGCTTTGGCAGAACCAGAATCACATCTGCCAACGGTGTCAGCAAAACCATATAAAAAAGGGTCTTCTGTCCCACATTCTTTGAAGTATTGGAGTACACATCAACCAGAGAGATATCGGAAACTTCTTGCTGGACGTCAAGCAATTAACCAAATCGCAGAGCAGAATAATATACCATCAGATTTAATTTTGCAGCCAAAAATTCTTCGCGAATATTTCTGGCTTGATCAACCAGAATTAAATGTTGATGAATATCTCTCTAATAAAGGTGTACGAGAGTGGCAGCGTAGTTTGGTGACTGAGTCGTTGAAACGCGTTATGATAGGAAAGTAGCATTAGAGTAGAGAAGTATGTTCGTTAGTGAATTGGAGTAAACATGAAAACTGCTGTCAAGAGACTTGAACCTACTAAAATTCAATTAACCATTACCCTTGATGGAAGCGAAATTAACCCATTCTTAAACAAGGAACGCAATAAGATTGCACAGCAAATTGCTATTCCAGGATTCCGCAAGGGTCACGTTCCAGCTAAGGTTATTGACGCTCGTTTCGGTTTCGAAAGCATCGTTTCCGAATCCTTGAACGAAATTATTCCGAACTTCTACACCAAGGCAATGGATAAGCGTAAGCTTCACGCCATGGGTCAACCAAACATTGATGTTGTCGATATGCCAGAATCTGCTAACAGCGACAAGAATCTTCGTTTCAAGGCTGAAGTAGAAGTTCGTCCAGAGTTCACTCTTCCAGATCCTGCTACTCTTACTATTTCCGTTCCAAATAGTGATGTCACTGAAGATGATATTGCAAAGCATCTTGAAGATCTTCAGCATCGTTTTGGTTCCTTGACTGGTGTTGATCGTCCAGTTCAGCAAGGTGATTTCGTTAACATTGATATTGAAGCTTCTCTTGATGGCACAGTTGAAGATACTCAGACTGGCATGAGCTATGAAGTTGGTTCTGCAAGCATGTTTGCTGGTCTTGATGATGCTTTGATCGGTTTGTCTGCTGGTGATACCGCTAACTTTGACGCTCCATTGTTAAGTGGAGAGCATGCTGGTGAAACCGCACAAATCAAAGTTACTGTTAATTCCGTAAAGCAAGAAGAGCTTCCAGAATTGAACGATGAGTTCGCACAAGAAGCTTCTGAATTCGATACCTTAGACGAATTAAAGGATTCCATCCGTAAGCAGTCCTTACTTGATGCAGCAGCACGTCAAGCAAATGATGCACGTGACGCTTTCATCGACCGCTTGGAAGAAGGACTTGATATTCCTGTCCCAGCAGGTGCTTTGGAAACCACTGTTCAGAATCATTTGCGTGGTATGGCAGATCTGTCCAAGCTTACTGAAGAGGAAATGGACTCTGCTAAGAAGTCTGCTGAAAAGGAACTCCGCGATCAGATGGTCCTCGATACTTTGACTGAAACCCTTGATATCGATGTCAACCAGAATGATATTTCTAACTTCTTAACAGCTGTCGCACAACAGTACGGTATTGATCCATCACAGTTCATTGAAGCTGTTATCAAGAACGGTCAGTTCGAATCCGCAGTTGTTGAAGTTGGACGTCAAAAGGGTATGGTTGCTGGTATGCGTCTCGCCAAGTTCATTGACGCTGATGGTGAACCAGTTGATTTAACTCAGTTCTTAGGCGTAGAAGAAGAGGACGAAGCTGAAGAATCAAAGAGCAGCACGAAGTCTTCTAAGGAGAGCACACAGAAGTCTGATTCTGTCGAAGAATAATTAAAACGCTCATAGAGAAATACTTGCTAATAGACAACGATGTCACGGTATTATTGTTGTTTATTAGCAAGTATTTCTATATACTGTTGTTTTTCTCTAGGATTGAGGAATGTTCATGAAGTCAGATTTCACTCCTGTTCTTGATGAAGGTAGTACATCTGGTACATCAATGGGCCACGTTTATGATCGCTTATTAAAGAATCGTATTATCTGGCTTGGCAGCGAAGTAAAAGATGAAAATGCAAATGAGATTTGCGCAGAAATGCTCATGCTTGCTGCAGATGATCCAAAGAAAGATATATGGTTGTATATCAATTCTCCAGGTGGATCCATCACCGCTGGAATGGCTATTTATGACACCATGAAATTAATTAAGCCAGATGTCGCCACTGTTGCAGTTGGTATGGCTGCTTCCATGGGACAATTCTTACTCTCCAGTGGAACTCCTGGAAAACGATACATCACTGAACATGCACGTGTTTTAATGCATCAGCCTGCTGGTGGTATCGGTGGAACAGAAACCGATGTGCGTATTAATGCTGAACTCATTATGGATATGAAAAAAACCTTATCCGAGCTAACAGCTCAACAAACAGGACATACCGTTGAAGAAATTTATCGTGACAACGCGTATGACCATTGGTTTACAGCACAAGAAGCTTTAGAGTACGGCTTTGTTGATCATTTATTATCATGAGCACCGTCGTATATCTTAAGTAGGAGAAAAGAATGGTTTCTGAAGAAGCTCAATATATCGCTCGTTCTCAGCACTTGAGCGGCTATGGATTTAATCCAATGAACCGTTATGTCTTACCTCAATTCGAGGAACATATGCCATACGGTGTCAAACGAGAAGACCCTTATTCACGTTTATTCGAAGATCGTATTATCTTCCTCGGTGTTCAGGTCGATGACACTAGCGCCGATGATATCATGGCTCAACTTCTTGTTCTCGAAAGCCAAGATCCAAACCGTGATATCACCATTTACGTGAATTCACCTGGCGGATCCATGACAGCAATGACAGCTATCTACGATACGATGCAATACGTTAAACCTGACATTCAAACTGTCTGCCTTGGTCAAGCAGCCTCAGCAGCATCAATCATTCTTGCTGCAGGCACCAAGGGTAAACGTCTTATTCTTCCAAACGCTCGTGTTCTTATTCATCAGCCAGCAATCGGACAAAGTTTCGGCCGTGCAAATGAAATTGAAGTACAAGCACGAGAAATGCTTCGCTTACGTGAATGGTTAGAAACTACAATGGCAAAGCATACCGGGCAAACAGCAGAAAAAATCCGTAAAGATATCGAAGTTGATACCATCTTAACTGCTCAAGAAGCAAAAGAGTACGGTATCGTCGACCAAGTACTGATGCCACGTAAATAATTTCGCTATTCAATACTTAATAAGGGGGTGTGGTCAACAGAAATCAATTCTGTTGACCACACCCCCTTATAATAAAGAGAATATTCTTTACTTATTAACTGTTGAGTAAATAGAATCATTAATTAATGATTTAAAATGCTCAGTAATAACAGCACGCTTCGTCTTTAACGATGGTGTTAACATCCCATTTTCCTCAGTAAACCTGCTATCCAAAATAACAAACTTACGAATTGATTCTGCACGAGAAACAAAAGAATTAGCACGCTTGACTGCTTTATCAACTTCATCATAGAGAAGTGGATTCTGAGCAGCTTCTGCAAGTGAATTAACAGTATCCTCATTATGCATCGCTAACCATTTATTCACTTCTTCAAGATCAAGAGTAATTAATGCGGAAATAAATGGTTTACGATCACCAATGACTAAGCATTGGTCAACGATAGGGCATGTCATAATAGAAGACTCTAATGGGGCAGGAGAGACATTTTTACCACCAGCAGTAATCAGAAGATCTTTCTTACGTCCAGTAATATAAATATACCCATCCTCATCAATTCGTCCGAGATCACCGGTATGTAACCATCCATCAGTAATCACTTCAGCAGTTAATTCTGGATTATTATGGTAGCCTTTGCAAACGTTTGGTCCCTTAATCAGTAATTCGTCATCGTCGGCAATAGCGAAGGTAACACCACCTAATGGTTTACCAACGCTACCAATCTTGTAATCGAAAGACGGGTTCACAGCAGCAGGAGCGCAGGATTCAGTCATTCCATATCCTTCAAGGAGTGGAAGACCGATACCGTTAAAGAAATCAGCTAATTCAGAATCGATTGGTGCGCCACCAGACACGATGGAATTGACACGACCACCAAGAACATCAATAATTTGTTGATAGACAAGCTTCTTATAGAGCGAGCGCTTGAGGGATAAATAGAATGGGATGTGTCCGCTTTGTTGTGCTTTGGACCATTCTCGTGCTGTGACAACAGAACGGTGGAAGATACGTCCGGCCATGCCCATGCCAGCTTTTTGAGAAGCTGCGTTGAAGATCTTTTCGAAGACACGTGGGACGCCGAGTAAGAGGGTTGGTCGTACTTCTTTAAGATCGTTCAAAAGCATCTTCATATTTTTGGTGATTGCCAATGACATTTCACCGGCAATGGTGAAGTATTGCATGTAGCGGGCGAAGACGTGTGCGAGTGGAAGGAAGCAGAGGTAGCATCCATTTTTCGCGTAAGAGATTGCTGGCATGCAATCACGTCCATTGTAAATAATAGAGCAGAAGTTGTAGTGGGTAATTTCGACGCCTTTAGGGGCTCCTGTTGATCCGGAGGTGTACACGATGGTGGCTAAATCATCAGGTTGTATTGACTGTACGCGTTCCATGTAGGCGCCGTCGGTTACGTGTTTGCCTAATTCGATGAAGATGTCTAAAGCTTTATCGTCGATGATATACACATCTTGTAGGGATGGGATTTCAGATAAGCGGTTGACTACTTTGTCAGCTTGTTGTTCATCTTCAGCGAAGAGGAGTTTGACTTCTGCTGCTTGTAAGAGTTCAGTTACTTGGTTGGATGAATCTGTCTGATAGATTGGGACGATGACTGCACCGATACTTAATGCAGCGAAATCTAATGCTGTCCATTCCCAACGGGTATTGCTGAGGATAGCGATTTTGTCATTCTTTTGAATGCCGTATGCTAATA
The DNA here is from genome assembly GCA_017538895.1 of Aeriscardovia sp. Taxonomy (GTDB): domain Bacteria; phylum Actinomycetota; class Actinomycetes; order Actinomycetales; family Bifidobacteriaceae; genus RGIG7107. The sequence goes on along the minus strand of JAFYHY010000009.1, from coordinate 17,685 downwards.
ATCCTTTGCCGATATTTTGGATCAATTCAAAGAATTGGGTAGCGGTATAACTATCCCATTTACCGTCTTGGTTGCGGAATTTGATTAACTGGTCGTCTGGTGTTCGTTCAACTCGTTCTTTGAGCATGAGGAAAAGGTTTTCTGCTGGCAACGTTGTATACGTAGGTGGAGTACTACTCTCTGATTTCATTTTCCCTCCAGAATATTTTTACTCATTATTACAATAATAAGTTACGTTGTCGTAGAAAAATAATGGTATGTTTAAGAAATCAGTGATTGTTTAGCGACGAATGGGGAATGATGATACTGATGAGAGGTGATGGAGGATAGTGAACCTGAAAAAGGGTAAAAAAAAAGACCTTTCGGTCTTTTTAATGGCTCCCGCGGCTGGACTTGAACCGGCGACTTTTCGATTAACAGTCGAACGCTCTGCCAACTGAGCTACGCGGGAATGCGTCATGTCGTAATGACATATACAAATATATATCAGATTCTCAGGAATGCAAACCTGGCGTGTCGCAATTCACGATAGAATTGGAATAACGACTTATTAGCACTAGAGAAAGAACGATTATGGCAATTCGAACTATTCGAGTAGTCCCGGACCCGGTACTGCGTACACCATGTGATGAAGTGAAAGAAATTACGCCAGCTATTGAACAATTAGTACATGATCTTGTTGAAACAGTAGATGATCCAGGACGTGCAGGATTATCGGCCAACCAGATTGGCATCAACCTCCGTATTTTCTCCTACAACGTTGGTCATGAACTAGGGTACATTATTAATCCTCATATCGTTGAACTGCGTGGCACTCAATATGGGGAAGAGGGATGCTTATCGTTACCTGGATTATGGTATAAGACCCGTCGCGCTGATTATGCTCGTGCTGAAGGTATCGATTTATCAGGAAAGAAAATCATCCTTGAGGGTAGTGGACTCAAAGGACGTATGATTCAGCATGAATGCGATCACTTAGACGGACACATTTATATTGATCGTCTTGAAAAAGATGAACGTCTCAAAGCTTTACGCATGCTTCGTAAATAAAGTTACTTCTAGAAATGACATCCTTGGATGCTATATTGAAGATATTGATTTTTAATACAATCGCACTATTAAGAATCAAGATAACAAGTACGTTATAAACACAAATACGCGTCACGGAAGCGATAGTCTGCGTCGGTCGGCTTTATACCACATGGTCATAAAGCTGCTCTCAGATTTACGTGACTAGGAATTAACCGACAAGAAAGGCTTTGCCATGGCAGAAGTAAAACTGAGCCAGTTGCTTGAAGCTGGTGTCCATTTCGGACATCAGACCCGTCGTTGGAATCCAAAGATGAAGCAGAACATCTTAATGGAGCGTAACGGCATTCATATCATCAATCTTTTCAAGACCATTGATAGCATCAATGTCGCTTATGATTTCATCAAGCAGACCGTTGCTCACAACGGAACTGTTTTGTTCGTTGGAACCAAGAAGCAGGCTCAAGAATCTATTGCTGAGCAGGCAACCCGCGTTGGTATGCCATACGTATCTGAGCGTTGGCTCGGTGGTATGTTAACCAACTTCCAAACCGTTTCCAAGCGTGTTGCACGCATGAAGGAATTGGAAGACGTTGATTTCGATGATGTCCACGGTTCTGGACTCACCAAGAAAGAGCTTTTGCTCCTTCGACGCGAAAAGGATAAGTTAGTTAAGCAGCTTGGCGGTATTCGTAACATGACCCGTACCCCATCTGTTCTCTTCGTTGTCGATATCAACAAGGAATCCCTCGCTGTTGAAGAAGCTACTAAGCTTCACATTCCTGTTGTTGCTTTGGCTGATACCAACACAGATCCAGACAAGGTAACTTACCCAATCCCAGCTAACGACGACTCAATCCGCAGTATTTCACTCTTGACTGAGCTTATGGCTGATGCTGTTGCTGATGGTCTTCTTGCACGCGGCAAGAACACCCGTTCTAGTGAAAAGAAGAACAACAATCAGCAGCCATTAACCGAATGGGAATCCGATCTCTTAAAAGAGAAGAATGCTGACAAAAAAGTCTCCGCTGAGAAGTGATAATTTTTTCTAAAGGAATGCAAAATGGCACAAAAGATAACTCTTGACCTTATTAAAAAGGTTCGTAACGATACCGGTGCTGGCATGATGGATGTCAAGAAGGCTTTAACTGAAGCTGAAGGCGATCCAGAACGTGCAAAGGAAATCCTCCGCGCTAACGGTGTTCAAGCTGCTGGTAAGCGTGAAGGCCGTAAGGCACAAGAAGGTCTCGTCGCAGCAAAGATCGTTGAAGAAGACGGGAAGCAAGTATGCTACGCTATCGAATTCAACTCTGAAACTGACTTCGTTGCAGAGACCCCACAATTTGTCAAGTATGGTGACGAAATTCTTGATGCAGCAATCGCCGTTAAGGCAACCTCTGTTGATGACGTTTTAGCAGCTGCAACCGCTGACGGAACTGTTCAAGACACCATCACCTCCGCAGGCGCTTTGTTCAAGGAACATGTCAAGATCGGTCAATTCGTTCGTATCGAAGGCGATCACATCGATCTTTACGCACATAAGAAGTCTGCAGAATTCCCACCTTCCACCGTTGCTATCATCGCTACCGATGAAAACGGTGCTTCTGTAGCACACGATGTCGCTTTACAGATCTCCGCAATGTCCCCACGCTGGCTCTCCAGTGACGACGTTCCACAAGAGATCCTTGATCGCGAAACCCGTATCGCTTCAGAAAAGTGCAAAGCAGAAGGTAAGCCAGACAAGATCATTCCTATGATTGTTAAGGGCCGTTTGAACTCCTTCTTCGAAGAATCTGTTCTTCTCAACCAGAAGTACGTCAAGGATGGTAAGAAGACCATCGCTGACCTCTTCAAAGAAGTTGACGGCAAGGCTGAAGCCTTCGCTCGTATCGAGGTTGGAAAGTCTGAAGAAGATTCAGAAGAGTGATCTCTAAGTGTTAAGTAGAATAAGAGGGAAGGAAACTGGACAAGCCAGTTTTCCTTCCCTCTTATTTTTCCATACACCACCTAGTAGAAGAGGACAACATGGAAGCTAAGATGAATCACACCCGTCGTGTTCTTCTGAAACTCTCAGGAGAAGCTTTCGGCGGTGGATCTGTAGGCGTTGATACAACGATCATCCGTAGAATAGCAAAAGAAATCAAAGCAGCAGTAGACCAAGGTATCCAAGTTGCTGTTGTCGTTGGCGGTGGTAACTTTTTCCGTGGAGCTGAACTCGCAGAAGCTGGACTCGACCGCAGTCGCGGAGACTACATGGGCATGCTCGGCACCGTCATGAACTGTCTAGCCTTGGCAGACTTCTTAGAACAAGAAGGCCAAACAACGCGAGTGCAAACCGCAATCACCATGATTCAAGTTGCTGAACCATACATCCCATTAAAAGCAATACACCACTTAGAAAAGGGTCGTGTTGTTATTTTTGGTTCTGGTGCTGGTATTCCTTATTTCTCTACTGATACCGTTGCTATTCAACGTGCTCTTGAGATTCGATGCGATGAAGTTTTGATGGGGAAGAACGGTATTGACGGTATCTACAATGCTGATCCTCACAAAGTAGCAGACGCAGTGAAATATGATCATGTGTCATATCAAGAAGCCTTAGTAAAGAATCTTGGTGTGATGGATGCGTCCGCGTTAAGTCTTGCTCGTGATAATGATCTTCCTGTTCGCGTCTTTGGAATAGAAGATCCTCAGAGCGTAACACAGGTATTATTAGGAGAGAAACTTGGCACTTTAGTGTCTAATAAATAGTATTGAACGTTCAAGAAGCGAGATTATATGGTTGCTTTAACAGATATTGATGAGTCAATGACAAAGACAATTGACGCGGTAAAGAACAACTTTTCTGCCATTCGTACAGGTCGTGCGAATCCAGCCTTACTGAAAGACATTCAAGTCAGCTATTACGGTGCATTAACCCCACTCAACCAGTTAGCATCAATTAACGTTTCTGGATCACGCACCCTCGTTGTCTCTGTCTTTGACGCCAGCCAAGTCACTGCAGTCGAAAAAGCAATTCGTGATTCCGATTTAGGTGTCAACCCAAATCGCGACGGCAACACAGTTCACATCACCCTCCCAGAACTCACCGAAGACCGTCGTAAAGATTACGTCAAACTAGCAAAAGAAAAAGGCGAAGAAGGCAAAGTCTCCATCCGCAACATTCGCCGCAAAGCACGTGAAACAGCTGAAAAAGAACTCAAAGACAACGAAATCTCTGAAGATGACAAAAACCATTTCTTCAAAGAACTCGACACCATCACCAAAAAGTATTCAGATCAGATCGATGAACTCTTAGCCACCAAAGAACAAGAAATCTTATCCATCTGATACGAACACAGGGAATGGGAGATCCAACACCACCATGCAAACCACAAATCACACACGTGGCATCGCCAAAAAATCTGGAAGAAACATGACCCAAGCCATCTGGACAGGAATACTCCTCGTCTGCGGCCTCATCGCAGTCATCATGTTCCTCCCACCATACTGCTTCACCATACTCCTCATACTCTCCGCAGTACTCGGCATCCACGAACTACGATTTGCCTATGCACAACAACACATCCATCTCCCATTCTTCCCCCTCTACCTCAGCAGTATCCTCATCCCCACAGGAACCTACCTCGTCGACAACCACTGGCTAGGACTCCTCCTCAGCTTCACCCTCACCACCCTCATCACCCTCATCATCACACCCTTCACCATCAAAAACACCACCAAAACACCCCTCACCACCAACAGCATCACCCAACATCTCACCACCACCATCTTCATCGAACTGTACGTCTCCCTCCTCAGCAGCCTCCTCATCATCACCCTCTTCCACCCACACTACCAACCACAACTCATGATGCTCCTCTTTATCCCAGCATGCAGCGACACAGGAGGACTCTTCTTCGGAATGAACTTCGGCAAACACAAACTCTCACCACACATCTCACCAAAAAAATCCTACGAAGGACTCCTCGGCAGCATCATCTTCGCTATCATCGGCACACTCATCTTCTACACCATCTTCTACACACACACCCTCCTCAGCACCTCCTGGTGGCAACCCTTCCTCTACGGCCTCAGCATCGCACTCGCAGGCACGTATGGTGATCTTAGTATTTCAATGATTAAGCGTGATCTTTCCATTAAAGATTTAGGTAATCTTTTGAAAGGGCATGGAGGAATACTTGATAGGATAGACAGTATTCTTCTTTCTGTACCTGTGGCATTATTATTATTTTCTTGGTTTACTCTCTAAAAAAATTCGTGATAGGCAAAAATTACTATGACAGATAATTCTATAGCAGTAGAAACAGCAGCAGCACCAGTCGCCGCATCATTAACACGACATAAATTCAGGCCAAAACCGCCAACTCATCTCGCTGATATGACTCCTGAAGAACGTAAAACAGTCATGAAAGAGAGTGGTTTCCCAGCATTCCGTGTCCGCCAACTTGAAAACCATTATTTTTCTCATTTATCGATTGACCCAGACACGATGACTGACCTTCCACAAGGAATCCGCCGTCAACTCGTTGAACAATTCTTCCCACCACTTATTACCAAAGTGTATTCCCGTCAAGCTGATAACGGGACCACAATTAAAACCTTGTGGGAACTATTTGATCATACAAAAATCGAAAGTGTTCTCATGCGATACCCAACACGCACCACACTCTGCATTTCCAGTCAGGTGGGATGCGGTATGGGATGCCCATTCTGCGCAACAGGTATGCTTGGATTAACACGTAACCTGTCAACTGCTGAAATTGTCGAACAAGTACGAGCAGCAGCACTCCTCGCTGCAAACGGGGGACTTGCTGGGGGAGCAACACGTCTCAGCAATATCGTGTTCATGGGTATGGGTGAACCAATGGCAAACTATAAATCAGTAGTTCAAGCCATTCGAGAAATTAGCGCACTCCCACCACAAGGATTCGGTATTTCCGCACGTAATATTACAGTTTCTACCGTTGGCGTCGTTCCTGGTATTAAGAAATTAGCGCAAGAAGGATTACCAGTACGTCTCGCTGTTTCTTTACACGCGTCCAATAACACGCTTCGTGATGAGCTTGTTCCAATGAATAAACGATTCAACCTTGAAAAAGTCATGGATGCTGCACATGATTACTTCCTGGCCACACACCGTCGTGTCAGTATCGAGTACGCGCTCATGCGTGGCATTAACGATCAAAAAATTAATGCCATTGAATTAGCAAAACGTATCAATCATTATGGTGATAATTGGGCGCACGTCAACCCAATCCCACTCAACCCAGTCGAAGGATCACGATGGACTGCCTCTAAACCAGAAGATGAAAAACAGTTCCTTCGTATCCTGAATGATGCTGGTATTACCGCTACCTTACGTGATACACGTGGCAATGATATTGATGGCGCGTGCGGACAATTAGCAGCAAAATACTATGAAAATGAAACGACAAAGTAGTAAGTACCTTTCTTCATGATAGTACACATGCTTCTGGCTGATATTCCTTCTCCAACCGTTTCCTACATTCATGTGGGACCTTTTACAATCAGGTTTTATGCAATCATCATGATGATTGCAACCTGGATCGCAGTAACCATCATTTATCAACGGTGGAAACGGAGGGGAGGGACCTTCGACCAAATTACTGATATTGCAGTTGTAGCGATCCCATGCGGACTCATAGGCGCACGACTCTATAACTGTTTCACCGTCCCCTTTAACTATTTCCCTTACTATGGGGGAAGTCTGATTAACATTCTTAAGATTTGGGATGGGGGTATGGCTATCTTCGGTGCACTTATCGGAGGATACTGTGGGGCAGCACTCATATGCCATCGCAAACATCTCTCATTACTCTCGTTGAGTGATGCAGCAGCACCAGCACTCCTCGTTGCACAATCCTTTGGACGTCTCGGAAACTGGTTCAACCAAGAACTCTACGGTACACCTACCACACTCCCATGGGGATTAAAACTCAACCAATCAAACGCTATTGGTGAATACGAACTCTGCTACAACAACACCCCATGCCCAAACCCTGAAACACATGTCTTCCAACCAACATTTCTCTATTCCATCGTCTGGTGCATGCTCGGCGTCCTTGTACTCCTACTCATCGAAAAAAAATATCACGCCTCATTACACGCAGGACAAACTTTCGCAATATACCTCATGTGGTACGGAATCGGACGAGCAGCCATCGAACACATTCGTATCAACGCCTCACTTTACATCGGACCCTTCCGCATTAATACTCTCGTCGCACTCATCGTATTTGTACTCGGACTGATACTTTTTATAAAATTAAAAACAAACAACCATCATCAAGCTGAGGTGACACAATGAGTGTTCAAATTTATCCAAGCATTCTCTCCGCCGATTTCTGCGATCTCAAAAACGAACTTAACACCATTAGCACAGCCGACGGCATCCACATCGACGTCATGGACTACCACTTCGTTCCAAACCTCACCATCGGAGAACCAGTCGTCCAACGACTCTGTGAAATAGCAACACTCCCAACAGATATCCACCTCATGATCGAAAACCCAGACCGATGGGCAATCAACTACGCCGCCATGGGAGCAACCTCCATCACCGTCCACATGGGAGCAACCTCCGCACCAATCCGCCTCGCACGCCAACTCCACACCATGGGAACACAAGCCTGCTTCGCCATCCGACCAAGCGAACCAGTCGAACCACTCTTCGACATCCTCAACGAATTCGACACCATCCTCATCATGACAGTCGAACCAGGATTCGGAGGACAAAAATTCCTCAACAACCAACTCAACAAAATCGCACGACTTCGACAAGAAATCACCCGACAACACCTCACCACACACATCGAAGTCGACGGAGGAATCAACCTCACCACAGCACCACTCGTCACTGAAGCCGGAGCAGATATCCTCGTCGCCGGATCATCAATCTTCAACTCAGAAAACCGCACACAAATGATCACCAACCTCCGACAAACAGCACAACAACACTATCGCGCATAAACAAACAACAAACAAAATAACCAAACAAAAAGGAAAACAATATAATAGAAAAGAAACATAAGAAAAGGTGGTGGAGTAGTGACAGTTCAGAAAACACACGATGATACACGTTTTAGCCCACCAGCACGTCGCATTATCTGGACCGTCCCAAACCTCATCAGCTTCATCAGAATCCTCTCCATACCAATCATCGGATACCTCATCGCAACCAACCAACTCATCACATCACTCATCGTCATGGCACTCTCAGCAGCCTCCGACGGACTCGACGGATACGTCGCACGCAAATTCAACCAAGTATCCGTCCTCGGACAAATGCTCGACCCAATAGCAGACAGACTCCTCATCATCTGCTCAGCCATCGCACTCGCTATTGTGCATATTGTTCCATGGTGGCTCATGATCATTATCTGTTGCCGTGATTTTGTCATGGGATTAGAAATACTTCTCCTTGCACAATACGGGTATGGACCATTACCAGTACATTTCATTGGTAAGGTAGGAACATGCGCGCTCCTTGTAGCCGTACCAATCCTCATTGCTTCCCACATCTTTATTCATTATCATTGGGTATTCTATGCTATTCATGCTTTCGGATTAGCATGCTGCTGGTGGGGAATAGGACTATACTGGATCGCTGGTTTTATTTACTTTTCACAAGGTTTTATTCTGATGAAAACAGAACATCAGCACTAAATTCAAAACAAAAATTTTTATTCCCATAAGCTGAACATCAGGAAAAACATATAATATCAATACCACAATAATCCTTACAAGAGAGAAATAGTACTATAGGGGAATAGTAGAAAAACAGAAGAGGGGAAGAAGAGGGTTATGGAAAACCAGTTTGAAGAATCAGTAGGTGAAACTACCAGTATTGGTATCCCACCAATCCAATTATCATTAGCGATGAATGCAGATCGTTCTTTAAACGCTCAAGACTTCGAAACCATTGATAAACTTGCTAGCGGTTCTGCATTATTAATTTCGATTCATAGTGCTGCAGTTGGTACACGTTATCTTTTAGATGAAGAAGAAACTACTGCAGGTCGAGATCGTCATTCTGATATCTTTTTAGATGATGCAACTGTTTCACGACATCATGCAATTTTTAAGAAAGAAGCTGATCACTATACATTGATTGATGCTGGTTCGTTAAATGGAACATATGTCAATATGAAACGTATTGAGAACTTAATCGATTTACATACTGGTGATGTTATTATGATTGGTCGTTTTAAGTTCTTGTATTACTTTAAGCAATGATGATGAAACATGTCTGATATAGGTTTGAGGTTTTATAGATAAAAATTGCATAGCAGTGAAATAGGGAATATGTATTATTGACGGTATTGTGTTTCACTGTTATGCAATTTGACATAACATATATTATCGGCTTTTTATAATGTCACTCGTAATCTGGGAACCAGCCATCATTATGCATTTGAATTCGTTTCTCAAGAAGCTCTTTTAATTCTTTTTCATCACGACGTTCAATCAACATATCCCAATGAGTACGCTGAGGTTTACCAGGTTCAATAGGATCACTTGAAACAGAATTATCTTCAAGAGTTGCAATCATTCCACATCGGCATTGCCAGCTTTGTGGAGCTTCTATATCTTCAGCAAAAGGAATGATTGTACGGTGACCTTCTGGACACACGTATGAAATTTCTTTACGTGCAGCAAAATCAACATTCTCGTCAGACTCTAATGATTTTGCTCCGATACTCATACCACGTAGACTACGTTCAGTCATAAAACTCCTTTATATTGTTAATATGACAATATTATTCTGACATCCATCGTGACCAGATGACTTTATGGTCTTCATGTTTTTGTTTTTTGCGCTGCTGTACTGCATCTTGGGTTTCAACTCGATGTTGAGCGAGATACGCCCATGGGCGCACAACGGATAGTTGACGGTCATCAGGAAATGTATGACCCACTTCCCCATATTCCTGAATCTTTGAGGTACATTCAGATGCTGTACTTTTAATGCTTTTAGCTGCTTTCTTTACTTTTTTAAATAAAGAAATAAATTCCATTATAAAAGCAAAAAGCACTATGACTGTTAGACAAATCCATACTAGTTTCATACTTTTCGCAATATCCTTGGTGTTATTTAAGGGTGTTTAATACGTTTGTTGCTGAATGTCTAATGGCTTCCTGTAGTTCTGGTGAATTAATACCGAGAATATATGGTGCATTAGCAAGGCAAAAGACAATAAAATCGGATACTTTCGCGACAGAAAATTGGATGAATACCGTATTATCATCCTGGACAGCAATACCATGAATACTTTCATTATATGGTGTTAATACCTGTAATAATGATTTATCAATGTGTAGATCAACATGAATATTGGTGTGATTGCATAGTGTGATGTCTTCACTGTTGGTGTGTTGTGTATTCGTGATGAGTTGTGTATTCTCGCGTGTATCGTGTGAGATGTGGCAATCCGTGATGAGTGATAAGCGAATTGAGAAGAATATTGGGTGTTGTGGGTCTTCTGGATTATTGCGTGAGAATAATCCGTAGTACGCATGGTGTGCGCTATATACTTTGAGTGGTAAAGCAATGCAGTGTTCTGATGTGAAGTTGTCAGAATAGTAGTCCATGTCTAAGGATTGGTGTTGTTGTATTGCTTTATCAATGATGGTGGTAATTTGTGGTTTCATTTCATATTCAGCTAGTTGAATATGAATATTTTGCCTATTGGTACTATGTTTTTCATCTGCATGATATTCGTTGACCAAATGGTTATATAACTGTATGGTTACGTCATGCATGTTTTGTGGTAAGAATGTTGATTGGCATAAATACGAAGTAATGGCAATTAGTAATTCAAAATAATGGTTTGTAATGCCTGCTAGACGGTCTAAACCAAGTGAATTTGTTGCGCATACGGTCTTTTCTTGTTCGAAAAGGCTCCAATCAATATCAAAGAATTGTGATCCTGCGACTTCCCCATCATCTGATACGGTGGTGAGGGTTCGAATGTCACGATCAATGATTGACATTGCGGTATTGTACTCGCTATCTGTGGTGCAGTGCCCGATAAATTGTTGTGCTAATTCGTGAATGCTGAACTCTTCATCAAGATGTGCCGCGAGGAAAAGTAAAAGTTTAAGACGGCGATCGACTTCAGTGGTAATTTGGTTGGAATTCGCGCTGCTTTTACGACCTTTTTGACGTGTTCCTGTTGAGACGGTGATAGCTTCCTCACTGACATCACTCATATACTCATCGAGTGTTTGATACACGATATGTGTGGTGTCGATGAGTTGAATATTACGTTCTGCAGTGGTGAGGACTGTGGAATATGTTTTGGAGAAGTCTTTTGGTGTGATGACGGTAATTCCAGGATGTTGAAGAACGAAACTAATGAAATAGTTTTCGGTGGAATAAACGATGTCTTTTGGAGTACCGTCAAGGATAACACGTGCAACATGATGTTGTTGATTAATGGCGTTGAGTAATGGGCGGTCAATGACTTGTGTTCCTAATCCAGGTGCGATGGCGTCTAATCCTAATCCTGGTACAGGAACTTTTTGGACGCGTGGGATTGACCGTGATATTCCGTCTTTTCCAGATGAAAGAAGCGATTTGTTTTGTTCAATGCAGAGGACGGAAATAGTTTGAGCAAGGTAATTAACGATTGCTAGTATAGGTAGTTCGTCTGGAGTGAAGTTGATTTGTCGTCGACTTCCCTCACCTAGTTGTAATCTATAGGAAGCAAAATCTTGTCCGTCAGATTTGGACGAGTATTCAGGTTGGCGTGACTCGATAGCAATTCCCATCGCTGCTAACTTTGCGCGATCACGTTGGAATTGTTTGGCAAATGCGGCTTTTGCAGCTTGATCTGCTAATTCACCATAAGAGTCTGCGTACGCTTTCACGCGTTGTGCTATTTGCCGAGACGTAAGCCACTGAGGAAAAGCTGAAGAAAGAACTGCTAAAACATCAAGTTCATGTTTTCCCCATTTATCAGAGAATCTGCGCCTTCCATTCGACGAACTTTCTGTCATGTGCCCTCATGTCTTATCGAATGACTAAACTGATATTATTACTGTGTTACAAGTAACAATATCAGTTTAGTCTCTTAATTTATTCTTTCCTAATTTTAGGACAATCTTTTATAATTCTTCTACTCCCTTAGGGCCAATGTAGGAATTTTCTGGAATCACCATTGGTTTTTCAAGATCTTCGAGAACCGCATCACTAAAGAAAGCGTCATTCGCGCCGAATGTCCAATCACCGTTAATGGTGACAGACTTTGTTGCAGCTAAGGATGGAACGCCTTCTGGGAAGCGTTGATTGAAATCATCAATCTTCTTATAGAAACGCTTATCGAGATTAATCTGTGGGAAGATATAGTTTCCATCTTCCATTTCGAATTCATTGGTGAGATGGAAGCGGTTAGAACGCATGATAAGCAAATCGTTGGTGGTTTTAACTGGTAAGAATCGAGGTTTATCAACTTCCAAGCAGATAGAACCATCAAATTGTCCGATAGCAGCACCCATAGCGGTTTCTAACTGAATAACCGGTGTTGAGGAAGAATCCTTTGGATCAACGGTCTTATTGTTGATGATTACTGGAAGAGATAAAATATTATGATTCTCTTCTAGCTTTTGCTTCAAGCTATCAATACGGACCCATAGATTATTCGTATTGAAATATGCGTGACGGGTAATATCCATCGCGTACTTCAAATCATCATCGCATACCTGTGACATTTCGCGGAGCATTAAACGGCCAGTCTTCTTATCTTTAACAATCTGACCACCCTTCACGTCAGATGGAGTACGGCGAGCGACTTCCATCATGAACGGCGCGTTATTACGGGCAAAATAGCCAGCGATCTTTGCTGAAGGACGTGCACCAAGATTATCAGAGTTTGAGATGAAAAGATATTCAATACCCTTTTCAGATAAAGTGTCAAGAATACCTGATGCAGCAAGTGTTGGGAATAAATCACCGTGTCCTGGTGGACACCATTCAAGATCAGGATTTTTTTCCCACTCCACTGGTTTCCCATCAATACGAATCTTTGGTTCCCTATTCTGAATAATCTCAACTGGGAATCCTTCTTGATGGAAATCAGTATGCTTACTAATAACGTTGAGAGTATCAGCAGAGGTACGGTACGAATTCATAAAGATCAATGGAAGATCAATATTGAATTTCTTTCGTGTGGCAATAACTTGTTCAAGTATAATATCCAGGAAGTTTAAGGTCTTACCATAACGTGTACAAACAGGTAACAGGGACTTCGCTTTGCTTAATCCCATGGATGTTCCCAGACCACCATTGAGCTTCACATAAGCTGTCTTTGATAAGGCAGTTCGAGCTTCTTCACTATTAATGGTTGGAAGGACTTCCTTAACACTTGGGATATCAGATAAAGGATCGACATCCGATTCCTTAATCCAGCTTGTTTGACTATCTTCCCAGGTATGATAAAGGTGTGTGAAAGAGTCGATCGCAGTCTGGTTGATACCATTCGCTCGCATTTTTTCAACCGCTTTGTTGAGCCCTTTGGTACTCATGGTACTCTCCCTAAATATCAAAAGCGTTATATCAATTAACTAACTCAGTATACAAGCAAAATATTTATACGATAAAAATCACTTTTTCTCACGTACCTTAATGACGAGCTGGATTGGTGTTCCAGTGAAGTCAAATTCGTTACGTAGTTGGTGTTCAATGTATCGTACATAGCTATGATCAAGTACTCCTGTGGTGAAGATCACGAACTTTGGAGGTCGATTTGATGCTTGTGTAGCGAAGAGAATACGTGGTTGTTTTCCTCCACGTAATGGGTGTGGGTGTGCAGATTGAATTTTACCAAGGAATGTATTGAGTTTGCTGGTTGGGATTCGTTTATCCCAGGACAGCAATGCGGTTTCCATTGCGTGTGCGAGACGGTTCATATGCCATCCGTTTTTAGCGGAAATATTGATACGTTCTGCCCAAGTTACTTGTTCGAATTCAGACTTATAGAGGCGTTCGATACGTTCACGACCATAATCATCAAGTAAGTCCCACTTGTTGAAGAGCAAAACGATTGCTTTACCAGCGTTGATGGCTTGGCTCATCACGCGAAGGTCTTGTTCTGCGACAGGTTGTGACACATCAATCAGAACGAGGCAGAGTTCTGAACGTTCAATAGCTGCTTGTGATCGTAAGGTTGAGTAGTAATCAGCACCGTGAATTTTATTCAGTTTGCGTTTAATACCAGCGGTATCAATGAACAACCATGGTGATCCACCTAGAGTTACTACTTCGTCAACTGGATCGCGAGTGGTTCCTGCCTCATTGTTGACGACGCTACGCTGTTCATTTGCTAATTGGTTCAATAAGGAGGATTTACCAACGTTAGGACGTCCAATTAAGGCAACACGACGAAGACTTGTTGAGGAGAAGAGTTCTGACGTATGTGGTGCTTTCTTTAAAGCATTGACACATTCGTCAAGCAGATCACCGATACCACGACCATGCATAGCGGAAATAGAGAATGGTTTACCTAAACCAAGTTTCCAAAATTCTGCTAAGTAGGCCTCTTCATCTTCCTTGTCGATCTTGTTAACAGCGATAAGGACTGGTTTCTTCATTCTACGGAGCATACGAACGATTTGTTCATCTGTATTGGTGATACCTGTATGCGCGTCGACAACAAAGAGGACAGCATCTGCTAATTGTGCTGCTACTTGTGCTTGGTTTGCTACTTCAGAATCGATACCGAATGTGTTGGCTTCCCAACCACCGGTATCAACAAGAAGGAAGTTATCGCCACACCATTCTGCTTCATAGGAAATACGATCGCGAGTAACACCAGGTGTATCTTCGACGATAGCAGATTTACGGCGGAGAATACGGTTCACTAAGGTTGATTTACCTACATTCGGACGTCCGATGACTGCAAGAACTCCAATGAGTTTCTGTGCATTAAGTTCCTCTTCTGTTTCTTTATCCTCAAGGTCCTCGTATGCGCTGATATCATACTCATCGAAATCTTCTGCCTCATCATTGTCAGTGAGAGGAAGTTGAGTGTCATACTTTTCTAACGCGATATCAATGATTTGTTCGAAAACGCGGAGTGTTTGGTTGAGACTCATATCGGAATTATCAATAGTGAGAACACCCTTGCTTGCTGTAGTAAAGTTATTGACTTTAGCGTCTTCAGCGTCACGAGCAATAATATTGTCAGTATCACCTAATTGTTTGTGACGGCGGTTAATACGAACGTTTTCGTCTGCAGTGAGCAGAATACGAACATCTGCCTTTGGTGCGATGATGGTGGTTGTATCGCGTCCTTCAAGAATAATTCCTGTGGTTGCTACAGCATCTGCAACGATTTGTTTTTGTACTCGAACGAGAATATCACGTACCCATTGCAGTGATGCGATATGAGAAACAGCATCAGTAACGTCTTTACTGTATAACGCTTCACTAATATCAGTATCATCACTCATGATGGTTCGATCCTCTGGATCAAACGAGAGAGTGAGATGATGCGCACAAAAGTCGGTAAGACGGTCACGTAACGTATCGATTGTGAGATCAGTCATCTGATCATCGGTAATGTTATTTTGAAGGAACCACCAAGTGACTGCACGATACATGGCACCTGTGTCAAGGTACGCTAACTTGTATTCAGCAGCGAGTTCTTTTGAGATAGTGGACTTTCCTACTCCAGCTGGTCCATCAATGGCAATGCTGATCATAAAGCAACTTCTTTCTTCAGTGTAGTGATTTCATCGTTCGTGAGCATGCGATAGCTTCCTGATTTGATGGTTCCAAGTGAAATTGGTCCAATCTTCATACGAACAAGTTTGATAACAGTAAATCCAAGGGCAGCAAACATACGACGTACAATACGATTTTTACCGGAATGTAAGGTCACGCGGACAGTGGAATATTCGCGAGTGCTGGTGAGGAGTGTTGTTTTATCGAATTTTTGCCATCCGTCGTCGAGGCAGACGCCTCGGGTGGTCATGCGGTGGAGTGTTTCTGGGGTGAGGTGTCCTTTGAGGGTGACGGCGTAGGTTTTTTGGATTTCGTAGCGTGGGTGCATGATGCGTTCGGCGAGTTCTCCGTCGTTGGTCATGAGGATGAGACCTTCGGAGTCGTAGTCGAGGCGGCCCATGTGGAAGATGTGGGTGTATTGGTTGCCGATGATGTCGGTGAGTGTCCAGCGTCCTTTTTTGTCGTCCATGGCGGAGAGGACTTTTTTGGGTTTGTTGACGGCGAGGACGATGGTTTTAGTGTGGTTGATTTTGATGGTGGATCCGTCGACGCGGATGGTTTGGTGTGGTTTTACTTTTGTTCCGAGTTCGGTGACGATTGTTCCATCGAGTTCGACGCGTCCTTGTTGGATCAGGAGTTCGCATTTGCGTCGTGATCCGTATCCTGCCATGGCGAGGAGTTTTTGTAGTCGTGTTCCGTCGTCGTGTTCTGTGGTGTGGGGGGTGTTGTGTAGTTTTTCTGCGTGCGAGTATGAATGGGACATCGTTCTCCAATTTGTGTGTGTATGTAGAATAGTGTTTTGGTCTTATTGTCTTATAAAGATAATAGACCATCATTGTCATTTGTTATGATAATTACTTGATTGTGGCATCGTACAAACGAAGGTAAATTATATGGCAAGTAAATCTTCTGATAGTTCTAGGAATGTTGCTATCAGTTCGGCAGATGGTTTGGATGAGAAGTTGGTTGCTGGTGGCTCGAGTTTATGGATTCGTTCGTTGGCTGAGTTTGCTGGTACTTTTCTTGTTCTGATTGCTTTGTTGGGTGGTACGGCGTGGACGTTGCTGACTGGGTTGGCTCCTGTTTATGTTGCTATCATTGCGTTTATTTCTTATGCGTTGGTTATGCAGATTTTCCATTCGACGTCGGGTGCTCATTTGAATCCTGCTATTACTTTGGCTGCTGGTTTGACGGGTCGTTTGCAGTGGATTGATGTGTTGGCGTATGTTGTTGCTCAGGTGTTGGGTGGTTTTGCTGCTGCGGCTACGTTGATGGGCTTGTTGCATGGTCTTCCATCAACTTTGAGTGTGAAGCCGGCTGATTGGTGGTCAGTTTTATCGAATAGTTTTGGTTCTGCTGATATTTCTGATCGTTTGTCTGTTAGTGTTGAGTTTGCTATTGTTATTGTTTTTATTGGCACGGTGTTGGTTGTTGCTGCTGCGTTGAATGCTACTGATAAGAAGGGTGTTGCTTCTGCTTCTTACCCGGTGGTGACTGGTTTGGGTTATGCTGTGGCAACGATGTTGACAGTGTTCTTCACTGGTGGTGGTATTAATCCTGCTCGTTCCACTGCTGCTGCGATTATTGCTATTTTTGAGGGTGATAAAACAGCGATTAGTGATTTGTGGGTCTTTTGGGTTGTACCACTTTTGGCTGGTGCTATTGTTGGTTTAATTGATTTGTTATTCCGTTCCCAGGCTACGACCACTGGTGCTGTTTCTTCTTCTATCCAGGGGAAGAAAGCAGTAGTGACAGATGAGAAACCTTCTTTGTCTGCTGATCGTGCTGAGTTTGAGAAGGCTGTGCAGTCTGATTTGAGTAAGAAGTCTGATCAGGGTAAGAAATCCCGCTGATAATAATCCTACTCATGGCATAAGGGGCGTGTGTCCACCACCAAATTGTTGGTG
>JAFYHY010000008.1 GCA_017538895.1 Aeriscardovia sp. | reverse complement strand
CAAGAGAATATGGTCAGCGGACTTACCACAGCTGCAGGTCTATGGGTTACTGCTGCTATCGGTCTGGCCTGTGGCGGAGGTATGTATGTGCTGGCAATTGCAGCTTCTATCATGGTGCTGGTAGGACTGGAGGCCTTCAACTTCTTCTTACGCAAACTCGATAAGCATCGCAAGGAATAAGAAAAGCGGGAGAACCTGAGTTCTCCCGCTTCTTCTATCTTCTTTTATCTCCTTTTTACAGATGTCTGTTGCGCAGGGTGTTCAGCATGATGCGCATGTAGAGTCCAAACTGCTTCTCGTTCAGCACGTCCTTCATCTTGCTGGCGTCCTTTCTTACTGCCTGATGCACCAGGTGTCTCTGGATAGGTCCTCTTACTGAGGCCAGCGACTGCAACTCTGTGTTGAAGTTGTTGTGAATGGTTTCTACGGCTTCCGACTGATCCTCGTCCAAGTCGAGCACCTCTGAGAGGCGGTCCATGTTACAACTCATGTCAAAACGTCTGTCGACATTGTTACTGTTAGTTTCTGCAAAACTAAATGTTACTGCCATCATGGCAACCAGTGTTACGATAATCTTTTTCATACCTTTAATTTTTTAATTGTTATTTTTTCGTTTTTGTTTTCGTTCTTCTTTGCTTCTTTGACGTAACAAAGGCATGAAATGTTTAACCGCCCACACCCCACTTTCAACGAACGCCCTGTTTCGTTCAGCGAACTGCCGAATATCCACACTAAAAGAATGAGGGGATATTCCTAAATATACAAGCTTACAGAAGAAATTACAAGAAAACAGGGTTCACATTCACGCGTAATCAATTGATATCTTGCGCAATAAATGTGAACCCTGTTTTTGTGTGGTTGGCATCAAAGGGGAATCAAAGATGTCACTTTGATTGAATGATGTGAATATCAGAATAATTATTCGTAGTATTCAATAGTACGAGTCTGAACCATCTCTTGAAACATCATTGAGGTCTTGCGGCTAATCCAGTTGCCGTGGTCATCATACTTATAGTCAGTATAAGGAATGTTCATCTCCTGGCCACCCATGTCCATAGACTCGGCAGCAACAGCACCCTTGTCGTTGTAGGTACGCTTAGTAGTCATATCGCGACCCATCATGTTCACGGTCTGGCTAACAACACGGCCTTTCTCCCACTTGTACTTTACATCAACAGCCTGACCCTGCATCATGGTCATAGTAGCTGACTGCAGGAAACCATTAGCGTCGTACACGGCGTTGGTCAGACCTTCGCGCTCCATCTTTCCTTCCTTGGAGAAGGTTGTAACCTGCTCATGTCCCATCACGCGGCTTACAATCTTCTTCACAGGACCTTTAGCTTCGTTGAATTCTACATCGTGGAACTTTGTCTGTCCCATCATGGCAAAAGGAATGGCCAATAAAGCCATCATCATAAATACTTTTTTCATTGTCAAAAAAGTTTTTAATTGTTAATAAATATTGGTTATAAGTAATGTTTCTCCGTTCAATCAGAGGGACAGTTTTTGATTGATAAACCATTCCCTCAGTTGTTTCCGTTCCGTGAATGCCAACAGGTTTGTTACTTCCATAGTTTTACTCTTATCAATGTATGATGTTGATGTATCTTGTTTCAAGGTATTTCAGCCACGATAAACTTCTGTTGCTTTTATAATGCCTTCCCAGGACTTTGAAAAAGTCTTCGTATGTAATGGCATGAAATGTGTCTTTCCCTTTGTCTGTCAGCAACTCTTCGTATGCTTCAATGACTCCTATGTGACTACCAGAAGAGTGAAAATGAGTGTTCCCAGACGGATATAGCGTGAGAGAGTCAAAATATAGATACTTGGTCTTCTTTTGCTGTAGCATTGCCAGTCCAAGAATGTGATTTCTCCATAGCTGAATGAAATCAGGATTATTGAATTGCAGGGGGTCGTTATTGACAAAACACTCACTATTGCGTGTCGTAACCGAGTAGGCAGACTCTGGATTCTGCATCATTGCAAACTCCTTATTGCCCACACTATAACCTTCTTCAGTGTATTTTACCTCTATTCCAATAATGCCTGTATCACCCCTCGATGTCTTATATTCAATATAAACGTCAAAAGCTGTTTTGTCGTTAATTGTATTGGGAGCATATTCTATCTGCCATTTGAATATTGTCGTGATGTCTCTATGTGGAAGTATTTCCGAAAAACACTTTGCAGCAGCCACAAGGTCTGTCATCATTGGAACAAATACATTCCAGGGGACATGCTCACTGCGCAACATATTGGCCATCAAACCAAAATCTGTAGGGATTTTGCCCCTATCTTCACATAATGCTTTTCCTATCTCTTCATGGTATTCAGGAACAAAGTTCATCAGACGTGCGGCATCAGCATTGGTAAGGATAGCAATGTCTGTCTCTGTTGTACGTCGATGCTCAAATTCCTCTGCTGTTTCATTTGTACCCTTACGTGTAGAGTGGTTACGTCCCATCTTCAGTTTCAAGACATTCTCTCTAAACCATGCCTGATGCTGGCGACAAGCCTTTCTATATTCGCTATCCCCTCCATAATGTGCTTTTGCGGGCTGTATTTCTTTGGAGGATGCAAGATACTCAACCTTAATATCATGCCCTACCTCTCCCAGATTCTTGATAATCCTGTCGAAACTAAGTTTGTCGTATTCGGAAGAGTTTGCGAGAATGAACATGATTTTGGGACGTTCTGAGAAATTGTATCTGATGGGCGAACCTTCAAATAGCTGCAACTGTGTTTTCTGTTTGATGATACTCGTAACATCTTGAAGAAGGGCCTGTCTCACAAAGACGTTGTTGATGATGCCCTGTGACATTCTCACATGATCCTCAATGCCAGACTTGCCATCAACAGCTCCCAATCCACATTTTACCTCAGCCAGATATACTTCATGCTTACCATCTTCATTGGGTTTATTGCTGACAACAAGCAAATCAATTTTAGTCTTTGCCACTCGATATTCCACTGGTATCTTGGCCTGGTCTGGTGCCCATTCCATGTCGATAGCAAGAAAATCTTCATCAAATGAACTATGATCTGCTTTGTACTGTTGCTGAACGATGAATTCATCGTGTGACTTATATTTTTTGCACAGAGCCTTGGCATCTTCAAAATACAGCTTAACCTTGGCCATATCCTGCAAATCGGCAGGCTCTCTTAGTTGCACACTTAATGTCAAACCATCTTTTCTATTGGTATAATAGCGAGGGTTGAGCATAGTGATATTATCAAAAGTGTTCTTCCTGTGTGATATTCTGAGAAGGAGGTTCTTCTGACAATATATCATCACTTCATCATTCACTCTGATTTCAAAAGCCAATTCTTTGTCAGACTTCACATACTGAAGGAAGTCATAATAAATGCCTCCTTCAAAGTATTTTGATAAACTTGCCGCAGATAATGTTCTTGCCATTGCTATTCTTTCTTTGTGATTCTCGCCAAATAATCATAGTGTTCACCTTCAGCAACCAACTCAACTGCATATCCGCATCTTCCTGCTTTTTGCTTCAGGGTATCAGCATCAATATATAGCCAGTCAAAGGGCTCTCCGATGGTGTCCTTGTATTGCATCCGGAAGCTATGCTCTCCGTAATACCCCATGTCATCTGGTAGTTCTATGATACCCTCCTCTGTTTCGAACACATAGCTTATATCCGAAGAATCACAAAGAACTTGACCTCCAGAAGCCAGAATAGTGTCGAGCTGCTTGAAGAACTCTGGCATACGCTCCAAGGTTCCCACAATGCCAATACCATTCATCAGCATCAGGATGGTATCATATTGTCCTTCCAAGGTAAAGAAGTCTTGTTCGATGACCTTCTTGACCCCTCGCTCTTTCATCGTTTCTACGGAAAGAGGGGAAATATCTATGGCGGTCACATCCATACCTCGATCTTGGAGAACCAAAGAATGACAGCCAGAAGCTGCTCCTACATCCAGAATCCTTCCCTTCGCCATGTCAAGAGCCTTACGTTCTATCTCGGGCATATCCTCATAGCTGCGGAATAGTGTAGTCAGGGGTATCTCATCCTCCTCGAACATCGGGGAGAACACTCTGAGCTTGCTTGCCTTCTTCGACTTGTGGTAGTCGGCAATCGCTCTTCCCATCGGATCCATTTTACTGTTCATTTTCTACAACTCGCTGATAAGCTAATCTCTCATCTCCAGAAGCAAGATATATAATCCCGCAATAGGTAAAACCATGCCTCTCAATGTTATGTTGCATGATAGTGTTATCTCTGTGGGTGTCAATGCGAACATTCGATTCATGGGAGAAGCAGTAATCCATTACATTGCTGAAGATACCATGTACGTCAGGATAGCTGGCGATACGATGAATCACATGATAAGACTCCGTGTCATTCAGCCACTTACCATTGTAAATTTTCGAATAAGTAGGTTCAGGGGATGGCAGGAATGCGAAATAGCCTACAATACGACCTCCGTCCTCAATAACAAAACCGCCATGCTTATCCATGTCGCTGATAATGACATCCTCTGACGGGTAGCCTTCTCCCCATTGGTGTATGTTACCGGACTGCCGCATTATCTTCCGTGCAGCATCCATGACTTTCATAATTTCAGCCATGTCCGAGGGTCTTGATTCTCTGATATTCCTATTCATATTTATTTGCCGAACGACGGAACGAAATACACAGGTTTCTTTTCGTGGTGGTCACAGTCGTGATGATCGCAGGATTCAAGAGAATCCTTCAGTTCGCCATTCAGATAAGCCTTCAGTATATCATCAACTTTGCCCTGGCATCCTCTGATAACTGCGATGCCGTGAGCAGAAAGCTTGTTGTAGGCTCCCATGCCCATGTTGCCAGCCAGCATGAGGGTGATGCCCATCTCCTGCATAACAGATGCTATATTCGATTTGCATCCGCATCCTTCAGGAGAATCCAGACGCTCTTGCTTTATAACCTGATTCTGTTCGTCGAGTGTTACTACGGTATAATAGGCACAGTGACCGAAGTGGTCATCAACCATGCCATCGCGTGTTGGAATTGCTATTAACTTCATATTTGTGTGATATATTTTATTTTGGATT
>JAFYHY010000007.1 GCA_017538895.1 Aeriscardovia sp. | reverse complement strand
CCGTCCAGCGGCAAGACCGCCCAGCGGAACCACTTACAGCAGACCGAGAAAGAAACCGTCTGCGGGCAGGTGCAGGTGTCCCCATCGTCAAGGACAATGCAGTTGCCGTCCTCACAGCAACAGCACTCCCGGCGTATCAGGCTGGCCGCCTGTTTTCTCTGCGCCGGGGTCATGCGGTAAAGGGAACCGTCCGGCCTGCGTTCCAGCGGCGGCAAGTCTTTATAGGGGTTATCTCTCATGCGTTCCCTCCATTTTGCTTTCCGTTGCCGTTCTCCCCGAAAAGGTTTCCTGCCCCATTCCTGCGGCGTGTTCCGGCGTTGGCACGCTCCTCGCAACTTCGGGACATTTTGTCCCGAAGTCCGACTCCTTGCGGTGCTTCCCCAGCCGGGGTATTCCTTTTCGGACGGTCATTCTGTTTTCAAGGTGCCGTCCATCGATGAACTACCCTAAGTCTACACGAAAAAAATGCAATTCCCGGAATATTGCGAGAATTGCATTTTGATGAAGTTTACACTTTGGAAATTGCATTTTTGCAATCATTCTGTATAATGGAAGTATGCGGAGGAGGTGCGTATCTATGGCTTTACCCGGAACGCCCGGACAGCGGATTTCCGATTTATGCAACGGGAACCACATCACACAAAAGGAACTTGCGGAGAAGATAGGCGTTTCCGCTTCCCAGTTGAGCCGCATTGTCAGCGGCGAAACAAGAACGGTCAGCAGTGATATTCTCATAGGTGTGGCAAAGGAATTTAAGGTATCGACAGACTACATACTGGGCTTGTCTACCGTGAGCGTTCGTAAAAGCTACGATATTTCTGAATTAGGCTTGTCCGAGGGAGCCGTGAGGGGGCTTGTGACGGGTGCTGTTGATGTGCAAATCCTCAACCGCCTGTTGGAACACAGGAATTTTCCTAAGCTGATAGATTTGATACGGATTTATTTTCAGGATACGGCGGCAAAGGGCATAACAGCAAGAAACCAGCTTATCGAGATGGCAACGGCTTCCCTGTCCGACCTGATGAAAGAACACCCGGAACACCGGGCAGAAGCGAAGCAGGATTTACAGCTTTTGAACGCCCAAAAGATAGGGGAACATGAAGCGGAGATTGAAAAAATCAAAAATGTGTTCCTGGCTATCCTGCGGGACATTAAGAAAGACATTGACAACGGGGAACAGCCGGGAGAAGCTGTGACCGCCGCTATGTTCCAAGCCATGCGGGACGCACTGGCGGAACAGAAACAAAAACCACTTTCCATTGACGATGTAACGGCGATGATAGCTGGACAGATCGGACAGCTTACACCGATGGATAAAGAAACTGTTGAAATGTTCCAGCAGTTTGCGAAGAAGATGATTGAGCAGGCAGGAACAAAGTGATAAATTTGAATTGTGAGGGAAAATACAGATGAATCAAGGAAGAATTATTGTGATTACAGGCTCACCGGGGACAGGAAAAACAACAACTGCGTCAATTGTCGCAAAGGAATCAGATATGGATAAATCAGTGCATATGCACACCGATGACTTTTTTCATTACTTAAGCAAAGGCGCAATACCACCACATTTGCCAGAATCCAACGAGCAAAATCTGGTTGTCATTGAAGCCTTTTTAGAAGCTGCAAAGCGATATGCTCGTGGCGGATATGATGTAATTGTAGATGGGATTGTCGGGCCATGGTTTTTGGAGCCATGGAAAGCTCTTGCCCAAGAAGATTACGAGGTACACTATATTGTATTAAGAGCGAGTAAAAAAGAAACTATGAAGCGAGCTGTGGAACGCTCAAAATTAGATAGAAAAACAAATATTGAATTAGTGGAAACAATGTGGGAGCAATTTTCCGGTTTGGGAGTATATGAATCAAATGTCATAGACACAACTACATTCACAATTAAAGATACGGTTTCCGCAATAAAAGAAAGAGTTGCATGTGGGACGTCTTTACTATCTTAGACATTCCCATTTGTCAGGAAGATAGCAAAGCCAGCCGAGCCAGTCAACGGTCAAGATGAACGGCGCATTTCATGCGCCGCCGTTGACAGTCCCGCCCGTCTTTGCTAAAGGGTAATCAAGGCGGGAAAGCCCTAAAATGGCTTCACACCTATTTCAATAATTGGAGGAGATAAAAATGAGATCAGAAAAGGAAGTTTATGATATTGTTTTGAATTTTGCAAAAACAGACAAACGCATTCGCATGGTTACTTTGGAAGGATCTAGAACAAATACAAATATTCCGCCTGATGATTTTCAGGATTTTGATATTACTTTTTTTGTTACGGATATGGACAGCTTCACAAGTGATGATAAATGGCTAGATATATTTGGTGAAAGGTTGATTCTGCAAAAGCCGGAAGATATGGAATTATTTCCAGCTGTAGAAAAGGGATTTTCATATTTAATGCTGTTTACTGATGATGTTAAGATAGATTTAACTTTGCTGCCGCTGGAACTGATAGACGAGTATTTTACATGGGATAAACTGGTAAAGTTACTGTTGGATAAAGACAACCGTATCGTAAAGCCGCCAATACCAACGGATATAGACTACCACTTGCAGAAGCCTACTCAAAGAATGTTTGACGATTGCTGTAATGAATTTTGGAATACTACAACATATGTAGTAAAGGGCTTATGCCGCAAAGAAATTCTTTTTGCTATTGACCATATGAATGATATAGTACGAAAAGAATTGCTTCGCATGATTTCCTGGCTGATTGGTATCAAACAGGGATTTCATTTCAGTTTGGGAAAAAACTATAAATTTATGAAGCAATATGTCCCAGAGGAATTGTGGGAACGACTTATGTCCACTTATAATATGGATTCCTATCCCCATATGTGGGAATCCTTTGAACAATGTATGGCATTGTTCCGGGAGGTTTCGTCAGAAGTGGCATGCCAGTTGGATTACCAGTATCCACTATATGATGAAAAAATCAGTAATTATGTGATTCGGCAAAAGAAAAAATATGGCATTGAAGATGATAACAAATAAAATTTTTTCAATCGAAAAAATTTATTTTGATTATTCAATTTTGAAAAACTGAATACCTCAAAATCAGAAAGAGAGCGGCCAAGCACTTTGAGGGATTGGCCGCCTTGTCCACCCATCCAGCGGGACAGCGGGCGGAGGTCAAGGCCGGGTGTAAACCCGTTCATTTCAGCCTTGACGGTTGCCCGTTGTCCTGCTACTTTTCCGGGAGTGTGGCCACAACTTCGGGACACTTTGTCCACAAGTTGGAGCGTAGGACGAGGAACTGGGGCTTTCATATACGCCCTGTCTGCTGATGAGTCCAGACCTGCGCTTGCGGCTCCACGCCACGCAAGCACAGCCCTGTTTTCCTGCCGCTTCAAATGCCCTTGCCCTCCCCGGCGGCAACGGCATTTTCACGGCAACGCCGGCAGAGCGTATAACACACTACACTTTGCTTCGCAAAGTCGTGTGCCAAATGGGGGCGTTGCCCCCTTTGGAAACCCCCACAAGAAAAGGCGGTACGCTACCCCTCCACGGGGCGCATACCGCCTTTTCTTGTTATCCAGCCCTCCGGCTGTATCGGTTGAGCAAAAGTCCGCGTGGGATTGATGTGGTATCTTTAACTTTGGGAAACTCCGTTTTCCCATTTGGAGATGGTCTTCCTTAGCACGAGTGTATGGCTGTTGTAGAAGGGCCATAGCAAACCACGGCAACGGGAAATGCACCCTGCTTTCCCAAAATGCACCCTGTTATTCAGAAATGCACCCGACTCTCGGGAAAATGCACCCCGATTTTCAGGAATGCACCCTACTCTCCGAAAAATGCACCCTGCTTTTTCGGAAATGCACCCTGAAAAATCTAAAATGCACCCGAGTCTTTTTTTTGGTGCATTTTTCTATCAAAATAGTCGTACTAAGCCAATATAGCATGGTAATTTTGATAGAATTACCATGCTATTCTTTTATGCCCAAAATGTACCAAAAATGGCGTTTCTACTCGAGTTGT
>JAFYHY010000041.1 GCA_017538895.1 Aeriscardovia sp. | reverse complement strand
GGGGCGTTTGCTCTGAAATTAACCAACAAGTTGCCACCTTCATTGGCAATCAACGAACCGTCTGCGAGTGGCATTGGCGATGATATTGTGTCAGACCCGATATAAACACCATCTGTTCGCCATTGGGATATTATTCTGTAGTTATAATTAACATTTGAAAACGAAAAGATACGATTGTTAATGATGGCGGGAAGATATCCAGATACTGCTTGTTCGGCTGGAATAATACCGTGATTTAAATATTGTCCAGTTAGTTTGTCGTATCTGACAAAAAAGCCGATATTTGATAACGCATTTTGAAATCTTTGAAGATAATTGTCTTCAGAATCAAAATAAATTAGAGCATTTCCAGTTGGTTTATAAAAACCAGTTCCTGTAATATATAGAGAATTATCACATAACGTGCAACGGTTCCAATAAGCAGATGCTTCAGTGTCTGTATTGCCTCTTGTGAAAATTTGGCTGTTCCATAGGATTTCTCCATTTGTGTCATATTTGATGACGAAGTTACAATAATTCGCTGATGTGATATCTTGTATTGTGGAGCAATGACTGATGTCCCACCAAATATGTACTGGATAATTATTCAGTTCCCCTCCGTGTCCATTAAGGCAGTTGGCTAATGTGACATAACCGGTTAAATACATGTTATCATCCTCGTCAAAAGACAAACCTTTAAAATATGTATAATAATAGCGATTTATGCTATCGCCCGTGCTGTAGGTTGGCGCAATTCCATCGGTATGGTCAATCAATAATTTGGCGAACAGCAATTCTCCCGATGAGGAAAATTTATACAACATCGCATTATTGATGAGGGACTGTGAATTTTCAGAATCGGTATTCCCAGGCAGGTACAAATTATATGTTTTATTAGAGTCTCCGTCCACGATAATGGTGAAAGGTTCGTTTTCTGTTCCTTTGTATTGTATTGGTGTATAAATATAATAATTGCCA
Organism: Aeriscardovia sp.; assembly: GCA_017538895.1. Taxonomy (GTDB): domain Bacteria; phylum Actinomycetota; class Actinomycetes; order Actinomycetales; family Bifidobacteriaceae; genus RGIG7107. The sequence goes on along the minus strand of JAFYHY010000041.1, from coordinate 617 downwards.
TTGTTGTCAACATGCACAGGTGTGGGTGCCGCCCCCGCCGTTTGGCATAACGTATAATCATACCGAAGCCAATTGCTGCCGTTGAAAAAGGATTCTCTGGAGTATGTCTGTACAAAATGATCCTCTAACAGATTGCCATCCAAGTCAAACTGTGCAAGGCATGTCCAACGGCTGAACGCCTTATAAGGTGGCTTTTGCTGTTCTTGCGGCAACGAATTGATTTGCATCCTTGTTATCAGGGTATCCCAATAGTAAAGCCATGAATCTGATTGATAACCATAAAAGCCGCAATCAGCAGCGACAAACACTTTGTTGTTTCTGACCTCCATCCAACGAGGAGATGCTGCTCCGTTATCACTTTTCATCTCTTTGTGCCATAACATGTTGCCCAAAGTGTCAAACTTGGCCAATAATATTGTTCGATCTTTTTTGCTTAACACCTGTGGATGGGTGGTATATTGTAAAGTCAGTCCGTCAAAGACCGCATCCCCGCCCATAGTTCCGTACACATAGATATTTCCTTCATCGTCAAAGGCCGTATTTGTGATCTGATTATAGTAATCTCCATAGGAAATCCCATCGCCACCGCTCCAGTAATGCGCCCACTTCCACTCGCC
>JAFYHY010000006.1 GCA_017538895.1 Aeriscardovia sp. | reverse complement strand
CTCGCTATTTAAGACACTGGTGTGAGACGCTGTGAGAATCAGCAAAACGCTATAGAAGATACCAACGTGAGACACAGTGAGAAAATGCGAGACGGTATGAGACAAAAAGTAGGCGAATTAAAGATTCATAATGACAGACAGAATATGGAATACAAGAAGCGATGCCAATGGTGCGGGAAACCTTTTATTGCGCACAAAATGACGACTCTGTACTGCTCTAAGATATGTATTGAGAGAGCATACAAGGCAAAAGAGAAGCAGAAAAAAATTGACGCTGTAGAAGCTGAACAATCTTCTCAACTGCCCATTGTTGAGAGTGTTGGGAACAAACCATTCCTGACACCCTCTGAAGCCGCAATACTTTTAGGTCTGAGTAAAGCTACACTATATAGGTATCTGGCCCAAGGTCTGCTCAAAGCTCTTCAAACTCCAGCACGTACTATTATAAGACGAAGTGACATTGAGCGCATGTTTGACACTTGCCATGAATACAAGAAACGTAGCTACCATATTAATAAGGTTAGCGACACAATGACAATGAAAGAGATAATGGAGAAATACAATATTACAAAAAAATGTGCAATGCGGAGGATTGACAAGTTCCAAATTCCCAAAATATACGAAGGCCGGAACGTATTCTACTCGAAGGCTTCTATTGATAAGTACTTTGCAGAATTGGCAGATGAAATCAATCTGGAGCAATATTATACTCCTGATCAGATGATGGAGAAGTTTAACATGACGCGCTCCGCTGTCGTATCATATGCTCTCCGCCATAAGATTCCAAGAATCAACAGACACCATCAGGTTTACTACTCGAAAATACATGTGGACAGCCTGAAAGGTGGAAGTGGATTTGATCCCTTTTACTATACCTATGAGGAAATCCAATACATATATGGATTCAATTTGGATCAGGCAAAATATTATGTCAAGACATATCATGTTGAGAAGAAGAAACGCGGTAAGTTTACTTTGATACGTCGTGAAGACTTTGACCGTATTATTAAGGAACGCATGAACGGCAGCCTATCTATTGAAGAAATCAATGCAAAGATTAAGAACGAACAGGAGGTAAGGGCTGAAGAAGAAATAATAGATGCTCCTATCGAGATAGCGGAATATCCCGATGATGACACTGTAGAGGATGATGGAAACTACGGTAAGATTCCCGGTTATATCAGTGCCGAGGAGATTGCCGAACGATATAAGCAGAACAAGAAGTGGGTTCACTACCTGACCCGAACCAAGCGTGTCCCTCGTGTTCAGAAGGCCGGATTCCTGTTCTATGACGAAAAGGTGGTTGAAGAACTCTTCAGCAAATACACATCTGTGGATAATATCACAGAGTGGTACACCTGCGATGATATAGAACAAAAGTACAACATGACAGCTGTGGCCCGAAGGAGCTTTACCCATCGACATAACATACCCACCAAGAAGGAGTACGGTATCACCTACTACTCCAAGGTTCATGTGGATTATGCTAAGAATCCAGGAATCCAGTATGCTGACGAATACTATACTGTCGATCAGATAGTGGACATCTATCGTGTTGGGAAGAACACCGTGTATAATGCTATCAGGCATTACAAGGTGCCAAGTCTCAAAGATGGCAATTTCGGAGTGTATCTGAAGACGGCCATCGACAAGATCTTTAAGGACAAAAAGCGGCCTGAACAGCAGTAATGACACATTATGGATAATGTTTGGATAATATTAGCATAATATTAGGATAATGTTAGGATGAAGTTATTTTCGTGTTATTTTCAAGTTATAATAAGTTATGATGAAGTTATGGAAAGTTATGATTCAAGTTAGAAAATGTCCTCAGACATATCATGAATATGCTGGGATTAAGCCTATTTGGAATGTTTTTCAAATGATGTCTAAATTATTTGCTGCTGACAGATGTCAGCACATAATCATCAGTTAATTTTGCAACCAATTTAAAATATTTAGAACTATGCAGATTTGTAAGACTGTTACGTTAAGAACGAAAAAACTGAAGAACGGAATGCTCTCATACTATCTGGATTACTATCCTGGACTCCGTGATACTATTACCATGGAGGTAGTACGTCATGAGTTTATCGGGATTTACATCTATCCTGATCCCAAGACAAAAGAAGAAGTCCTGTATAATAAGGAAATGGCGAAGAAGGCCGAGGTTATCCGATGTCGGCGTTATGAGGATGTTGTCAGCCAGAGGCTCGGCATCCTCGATGAACGGAGGCTGAAGGGCGACTTCCTCGCCTACTACCGCCAAATCCTGAAGAACAAGAACCAGAAATGGGAATATGTGTATCAGCACTTCGAAAAGTTCGTCAATGGCAGATGCCGCTTCATAGATGTGGATCTGGAGCTGTGCAAGAAATTCCACGACTACCTTCTAAACGCCAAGGGACTGAAGACGGGCTTGCCTCTGGCCAGGAACTCGGTCGCCGGTTACTGGTCAACCTTCCGTGGATTTCTGAACGTCGCCTACAGAGACAGGTGTATCAAGGAGAATGTCAACGACTACCTTGACCGTATCAATACGGTAGCCACACGCAGGGAGAGCCTGACAGTTGCGGAGATTAAGAAACTATATGAGACCCCGTGCGAGTACGACGTTCTGAGACGGGCTTCCATTTTCTCTTGTCTGACAGGCCTCCGTCGCAGTGACATCATGGCCCTGACGTGGAACAATGTGCAGGAATATACGGATGGCGGCCATTACCTTGACTTTATCTCCGTAAAGACCCAGGCGGACAACCTCATTCCTATCAGTGAAGAAGCCTATATGCTGCTTGGCGAGAAAAAAGACGGTCTGATTTTTGAGGGTCTGAAGAAAGAAATGACCAATCATCCGTTAAAAGATTGGATTAGTTCTGCAGGAATCAAGAAGCATATAACCTTCCACTGCTTCAGGCATACCTATGCCTCATTGCAGATTGAAATGGGGACTGACGCATTCACCGTTCAGAAGCTGCTTGCCCATAAGACCATCGGCACGACAGAGATCTATACCCGTCATGCAGACCCGAAACGTCGTGAAGCAGCCAACAAGATATGTTTAGGTTTGTTAAAACCGAAAGTGATACCCATCGATGGAGAAAAGAAGAAAAGAGGCCGTCCACGAAAACAAGTGCCAAACAACTGAAAAGAAGGCAAAAGAATGACGTTTTCACAACTCGTAAAACGTTAAATTTCAGCGTTTTAAATTAAGTTAAGCAACATCCATTTTGTTTTAGTTATTCAGAGTTATTCAGAAGAATCTCCCTAACTTTGTAGTCCAAATCATAGAAAACAATACGATTATGGCAATAAAGTTTAGGGAGATTCTATTTACTATGTTCTGCGCGGCATCCGCTGCCATGCTGCTTATCTTCATACCATTGGCCATCCT
>JAFYHY010000040.1 GCA_017538895.1 Aeriscardovia sp. | reverse complement strand
CAGACCAGAACGGATATACAGTAGCAGGTCTTGCCAGAGAGTGTTATATTGACGGAATCTGGAATAAAGAATCTGAGGAAGAATGGCTGACTGAGATCCAGCTTCCGATTGAAGACGTTACAAAATGAATAGAAGATATTACGGATCTGAAGCTGCAGAACTGGCCAACGAAAAGGGGCTGTCTTACTTGTCGGTTACTACACTGTCAGAATATTTAGGAATCAGGAAGCCTTCATTGTACAACCACATGAAGACCATAGAAGATATGCACAGAAGTCTTATGATATATGGTTGGCAAACTGTATCGGAAGACGTTGTCAGAGGAATTGATTCTTCAGATGAAAAAGCAAATCTATTTGATTACGGAAAAAAATTCTATAAGTTTGCAATAGAGAATCCTGGCGTATTTGAAGCTATGCTCTGGTATAACAAATACTCAGATGATGCGCTGCTTTCTGCCACAGAAGGATTATATTCTTTTTTCTTCAAGCAGACAGATGGCTTAGGGATAGATCGTGAGATCGCTAATCACTTGCTTCGAACATACAGGGCTTTTCTGGAAGGGTTTATTATGCTTCAGATTCATAATTCCTTTGGAAATCCAATATCATTGGAAGAGAGCTTTGAGATATCACTGAATGTGATGATATCCGGGATGGATGGGTATAGAAATAAGAGGGGTAATAAAAAATGATTGAGTTCAGAAATGCTGAGGTGGCTGATGCAGAGTTGGTGAGGGATATATATGACGCTGCTTTTTATGATGACTACGTAAAATATGGCGAATGTCCGGCGTATGGAAGGACAAAAGAAGAGATGGAGCAGTCAATAATTGATTATCCCAAATTCATAATTCTTAATGAAAGTAAACCGGTTGGCGTCATTTCATGCAGGGAGCTGGAAGCGGGTAATTATGAAGTCGGATGTTTATGTGTAATTCCTGAGTTTCAGGGAAGAGGAATAGGAACGACTGCAATGCGATTTGCAATAACACATTATTCTGATTGGAAGACATTTACACTAGTAACTCCTGTGGACAAAAGTCAAAATGTAAAATTCTATACAGAAAGATGCGGCTTTGATATCCAGTCTGAAGAAATGGATGGAAGTGTTAAAGTATACAGATTTATATTGAGGCGGATATGATGATAAAAGAAATATTTGGAAAAGTAAAAATATATAGGCTCCATTCGCGTGTTGATAACCGTGGATCTCTGGAATATGTTTTTGATGAAAACACTGCCTGTTTCAATGCCCGGGAGACAAGAATCTATAGCATGCCCAAAGAAGGAACTTTTTTTGGAATTCACTACAGAGAAGAGAGTAGCCCAATGACGAAGTTTGTGACAGTCATAAAAGGCAGAGGTATGGATTACGTTATTGATTTGAGAAAAGACTCCTCAACCTATCTTCAATGGGAGTCATTTGAACTGTCAGAAGAAAATACATTGGCAGTACTGATTCCTGCAGGTTTTGGGCATGCTTTTATTTCATTGCAAAATGATACGATACAGCTTTATTCTGTGGACAGAAGTGGCAACGATGCTTATTCAAAACATATTAATTACATGGATTCCAAAATCGGTCTTAAACTGCCCGTACCCATTTCCGAAATCTCGGATTATGATTTAAGCGCTCCTTTTGTTTCAGAAAGGGGAGTTGTAGGAGAGTGATATGTTAATAGAAACTGATAGATTGATAATCAGAGATATAGCACTGACGGACGGAGAGACGTTCATTCATATGGCTTCTGATGGGAGCCTTAATGATATAGGCTTTGACAAAGATTCTAGTTCCTGGATGGATGACTGGATTATAGAAGCGCAAAATCTGGCGCGAGAGGACAATCCTCGAAAATCTTATCTTGCTTATGTGATTGAAGATAAAAGAACAGGCTCGACTATCGGATCTGTCGGATGTTCATATTATGAGGATTTGCAGAAAGTGGGCATTACTTATTTTATCGGAGCAGATTTTCGAAATAATGGATACGCTTCAGAAGCAACAAAGGCGTATATTTCTTATTTCTTCGAGCATTATGATGAAAAAGAGATAATTGCCACTATACGTGAGGATAATGTCCCATCTTGGAAAACGATAGAAAGTGTAGGCTTTTCATTTACAGAGAAAAAAATGTACAAAGATATCAACGATGCGAACGAAGTACTATATCGATTTTATTTGGCAAAAAGAAACGGAAGTATCAAATAATGTGTGAAGAGCGTAAGAGAAAAATGGATATTCATATTCAACTTGCAGATATGAAAAATATTGATAGCTGCATAGATATTTTGCAAAAATCTGATTTGGGAAAGGCGTATTTTAGCGATCATGAAAAGGCAACTAATATGCTTACATATGCAGTGGGACAAAAAAACGTATATGTAGCACTGGATGAAAATGAGAAATGTTTAGGATTTATTTACTACATGACAAATGGTGTTTTTGGAAGCTGCCCTTATCTTCATATTGTTGCAGTAAAGGAAGAATACAGGAGTTATGGTATCGGTAAACAGCTGATGAAGTATTTTGAAGATAATGCTTCTGATGCTCCTACAGCAAAATATTTTTTAACTGTAGATGATTTTAACCCGAGAGCGAAGAAATTATATGAAAATCTGGGATATAAGTGTGTTGGAGAACTAACTGATTTTTATAAAAATGGGATTAACTGCTATCTGATGATGAAAAGAAGAGGGTAAAGATATGAGCCTACAATTTGTAAAAGCAAGCACTTCTGATGCTTTGACACTTAATGGAATATCTAAAAGAGCCTTTGATAGCGATGTTCAGGTTGGAGCACCTTCAGCTGGT
>JAFYHY010000039.1 GCA_017538895.1 Aeriscardovia sp. | reverse complement strand
GATTTGCTGCATCTCCGATGAGGTCAGCGGATAATTGCCCAGCCGCTCCATTTCGCGGTTCATGTCATAGATGATGCCAGCCCAGTTGTCTATCAATTCCTGCTCCGTCGAATGGTGCAGTATGTTGTCGCTCCACCCATGTTTGGGCAGCAACTCACACAAGGCTTTTTCAAATTCCAGCTCCTTGTCAAAAGGATGAATGTTCAGTTCGTTGCTCATATCTATTGGTTGATTTTATGCTATGAATTGATTTAGGCAAGCTTTCTTCACCTGTTTCAACTTCTCTACTTGCTGCGATTGAGTTTCAATTTGTTTATCGACACTTCTAAAGAATGATGCTATACGGCGTTGCTCTTCGATAGTTGGAGGTATTGCAAAAGTAGATTCTTTCAAATATTTCAAATGTCGGTTATAGCCTGTATTAGGAATGTTCAAAGACAAACACAAATAATAAACAAATAAACTATCCTGCTCAGCATTTTTGCAATTCAGAATTTGAGTTCCATCAGCACCAGTATAGAAAGGAAAATCCACATACTTAAATTCACGAGTATGATCACCAAAGATGATATAGCCATCAGTGGGAACCAATGGATTACCTTGATTGGTATACCCAACAATAAATTCTTTACTCTGGTCTATAACTGGATATTTGCCCATACTAAGATAGTTAGTTTTTGAAATATTACTCTTTGAATCGTTTACAATTGTGAAAACATCATCGTAACTATATATTAACCATTCTCCGTTAAATCCCTTGAATCTGAGGGGGGGGTAATTGATTGATTATCAGGGAATAACAATCCCAAACAAGATTGCTTCATTTGCTTCAACCGCTCTAAATTTTGCTGTTGCACAGCAATTTGAGTGTCAATACTATGAAAAAATGATGCGATGCGATGCTGTTCTTCTCCTTCAGGAAAAGTCAATTCCATATCGCCAAATTCTGAAAAACTAATCGAACGTCCATCACGAATACCATAGGTTATTGTCTTTAATCGGTTGATAAAGTCCTTGGACATAAAAATAGTTTTCCAGAAATAATCATCATGTTTTTCAGGCTCCTTGAATCCAAAAACCGTATAGGCTGGTGAAGTGATACCCTCAACCGCAGAATGAGCAAATCCACCTTGGAACGAACGAAGATGTATAACAAATTGTCCTGGTTTAACCACCTTATACGTTACTTCATTTGCTCTGTCGTGGCTAATATCGTAACCGCTTTCACTTCTTACAGCCATTCCCCTAATATCTTGACATGCTGAAAGCACAGGCAATTCTGGATGATTTCTTTCATTATAGGTTTCATATAGTTCTGAGGCCTTTGCTTTATACCAGTTTTTATCAAAGCCTTCAAAACGGATGGCAGGAACGTTTTCTTCTTCTTGTGGAAACATTGTTTCAAGGCAAGCCGATTTCAACTGCTTCAATTCCTCAAACTGTTTTTGATATACAGTCATTTGCTCATCAATTCTTTGCAAGAAAGAAGCAATTTTCCTTTGCTCATC
>JAFYHY010000038.1 GCA_017538895.1 Aeriscardovia sp. | reverse complement strand
TCAACGCTCTCGAGTTCTCAAACCACCAAGCTGGAATCATGAATTACACGTGAGAAAAACATCTCAACGACTCATGAACAGCAAGAAAAGACTTTAACACGATTTCACACACAAAGCAAAAAACGACACGCCAAAAGAAAAGCCCCTCACAGGCGAGGGGCTTAAATATCACAAATACTATGACAATCACAAAGTATTAATGTCGAGCATAATACCAGGGCTCATAGTAGAGGACATGGTTGCATGCGCGATGTAACGGCCCTTGCAGGTTGCTGGACGCAAACGCTTAATTTCGCTAGATACTGCAGCAAAATTCTCAAGAAGAGCTTTTTCATCGAAGCTCATCTTTCCAATGAGGAAGCTAAGGTTACCGTTCTTATCAACACGGAATGCAATCTTTCCACCCTTGATATCCTTAACAGCCTTAGCAACGTCCATTGTAACGGTGCCAGTCTTTGGATTTGGCATAAGGCCACGAGGTCCAAGGATACGACCGAGACGGCCGACCTTGCCCATCATGTCAGGTGTTGCGACAACAGCATCAAAGTTGAGGTCGCCATCCTGTACTTTCTTTACTAAATCATCATCGCCGACTTCATCAGCACCAGCAGCTTTAGCTGCTTCTGCTTGTGGTCCACGAGCAAAGACAGCAACACGAACAGTCTTACCAGTTCCGTTAGGAAGGGAGACTGTGCCGCGAACAAGCTGATCTGCCTTACGTGGATCAACATTAAGACGGTATGCAACATCAATAGACTCGTCGAAGTTGTACTTCGGCATAGACTTCAGCAAAGCAACTGCTTCTGCTGGTGTGTACAGCATAGAGCGGTCGATCTTCTCCGCTGATTCGCGATATTTCTTAGAACGCTTAGTCATCTGCTTCTCCTGTCGAGCAGTCACGGTTCGAGCTAGCGTCAGCTCTACCGTAGATTATTTACCTTCTGATCTCACTTAGTAACGGTGATGCCCATAGAACGAGCGGTACCAGCGATAATCTTTGCGCCTGCTTCAACGTCACGAGCGGATAAGTCAGCAAGCTTAAGTTGAGCGATCTCACGGCACTGATCTAAGGTGACAGAGCCAACTTTAGTAGTCAGTGGGTTAGATGAGCCCTTAGCAATACCAGCTGCCTTGCGAAGGAGATCTGCTGCTGGAGGAGTCTTAAGAACAAAGGTAAAGGAACGATCTTCATATACAGTAATTTCTACTGGGATGATCTGACCGGCTTTATCCTTGGTCTGGTTGTTGTAGGCTTGGCAGAACTGCATAATGTTCACGCCGTGTGAACCGAGAGCTGGGCCGATTGGCGGAGCTGGGTTAGCCTTACCTGCTGGGATCTGCAGTTTGATCAGAGCAGTAACTTTCTTACCCTTTTGAGCCATTTTGTGGTTCTTCTTTCTCTGAAGCGGTCAAACGAAGACAAAGCTTCTTCCGCTACTGATTAATCTATGTTGTTTATTTGCAGAGTACTACATCTAAACAGCAAGCTTTCATATTGTATAGTATGCCTGTACTAATAAAAAAGCGTGCCGATCAGTGGCACGCTTTCCAAACATACAAATTACTTATCTAGTTTTTCAACTTGGTTGAAGCCTAGTTCTACTGGCGTGTCTCGGTCAAAGATTGAGACCAAAACTGTCAGCTTCTGGTTATCAGGCGATACTTCAGAAACGACTGCTGGCATAGAAGCAAATGGGCCGCTGGTAACGGTAACGGATTCACCTTGCTTGAAGGTGACTTCGATAGTGCGCTTTGCACGTGCAGTGACATGATCGCCAGCCTTCTTCAAAGCATTTTGTGAAATCATTGGAGCCATCATAGCAATGACTTCTTTGCGACTGAGAGCGACTGGTTCACGTTGCATGCCGACGAAACCGGTTACAGCTTCAGTTTCGCGAACGATACGGAAAGCATCGTCGTCTTCGTCCATGCGGACAAGAACATAGCCAGGAATACGTACACGATTAATGACTTTGTGTCCTTTTTCGGTGTGCTTTTCGACTTCTTCCATTGGGACTTCGATTTGGAAGACTTTATCTTCAAGACCGAAAGTTACAATACGGGCTTCAAGATTTTGTTTTACGCGCTTTTCATACCCTGAATAAGTATGAAGGACATACCATTTGCCAGGTAAGGTACGTAATTCTTTAGAGAAATCTCGAACAGCTTTTTCTCCAGCATCTAATGATGATTCAGCATCTGCTGTTTCTGTTGTTTCGGATGTGGTTTGTGAATCATTCATAGCAGCATCTAACTCTTCAGTACTTGTCTGCTGAGCTTCTTCAGTGGTAGCTACCTCTGGTTCATCTTGAGAGGAAATGTTTTCTTCAGTCTCCATTGCTACTCCTCAATTTCATCTCAGCCAAATACTAAAAGAACAAGTTTACCCATACCAAAGTCAATAGCCGTAACAAAAAGCATTAAAAGAATAACAAAAATAAGAACGGCAATGACCCAGTTGAAAAGTCCTTTACGGGTTGGTGCAACAACTTTACGAAGCTCAGCAATAATCTGTCGAATAAACAAACCAATCTTGGTGAAGAAGTTCATTTTTGATTCTTCACTTTTTGATTCATTATTCATCCTTAGATCCTCACTGCTGATCACCCGCGAGCAGGGGAAGCGGGACTCGAACCCACAACCTACGGTTTTGGAGACCGTTGCGCTACCAATTGTGCCATTCCCCTATCTGTACCTTAAAAAGGCACAAAACCAGCAACTCAATGAGCTGCTGGTCTCTATCATATCTAAAAAAAACAGATTCGTCTACTTGAACCGTGTCTTTTTTTAGTCAAGATTGTCATTTTTTGATGGATCAGTCCAATGTCCGGCCTGTCGTTCTGCCTCACGTTCAGCACGTAATTCGGCTAAACGATCCATCTTTGCGTGATACATCTTTCGACGTTCACTATTAGTACGACGTTTCGCATACCCATTATCACGGAGACGAATATCTTCACCACGACTAACAACAGGCATGTCATCAAGACCTTCAGAACCTGCCGCAATTGTAGGATCCCAATTGAAGACTACTTCATGTGCTCCTTGACCAATATGAACTTCATCACCTGCAACAGCTCCAGCATTATGCAATGCTTCTTCAACGCCTAAACGAGCTAAACGATCCGCGAGATAACCGACCGCTTCATCATTATCAAAATCAGTTTGAATAATCCATCGTTCTGGTTTTGTTCCACGTACTTCAAACCAATAACTGCCATCTCGTTCTGCACATCGAGTAATAGAAAAATCATCATCAGTATCTAAATCTTTATGATTTCTCATTGACAATGGATTAATAATGACACGCTCATCGTCAGTGTTATCCTCAAGATCTTTTACCTTCTGACGTGTCGAATCCACCATTTCTGATAAAGCAAAAACAAATTGCTTCAATCCCTCATGTGAAACAGCTGAACCCATGAAAACAGGTAAACCAAGATCCTCAAACTGTGTACGTACCATTTCAGCAAGTTCTTTTGCGTCAGGAAGATCTGTCTTAGCTAAGAAAATAATACGTGGTCGCTCCTTAATAGGAATAACTCCAAGAGGTAACTTGAGTTGATCTGCATACTGAGCTAATTCAGCTTCAACCGCTTCATAATCAGAAAATGGATCACGTCCAGGTTCCAGTGTGGCACAATCAATCACATGGACAATGACTTGTGTTCTTTCAATATGTCGTAAGAATTCAAGTCCAAGCCCCTTGCCTTGTGCTGCTCCAGGTATGAGACCAGGGACGTCAGCAACAGTGAAGCGTTTATATCCAGCTTTCACAACACCTAAATTAGGAATAAGAGTGGTAAAAGGATAATCAGCAATCTTTGGACGAGCAGCTGAAATAGCTGAAATTAAACTGGATTTTCCTGCTGAAGGATAGCCTACTAAAGCAACATCAGCAACAGACTTTAATTCGAGAATGACATCAACTTCTTCTCCTGGTTCGCCTTTAAGAGCAAAACCAGGTGCACGATGTGCTTTATTCGCTAACGCATGATTACCTAATCCCCCAAAACCACCATGGGCAACAATAAAGGTACTATTCTCATGCTTTAAATCAGCTAACTGTATTCCACAATGTTTGGATTCACCAACTTTGCCAACAGCTTGGAATACTACTGTTCCTACAGGAACTTTGACAATAATGTCTTCTCCTTGTTTTCCATCACGGTAATCACCTTCACCGTGCTTGCCATTCACTGCAGAACGATGTGGTAAATATCGAAAATCAAGCAGGCTTGTTTCATCTGATGACGCTTGAAGAATAATTGATCCACCGCGTCCACCATTACCGCCATCTGGACCTGCTAACGGTTTGTATTTTTCACGACGTATAGAGGAGGCTCCGTTACCGCCATTTCCACCCTTGAAATGAACAACAACACGATCAACAAAATCTGTCATTTAGTTCCCTCTCAATATGCAACTCTGTGCTTTATCCATAATAAAAAAGGCCGCATCGTAAAACACGGTGCGACCTCTCATGACGATTTTGATCAAATAGCTGAATTAACTTCTGATTTCTTGGCAACAACATCGACAACCTTGTGGTCATGACGGATACCAAACTTTACAATGCCATCAGCAACAGCGAAGAGTGTATCATCCTTACCCTTACGGACATTAAGACCTGGATAAAAACGAGAACCACGCTGACGAAGAATAATATTGCCTGCGACAACAGCTTCGCCGCCGAACTTCTTAACGCCCAGGAACTGTGGTTGTGAATCGCGACCGTTGCGTGAGCTGGAACCAGCCTTCTTATGTGCCATGATTACCTCCTTTTATCCTGGATGTCAGGCGATCTTTGTGATCTTTACAGTTGTCAACTTCTGGCGATGACCTTGACGGCGAGCACCGCCGGTCTTGTTATGGAACTTCTGAATGACGACCTTTGGTCCCTTGACCTCATCGTCAATTACTTCGCCCTCAACATGGATCTTTTCAAGATCCTGAGTATCAATAACGGTCTTGGAACCGTCAACAAAAAGAACGACAGGGAATTCAACCTTGTCACCCTTCTTCGCAGCGAGACGGTTGACGGTGATTTCGTCGCCAACCTCTACCTTCTCCTGGTGGCCGCTAGCCTTTACAATCGCGTACATAGCCTCTACCTTGCCTGTCTTTGACTCTTACTCACCGCACCAGGAATTTCAGGCACGATAAGACACCGACTCATAAATCTACATAAAAAATGTACACAGAGCTGGGTGATTCGTCAAACCTTGCATATCGCAAAGAATGAACACTATTTTAATAGGATACCGCAAGGTCATGACGAATCAATAATTTTACATCATCTTTCTTCAGTTATTCGTAACGATGCTTTTCTTTCTTCATCGATTCTAGTAGCAGCAGCAATAGCCGCTAATTTTTCCTTAACAATACGACTAGAATTCATAGAAGAAGAAACATCATAAGCCTCACCTAATTGTTTCGCGACACGCTTTCCTCGTGAAACTTCAAACGGGTCTCCCCCCTTAACTTCATAAGGATCAGCAGCAGTTGAATCAATAGTTGGTTCTTCATGAATCAAGAAACCTCGTCCATGACATAGTGGGCATTCTTCAGAGAAAGCTTCCACCAAGCCTTGTCCGACACGCTTACGTGTCATTTGCACTAATCCTAAACTAGTGACTTCAGCAACTTGATGTTTTGTATGATCACGAGATAAGCATTCGACAAGACGATGCCATACAAGATTACGATTCGATTCCAATACCATATCAACGAAATCGATCATAATCATTCCGCCAATATCACGTAATCGGAGTTGTCTCACAATCTCTTCAGCTGCCTCAAGATTGCATCGTGTGACCGCTTCTTCAAGAGATTTACCTTTACCAATAAAACGACCTGTATTAACATCAATTGTTGTCATTGCCTCGGTACGATCAATAACAAGAGATCCACCACTTGGCAAATAAACTTGACGTTCCATACCCTTACGTAATTGACCATCAATCTTCCAACGATCAAAAACATCTTGTCCAGCATGTTCTGCAGGATCCCAATAATGGAGACGTTTTACTAAGTCTGGCGACATCATCGAGAGATAATCTTGAATACGATCATAAACATTCTCTCCTTCAACAATGAGTTGCTTAAAATCGTCATTGAAGGTATCGCGAACAACACGAATAGCAACATCAGGCTCGCCACGTAAAAGACGTGGACGATGAGAATCTTTGAACTCACTGTATTGCTTCAGAACATTATTCCATTGCGTGATTAGCATCTGGTAGTCCTTCGCAATCGCTTCCTCTGAAGCACCTTCAGCTGCAGTTCGAATAATAACACCAATGTTTTTATCAACAATATTTTGAATAATGCCACGCAAACGGGCACGTTCACGTTCAGATAACTTACGAGAGAATCCCGTCATTCCACCTGATGGAACAAGAACAATATATCGTCCAGCTAAAGTCACCTGTGCAGTCAAACGTGCGCCTTTATGACCAATTGGGTCTTTCGTGACTTGAACTAGAATAGGGTCACCTGAATGATATACCAACTCGATACGACGTGGATGTCCTTCAAGTTGAGTGGCATCCCAATTCACCTCACCAGCGTATAAAACACCATTACGGGCTTCTCCAATATTGACGAAAGCAGCTTCCATACTTGGGAGAACATTTTGAACCCTACCTAAGTAAATATTGCCAACTGTTGATACTTCATCAATATCAGAAACATAATGTTCGACAAGAATATTGTCTTCGATCACAGAAATTTGCGTGTGTCGTCCCCGTTCTCTCACAATCATTTGACGATCAACGTTTTCACGACGTGCAAGAAAATCTTGCTCCGTAATTAAGACTTGTCGAGAACGTTCACGACGGTTATCACGATGACGCTGTCGTTTAGCTTCTAAGCGTGTTGATCCCTCAACATCTTTGATTTTTTCAATGTATTGTTGCTCACGTTTATGTTTTGCAGCAACTAACGTTGATGAAGAGTGCTTCGAACTACGATGACGACGTGACAAAATAGTTGTTCCACTTAAGTGCAGCTGATCTGACTCTGACTCATCAGAAGAAATGTCTACTGATTTATTATCTTGATCATTTTGCTGTTGTTTCTGTTTAATATCTTCTTCAATTTGTTCTATTTCCGCAACAGCAGCACGTTCTTCAGCATTCAGACGACGACGTCTTCTGACACGTTTCTTAGTGAAATCAACGACTTCACTGTCTTCATGAATCTCCTCACTGGCAGTCTCAGTAACAGTTGCGGTCTCAGATTGTTCAACGGAAGACGCATGATTAGATCGAATGCGCTTACGACGACGTGTATGTATTCTGTCCGATGAAGACACAGCACTCTCATCTTTGTCTTTCTCATCAGAATGATCAGAATGTGGCGCTGGCAAAACTGGTTCCTGGAATAACAGAGATGTCATTGGATGGTGAACAAATTGATAACGTGCTGTCTCAGTCGATTCACTGTGTTCTTCTTGAGTAGACTTCTCTACTGTCGGCATCTCTCGTGTAAGACCACGGTCAGAGAAAAGCTCCGTGGCTAAAAGTACTCGATGTGATTCAACAGTTTTCTTTTGTGATACTGGTAAATCATTACTGGTTACTTCTTGAGGTTCACGTCGGCCTTCCTCATGAATTTTCATTGGCATTTTAACGCCAGCAGCACCAGCTTGCCGGACAACACGACGACCGCTTCTGTGTCGCGTCCGTGTTGAACTCTGCGCCGTTTGTTCTGATGACGCATCAGATGTTTTTAAAATACTCATCCATATATCTTTCTGTGAGCATCTGCATCACGCTCAGCCATGCTTTTCACCATCATCGTGAAAATAAAAGTCTCAAGTGTAATAGTGCATGCGTGGACACCAGCACTAGTTTTATTCGTACTAGCGGGATCAACACGCTACATATTCATAGTAATTATGCAGAAACTACTGTTGTTTAGTATCTTACATTTCATGAGAGAGTTTTATTAATCTCTCAGAAAAATGCGTCCAATCATTCTTAAAATAGCTTAACAACGGTAATTCTTTTACTTTTTCAAATGGAACCCATTCAATACTAAGACTCTCATCATCATTAGCTTTTGGATCTAACTGATGATCATGCTTTTCAAAAGCAAAAACAGTTGTATAAGACCATTTACCATGATCTTCCACATACGAACCAACAATATAAATATCATTAGCTGTAATATTTGCTTCTTCTAACGATTCACGCATCGCACCTTCAAACGCATTCTCACCAGTAGCGAGTGCGCCTCCTGGGATTCCCCAAGTTCCGCCTTCTGCGCTCCATTCTGCGCGGTGCTGGAGAAGAATATCGCTGATGTTGCCGTTTGTATCACGGCGTGCGATAAGCATGCCTGCTGCACCGTTTATTCCCCAGTGTTTATGACCACATGTGCAGTCGATCCATTGGTCTCCTGGCTGATATGGGTGTTCATTGGTGTTATTAGCAACATAGTTGCTTGTTGCTGTGGTGTTATTCCATAAATCAGTCCAATTAATGTCGAGATCTTGTACCATAGTTCGTACACGATTGATACTTAATCCGATGACGCAGTGTGGGTCTCCGTCAATGCTTTTAATGAAGGCTCCGCCGATTCCGTCGAGTGTGAAGCTTCCTGCGACTTCAAGTGGCTCTCGTGTTTTAATATATTGCTCGATATCGTTGTCGTTGAAGTCGTCAAAATTGACAATAGCGCTTTCGATAGCACGAAGGGTTTTTCCTGTCGCCATGTCGATAATGGTGTGTCCGGTCCATAATGTTCCGTGCTGGTTGCGCATACGTTTGAGTCGTTGCGTGGCTGCTTCGATGGTATGTGGTTTCCCGTAGATATGACCATCGATTTCGAAGAGTGAGTCGCTACCGATAATGAGTGGCCCGTGTTCGTAGTGACAGTATCCTTGAGATTCTTTAATGACTTGTTGTATTGGGGTGGTTTCTTTGCGTATTCGGTTGGACTGCGCGTTAGTGTGAACGGTTATTTGTGTGCCAGTAGCCTCTGAGATGGCTTGTTCATCTTGTATAAGACGCTCATGTACTGCTTTTGCTTTTGCTTCTGAGAGGACAAGAACTCGTGATTCTGCAGGGATATCGTTTAATGTGGTATGCATTTGATCTGCGAATCGCTGTAATGTAGCATCCTCATCAACATATGATGGGCATATAATCGGTCGAATTCCAGCGTTACGAAGAAGACGCTGTCGAGATGGTGATGTGGATGCAAGAATAACAGGAATAGACATATTTTCGCCTCGAATCGTACAGTATTGCGTCGCAATACGAAAGACTCCTCGTCTGTTTTAGTAAACATGAGGAGTCTTCTTTATTAACCTATAATTTCTATACCTTGCCGATCAAACGATATGGATTTGATGTACCATCGTCCAGTTCCTAACCATTCACGTGCAATAGATTGTCTTAGTGTGGTAAGGATTTTTTCTTCTGATTTTGTTTCTGAATCAGAATCACTGTAGAACATAATGATTGCTGGTCCTGCTCCAGTAATGAAAGCTGGGTAGCCTAAAGAACGGAGATGCGTCATTAATTGCCATGAGTCTGGCAGAAGTTCATCACGGTTGGTTAAATGAACTTGTTCCCCAGTGATTGCAAAAAGATCAACCATGGTGAAAATTGATGGCTGTGTAAGTATTTGGAATAATGTTGTTGATTGAGCAGCGATCTGCTGTGTTTGATTTGGCGTGAATTGAGTACCTTTAGGTAAGCGTGCACGATCATTCAGATGATTGGTAGGTATAAGAAGGATTGCTGATATTTGAGAACTAATTGGCGATACTGCTGTATGCCATCCGTCAGCATATGTTTCAAATGGTTTATTCTGAGTCTTTTGTGATGATGTTTGTGTGGTGACTACGGAGTTTGGGATTTGAGTGCCACGATCAAAATACCATCCTGTAGCGACACCCCCATAAACGGATGCGGCTACATTGCCAATAGATCCTTCCATTTGTGCTGCAAGATCACAAATGAGGTCACGTTTTGGTGAATAAGAAGGAGATAAAGCCAAAGCAGCTGTGACTCCAGCTGTAATTGTTGATGCTGATGAACCTAACCCGCATGCTTGAGGTATTCGATTTTCACAAATAATATTCAAGCCTGTTTGTGCTTCTCCAAGAACATTACGTGTTGCTTTAATGACTTGGATCAATAAATTAGACGAGTCTTTTGGATCAGTTGAATATCCTTCACCTTTAATAGTGACAGAGTCAGTAAAGGTGGTGCGCTCTTCTACCGTGAACGTATCACGAATATTGAGAGCACACCCTACAGTACCGAGTGAAGAGAAAGTTGTGCAACTTGCTGGGACAGATACGCGCACTTTACTGCACTGATATGATGATGATGCTAATTGCACAACTTTCCCTTTCTTACTCACATCTTTTCTGGAGCTGATACGCCTAAGAGATCAAGAGCATTCTCAAGAACTTGAGATGCTGCATTATTGAGCTTAAGGCGTGCAGCAGCACGTGCTGGTTCAGGGCACTTGTTAATACGAATTGCTTCACTATCGTCTGACTTCTTCTCATGATCAGTCAGATCCATTGGAACAACACGTTCTGCCGAATACCATGTGTGGTAAGCGCCAGCAAGATCTTCAAGATAATGTGCGATACGTGCTGGTTCACGAAGATCACCAGCTGTTGTCACAACGCTTGGATACAAGGCAAGTTGAGCGATCAAGTTGGAATCAGCTTGGGTATCCAAGAGAGACAAGTCTGCATTATCAGTAGAGATGCCTGCTGCCGCAGCATTGCGAACAACGTTCTTAGAACGAGCATGAGCATACTGAACGTAATAAACAGGATTCTCATTGGAGTGAGAATTCAAAAGATTAAGATCAATATCAAGCATTTGGTTATAGCCTGTACGGATCAATGAGTAACGTCCAGCATCAACGCCAATAGCGTCAACAAGATCATCAAGAGTAACGACATTACCAGCACGCTTACTCATACGTACTGGCTTACCATCTTTATAAATGTTGACTAATTGGCCAAGAAGAATTTGCAAATTGACATATGGTGTATCACCATAAGCAGCGCACATTGCTTCCATACGACCAACCCAACCACTGTGATCAGCACCGACCATAATAATTGCAACATCACATGGATTAACCTCACGATGACGCTTATCATAATAGTAGCCAAGATCAGCGCAGAAGTAGGCAGATGTGCCATCAGACTTAATAATGACGCGATCCTTGTCGTCACCGAAATCGGAAGACTTGAACCAAGTAGCACCATCTTTTTCGTAGAGTTTTCCTTGGCTACGAAGATAGTTAATAGCACGATCGACAATACCACGATCATACAAAGACTGTTCGCTGGTCCATACTTCGAAGTCAGAACGGAATTCATGAAGAGACTTCTTAATCTCATCAAACATCATTGGAACAGCACGCTTACGGAATTCGCGACGCTGCTCACTATCTCCTTCTGAACCATCTGGATCAGTAACACGTGGCAGATTCAGAATGTCAACTCCATCTGCTTTAGCTTGTGCGACAGTACGTTCAGCAATCTCATCAACATAAGCACCTTTATATCCATCTTCTGGAGTTGGTTCATGATGAGCTGCAGCAACAAGTGTACGAGCAAAACGATCAATCTGAACACCATGATCGTTGAAATAATATTCGCGAACGACGTCAGCACCATTGGCACGCATCACGCGCGTCATTGCTTCACCAACAGCTGCCCAACGAGCACCACCAATATGGATTGGTCCGGTTGGATTGGCAGAAACATATTCAAGGTTGAAACGAGTTCCACCTAAATGACCATTAGTACCGAACTTTGTTCCTTCAGAAAGAACGGTATCAATAACAGCAGCTGCTGAAGCTGAATCTAACGTAACATTAATAAAGCCAGGACCTGCTACTTCAACGCTCTTAATTCCGTCATTCTGTTGTAGACGATCTGCGAACAGTTGGGCAAGATCACGAGGAGTCATACCAGCTTGTTTTGCAAGACGCATGGCAATATTCGTTGCCCAATCGCCATGAGAACGATCTTTTGGACGCATAACAGCAATCGAATCGACAGCTGGAATAAGCTCAACTGTCAAGTTTCCTGCTTGACCAGATTGTGCAATATCATTTGCAGCATTATAGATGAGCTGCGCAAGTGTTTCAGGACTCATATTTTCAAGTCTATGCGAAAAAGAAGACACACACACAATAAAGTGGGCTCGGGGGGACTCGAACCCCTAACCTTCTGTTCCGGAGACAGACGCTCTATCCTTTGAGCTACGAACCCTTAGTGCACTCTCCATCACAGGAAAATGCACACTTCATTGTATCAAGACGAGATGATCTTTAATACAACAAAGAAGCGATACGACGACGTGCACTTTTAACACGAGTATCATTTTCACCACAAATTAAGAAATACTCCAAAAGACGATGCCGAATATCATCCAGTGATGCGGAATGCTCAGCAGCAAAATCTAACAATCGTGCAAATGCATCACCCACTTGACCACCAATCATATCAATATCAGCAACCGCTAACTGCGCATCCAGATCATCCGGATTCTCTGCAGCACGATAACGAACATCAGTAACTTTTGCATCACCAGATCGCGCCAATAATAACGCTTTTGCACGTTCACGCGCTGCCAACTCATCCTGTGGGTTCTCTTTCAAAATACGAGCATATTCTTCTGCCGCACCTAAATAATCTCCCTGATGAGCAAGATCATGAGCTTTCTCATGCTCAGGAGGAATACTCGGCACAGAAATCTCCGTCTCAGCGCCAACATTATCCTCGTGAAGTTGACGTGATGCAATACCAGTTAAACCAGCAGATTGAGCCGTAGAAATAATTTGAGGAATAACCTGATCCGTAATCTGCTGTAATTCACCTAATTCAGGTAATCCCTCCAAAATTGGGAATGGACTACTATTAATCAACGCATACAAAGATGGAACACCTTGAGCACGCAACGCTTGCATTGCCTCCGGAAATTCCTGCACATCAATCCTCGCTAACTGCACAGCACCATTTTGCTGATTCACAGCATCAGCAAGAGTTTGCGCATAAACAAAGAAACGATCATCATTACTCATCCATAACAGCAACAAAACTGGATAACTATTCGATGCTTCAACAACAGACTGAAAACTATCCTCGGTCACATCAACAACATAATCCCCAGCAGCAGGAGCACCACCCTCTTGACCAGGTACTGCAGATACTTCATGCTGTAATGAAGAAAGATCAACAGCACCAGCCATCGATATTCCAGGATGAAAAGCATTCATTTTATCTTGCTCGTTCATATTTTCTCCCAACACATTACTTATTACTGTCACTTATTATCTGGAATTGCCTGAACAGAGATTGGCTGTCTTTCGGCCCCAACAGCTTCAATTTTGGCACCTTCAGATGTCGGAGGAATATACAACGCCACCACATTGACATATGTTACTTTCATCATTGATGTTGGCGTAGCCTTACCAAAAAGCACTTTTTCTGCATCAGTAGCAGGCTCAGATTGACGACCTTTTCCAGCATAACGAGTCCATACAGAATTAATCTGCGCAACAACAAGATCACCACCATTAGAAGCACGCATAATCTTTGCTGTCTGATAATCAGGAGTAAAAACTTGTTTCTGCCATCCCTGATTAGCACTCACAGCCTGCTGAACCGCATTCGTCAAATTACTTAACTGCTGAATGAATTGCCCACTCGTTACCTTCGACGCATCCACAGAACTTGAACCATTCTCCAAAACATTCGCATACATAGCGAGTGCTTCTCGTGGGGTGGCAACTAGGCCAGTATCGTCCAGGCTGCCTGATTTAGCTCCAATGGTTTGGATTGGGAATTTTGGAAGGGTGACACCAGAGAAGAGACGAACTAATCCCCATAATTTATAGTTGTCATATGCTGAGTTTTGTGTCAGGACCAGGAGTCGTTCTGCCTGTTGGTCTTGGGCTGCTTGAGTGATGACAAAAATGTTTCGCGGCCATTCTGTATTGAGTGGAAGGATAACCTGTCTAATTCCTGATGGGATGTCCATGTTAGAGTTAGGTTGGTTTGTATCTTTCAAAACAGTTAATTGGCTGGAACGAATTTGGAGTTCTGGTCCATCTACTCGTGTGGAGAGAAGAGATGAATCTTTAGCATTGTCCGCTTTCGTGATCACGTCAAGGATTTTTTTCTCAATGTTTTCTTCTTGTCCAAGAGTAACAGCTGGTGCTGTGCTATCAAGTGAACTTGATTGTTTTGGCTGTGGAACAAGGTTGCCGCATGCGCTAACTCCTATGAGAGAAACGACACAGGTAAGAAGCGCTACAGTTTTTTTGAGCGTTATTTTACTCATTGTGTTTTGTTGTCTCCTTCGATTCATCGTCGATAGCATGGTTTCCAGTTTTAGCAAATTTGTTGACTTGTAAGTGTTCGCCATCAATTCTTTGTACTTGATGGTCTTGTGGAGCGTCTGCTTCTTTCACTTGTTCAAGTTCTTGAGACAGTCGCTGAAGATAGTCTGCTACTTCCTCACTGCTTGGTTGCCCATGTACTGTTGGTTGTTGTAATGGGTCTGGTATTTGCTCTGGTTTTTCTGGAGCAAGAATAGAAGAAGCCTTTTGTGTACGAGCGACCATATTCACGCCGCGGATATCGACAATGGCTGGACCATTGGTCGATGAAGCAGTGTCTGGTTCACTTTCAGCTGATGAGGTGACTGAGAAAGCCGTTCCAGCAGCAAGCTCTTGGACAGTTGTTTTTGATCCTTTCAGAATTGGTTTTAGTCTCTTCAAAGCATCAGATTTCAAAGCTGCTTTCTGAGATTCTTCTGGCGTTTGATTAGCATTCTTTTTCTCATCTGCTGCTAATTTTTCTTGTAACGCTTTCAGATCAATAACCTGCGTAGATTCGTTATCAGACTCTTCATGATCTGACTCTGTCATCTTTTGTTTCAGCAAATCACTAAGAATAAGAACCTGCGTAGATTGAACATCATCATTTTCCGCGTTCTCAGCGCCAATTGGACGAACCTGCGACGTAGCAATATGCGGCTTTGTAATACTACTGACAACACGTGCTAAACCTTGATTAGCTGCTGTTGGATTCGCATGACGTCGCCGTGATTCAACACGTCGTCGCAAGGACACATGATCATTAGCCCATCGTGGTGCATCAGCACCAATACCAGGAGCCGGCTGTTCCTCATCAATTCCCTGCTGTTTACGTTTCTTTGCACGAGCTTTTTGCTCTGACAAACGACGCTTCCGTGACTTACGACGATGATGCGCAGGCATTGAAAGAACTGTCGCACAGAAGAAAGCACACAGCAACAAGAGAATACCAATCATTAACACTGGTCGCGCCTGATTGGATACTTGCGTCCTATGCCACGTTAAGATAACTGTCGTCGGATTAACCTGACTGGTATTCGTAGTAGTCGACTGCTGTGTCTTCTCAAACGGCATGGTATCAATAATTAATGCTTGATTATTCTCAGCCTTCCACTGCAATGCTAAATCTGTGCCACATTTCATTGTGATCCACAAATCAGAATCTTGGAAATTAACCTGCGAATTCTGCTGACTACCGGATGATAACGCATCCCCCCGCGCCACCACAGAATGCAACTGACTCCACGACGACAAACCTTCAATATGCGTATATGAAGTTGATCCTAACCAGCCAGCAATATCATTATTAGTACCAACTGCTAAACACACTGGTTTACTTGAATCAACATGAATATCAACAGTATTATTCACTAACGGCAACACGCCTGGTTCTGTTGCAATATAACGAGTCGACGCAGTAGTTTGTGCCGACACAACAGCCGCCGGACGCCATACCGTTGCATTCAACAATGAAAACACAAAACAAATAATTGCAAGAAGAAGAAAAAGAGGAGCCACCACAAAACGCATAATTTTGGCATACCGTGGATACCGTATTGATAAAGAACGATTCGTCGCAAAATTCTGTACCTCAGCTGATTTTGCAGCTTGCGATGCCTGATATTGACGCTGTTCTTCCTGAGAAGCAGATTCTTCCTGATTCGCCTTACTCTGAGCTAACTGCTTCGCTTTTTTAGCAAAGCTTAATTCAATCTCTTCTTCTTTACGACGCTTACGTCGTCGCGAAGACGTATTTTCCAAAAAACGATCTAATGGGTATGTTGGATCTTTCGCACGACGAGGACTATGCAATGAACGATTTTTTGTCGCACGTTTACGTTCCTCTTTTGAACGAGGCGCTGCACGATGACTAGTATGCTTATGAGAATCTAAAATAAGCGGAGGAATTTCCTCAGCTTTCTCAGTAATCTCATCAAGATCAGTATGCTGAACAGATGCTTCTAACGGCTCAAAGCTCACAGGAAAATCAACTAAGGGCTGCACCTCAGCTTCTGTTGCCTTATCTGGTGTTTGACTCTCCTCATCCATTATTTGCATCTGCTCCTGCGTTTTGTGTATAGACTGTATTTTTTGACTCTGCTTCTTTTTCATAACTCCCTCATTCTACGTCGAGGGATATAACTCATCATATTTTCTTATGCACTGATTAATGTTAATTAAATGATAACGAGACATTCTCATCATTCTATTTTGAAGACGATCGCTATTTCGGTAGCCAGTATCGTAATGTGCCTTAGTGTCGTTGCTTGTGGCAATTCTTCAGCATCAACATTAGCTGAATTGCAAGGGGTCACAGCTAAAGGTGAATCTGGTAAACAACCAACTGTATATTTCAAAAAACCAATGACAATTAAAGAAAACTCATACGCAGTACTCATTAAAGGTACTGGCCAACAACTTCAATCCGGTGACCGAGTATGTACTCAAGATATTACCTACAATGCCCGTACTGGTGCCGTCATTGATTCAACATGGACCAAGAACACACCAGTATGTACTCTTGTTCTGAATAGTAATGTCAAGCAGTCTTATCTCAATATATTTGAAGCTCAAAAAGTTGGCGCTACGATCGCATTCGGTATCTCTGGTACGAGTACAAGTAACACAAATAACTCTTCTTCAAGTTCTTCATCTAGTGTGGCTAATGCAAGTGACTCCTATATCACTGCTTTAACTATCGTGAGCGTGAGTAAAGATCTTGATAAAGCACAAGGAACAAAAGTAACAAATATTCCAGCTGATTTGCCAAAAGTTACATTCAATTCTGATGGCGTTCCGACATCAATTAATATGAATAATTATAAATCTAATGGAAAGCTTGTATCTCAGGATCTTATTCAGGGTAATGGTGCCACATTAACTGCGAATGATACTGCTGTTGTCAAGTATTCGGGATGGATTCTTAGTAATGGTAAGGAATTCAATTCTGAGTGGAAGAATTCCGTTGATTTCCAGTTATCGAATACGATTAAAGGTTTCCAGCAAGGTTTAGTTGGTAAGAAAGTTGGTTCTCAGGTTCTTCTGGTTATTCCACCTGATCTTGGATATGGTAGTACGTCTAACAATGGTATTCCAGCAAATTCAACTCTTGTTTTTGTTGTTGATATTCTTGGTGCTTATAAGAATTAGTTTTAATTAAAAATAATGAGGGTTAAAAAGATTTATTCTTTTTTGCCCTCATTTTTTTATCTTTTTAGAAGAGTGTGATGCTGTGGTCGCCTTCATCTTTCATCTCTTCGTAGTCGAGAATGAGGCATTCGAATCCGCGGTCTTCTGCTAGTGTGCGTGCTTGTGGTGTGATGGTTTGAGCGGCGAAGATGCCGCGTACTGGTGCGAGGCGGGTGTCGCGGTTGAGTAAGGTGACATAGCGTGTTAATTGTTCGACGCCTGCGATACCACCGTGTCGTTTGATTTCGATGGCGGTGGTGATTCCTTGGTTGTCGACGGCGAGGATATCGACTGGTCCGATTGGTGTTGGGTATTCTCGTCGTATTAATCGTGCACCTTTGCCGATTCGGTCGATTTGTTCAGCAAGGTAATGTTGGAGATGGTCTTCCACGCCATCTTTGACGAGTCCTGGTTCTTCGCCGAGGTCGAAAGTTTGGTCGCTGAAAACTTCGTAGAGTGTAATCACAAGATGATCTGTTGTTTTTTCTGATGCTACTTCGAGTGTGGTGAGATAGGTATCGTGATCATTGTCTGTTGTGAGACCAATGAGATGATGTTCTGTAATGGTACAAGGAGCAATCATCCAATTTAATGGTTTATAGGATCCTGCTTCAGAAAAAATAAGGACACTGGAATCTGATTTAATCATGATGACGCGGCGTGCTTGTGGCAGATTTGCTTTTAAACGACCAGTGTATTCGGCAGAACATGTCGCAACAATAATTCTCATTTTTCTATCCTAATAATAGATATGGGGGTTACTGTGTCAGTGGTTGATACAGTAACCCCCATGCTCTTTCTCCTCATTACTGAATAGGTTTAATCAGTTCTTTTGTGATGAGCTATCCTCAGAGTTTTGAGCTGTTGCTTCCTCACCGTGATCGACAGCGATAACAAGGTAGTTGCTGTCGAAGGAAGCGAATCCGTCATCAATGTGGAAGAAGATTTGTGTACCGTCTTCTTTAGTGATTTGGACGTTTCCTTCTTTGAGGAGTAACAAGACCGGCTCGTGATTACCGAGGAACGCTTGTGCACCGTCACGATCTGGGACGATAACGTAGGTTGCATTTCCGGACCATAAAGGATGATCAGACGCCTGCAGAGAAACCTGAAAAACTGGTGCTGCCATTACTCGCCGTATTCCTTCTTGAGCTCATACCACTTACGTTCAAGATCTTCGATTCCGCCGATACCGCTGAATGCCTGTTCTGGTACCTTATCGTAGACACCATCGCAAATACGGGTAAAGGCTTCGATTGTTTCGTCAGCTGGAACGTAAGAACCTTCAAGACCTGTGAACTGCTTTGCAACATAGAAGTTCTGGCCCAAGAACTGTTCGATCTTACGAGCGCGTGCGACGGTTGTCTTATCTTCTTCAGACAACTCATCGATACCGATCAAAGCGATGATATCTTGCAAATCGTGGTTGCGCTGCAAAATTGCCTTAACTCGGTTAGCGCACTCATAATGTGCCTTGCCGATGTAGCGAGGATCCAAGATTCGTGAAGTAGAAGTCAAAGGATCGACAGCTGGATAGATACCACGTGATGCGATATTACGGCTTAACTCGGTTGTTGCATCCAAGTGAGCGAAGGTTGTTGCTGGAGCTGGATCGGTGTAATCATCAGCTGGGACATAGACTGCCTGCAAAGAGGTAATGGAATGTCCGCGAGTTGAGGTAATTCGTTCCTGCAACTGGCCCATTTCATCAGCCAAGTTTGGCTGATAGCCGACTGCGGAAGGCATACGACCAAGCAGAGTGGAGACCTCAGAACCAGCCTGAGTAAATCGGAAGATGTTATCGATGAAGAGCAAAACATCCTGATCTGCAACATCACGGAAGTATTCTGCCATGGTCAAGCCGGTTAATGGAACACGAAGACGTGTTCCAGGAGGCTCATCCATCTGTCCAAAGACCAATGCGGTCTTATCGATAACTCCTGCTTCGGTCATTTCTCCGATAAGATCGTTACCTTCACGGGTACGTTCTCCACCGCCTGCAAAGACGGAAACACCACCGTGGTTCTGTGCAACACGTTGGATCATCTCCTGGATCAAAACAGTCTTACCGACACCTGCACCACCGAACAAACCAATCTTTCCACCCTGGACATATGGGGTAAGAAGATCGATGACCTTGATGCCTGTTTCGAACATCTGTGTTCGGGATTCCAGTTCATCGAAGGCTGGTGGATCGCGGTGAATTGGCCACCGTTCAGTGACTTCGATCTTTTCATTGTCCTTCTTGTTAAGGACGTGACCAGTGACGTCGAAAACGTGACCAAGAGTTACTTTGCCGACTGGAACTGAAATAGATTTGCCGGTATCAATAACTTTGGTTCCTCTGACAAGACCATCAGCAAGTCCAAGAGAAACAGTACGGACGATCGAATCACCTAAATGTTCTTCGACTTCGAGCGTAATCTGCTTAACATTTTTCTCGCTGTCATCGTGGCCAGAAGGAGTAGTAATTTCAACAGTCAATGCGTTGTAAATAGGCGGAATATGGCCAGCGGGGAATTCTACATCGATGACAGTTCCCTGGACACTAATCACCCTTCCCACGGAAGCCGCGGCGTTTTCGGCCGTCTCCGCTGGTTTAACATTCGTATCAGCCATGACGCTCCTACAATTATTTCTTTTTCTTCTTCAATGCATCAGCACTGCTGATGATTTCAGTGAGCTCTTGAGTAATCTGAGCCTGACGTGCTTCATTCAATCGACGAGTCAAATCCGTGATAAGCTTCTTGGCATTCTCGGTTGCAGCATGCATTGCATTCTGTCGTGATGCGGTTTCAGATGCAGCGCTTGTTAATAAGCATTCGTAGATACGCGACATCACGTATCGTGGAAGAACTTCATCTAAAACTTCTTGCTCATTTGGCTCAAATGTATATAACGGATTTATTTCGCCGTTGTGCGCTTCAGCCGATGGCGACTGTTCTCCATGGTTTTCCTTTACGAGCTCGATTGGGAGCATACGCAGGACACGTACTTTTTGTGATACAAGATTGATAAATTCTGTATACACAATATAGAGTTCTGAAACTCCTCCCTCTTCTTTTGTACGCGTATATACATCGAGAAGAGTTTTTGAAATTTCACGAGCTCGTTCGACTGTTGGTTGATCAGAACCACCAGCCCATGTATCTTGCAAATCTCGCGAACGATATTTGTAATAGGATGCACCACGACGACCATAGACATACAACTGCGGTACTTTACCCTCACAGTCAAGCTGATTCAGTAATCCTTCTGTTTGACGAAGGACGTTTGATGTGTAGGCACCAGCCATGCCGCGATCTGCTGTAATAGCAAGAACCGCGACATGATTGTTGTCTTTCTCAGCTGTAAAGATCGCATGCTGAATATCATGCGCATGAGAGACCAGTCTAGCCATCGCGTCAGCGATCGTGTCGGAATATGGCTTAGCTCTGAAAGCAGCCTCACGTGCTCTCGCAATGTGCGAAGACGCAATCATTTCTTGCGCTCGGAACATCTTTGAGAGTGATTGTGTCGAAGCGATACGTGATTTGAAGGCAAGTTGAGACGGCATCTGTTACTTCCGTTCTTTCTTCATGCCTTTGCCAACAACAAGCTTTTCTTGTTGAATTGACTCTGGCTCTTCTGCATTTACACCTGTTGGAACAACAAGTGGCTTACCATCATGCATAATGAAGGTCTTACGGAAGTCTTCAATAGCCTCGTCAAGTGCTTTTTCAGTGTCGCTAGTGAAGTTGCTTGTCTCACGGATGATATCAAGGATGTCAGTATTGTGCTCAAGATAGTCATGAAGCTGACTTTCAAATGGCAAAACATCTTCAATATCCAGATCGTCAAGCTTGCCATGAGTACCAGCCCAGACAGAGACAACCTGCTTTTCCATTGCAACTGGATGGAACTGAGGCTGCTTCAAAAGTTCCATTAAGTGTGCGCCACGAGTTAATTCTGCCTTAGTAGCAGGATCCAAATCAGAAGCGAACATAGCGAAACCTTGCAAATCACGGTAGCGAGCTAACGAGATCTTTAATGTTCCGGAAACCTTCTTCAAAGCCTTTGTCTGTGCAGCACCACCAACGCGAGAAACAGACTGACCAACATCAATAGCTGGACGCTGGTTTGCATTGAAAAGATCAGACTGCAAGAAGATCTGACCATCAGTGATGGAGATGACGTTTGTCGGAATATATGCAGAGATATCATTTGCCTTAGTCTCAATGATTGGCAAACCAGTCATTGAGCCACCACCCATATCATCGGAAAGCTTAGCACAGCGTTCCAGCAGACGGGAGTGAAGGTAGAAGACATCACCTGGATATGCTTCACGCCCAGGTGGACGACGGAGCAAAAGTGAAATTGCTCGATAGGCTTCAGCTTGCTTGGAAAGATCATCGAAGATAATCAAAACATGCTTACCGTTGTACATCCAATACTGACCGATAGCAGAACCAGTATATGGTGCAATGTACTTGAAACCTGCAGAATCCGATGCTGGAGCTGCCACGATAGTGGTGTACTTCATTGCATCATTTTCTTCAAGAGAGGCCTTAACACCAGCAATAGTAGAACCCTTTTGGCCAATTGCTACATAAATGCAGCGAACCTGCTTTGTTGGGTCTCCGCTTTCCCAGTTAGCCTTCTGATTGATGATGGCATCCAGTGCAATTGCAGTCTTACCAGTCTGACGGTCGCCAATGATTAACTGACGCTGACCACGACCGATAGGAACCATCGCATCGATTGCCTTCAAACCAGTTTGGAGTGGTTCAAAAACAGACTTACGATGAATAACATCTGGTGCCTGAGCCTCAAGAATACGACGGCCTTCTACCTTAATCTCACCTAGACCATCGATTGGTTCACCGAGAGGATTAACCACACGACCAAGATATCCATCACCAACAGGAACAGAAAGAACCTGTCCTGTACGACGGACTTCCTGGCCTTCCTCGATGCCAGAAAAATCACCAAGAACGACTACACCGATTTCTCGCTCGTCCAAGTTAAACGCAAGACCTTGCGTTCCATCCTCAAAAACAAGCAATTCATTCGACATGCACCCTGGTAAACCAGTTACCTGAGCGATACCGTCTCCAGCAGTCTTGACATGACCAACTTCTTCAGTTGGTGTTGCCGAAGGCTCGTAGGAGTCGACAAAATCGTCCAATGCTTTCCGGATCGAGGCTGGATTGATCTCCAATTCAGCCATGGAATTTCTCCTTTATCTATAACTTCAAAAACGTCGCCTCATTAAGAGTCTGACGAAGATCTAAGACCTTACCTTAAAGTTTTACGTAAGTTTTCTAGCTGAGCTACAACTGTTGTATCAGTTACATCAGCACCACACTGAATACGTAGGCCACCCAGAACTGTCGGATCAACAGTGATATCTAAGTGCACAGAATGATTAAGTTTCCGTGTATAGATGTTGATTAACCGGTTCTGTTGTTCCTGCGTTAAATGTGCAGCGCATGTAATTTGTACAACATAACGGTTCTTATGCTCAGAAATTTTCTTAATCAACCATTCAATAGCGGAAACGTATTTGCGTCCACGTAAATCTGTGGTTGCATGTTCAGCAAGAACAACGGTGTATTGATTCAGATGTGCATCAGCAAACAGATTACGCCAGAACTGAACACGTGTTTCTGAACTGACATGAGTATCTGATAAGTGCTGTCGCACAATCGGATGATTAAGAATAGCAGAATTAATATCTGCGAGCTGAGTAGCTACTTCATCAGTTTGACCAGCTGCATCACTTGCAGCAAAGATGCAGGATATGCCGAGATTCTCGACAATATCAGCAATATCTTCTGGAGCACTCCAAGGCAAAGAAACAATCTTGTCAAGGATTTCGAGAACTAATTTCTCGATATTAGAGCCAGCAAATATGCTTTTGACCAACTTCTGTTTTGCTTCTACTTGACCAGCTGGATCAGCAAGTGTTTCTGCTAAACGTGAATTTGCATCCAGTAAAGAAGAAACCTTGAAAAAGCAAATACCATTCTGCAAGCCTTCGGCGCCAGCAGCTTGAATTTTGCTGGAAAATGCGATCTGTACATCACGTTCAGATCTTAGAGAAGCTTCTCCGTGCACTTTCTATTCCTTCCGCCGTAAGCTTTTACTCAGTAAAAGTCTGATCAGTATGTGAAAGATTTGATTGATCTTTTTCTAATCCATCAATGAGTGAGTCAATCATCGATGATTGGACAGCACTATCTTCCAATTTGGTGCCAAGAATCTTACCTGCAAGAGTTGTAGCTAATGTGCCGACATCCTTCTTTAAACTGATCATCGCTTGTTGCTTCTGAGCATCAATTGCTTTCTGCGCATTATCTGTGATTGCTGCAGCTTCGAGTTGAGCTTGTGTGCGAGCATCCTCAATAATTTGAGATGCTTCAGAACGAGCATCATTTCGAATCTTTGTAGCTTCAGCTTGAGCCTGAGCTAAACGATCTTCGTACTCTTTTTTCGCTGATTCGGCGGCTCGTCTTGCTTTAGTCGCCTCTTCTATCTGCCCTTGAATTTGTTTTGTACGCTCGTCTAAAACCTGATTGAATTTAGGCATAACGTACTTCGCAAAAACAATAAGCAGCACAATGAGGACAACCGTTGACCAGATGAGATCGTAATCCTTCGGAAAGAACAGCTGGGCTCCAAGATCTTCAGCGATTACCGTATGCACGGCGATCCCCTTTCAGTGAAAATTACTTAACGAATGCGAGAACGAAGCCGAGCAAAGCAAGGACTTCAACGAATGCGATACCCAAAAGCATGAGAACCATCAAACGGCCTCCGAGTTCTGGCTGACGTGCGGTGCTTTCAATTGCTTTGCCTGCAATCAAACCCATGCCAATACCAGGGCCAAGAGCTGCAATACCGTAGCCAACGACGGCAATATTGCCTGTAACAGCTGCGAGAGTGACGATACCCATTGATTTTCCTTTCTATATTTTTATGACGTTCACGCCAAAAACTAAATATTCTTCAAGCTAATCGACAACTATGCAACTTCAGCATGTGTTGATTGACCTGCAGGAGAATTCATCACCTGTTTAGCATCTTCAATAACTAAACCAGTAGCAGTAGCTTTTTCTGGATCTCCACCACTAACTTCATCTTGTTCTGGCAAACTCAACATGATATATGCAGCAGTCAAAACAGCGAAAATGAATGCCTGTAATGCATCAACAAGGATTTCAAAGACGGTCATAATAAGACCACCTGCTAATGTAACAACGCCGAGAGCCTTGAAACCCCAATTAGAGCATTCAACAAGGAAGTACTGTGTTGCCGCAAAACATAGGCCAACAAGAAGGTATCCAGCAACCATGTTAATAAACAAACGAACAGTCAAAGAAAATGGACGGATGATGATGATCTCAAGAAGGTTAATCGGTGCTAGAAGAATATAGATTGGCCATGGAACACCAGCCGGGAAAAGCTCATCCTTGAGGAATTTCCATAATCCTTTGCTTCGGATTCCCGCAGCCCAATAATTTATCAGTGACCAAATTGCGAAGATAAGTGGCATAGCAATGGTCGTAGTTGCTGCAACGTTCATTCCTGGAATATTTTCGCAGAAATTGAACAAGAAGATGGAAACAAAGAGAGTAATGATAAGATTGGTATAGCTCTTACCACGCTCTTCTCCCAAAAATTCATAGACGATACTATGACGGATGAAATCCACCAACATTTCAATAGCATTTTGCATACGACCTGGAATAACTTTAGCGCGTGATGCACAAATGCACATGAAAATAATGATGAACGCAGTCGCGATTAAACGAATAAGAATAATACTATTTACCGCAACTGGCGTACCAACAAAGAGTCCTGGCTGTGGAAGAATTTCTTTAAGTGTTGGGAAATCCGGACCACTTGCAGAAGCAAGCGACAACGAATAACCGAGTCCTATTGAGCCAAACACTATTTCCGTCCTTCTTGATACATGAAATTGTGCATAAACATCTATGTTATGCAAACTATAAAAGTTTAACTGATTGTTATGACACAAATATTTCACGCATTGTCAAACTAATAAAGTAAGACACACATGTTGACAGAAATAAATAAATAACATATAGTTTTCATTAGTGCTTTTGCACTGACGCATCGCGGGGTGGAGCAGCTCGGTAGCTCGCTGGGCTCATAACCCAGAGGTCTCAGGTTCAAATCCTGACCCCGCTACCAATTATAAATGGGATGGAATACAGTGATTCCATCCCATTTCTTATTTATTTAATTGATTTCAACGGTTTGGTCTTCTTCTTTTGGTACTTCAACTTCTTTTGGAATAGACAGTGTTAACACGCCATTAGAAAAACTTGCTTTCACATCTGAACTCTTTAAATTCTTACCAACATAAAAACTACGTGAACGAGATCCCATATAACGTTCTTGATGAATATACTTTCCAACAGAATGATCAGTTGTACTCTCCTGCTGCACTAAAACAGTTAAATAACCGTCCTTTAAACGGACATGAATATCATGTTTATCAAATCCAGGAATCTCAATTGTCACTTCATATGTATTATCAATTTCTTTAATATCAGTTGCCATTGCTGATGACATTTTCTGCGTGTACCGTTGGACTGGTTGTTCAGTAAAGAAATCTGTTACTGCATCATCAAATGGGGAATTGTTAAATACTGCTGGTAAGAATGCCATTTTTACTCTATCTTTCTTCTGTTACTGCACTTGCTCTTACTCTACTTAACATTTTTAATTGTATTTTCTTCCCACTTCATGAAAAAAACTTGAGTATTTTAGACTCAAGTTTTAAATATATCCGTTTCAACTTTTCCAATATTTTTATAATGGTTGCTTTATAATAAAATGATCAATAGTTTTGCGTTCATACATTTATTGGAAGCAAATTATTTAAGGAGACAATCATTATGGCTGAGAAAACCTATGATGTTTTAGTAGAAATCCCACGTGGTTCCCGCAACAAATATGAAGTAGACCATGAAACTGGACGTATCACTCTTGATCGTACTCTTTTCTCTACTATGGTTTATCCAGACGATTATGGATATATCGAAGGAACGCTTGGCGCTGATGGCGATCCATTAGACGCTCTTGTTATGGATATGTTCCCTGTTTTCCCAGGATGCGTTATCAAGTGCCGCGTCGTTGGCATGTATCACATGGTCGATGAGAACGGAGGAGATGACAAGATCCTCATGGTTCCAGATGATGTTCGTTATGACAAGATTCAAGACATCTCTGATGTTAGCCAATTCCATCTTGATGAAATTGATCAATTCTTTAACCAGTACAAGGTACTTGAACCTGGTAAAAGCGTTATGCCAGGCTCCTACTGGACTGATAAAGCTCACGCAGATGAAGTCATTGCTGAATCCTTCAAGCGTCTTGCTGATGAAGAGAATAAGTGATCTCAGATGAGTTTTTTGTGGTGGCATAATCGATTATGATTATGCCACCACTTTTTATCTTTAATACTTAATCATTAAGAAAACGACTGGAAGAATTCCAGTGAAAGCTAAAACTGCTGATGCCATGAAATAAATAAAGGATCGGCGACTTACCGTACGTACCATCGCTGTTTCATATTGGAACAATAATTTTGCTAATCGTGATTGTGAAATAAGCATCAGCAAGCTAATAACGATAATGATAAGAACTAATGTCATTCCTTTTTGATGAGAGGTTGATAAGGAGCACATATCGGATAGGAAAATCCAACCGCCTGTAAACCAACTCATCAAGCCCATCATGCAAATACTTGTCATGGAAGAACTTGTATGCGTACGTGGACGGCGACACATTTCATAGAAAAATCCACTAGCAAGAAGAAGAACGCAGGCAACGATTGTTTCATTACCCCATGATTGTGCAGCAAGAATCAGCTGATCATTACCTGATCCTGCTAAAAAAAGATTAATTAAAGCTGACCAAATAGAGCCTAGACCCCATAACAAAGAAAATACTCGAGGAGCACGTGGAGAATCTCTCTCGAAAATAGGACTACATACCACGAGAATAATGACAATAGCTGTGCTTAACACAAAATTAATATCACGGCCAATAATTATTTGGCCTTCACTTTGAGAAAAGAACATGGCAGGAAGTAAAAGCAGGAAGAGACCTATAATCCATATCAAGATTCCAGATAATCTGGCTTTGATTTGCATATTATTTTCCTTCCTAAAGTCTACGTAACCACGATATTAACTTTTATAAAAACGTGTTATCGCAAAATATTGTATTTCTTACTGATGGTTAATGATCGCTATGAATATCTCTCGTCAAAATTCTTCTCTTGATTTATATCTATGCGTTTTTGACTGATACCGTAACCAGATTTCAAATTATACTATTTGTTTTTCCCTCTACTCTTATAAGGCTATAACCTCAGAAATACTAACAATACTAAAAACGAATGATTCACAGAGTCACTTCTTTTATGAATGATTAGCATTCTGCTTGTGTAAGGCGAAAGGACATGTAGCTGATAAAGGACATTGGTAGCAAGCAGGATTACGTGGATGACATATTTCACGACCTAAATAAATCAGTCGATGACTCAATGAGGCCCATTTTTCTCCAGGAAAAATTGGTGTAATCTGCTTCTCGATTTTCACCGGATCAGGATGCTTAGCATTCCATTGATCTGTCCATTGTAAACGTCCAGTTACACGCATCACATGAGTATCCACAGGAAAACCTGGCTTATGAAACGCATCACCCAAAACAACATTAGCTGTTTTACGACCCACACCAGGTAATTGTGTTAATTCTTCCATGGTCTGAGGAACAATACTGTTAAATTTCTCCACTAATGTTTGTGAGAGAGCAACAATATGTGCAGCTTTAACATGGTAAAAACCTAATGTTCGAATAATATTTTCAACATCAGTAATATCAGCTTGAGCAAGTAATTGCGGAGTAGGATACGTTGCAAAAAGATCTTTTGTAACAATATTGACGCGTTTATCTGTTGTTTGCGCACTCAATACTGTCGCAACAACAAGTTGAAATGGATTCTCATAATCCAAAGAACAAGACGCTATTGGCCATCGTTCCTCTAACTGTTTTTCTTCAATCAGCATACGCAGTTTTTTATGATATGCAGATTCCTTATGCTCAGGTGACGTCATAAAACTATAGTATGTAGTTTTCACTTAATTGCCTAATACTATAATCTGTGGTTTATGACTACTCATAATGCACAGCACTCGCGTCAGGTACGTTTTCCAAAATGGCTGCAGTTTATCATTCTTCTCATTGTCTTTAGTTTTATTGCATGGCTTGTTGTGCCATTAGCTTTAGGAACACAATCACCGTTATCATCCTTCTTTGGAGGACCACAAGATGGTATCACGATTGGTTTAATGAATCAGCCTGAATCATTGGATATTCGTACTGTTGATAATCCAGCTGCTGATCGCATTCTTCTCGGTAATGTTTATGAGGGGCTTACAGGACGTAATAATGATAATTCTGTTGTTCCTGGTTTGGCTTCTAGCTGGTCAGTATCATCAAATAGTTTAACCTACACGTTCCATTTACGATCAGCTAAATTTAGTAATGGTTCACCAGTCACTGCTCAAGATGTGTCATGGTCATTACAGCAGCTATTAGAGCATAAATATCCTGGGTATCAGAATTTAGATGGATTATCGTCAGTAACGACACCGAATAGCTCAACAGTAGTCTTGCAATTATCTCATCCCAATCAACAACTTTTGTGGGAATTATCTGGATTAGCTGGTTTAGTATTCAATGAAAACTCTGGTGATACAGGGTCAAATGTTGTTGGTACTGGCCCTTACACTGTTCAATCTGTTAATTCTGATTCGATTGTGTTAACTCGTAATCCATATTATTGGGGTTCTATGCCTCATTTTAAGACTATTACGCTTCGCTATTTTGCGAACTCCGCTGCTGAAACTACTGCATTACAGTCTGGTTCAGTGAATGCTGCTATTGATGTTGATGCTTCTGATATGAATCTTTTGAAGTCAAATTCAAAATTTAAGGTTACTGTTGGCGCCTCAACAACTGTTGCAACATTGATGTTTAATTCTCATGTCACTAGTTTGATGAGTGATTATCAGGCGCGTGAAGCGATGCGTTTGATGATTAATCGTCAGCAAGTGATTCAAGCTGCTGGTGGTTTAGGTATTCCTCTTGGTGGACCAATTCCATCCTTAGATCCTGGTTATGAAGACTTGACTTCTGCTTTCCCAAATAATGAGCAATTAGGAAAAGAAAAATTCGAATATTATTTCACTCGTTCTTATACTCTTGCATATACAAATGAGGTTCCAGAGGCAGTTGCTAATTTTATTGTTTCACAAATTAAAAATGCTGGGTGGACAGTAACAGCATATAAGATTTCTCAATCGCAATGGAACTCAGAGGTAGTAAATAATATGAAATATGACATGGTTCTCTTCATAAATCATGGCAGTCATAACTTGGGGTATTGGACAACAGGTACGAATTGGTGGAATTTTGATTCTCCTGTTGCTGATCAAGAATATCGTGATGCGATTCAGTCGACGACGTATGAGGGTTATATCACTAATCTGCAGAAAGCAGCAAGAACGCTTGCCAGTAAACAACCAGCAGACTGGTTATATGAAGTGCAAGTTGCGAATGCATGGGATTCTTCTCTGAGTGGAATGCCAACAAATATGACTGATGATTGGC
Source organism: Aeriscardovia sp. (assembly GCA_017538895.1). Classification (GTDB taxonomy): domain Bacteria; phylum Actinomycetota; class Actinomycetes; order Actinomycetales; family Bifidobacteriaceae; genus RGIG7107. The sequence continues at coordinate 13,003 of JAFYHY010000038.1, read as the reverse complement.
TCCCATTAGGAACCTTGAAATAGTCGTTGATAGTTTTTTCGCATCCCGTCTTATTAAATCCGTAAACTGGAGGTTATGACAACTGACGGAAATATTACAGCGAATTTAACACCATTACCAGATAAGGTTGGTGTTGAGGGGCTTGAAGATAAATGGACGCATACTTGGGATGATGAGCAGACCTTCGCATTCCAAGGTGATCGTGATCGTACTTCTGTGTACTCTATCGATACTCCTCCACCAACTGTTTCTGGCCATCTTCATGTTGGTCACGTTTTCAGTTATACGCATACCGATATCGTAGCCCGCTACAAGCGTATGTGTGGATATGATGTTTTCTATCCAATGGGGTGGGATGATAACGGTCTTCCAACTGAACGTCGTGTTCAAAATTATTACGGTGTTCGTGTTGATACCTCTTTGAAATACAATCCTGATTTTAAGCCACCATTTGAAGGTACAGAAGGCAAAAAAGTTAATGCACGTGATCAAGTTGCATGCTCACGTCAAAACTTTATTGAACTCTGCGAAAAGCTCAGTGCTCAAGATGAACAACAATTTAAGGATCTCTGGGTTCGCCTTGGACTTTCTGTCGATTGGAAAAACTCATATCACACTATTGGTAAACGTGCACGTCGCGTAGCACAAAAAGGATTCTTACGTAATCTTCAGCGCGGTGAAGCTTATCAAAAAGAAGCTCCAGGCTTGTGGGATGTTACATTCCAGACCGCTGTTGCTCAAGCTGAGTTAGAAAGCCGTGAATACCCTGGTTTCTACCATAAGCTAGCCTTCCATAAAACTGATGGTACTGATGTTTATATTGAAACTACTCGTCCTGAGCTCTTACCGGCATGCGTTGCGTTAATTGCTAATCCAAATGATGAGCGCTATAAAGACTTATTCGGAACAACCGTAACAAGCCCACTCTTCGGCGTTGAAGTTCCTGTTTTAGCGCATCCTGCTGCTGAAATGGATAAAGGTGCTGGTATTGCTATGTGCTGCACCTTTGGTGACGTGACTGATGTGTCCTGGTGGCGTGACCTTCATCTCCCAACACGCTCCATCTTGATGCGTAATGGTCGTATTAACACTGAGATTCCTGAATGGATTACCTCTCCTCAGGGTCAAGAAATTTACGCTCAAATGAGCGGCAAGACTACTTTCAGTGCTCGTACTGTTATTGTTGATGCATTGCAAGAATCTGGTGAACTTATCGGAGAACCATCAGCAACTACTCGTATGACTAACTTCTATGAGAAGGGTGATAAGCCACTCGAGATTATCACTTCTCGCCAATGGTATTTGCATAATGGTGGTACTGATTTAAAGCTTCGTCAAGAATTATTAAACCGTGGAGCAGAACTCAAATTCCATCCTGATTTTATGCGCGTTCGCTATAACAATTGGGTTGACGGTTTAAACTCTGATTGGCTCATTAGTCGTCAACGCTTCTTCGGTGTCCCATTCCCACTCTGGTATCCAGTTCAGGAAAATGGTGAAATTGATTATGATCATCCATTAATTCCAACAGAAGATCGCTTGCCAATTGATCCTACAAGTGATGTTCCAGAAGGATTCGCTGAAGAGCAACGTGATCAACCATGCGGTTTCACTGCAGAAACAGACATCATGGATACATGGGCAACAAGCTCTATGACTCCTCAAATTGTTACTCACTGGGATGAACATGATGGTTTGTTTGAAAAGACCTTCCCAATGGACCTCCGTCCACAAGGCCAAGACATTATCCGCACTTGGCTTTTTAGCTCTATCGTGCGCGCGCATCTTGAAAATCATGCTCTCCCATGGTCAGATACCAACTTATCAGGATGGATTCTTGACCCAGATCATAAGAAGATGAGCAAATCAAAGGGTAACGTTGTTATTCCAAAAGAACCAATTGATAAGTTCGGTGCTGATGCTGTCCGTTACTGGGCTGCCTGTGCAAAACTCGGTGTTGACGCTACATATGATACCGGTCAAATGAAGATCGGTCGACGTCTCGCAATCAAGTTACTCAATGCAACTAAATTTGCACTTGCTATCGGACGCGAAGATAAGAATCATCACGTTAATGATTCTTCTCAGGTCACTTGGGATGCAGCCAATGTAACTGAACCACTTGATCAAGCTGTCATGGCCAAGCTCAGCACTGTTATCCGTGAAGCAACTGCAGCATTGGATGAATATGATCATGCTCACGCCTTAAGCATTATTGAGACCTTCTTCTGGGAATTCTGCGATGACTACATTGAACTTGTTAAAGATCGCGCTTATGGCACAACAACATGCTCTGAACAAGCTATGATATCTGCTCGTACCACCCTTGGTCTTGGCCTTGATGCATTTGCTCGTCTCTTTGCACCATATCTTCCTTTTGTTACTGAAGAGATTTGGCACTGGATGCATGACGGTGAAGGATCAGTCCACACTGCCCCATGGCCATCCGCAGACTTCTACGAGCAAATCACTCACAGTACAGCAGAAAGCCTTCTTGATAATGCTGGTGCAGCACTCGCTGCTTTGCGCAAGATCAAGTCCGAAGCAAAAGTATCAATGAAGACTCCAATTCTTTCAGTTACATTAAAGGCTGTTCCACAAGCGCAACGTGAGATTCAGGAGTCTCTGTCTGATATTGCTTGTGCTGGAAAGGTTACTGGAGATATCACCTTAACTGATCTTCAGCATGATGATTTCATTGCTGCTGGTCTTGAAGGATCTACTGAGGAGGAACTCCAACAAAAAGCAGCTGATTCATTCATAATTCTGACTGCTGAACATGTTCTGGGCGAACCTCCAGTAAAGAAGTAACGGATAACATACCGTTATATGGGTGAGGGTTTGAGAAGAATTCTTCTCAAACCCTCACCCATTTTTATTACTCGTTGTGTTTAATTATTGGTTTTTGGAACACTAATGTTTTGAGCTATTGCTGTTAAGAATTCATTGTTTGTTGAAGTTTTCTTTAAGCGTGGTACCAATGTTTGATACGCTTGCTCCACATCCATTCCGCCAAGCAAACGATGCAAACGATAAGCAATCGCAAGTTGAGCTGGAGAAGTGATTAATTCTTCGCGGCGCGTGCCTGAAGAATTGATGTCGATTGCTGGGAAGAGGCGTTTTTCGGCTAATTCGCGGGAAAGGCGGAGTTCCATGTTGCCTGTTCCTTTGAATTCTTCGAAGATGACTTCATCCATCTTTGAACCGGTTTCGACTAATGCGGTGGCGATGATGGTGAGTGAGCCACCGTTTTCTACGTTGCGTGCTGCGCCAAAGAATTTCTTTGGTGGGTAAAGTGCTTGTGCGTCGATACCGCCTGACAAGACTTTTCCTGATGCTGGTGAGGAGATGTTGTAGGCTCTGGCGAGGCGTGTGATGGAGTCGAGTAAGATGACGACGTCTTGGCCTAGTTCTACAAGTCGTTTTGCGCGTTCGATGGCTAGTTCTGCGACGATGGTGTGGTCGCTGGCTGGACGGTCGAAGGTGGATGAAATCACTTCTCCATGTACGGTACGTTGCATGTCGGTGACTTCTTCAGGTCGTTCATCGACGAGAACAACCATGAGGTGGCATTCAGGGTTGTTGATTGTGATTGCGTTAGCAATGTTTTGGAGTGTGACTGTTTTTCCGGCTTTTGGTGAGGCGACGATGAGTCCTCGTTGTCCTTTTCCGATTGGTGACACGATGTCGATGAGGCGGCCAACGAATTTTGTTGGTTCGGTTTCCATTCGGAGGCGTTCTTGTGGGTAGAGTGGGGTGAGTTTACTGAATTGTGGGCGTTGTTTTGCTTCTTCAACAGTCATGCCATTAATGGTGGTAATGCTTTGAAGAGGAACAAATTTTTGGCGTTGTGCACGACGATCATTATCGTGTGGTGCTTTGATTGTTCCTTGAACGGCGTCACCTTTTCGTAAACCGTATTTCTTGACTAATCCCATGGAGACATAAACGTCATTTAAGCCTGGGAGGTATCCACTGGTGCGTATGAATGCGTAGGAATCTAGGATATCAACGATGCCGGCAACAGGAACGCACTGTACTTCTGGTTCATGTTCTTCAACGATTTCGCGAGGTTCTTCTTTTGAGGAGACTGGTGGGTTAGTGTCCTCATGTCGGTCATGAGTTCTGTGCTCTTTGGTGGTGTGACGTGTGCGTAAGCGACGTCGTTCTTCATCGTGTGATGTATCTTGATGCCAACGTGTGAAACGATCGCTATGGTTCTTATCATCATGTACTGTGGTATGTGTGGCAGTGATTTCTTTATTTTCTTCTACGTCGGTGTGATGATGTGAGCGATCTGGTAATGCTGAAAGAATGGCGTCAGATTTTTTCTTTTGCTCTTCAGTTAACTCTAGTTCAGTACGTCGTGAAGCATAATGTTTTTCTTTGCGCGCTGGCAAAGTAATACCTAAATCAAGTTTTTCGATGCCTTCTGTGTCATGACGGTGAGCTGTTTGGCGTCGATTATTGGCGTAGTGATGGTTCTCTACTGCATGGATAGTTTTTTGTCCTTCAGCAGTATTTTTTGCATCATTACCATGGTTATTTTGTGTTTTGAGAGCAGATAAAGCATTAATTAATTCTGGTTTTCGCATACCGGATATACCACGAATTCCCATTTTTTTGGCTAATTCTTTAAGCTCTACTAATTTCATTTCTGCGAGAGTTTGATTTGCCGTCACTATAATGTACCTTTCGTTACCCTATAACACGACAAACCGCGTGCAGGTAGGAGAGAAATATTCGCTATAAGAACGCCCTTGTAGAAACAGCGACCTTAAATGGAATGAAGGATATAAAAGATAGGAAATAAATATCCTACTTAGAACTTCGATTCTACACCGTATTACCACTATTTTTCAAATGCATAGGCGCGTCAAATAAAAAATGTGGTTTTATTCTTACAGAAAAGAAGAATAAAAACCACATTTATAGTGAAGAGATTTTTAATGACGATGAGCGTAATACCACTGGATTAAGGCTTGTGTGGATTGATCTTGCTGCTCATATGCTGATTCATCATGTGCTAAAGCCGGTGCAATTTGTTTTGCTAAGACTTTACCTAGTTCTACTCCCCACTGGTCGAAGGAATCAATTCCCCAGACAGTTCCTTCAGTGAACACAATCATCTCATATAAAGAAATTAATTCACCAAGTGAATATGGGGTTAATGTGTCACCGAATATGGATGTTGTTGGTCGGTTACCGTTAAAGGTACGAGCTGCAACGAGCGGTCCTTTATTACCTTCACGACGGACTTCTTGCGCGGTTTTTCCGAATGCTAATGCCTTAGTTTGTGCTAAGAAGTTTGATAAGAAGAGTTCTTGCACATCTTGATCACTGCAGGTTACAGGATTACTGGTATTAACAAAAGCAATGAAATCCGCAGGAATGATATGCGTTCCTTGGTGGATTAATTGGTAGAATGAATGTTGTCCGTTTGTGCCTGGTTCTCCCCAATAAATTTCACCAGTTTTTGTAGTGACTGGTGTTCCATCCCATCGAACAGATTTACCGTTTGATTCCATGGTCAGTTGTTGTAAATATGCTGGGAAACGGTGCAGATATTGATTGTATGGAAGAACAGCATGTGATTCTGCGCCAAAAAAGTTAGTGTACCAGACATTCATCATGGCCAGGAGAACAACGACATTTTTCTCATAGTCAGTAGTACGGAAATACATATCCATGCTATGGAAACCATCTAAGAATTCTTTGAAGCATGCTGGCCCTAATGTAATAATGAGGCTTAAGCCAACTGCTGAGTCTACTGAATAGCGGCCACCAACCCAGTTCCAGAATCCAAAAGTATTATCTGGATCGATACCAAAGGCAGCAACTTTATCCAGTGCGGTTGATACGGCAACAAAGTGATGGTGGACTGCTTGAGCGCACTGATCTTCTGTATTGTTAATAGCGTTCTGCTCAATTAGCTTGTTCAAAAGCCAAGTGCGAGCATCAAGCGCATTAGTCATTGTCTCAATGGTGGTAAAGCTCTTCGAAACGACAATGAAAAGAGTGGTTTCTGGATCAAGATCACGTGTTTTTTCAGCAATATCGTTTGGATCAATATTGCTAATAAAACGTGCGGTAATTCCTGCGTCAGAGTATGGTTTTAAGGCTTCATAAACCATGACAGGACCTAAATCAGATCCACCAATTCCGATATTAACTACTGTTGTAATCTTTTTACCAGTGATACCTCTCCACTCACCAGAACGGATCTTATTAGCAAACTCATACATGCGGTTTAGAACGGTGTGAACATCAGTGATCACGTCTTGACCGTCAACTGTCAGCTGTTGCTTGTCAGGCATACGCAAAGCTATATGAAGGACTGCGCGATCCTCTGTTACGTTAATATGTTCGCCTGTAAATAATTGTTCAGTACGCTCATGAAGGTGTACTTCTTCAGCGAGATGCGCAAAAATCTTGATCATTTCTGGAGTAATTAAATTTTTAGAAAGATCAAAATATAAATCATTTACAGTAAACGATAACTTCTCTACACGTGATGGATCATCATTGAACCATTGACGAAGATTAATTCCTGTTTTTTTCATCTCGCCAAATGTTTTAACAAGGTCTGCCCATGCAGTTGTTTTTGTCGCATCAATTGGTGCTGAAGTCTCCATGTTCGTATCCTTCCTTGTGGATAGACAGGTTTCTTAATGAACAGTGTGTTATATCAATAACAGGTATTAAATAACAGCATACTAATCTCACACCCTATTCATTTTCTTAATGAAATCGTGAGGCAAGTAATTGTGTAATTGGTTGACGAATATAATGGTCCAGGAGAAGGATCAATGTTGCATACAGAAGACTGAATAAGATTCCAAGACAGACGAAAACTATAATACGAACCGATTCATTCCCACCTGGTAGAGTAACAAAATTATTGAGGAATGGAATGATAAAACTATGCCACATATGAGTAAGCATTGATTGGAAAATGTAGAATCCTAAGATTCCTGCTGCAAGCATTCGAATCGTATTATCTGTTTTTGAAATAGTACGAGATGAATGTTTCGCGTGCTGAGGAATACTATGCTGTCCTAGTGGACGCTTTTCTGTGACTGATAAGGCTAAAGCGAAATAGGCTAAAGCGAATGATAGGAGTGATGTTGATTTAAATGAAATATCTCCAATGAGTACTGGTAGATGGAAGAGGGCTAATACTGCCTCTATGAGAATATTCAGTATAATGACTCCCCAAAGGGATACATGTGCGATAAACCGGGATACTGCATGGAAATCATCTAATCCCACCAGACAGAATCCAACAAGATAGGTTACTGCACTATCCCATTTTCTCCACCCAGTTAACGTATGATTAACACCGCCTTGAGAGCAGAAAGCAATATACGTATTCACAATAAAAATAAGAATAAGAGAGCAAAAAACAATTAATCTCCACCGCCGGTAAAAACGAGCTTGAATCCAGGCAATGACAGGCGCAATAAGAATGAATAATAAATATAACCAGACAAATTCTAGATCCATAACAAGCCAGCGAGTGGTATGAAAATCAGGTCCAGGAATAGAACAAAAGCGCACTAAAAGATAGGTTAAAAGACCATAAACAATCACCGTTGTTACAATCACAACTGATCGTCGTATTGTCTTCATTAATTGTTTTTTCCAGTATCCTCCGTGATAGCTACTGTGTACCATGGACGGCAAAAGAAAATATCCTGAGATCATGAAAAAGATCGTATTTCCCATAGCACCAAGAAGATTAATATTTCCTAACAGAAATAGACCAATCCATGACGAACGCACAATATCTGTTTGCGCTAATGAGGGAGCCCCATATGATAATTTATTGAACCAAGGAACAAAAGTATGGAAAATTGCGATGCCAGCAATAGCAACTAATCTCAGCGCTTCAACTTTAGGATTTCTTTTTTGCTGTTGACGTTCCATAGTCCCCCATTCTGTGGATAGCTCTCTTTATCTAGGGTACATAATTTTGGACAATGTCAATATCTTTCGTTATACTGAATCATATTGTTGTGGTATGCAATAAGCCACTTTAGCTCAGTCGGTAGAGCGTCTCTCTCGTAAAGAGAAGGTCGACAGTTCGATTCTGTCAAGTGGCTCTCTCTGTATTAATTTGCATACAGCATGCGCGGGTGGCGAAATGGTAGACGCGCAGGATTTAGGTTCCTGTGTCTTTGACGTGAGGGTTCAAGTCCCTTCTCGCGCACCACACATAAAGTGGAGGGTGATACCGTTTGGTATCACCCTCCACTTTTTATCAGTCACTTGCAAGTGCATCGATTGGGTTCAATGCTGCAGCATGTCGTGCTGGGAGGACAGCTGCTATGAGTGACATGAGTATTGAGACGATGAAAATAGTGATAACGTTTTGCCATTGGATTTGGATGAATGAGTATTTAGCGATGGTGCTGAGTGCTGCATTTAATCCAAGGGCACTGATGAGTGACACGATGGTTGCGACAATTGCTGCGCCAATACCAACGGTAAAGGTTTCATCAATAAAGAGCCATCGGATGTCGCGTTTTGCTTCGCCTAGTGCGCGGAGAACACCAATTTCTTTGGTTCGTTCTGCAACAGACATGTACATGGTGATGATGATCATGAAGACGGAAACGATTAAGGAAATTGAGGCGATTCCTGTGAGGATGGAGCTAGCTAAGCTGACATAGGATTGAGCTTTTGCAATCTGTGAAGCGACAGAGTTTGCTTCGTAGACTTGTGTTCCATTGGATTTAATTTGGTTGATCGCATCTGTAACACTCAGAGCATTGTTGTAGTTATCAACTGTAACAATAACTGATGCTGGGTTAGTGGTTACTCCAGCATTCTCAAGTGCGTCTTTGAGTGTTGTGGTGTTCAGAGCGTTGACTGATGCCATTCCTCCGCCACGTGTAATGCCTGATACTTTTGCACTAATGGTGATTGTTTTGGATGATGAAGAGGATTGGTTCACTTTAAAACTGACAGTGACAGTTTTACCAATCAGATCTTTCCAATTATCGTTGCCTTCGATTGCTTTTGCGATTGATTGGGAAAGGATGATGTCGCCTTGTTGTGGAGCTGATCCTGCAACAAGATCTGAGCTACTGTCTTCTGATGTCCAGTTTGTTAATGATTCTAATGCTGCTTCAGTTGATCCGGTTTTTACGGTAGCGTCGGAGACACTATAGTGAAGTTCAACAGAGGTTACGTGACTCAATGATTTGAGTTGATCGATTTCTTCAGTGGTTAATGGCGTAACGGAGCGTGCTTTAGATAGCATTTGTGCATTCATTTTTTGTGCTTCTGCGGATGTCATTCCGCCACCTTGAGGTTGTTGTCCTCCAGGTGCACCTCCTTGACCCACTGATACGCTCATTCCAGCACTTGGTTTTTTCATGGTAAATGCTGGTTTATTGTATCGTGAAACAGTAATTGTATTCATGCTTGCTACTGATTTAATCTGTTGAGAAACATAGCTATTCACACCATTGCCAATACCTGCTATGATCAAAACAGCTGCTAATCCAATTGCAAGACCAATCATAATGAGCACATTACGGCCACGATGATATTTAAAATGCTTAAATGCCATAGAAAACGTGGTTGACCATGTTTCTGGAGCAGAAATAATCGCTGTATTTGTTCCGTTAATGAAAACAGATCTGGTTTGTTGTTGTGCTGAGTTTTTCTTTGCTAAAGCAGATAATGCTGGGTTGATTCGTGTTTCATCAGTTAAAACACCATCAACCATATGAACAACACGGGTACCAGCTGCTGCGACTTGTTGTGAGTGAGTGACAGCAATAACTAATTTACCTGATGCTGCAATTTCTTGTAGCATTTCAAGGATTTCTTGCGTGTTCATTGAATCCAGTGCGCCAGTTGGTTCATCTGCAATAATGATTTGTGGATCTGCTGCTAATGCACGTGCAATAGCAACGCGTTGTTTTTGGCCACCTGATAATTGTTTTGGATATTTGTTTCGATGAGAGAATAATCTTACTTGTTGCAGAAGTTCTTCAGCGCGACTTGTGCGTTCTTCTGGTGTTAATGTTGTCATATTTAAGGCAACAAGGACATTGTCTAGAACGTTTAAATGGCTAATAAGATGATAGTCCTGATAAACATAACCAATGGTCTGACGACGATACTCATCCATTGCTTTTTCATCATGATAATTGATCGTTGTTCCATTAATGGTTACAGATCCTTGAAAATTACAGTCTAAACCACCAATAATATTCATTAATGTTGATTTACCGCCACCAGATTCACCTAAAATGGAAACAAATTCTCCAAGATCACAGTTAAGATTCACACCATGTAATACTGGGAATTCTTCTCCATTCAAATAGTATGATTTCCTAATATTTTTTAGTTCTAAAAAAGACATTGTTCTTCCACAAGCCGTTAATATTGATACTCCGTTCTCCGTGTTCTCTATGTATCTATATAAATTCCTCTAGGTATGAAAATAATAGAGAACACGCAAAAAAATATAAAGAAAAAATAAAAAGCAATATGAATTAAAACATAATGTTTTCTATATATAAATTATGAATGCAGGAAAACAAAAAAGCTAGGTATAAAACCTAGCCTCACTGAGGGGTGGGCGACGTGGCTCGAACACGCGACCTCCTGAACCACAATCAGGTGCTCTACCGACTGAGCTACGCCCACCATGTACACAAACCAATGTGCACTAATTAAACAGTATATAAGGATCTTTTTAAAAAAGCAAATCTATTATCAAACGTGTCGACTTTCTTTTTTCAATTGATGATTTCGGCGCAAAATATCAATGACAATCCATACTCCAAGAACAAACGCAACAACATATCCCATCATCCCAACGACAGGTATTCCAAGAATAACCGGTTGAATACGCGCATAATACACAATTGATGATCCAACAAATAAGCCAGCAATAATAATTGCCATTGCAAGACGATCAACAATATAGGATAGTTGTCTAACGGTTTCTTGGGTTCCAACGAGTTCAGCGTTGACCTTTAATTGGCCTCGCGTTAGCTGATGCATAGCAACTTGTGAGTCACTTAATGAATTTAATAAGCCGTGAGTAGCTTGTACTCCCTCTGTGGTAAACATTTTCCCTTCATTAAGCAGCATATCTTTGATATTAAATGATCGTTGGATATGCCGTTCAATGACTTGAATCATATTGATATCTGGAATGAATTCAGTTAATGTTCCTTCCAAAGTAATTAAAGCGCGAGCTACTTGCATTACACTGCCTGGTAGTTTCAGATTATTCCGCTGTACAAGCTGAATCAACGACATCATCAATAATCCAGCATCAAGATCAGCAAGATCAAGCGACCCAAACTCATCGATAATCGTATCAATATCTTCAAGTAAGGCAGTTTTATCAACCCCGCTTGTATCTTTTTCTAACTGAGCAAGTTGCAAGAGATTTTTTTCTAAAGTTGGTGAATCAAATTTTGCGACAGCGAAAATCATGTTTCGCAGCAAAAGACGCATACGAGTAGATAATTTTCCAGTCATCCCTAAATCAATGAGAATAATTTTCCCATCACGAATAATGATGTTACCTGGATGAGGATCTGCATGGAAAAATCCTTCATCTAAGATTTGAACTGAATAATTATCAACGAGCTTATTCCCAATTTCTTTCAGAGAATACCCGTTACTGATTAATTCATCTGTATGTGATAATGGAATGCCTTTGATGTATTCCATGACAACAACTTTATGGGTACAAAATTGCATATACACATGTGGACATCCCATATATGCAAAATCATTAGTAAATTGTTGGAATTCTTGTAGAGTCTTTGCTTCTGTCAGAAAATCTGTTTCATCTTGGAAGCTGGCCCATAATTCGTCAACAATACTACGAAGATCAACAATTTGAGCAGCATCAGTTACTCTGCTGGCCCATTTAAGAATCGAACGAGTAATGTCAATATCTTGAGCCATTGTCTCACGTACACCTGGTCTCTGTACTTTGACAGCGACTTCCTCACCAGTTTTTAAAATAGCACGGTGCACTTGTGCAAGTGATGCTGACCCAAGAGGCTTATGGTCAATATAAGCAAAAATATCTTCTATCGGATGAGAGTATTCGCTTTCAAGAAGATGAAGCACTATATCCGTTGGCATTGGGTCAGCATGCGCACGTAAACGAGCTAAAGCATCACAATATGACTGCGGTAAAATTTCTGATCGCATCGAAAGGATTTGCCCTGCTTTAACAAAAGTAGGTCCTAAAGCTTGAAAAACATTACATAATTTTTCTGGTGTCATCCCATGAAAAACATCATATGTTCTCAGTACGGATACGATCTGTTTTAATCGACGAAAACGAGCGCTACGATCACTTCGATACATCTTGAAATTATCATCAGCATCATAGTCTTTGCGAACGTATCGTGTTACAGTCTCATAAATATCATCAACTTGTGATTGATCTTCTGTACTCAACAAGCCTACTCACTCTTGTGTAGATTGACTATCCTCTTCAGATGCGTCAGAATTATCCATTTTCTTTGCTAAATCATTGATATGCTGAACAAACTCACGACGTTCATCACTAGTCATTAATTTCATTCGATCAGCATAATCAAAAGCTGCATCACAAATTTTCTCAGCAGCCTTATTACTTGTCTTTTTAATCTTATGGGATAGTTCAGTATTTAATAATTTCCCTTGATCAACAGTAAGTTCACCTTTTTGAACAAGATCATTAACAAGATCCTGACCTTTTTCAGCAGTTGTTGCCACTGCTCCAACTCCAGCAAGAAAAATTTTGCGAACATTGTCACTAAAATCAAATCGTGCCATCATTAATGCCTTTCATTGTGATTAACACTGTAATTATCACAGATCAAAAGTTATTTAAATTTTAGCATTCATTAAAATTTACTAAAATGAAGTAGCAATAATTAAAATGTATGCTATACTTGTCTTTTGTTCGGGCGATTAGCTCAGTTGGTCAGAGCGCCACGTTTACACCGTGGATGTCGGGGGTTCG
>JAFYHY010000037.1 GCA_017538895.1 Aeriscardovia sp. | reverse complement strand
TTGGTATGACTCAAAATCTCCACACCATTCGGGTTGTATTTGGAGCCATAACCTTGTGCTGATGGTCACAACACCTTGTAAAGCAACATAATTTCTAATCACTCCCGAAAGTAGAGAAATCTACAGTAGGGAAATAAAAAAACATCGAGATTATGGCAAATCAAGCAACAACCACCTACAAGGTGACAGGCACACGCAAGGCTGTGAACGACCTGTGGAGCACACTCCAAAAGATGGAGGTGAACAGTAAGAACATCTGGCTATACCAGTTAGCAGAGCACTACGGCATTGACTACGAAACAAAGCAAATCAGTGTTCGTGGTCACATCTATTGGGCAGAGTATGAGGAAGACCCAGCCAGCGACTACTATCTGCTGTCGTTTGAGACTGAAACAGCATGGGATGCTTGCAACGAGTTATTCGAGGAGATTAACCATCTGCTATGGGATGAACTCTCAATCTCATACAGAGTCTGTGAATGTGGCTGTGAGGTCTATTATGTGCATGATGAAGGCGACTTTTTCCCTGAAGAGGTAGCAGTCAGTTCCAGCGGAGAACCATTTGAGGATGCTTGTGATGACATCTACACCACACTCAAAGATGCTATCAATGTTTGGTGTGAGAAAATGCACATCGAGCAAGGTGAGCGAACTGATGAGGAAATGATGAACTTCATCAATGAGTATGAGTATGACGATGATGACACCTACTTCTACATCCGTCAATTTACCTTTGAATAACTAACCCGCGGTGGTATGCTGTCGCATCCGATGGCATACCATCGCATAATACATACAACTATGTACACAGATGAAGATAACAGCACCGATTTGATTGGAGCCTTTTGTGAACTCCTATTCCCATGGAAAGGTCACAGCAACGGCATCATCGTTGATGACTATGGTACTGAATGGCTGGTTAAGTTGACCAACGGCAAAGAAGTCCCTGTTTATAAAGATGAAGTTTTCATAGTATAGATTTAAGAGAGTCTATTGTTGCATTTGACATTTGGGCTCTCTTTCTTTTGGTCGGCAAGAAACTGTTATAACACTGATGATTTGTAATCTACAGTACATCGGATAAAAATATAAATTCGGCAACAAAACATGTTTATTGCCGAATTTATATAACCGTACAAAACAACCACACTTATATCTGATTGTAGTCTGTTTGTACATGATTGTGTTATAAGCCTTGATTTAGTCAAGGAGTGAGTTCAGCCAGTTCCATGATGTCTAACATCTTGAACAGGACTCCATCAATAGAAGAATGCCAGCTTTGATGATAGTGACCGTAATACCAATGTGTGAGTGTTTCGGTCTCTGCTCTCAATTTGGTGTAGATAGCATCCATTGTATCACGTTCCCTCTGTACGTCATCTAACAGACTATTATCATAGATTGCCCATTGCAATAATCCATCTTTGTTCTGTAGTTCACAGAAAGATGGGGCTGTATGCGTCACGACTGTATCTATCTTATACAAATTGGTTATTTCAGACAGTACATCATTATTGAAGACAGGAGCTTCATTCTGCCAATAATAGTTAGGTGAAAGAAGTTCGTCATCTAAAGAGTTATGGCTGTACCTATGTGCCTTTCTTTGATTGTGCTCCCACGCATCTATTCTTGGCTGACGGTCAACAGATATTGCTCCACCTACACAGAGTATAGTGTGACCATTGGCTTTGACTACAGAGTAGTCTGGAATGCAGGTAAACCTTTTATGCCGGAATGTCTTTCCGTCAAAGTATTCTGGATTGTCATGATTGCCACGGATGAAAAGAAACCAATTGTTGGATTCGTTTACTCGCCTGGCATTGCGCTTGACAATATTCTCATAGTACCCTTTTCTCTCAAAGCCAAAGCCACAATCTCCAGCCACGATGACCAGAGTATCTTTCATCTGATATTGGACACAAACTTTATTCACGAGGAGATTGAAGTCCCCGTGGATGTCGCCACAGATGACAATGCTGCAGCAGTCTGGAAAATCGTATATGTTGTGATACGTTTCAGTTCTCATTATAGGAACGCCGTGTTGAA
>JAFYHY010000036.1 GCA_017538895.1 Aeriscardovia sp. | reverse complement strand
CATCAGGTTTTACACCAGCTTTGCACGCAGGCCCTATTAGGGTATATGCCGTAGGAGTCAAAACGTTGGGATTAAGAGCCATCACGCTTATTCCTCTGAGACTCTCCGCAGGTGGTAACGCTAAATGCTCTGGCTGTAAACCATCTATGTTATGTTCAATATCTGCAGGAATCCATTCGTCACGCATCTGGTCCCGAAGAAGATTTCCAGCAGATATAACGAATTGCACATCTAGTTCATCTGATATTTCATCCAATTTCTTGGCAACTACACCGTACCAAGCTTCTGTTGGAGTTCTTTTTTTCTGGTTGATACTAATATTAAATATCCTAGCACCAGACTCTTCCTTTGCCGCTCCTACAGCATTTCTCAATGACTCAAAGAAATTCTCCAAGCCCAATGGGTATGCCTCGTTCCATCTGCTATCTGAAGTAAACAAGCACAAATCCGCCAATCTGCAGCCATCCATCTCTGGAGCCAAGTCCGAACCATTGAGGCCATTCCCTTTCACCAGTAACCCCGCCACCTTACTGCCATGCTCTTCCACTCTAAATCTGTCAGGCAATTCCGTCCATGAATACACCTTCCACCCGTCAAACACATCTGCAATTCCATTGTCTATCACACCAACAATGGGATACGAAGAAACATCTGCTGGGGCGGTGACATCCACGTCTAAGCCAATGCCTTCTGAAGCTACAAAAGAGGAAAGAGCAGGTGCTGCCGTAACCCTTCTAACCAATGGGTGACCTGCAAGAAAATCCAACAGCTCTGAATTTTTGGCCTCATAATCCTCATCACTTTCCGATTCAATATATATGAACAGTTGTCCCCCATATCCCGAGGTCATAAGCTCCTTATAGTTTATATAAGGCAAAGATTCCAGATTATCCTTAAACGTCTGTAGAAGGTTTTTGAACTCCTCGGATATTTGCATCGGTTTATAAAGCAAGTACAAAGGATGGAATATGTCCACATAATAACCGTTAGAAACAAGTCCTCTTTCCTTCCAAGCCTTCACTTCGGCCAATGTGAAGGGTACTCTATCCTCTGATGAATAGGGTTGTATAGATTGTATACCCCCGACTTCCGACCTAGCCCTTGAAGGCTTCTCTCTCGTCACATCTTCTGCCCTATTGATGGCTTGCACCGTCATCTCTATAGAGCCTGGACGCATCTCTATGAGCATTTCACCAACGCCAACTCCGCCCACCACAAAGCTTCTCTTTTTATCAGTAAAAATCGACTTTGTGGGCCTATGCGATTTAGCGATAGCATCGCTGCGCATCTTAACTTTGGCGTAAGTAATTCTGGAATAAACATTCCTACGGCTAGCTTCGTCAATAGAGGCCAAACTTTGGACAAGAATACCCTTGTGGGCAGCGAAATCATTGTCCCTACCCACAAAGAAGTCTTTATTCGGACCAAATCCATTCACCAAATCTTTATCCCCGATAAACGCTCCGGGATTAAGAACAAATTGTATCTGTTTTTCTGCCATTGTTATTAGATTTTGAAATATGTTTACTTAAAGTTGAGGGCGACATTTCGAACAGTGCCGCGATTTCCTTTTGCTTCAACTGAAGATATTCGTCATTCGCAAGCTCGTTGAATAAATCAGCAACATCACCATTCAGAATGTCAGTTATTCTCTTAGGCACCCTTCCGGTATTCATAGTCGCAAACCGCTTCATTAGAGCAGGCAAATTGTGGCTTTCCGATTCTTCGAGTATAAATGATCTTTTCAACCAATCGCTGAGTTTACGCAAATCAGCACCCGTCGCATCATCCATACACCAGTTAATAAATTTCAGTTCTGGCTGTGAATAATCGAGCGGGTGAATGAATTTAGATAGCATTTTCTCCCTGACCTCAGGGCTGGGATGAGGTATGTCTATTTGCACGTCAAATCTTCTCCAAACAGCTGGATCCAAAAGCCTCTCATGATTTGTTATTCCTATGGTAAATCCCCTTTCAGATCGCGCATCAAGGTTTTGCAGCAAGGTGTTGACAATCCTTTTCACTTCTCCTATTTCCTGTGGGTCATCTCTTAGTTTGGCGAGGGCATCAAACTCATCCAAAAGGAGAATACATTTGTATTTATTGGCGAAACGGAAAAGGTTTGCTATGTTTCTGGAACTGGTTCCAAGAAACGATGAAATAATGCCATCCAGCTTTGCCAATACGACAGGAAGCCCAACTGATTTTGCAATCCATTTGGCAAGCATTGTTTTTCCCGTGCCAGGATCACCGTATATCAAACATGATCTTGACGGTGACGCATTTAGTTGAACTAATTTGTCATAGTTTCTCCATTCGTTGATAACGGAATCCACCGCACTTTGTATAGAGTCGTTGAACAATGGCACATCTTTCTCCATTTCATCTTGAAATATGATTTCCAAGATTGGGGCAGCAGTCTCCTTGTCAATAGGAATCGTCGTGTTCTTCGTCAAATCATCGCCCTCTAACGATGAAATAACAAAGTTCACCGGTTCCATTGGTTGAATCTTGCGTGACTGCACCAGGATACCCTCCAACGACTTCGCCTCCTTTTCCAAGCCACTTTTCTTATAACAATCTATAAGACGCACCATTTGATGCTCCGTCATCTCTCTTGAAGAAGAAAGGGCCGAACGGCAAAGAGCCTGTATTATAACAAAATTTGAATCCATATCACTTTGAAAATTTCCGCAAAAATACAAATAATTTCCATAATCAATAAATAATTTCCATTTTTTTACAAAAATTTCCATTTTTGAAATAAAAATTCCAATCAAGACAAATAACAAATAAGTATCACCATCCCATCCCCGCCAAGGAGTTCCGCACCCCGCCGAAGCCTTTGTCTTGTGTCCGGCAGTGCTACAGCCACAGCCATTATGCAAACACTCTCAGCTTGTTCTTTTGTGGTTTATAACCAATTCCTTTCGAGATAAGTAAACGATTCCCTTTCGCCCAATTCAGAGGTTAATTTATTCCAATTGTAAGAATTACGAATACAATGATGGATGGGCTTTATGAATTTCACTGGCAAATTCAAAGCTTTTTTATAAAATTTGATACTCATTTCATTGTTTTTCATCTTTTCGAATAAATATCCTAAATTGATATAGCTTTCTACTGTGTCAGGATGTTTGATTCCAAGATTTTTTTCCCTAATCTCGATAGATTTGTTTAAATAGCTTAACGCTTCCTCATATTGACATACACCTATAAAAGCAAAGCCGATATTATTGTAAATGTATGGTGCGATGACCACATCCGTACAATCAAGTAGTTCCTTTGCATTATTCAAATTAAGCAAAGCCTTTTTATACATGTCTTGAATGCAAAGGAGCCACCCAAGATTATTATAGTCTCTTGATAAGTCTGGGTTCCCTTTTCCCAATGCCTTTTTTCTAATTCGTAATGCTTTATAAAAACTTCTAATCGCTGTTATATTCCAATTCATTTCTGATAAAACTATACCTATATGAATATATGAATCTGCCGTAATCAAGTCAAAACGCCCCAAAGCCTTGATTCTTAGTTTCAAAGCATAATTATGATATTTTAATGCCTTTTTATAGTTTTTCATGCAATCGTACACCGCTCCTATTTTACTATAGGCCAAAGCAATCATTGCTTTTTTCTCTTCATTCAGTTCTTTGAGTAATTTTATGTATTGTAAAAAAATGTTTTCAGCATCATTATAAATCCCATATTTATATAGAAAATTCCCGTAATCAAAAAGAAGTTGAAGATATTTCTTCTTGTCATAGTTCGTTCGCATGGAACGAATATTTGCTTTTTTGAAACATTCAATGGTTTTATCAATTCTTCTTTGAATAGGAATCCTAACATCTGCTATAATTATTTTTGCTTGAAACAAAAGAGCTTCTATATCTGCATGAATATTTTGAATTTCTTTACTACGTAATTCTTCTTTCTTTTCAAAATTTGCAAATCGAATATCTCTATCGCTTTCTGATTCGTCAAGGATATTATTCGCTTCCTGAACATTACCTTTTTCAAACGCTTCAATGGCTTTTTTCAAACATTCAGTGATATCCTCTCGTTGTATTATTGCAATTCGTTTGGCGGTATCAAATAGAATACGCTGTTGTTGTTCGATTTTTTTCTTTATTTCATTCTTTTCGTCAAGTAGATTCTATAATGTACCCTAGAATTGAGAGCATGAGTTAAGGTGAAAAATGAGTAGTTTTGTAGGGAATAAAAACTTTAGGGAAAATGACAACAAAACGAAGGAAATTCACGAACAAATTCAAGGCCATGGTTGCCTTGGCTGCGATAAGGGAGCAAAAGACATTGGCCGAGCTCTCGAAGGAGTTCGAGGTAAGCCCCAACCAGATATCACAGTGGAAGCAGGAGGCGATAAGGAACATGGAGAAGGCGTTCGGCGGCAAGGGAGACGAGAAGAGCGAGGATGACGAGAAGTCGATAAGGAAGTTGCGGGAGAAGGTCGGCGAGCTGACCATCGAGCGGGATTTTTTCGAGGATGCCTGCAAGCGTTTAGGCCTGACATGAGGAAGAAGAGGACGCTTGTGCAAAAAGGGCGGAAGGGCCTAAGCATACGGAAACAATGCAAGCTTTTGGGCATCAGCGGCAACGCCGTCTACTACAAGCCCAAGGGCGAAAGACCAGAAAACGAAGAAGCGATGAAGAAGATGGACAGGTTCTATATGGAACACCCCACGGCGGGCGCGAGGACGATGCGTCAGCACCTGCTCGACGAGGGCCTGCATCTCAACCTGAAGCGGGTCCGCAGGCTGATGAGAAAGATGGGGATAGATGCCATCTACCCAATCAGGTCGTTGAGCAAGGCGGGGAAGGCGTCCTACATCAAGCCATACCTGCTTCGCAACCTGGAGGTCACGCGCCCCAACCAGGTCTGGTCGATAGACATAACCTATGTCCCGATGGCACATGGTCACATGTACCTGGTGGCCATCATAGACGTGTTCAGCCGCCGCATCCTGTCGTGGAAGCTGGGCAACACTTTGGACGCATCGGAGTCTGTTGAAGTCCTCCAACAGGCGATTGCGCGGTTCGGAACCCCTGAGATCATCAACTCCGATCAGGGGAGCCAGTACACGAGCGGGCTATGGGCCGAAGCCTGCGGGAATACTATG
>JAFYHY010000035.1 GCA_017538895.1 Aeriscardovia sp. | reverse complement strand
GGTATATAGCTTAGCCCCGTTACATCTTCGGCGCATCCTCGCTTGTCCAGTGAGCTGTTACGCTATCTTTAAAGGATTGCTGCTTCTAAGCAAACCTCCTGGATGTCAAAGCAAGAACACCTCCTTTACCACTTAGCTATAATTTAGGGACCTTAATTAGAAGTCTGGACTGTTATCCTTTTGACTACGAACCTTGCGCCCGCAGTCTCACTCCTCAATATTCCTCATAGCATTCGAAGTTTAACAAGATTTGGTAATGTCTCTCGACACCCCTAGTCTTATCAGAGCTCTACCTCTATGAGATCTCGATTGGAAGCTGCACCCTAATGCATTTCGGAGAGAACCAGCTATTACGTTATTCGATGAGCTTTTCACTCCTAGACACAGGTCATCGGAAGGATTTGCAGCTCCAACCCGTTCGGTCCTCCAGTGCACTTTCGCACACCTTCAACCTGCCCATGCCTAGCTCATAACGCTTCGGGTCCATTACTACCAACTAAATCGCCCTATTCAGACTCGGTTTCCCTACGGCTCCGTCTATACCTGACTTAACCTTGCTGGCAACAATGACTCGCTGACCCATTCGTCAATAGGTACGTTGTCATCCCGAAGGACTCCAACTCAATTGTAAGCAATGAATTTCAGAATCTATTTCACTCCCCTTCCTGGGGTACTTTTCACCTTTCCCTCACGGTACTATACGCTATCGGTGTAAAAAAGTATTTAGCCTTACCCAATGGTCTGGGCAGATTCATGCCGAATTTCACGTGTTCGACACTACTCAGGTGGTATAAAAAGCGTCTCATACCTTTCAAATACGGGACTTAAACCCTCTGTGGTGCACCTTCTAAATGCTTCTTCTAAATAGAGATCATACTTTTGAACTATTTCTAGCTAGCTCCATATACTCCTACAACACCGCAATCAGCAACGACTAGAATCTTACACTGATCCGGTTTGGGCTCTTCCCCGTTCGCTCGTCACTACTAAGGGAATCTCTTACGATTTCTTTTCCTCTGGTTACTGAGATATTTCACTTCACCAGGTCTTGGCTCTGTGGCATCCTGTTATACAGGATAGGTTGCCCCATTCGGAAATTCTCGACTCCAAGCGGTTATTGGCACCTCATCGAGACTTATCGCAGCCTGTTACGTCCTTCTTCCTCTTTTTTACCCAAGGCATCCGTTCATTGCTCTTAAAAAAATTTTTCTTTCGAAAATAATGTAATATATTATACCACTGTTAAGTACCTACATCTGCATACGTGTCTGACATGCTGTCTTCAACGTTGCGATGATTAATATATATAATCGCTAGTAAAATGCAAGAGTTTTTTATGATTTTTTTTTGATAGGTTGTTTGGGCGTTTACTAAAAAAAATGGGAACTTTTTTTGTCGACATGAAAAAATTCTGATTCAGAATTTTTATGTTTCTTATTTTTCTGAAAAATATGTTTCTTGGATAAAAGCCTTGTTTGCTGCTGACTTGATTGGTAAACTCGATTTGGCTCCAGAAGTTGTTTCTAAGTACAAGGCTTGGGCAGCACAGTCATTTAAGACAGGACACAGGATGAGACCT
>JAFYHY010000034.1 GCA_017538895.1 Aeriscardovia sp. | reverse complement strand
CAGCAAGAACTTCATTTGCTACTATTAATCGTAGCAAAAATTCCCACGTGTGGGAAAAAATTTTTCCTAACGAGAGCGCAAAAAAATGCATGTGTCTTATACTGATATAGGTTGACACATTTAAGAACTTAATAAATGTGTTAAACGTATGAGGAAATTTCGTAAATGGACTCCTAAGGAGAAGCGAGACGAAGTCGTCTTAATGTATTTAAGTGGCAATAATAGCGTCGAAGAGCTAGGCGAGTATTACAATGTGAACCCGGCCACAATAAGAACATGGGTAAAGCGATACAGACAATCAAAAAATGTTGTATCTTTGCAGGCGGATACCAAACCGCTTGAAGATATGGCACGTAAAAAGAAAGAGGAGAAATCTCCTGAGGTACTGGCACTCGAAGCTCGCGTTCGTGAGTTAGAGTTGCAGAATCTGGCCCTGAACACGCTGATTGACGTGGCTGAAAAGAACGGCATTGATATCAGAAAAAAATCTGGGGCCAAGCAGTAGATGAACTTCATGGGCAGCACGGCCTGACGGTAACTGCTGCCTGTGATCTGCTTGGCCGAAGCAGACAGGCCTATTACAAAAAGAAAACGGACGATGCTGAACAGTTGGCCCGCGAGATCCGTATTCTTGATGCAGTACGTGAAATACGTGAAATTGATCCTGGTATTGGCGGAGTGAAACTCTGGCTGATGCTCTGCGTGATGTTTAATACAGGATGGATGCCTGGACGTGATAAGTTTATGAACTTACTTCGTCGCCATAAACTGATGCAGAAACCTCGCAAGAGCCGCTCTACAACGAACTCCAATCATCGCTACCACAAATGGAAGAATCTTATTAAAGGATTCGTTCCTACTGCGGCAAATCAGCTGTGGGTAAGCGATATCACCTACATTGAGCTCAAGAACGGATGCTGTTATCTGCATCTCGTTACAGATGCTTATTCAAAGAAGATAGTTGGCTGGTATCTGGCAGAATCTCTCGCATCCGTATTTACGCTCAAAGCCCTCCGCATGGCCATAGAACAGGCTGGCGGTGACGACCTCTCAGGACTCATCCATCACTCTGATCGTGGTGTGCAGTACTGTTGCGACCTCTATGTCGAGGAACTGCAAAAACACAACATATTAATATCGATGACGGAGGATTACAAACCTACTGATAATGGCGTTGCAGAGCGCGTGAACGAGACCATCAAGTATGAGAGCATCTATCGTCAGGAAAGACGATTTGCGACGTATGGAGAGGCAATGGAGCAGATAAGACGCTTCGTTGATTTCTATAACTGCAGACGCCCTCACTACAGCATCGGTATGCAGACTCCAAATACAGCTCACGAGCAGTCTGGTGAACAAAAAAAGATGTGGAAGAATAAAATTTATCGCAAGAATGAACAGAGTTTGCAGAATAATCCCTAACTTTGTAAGCGGAATGTCGAAGGACACTCTTTGGAGGCTTTGCGCCTCCAGCCGCATGGCAAACCACCGCAGTGTTTTTCATAGTTGTCAACTCTTTCAGGAAAAAGACAACCTTTTCAGTAAAGATGTCAACGATTCCAGTAAAGAGTCAACTTATTCAGTAAAGCGACTGTCAACTACATCAGTAAAAAGGTAAAAAACTGTCAACCAAAATCAGGAAAAGACATGTGTGGTAGTCATGAAAGTCATCAGTCATCAGTCATTAAGGAGGGCTGAATTCTGTTTTAAGGCTCAATATAAATAATAATATATATATTATTATATTATATTGCCATTTTTTTGTGGGATATAGAAACGCTTAATGACTAATGACTGATGACTTAATGACTGTGTCTTTTTCTGATTTTGGTTGACAGTTTATTGTTTATTTCCTGATGTAGTT
>JAFYHY010000033.1 GCA_017538895.1 Aeriscardovia sp. | reverse complement strand
TTTCTATTTGCGGTTTTCTTCAATCCATCTTACAGCAAAATCTACCAGATCCCGCTGTTTCATCAGACGGATTGTGCCATTACCAAGCGATGCCTTGTGGATGGGACACGCATTTTCAAAAGCAGTTCCGATCTCATTAAAATCTTCACCATCTACAAAAAGTGTTTCGTACCGCTTCCAGACACGATGACCATTTTCCATGACCGCACTATGTTCGATACTGTTATGCTTACCGGGATAATCTGCCCGGACATCTGCCAGATGCAGCGATGTATTTTTGTCATATCCCACGCCAATCAATAAAACCAGGCCATCCAATTCATATAGTTTTCCAATAGGTGAGCCGTCTCCAAAAATATTGGAAAGGTCATGGGCAGCGGTCAAGTATTCAGCATACTTTCCCCATGCAGCCACAGAGCGGGCCGGATGATCGCTCCTTAGTGCGCCTGGCCATTTTCGGAACATTTCAGCAACGGCACCCATCGTGTTTGTAGGGGTAATCTCTTTGTTATATGCTGGCCAATTATCCCGTATCAATTGCCACCAATCTTCCGGTTCCTCCCAATGAACGCCTGTAGTGGGATCAAGGTTTTTCCATGATTGCGTAGGCATCATAATCGTTCCTTCGTTACCGACTGCTTCTATAAGTGCTTCGATTACCATCTGCGCTCCGCCGCAGACAAATCCCAAACTACTCAGAGAGGTATGAACCATGATCGTTTGTCCTTTACTTACCCCAACGCTGAGCAGCGCATCTAAAATATCTTGTTTTAATACAATTTTTCTTTCCATATGATAATCCTCCATTACTTCATGACGCTTCCAACTGGTTCATCCATTTTCGTCTGCGAAATACGATCAACGAAATGCCAAAGCGAATACACTCCTCAAGTGACAGTAGAAAATATACATAAGGAATGGACAACTTCCAGACGAATGCACTTAAAAGCCCCAAAGGAACACCAAAACACCATGTACCGACCATATCAATGAACATGACATATTTTGTTCGTCCACCACTTCGGATAATTCCGCCGCCCAAAATCATATTGAGAACCTTAAACGGAACTACAATGGCATAGGCAAAGAGAATCTGCATTGTCATAGTCTTTACAGCATTATCTACCTGATAGATTCCCACATAAGCTTTGCTGGCAATCATTACAATGACAGATAGAAGTGCTGAGCCAATAGCACCGTAGAGCATCAGCTTTTTCGCTGACCAATAGGCCTCCTCGTTTTCACCACTGCCCAGGTGTTTTCCGATGATCACACTTGCCGCTTGAGACAATCCGCACAACGCACCGATCACCAATCCCTGGATGGGATTGGTCAAAGTCATAGCAGCACTGGCATCGGTACTCATGTGCCCGTAGATGGTGGCATAGACATTTTCCCCCAGACTCCACACCACCTCGCATACCAGCAAAGGCAGCAGCATAGACCAATACTGCCCCCAATTCATTCGGAGTGTTGCAGTGGGTTCTCCTTCGTTGGATTTCAAAAGGAAACCGTTTTTGGAAAGCATTAGGAGCATCAGCAGAAAATTGGCACATTGGGAAATTACTGTAGCAAATGCCGCACCACGCACACCCATGGGTGAGATCCCCAGCTTGCCGAAAATCATAATGTAATTCAAGCTGGTATTCAACAACGCTGACAGAATGCTGGCATATAGGGGAAGCCGGGGCTTTTCCAAACAACGGAACAATGTGGAAAGAAGGGTTGCTCCAGCCATAGGAACAAAAGTTCCGGAAATCAACATCAAATATTCTGCTGCCGCCTGACGGGTCTGCACATCCCTGGTATAAGCTCCCATGATCTGATTCGGAAACAGGGTGCATATTACCATAAACATTCCGGCAATGCCTGCTCCCAGCAGCAAGTTTGTAAAGAAACTCCGGCGGACTTCGCTTCGGTTTTTCTGCCCCAGATACTGAGCAATCATAATTCCGGCAACAGCGCCAATGGCGGAAATCACCACAGAATAAATCGATGCAAATTTTCCTGCCAAGCCCACACCGGCCACATTGATTTCACCCAATTGCCCGATCATGATTTGATCTACCATGCTAAAAGAAGATTGCAGCATGGATTGCAATGCTACAGGAATTGCCAGGGTGCATACTGCTTTGAAAAAATGATCCTTTGTTTTCATAACACACTTCCCAATTGATTTGTTTCCATTGTAGCAACCGGGAAGTGGAATTACAAAGGTTAAGTATGTAACTATTTACAAAATACGCTTTGTAGATTTGTGCAATTTTACTTATGTTCCTTCGTGCTTCTGCGTACAACTAAAGACACTGGCAATTTCACTTCTGTGCAGATTTCTTTACCTTCTCTCAGCTCTTTCAGCTTTCTAATAGCAATTTTTGCACGCAAAGCACCATCCTGTTTTATTGTGGTCAAAGTTGGAGTGACCATTTCACACATAGGCGTATCATCAAATCCTGCCACAGAAATATCCTCTGGCACTGAAAAGCCTTGCTCAATCAGGAAATGCATCAAATCTATAGCATAGTAATCTGAAACTGCAAACACAGCGGTCACCTGTTGAAATTTCTCCAAATTTGACAGATAAAACGACCATCTCTGTTCCTTTTGCATTGGGATCAGCAAAAGATCTGCCTTACCGGGGGCAAATCCCTTGCAAAAACCGCAGAAGCGTTCCATGTCCACGCAAATGTTATTATCCGAAATGCACAGAGCTGTTTGATGCCCTAATTCACGGAAATGGCATCCCATCTGATAGCCACCTTCAAAATTATCAATCGTGATGTTGAGTATTCGCTCCGGTTTTTCGCAAAAGCCATCATAAACCGCAAAAGGGATTCGCATATGATTACGCAGGTACATATAATCCGGATCGCAAAATCCAATCACAACAATCCCATCCATATTCCACATGGAGGCAAATCGAATGATTTCCTCAGCGCATTTGGCTTTTTTTACCATCATAAACCGTCCGCTGGATTCAATTTCTGTGGAAAGGAAGTTTAAGGAGGACGCAATGAAAAAATCATCCAGCGTGTGTCCCTCATATTTTTCGTGGTCATTGACAAAGACACCGATGATTTTGGAACTATTCCGTGCAAGGAGAATCCCTGCCATACTGGGAATGTACTGACGCTCCTCCAGCAAGGCTGTTACACGCTGAACTGTCTCATCGGAAACTTTATTTGTTTTACCGTGGATCACATTCGATACCGTAGCGGTGCTTAGTCCTAATTCCTCCGCAATGTCACAAATCCGCACACGTTGTTCCATTTTTGCTTTCCCTCCCATTTAGGTGATAATCTTCTTTTATTCTATTCATTTTACGCAGATAAGTCAAAGGTTATCCGCATAACCTAAACATGAAATAAAAAAGAACCACCCATAGAAATTTTTCTTTCCATGGGTGGTGTGATTGTTAAGTATCCAAAGAATTACATTCAGTTACAGTTTTGAAATAGGTTTCGGAATCGCCATTCAAGATAAGGTCGGCATATCCAATCGGGTCATTGTAAATCAGATAGTCCAATTCTGACCGCTGATACATATTGTCGGCAATCTCATTTTCAACCGCAATCGTATCAATGGCAATCATGCTGCCATCGTTGAATTTCAATTCTACACAGCAGTTATCCATGTTGTAGGCACAAGATATTAAGGTTTTCATGGTATGTCCTCCATAATTCGTGATATAAAGAGAAAATCCCGTCTGACTTCCTGTTAGAAATCAGACGGGATTTGTCCGTATGCACCCCGGAAACCGTCAGCTAACAGTTGATAAGTAAATTAGTTCCTTATCACTGTTAAACCAAGGATTTCGGGGCTTTTCTCTTATTCTTCTCAAAACAGCTTGACCTCATCCTTTTTCGTGATTTTTCATGAAAGGATGAGGTCTAATTTTGCAGGAAATTTCGATGGACAGAAGCTCTGGAATGAGCTTCAAAAGTGTCTTCGAAGAATTCGTTATTTCGAAGACTGCGCAGGGTGTTTCGGAATCCACGCTGAACAACTATGAATATGCTCTGAGAAGCATCGGAAAGTACCTCAATATCGAGGAAAGCTTTGAATCCATTACCAAACGAGACATCGAAAAGATGGTCGTTCATATGAGAAAAAAAGGCTGCGCTCATAACACAATTGCAACTTATCTGAGGCTGCTGAAGACCTTCTACAATTGGTGTGATGAAGAGGATCTGCACTATCAGATCCAAAGAGTGTCTGTTATCACTCAATTGTCTTGATATTTATGTAAACCAACCGTGGTTTTTGTATGTATATTGGGATATCGAGGGTGTATTTCAGGGCGAGAATGTAGTTTTGCGGCGCTGCAACATGGCTTCCGTAATAAATTATTTACAAAAAACGCAAAAGTGGAGAGTAGTTTAGAGAGAATGAGAGTTCCCATTTGTGATATACTTAGAATGTGAAAAAAGAAGGTCAGAGCCGGTCAGCCGGTCCTGGCCTTTTATATTGGAAAGCAATCCGAAAGGGTTGCTTTTTTCATGCCCTGAGCAGAAAGGAAGCGATATGGTTGGGAATCTGTTTTGAGATCAGGGAAAGCACGCATTGGTATCGAGAAAGAAAGGGAGATGGACGAACTTGAAAAACAAATCAGAAACTTTAATTCCGGTGACCGGGAACGCTCTTCCCGCAGCAGCATCGGAAGCATTGCCGGACATGACGGTAGAGGACGTGAGAGGGCTTCTGGAAACGACTGAGAAAGGCCAGATCAAAAGCTGCCTCACAAACGCCG
>JAFYHY010000032.1 GCA_017538895.1 Aeriscardovia sp. | reverse complement strand
TGATTTTACCGCCCATTAACAGAATATTCATAATTTGAGCGAGAAGCGTCGCAAACGTTGATTTTGCGGCGTTTTTGCGTTGCGGAAGCAGAATTTTGAATACTTATAGTTTTACATGCTTGTTAAAGAATTGTTCATATAATCGACAGTCAGATGAGTTGCTTTATAGCAATAATCATGTGTGGTATTATATTTCCAAAGATGGATGTGCCATGCAAGATCCTTATGTTTCACAAGGTGGATTGAAAGGAGAAAAGGTTATTATGGAACCATTATTCACATCGGATATTCATGCATTTTTAGAACATACGAAGATACCTCTTGCAGTTTACTATGTGGAGGACGGAAGATTTCGTACTTATCTTGTCTCAGAGGGAAGTTGTGATATGTACGAATTCTCCCGTGAGGAGATGATGGAACGCCTTAACGGAGATGATCCTTTTGTGAACATAGTTGAGAAGGACGAGATGTATGCGGCTGTCAGGGAATTCTCGGAAGAAAATGTACCGTATAATGTCATCTTTCATGAATACATCGGGAAGGATAGAAAACTCAAGACGATCCACGGGATAGGCGGTCACGAGTATACAAAGGATGGAAGAAGATACAGCATTATACGTTATGATGAGATATCGGATAGTTCGAGGCGTGCTCTTTTTCATGAGGAAGAGGAAAAGATAGCCGAACAGAGACGGATCTTCAATGAAATAGATGATGCAATCGCAAGATCGTTCACGTCAGTCTTTTATGTTGACACAAAGGATCAGTCGGTAACAGCCGTCAGACTTAACAAGATTGGCAGGACGGTAAGGGAAGGACTCGGAGAGACTGCTGATCTTAAGGAAGTAATGGAGCACTATGTGAATACGCTCGTATTCAAGGATGATATTGAAAGTGTTAGACGGTTCGGTGATTTTAACTATGTGATGGAACGGCTCAAGGAGACGAATCCGGCATTTCATACGTACCGTACGATAAGAGAGGGGCTTATCGTTAATTACAGATTAAAGATCGTGCCGTTTGACAATGGTTCAAAGATCGTATTCGGGTTTGAGGATTATGACGATCAGATAAGGGAGGAGGTTGCCAAGAGGACAGAACGCGAGATGCAGATGACTTTGCTGGCAGGACTGTCGTGTGAGTATGAATCCATTTGGTTGGTCGATGCCAGTCTACATCATGGGAGGCTTATCCGCAGCAACATTAAGAACGTCGATAGGTCAAGGACAATGAATGCCATCTCAAGTGGGAACTATGAAACGATAATCGGAACATATATTGACCGTTATGTTGTCGCAGAGGACCGCAAAAGAGTATACGATCTTTCTTCAATAGATAATCTGATGAGAAACACCAAGGAAGATGAGATATACCACATTAACTACAAGAGGACAGCACCCGAGGGTGATAAGAATTACATGCAGCTTTCCATTGCGAGAGTTACTGATAACAAGGGCGTTGTTAGATTTGTGTGTGGATTCCGGAACATAGATCTAATGATGGAGGAGGAAAAGCACAAGACCATGCTGTACAGCATGGCATATATTGACAACATGACACACGTCAATAACAGAAGGACATTTGACGAGTTTATGGACAGCGCTGAAGCAACTGAGATCAAAAATGATTCTATGATATTCTCGTTTGACTTAAATGACCTTAAGACAGCTAATGATTCCCGGGGACATGAGGCCGGAGATGAGCTCATAATCGGTGCAGCACAATGTATGAAGAGAGTCCTCGGACCGTATGGGACCATCTATAGGACGGGTGGAGACGAGTTCGTGGCTTTCTGTAACATCCCGGATGATGTACGTCGAGATGTGATAAACCAGCTGGTGGAAAGCTTTGACAACTGGCATGGCAATCTTTATCCGAAGCTTTCTATATCGATGGGTTATGTATGCGCTTCGGAGGATCCCACCATGCAGATAAAAGATATGATGCGCGAGGCGGATAAGAGGATGTATGCCCGTAAGTCAGAATACTATATGAAGGAAGGAAATGACAGAAGAAGAAAATAGAAAGCAACATCTCATACTTAAGGCCGATGCTTTAGTATTATGTAGCGTCTTTTTTATGTTAGTAAAATGACTGATTTTGATAACTAATATAAATTGATCGGCTTAAACTAAAAGGGCTGTTCCGAAGGGCAGCCCATATATGAGATCCGGCGGGAATAAGCCCACCGGGAAGGGCGGAAAGTTGCCGCCACGATATGATTCTAACACAGAGCATCTACCTGCGGGTAGGTGCTTTTTTTATCCGAGTAACACAAAATATGAACATTCTGTTAATAGTTAAGAAAACTGTAATATAATTATGTACCATTTTTATCATAATTCTTGACGAAATCAAAGGGATTAGGTATAGTCAAAACGAGTTGAACAACGGTAATCTTACTGCCATACAGCTCGTCAATTATCTTAGGATATCTTATTTACAGAAAAACTTTCACACACTCAGATGCTCTGTGTTAGAATCATATCGTGGCGGCAACTTTCCGCCCTTCC
>JAFYHY010000031.1 GCA_017538895.1 Aeriscardovia sp. | reverse complement strand
CCGAAGTTTTCGTGATCGTACCCCGGTCATTATACTTCCCGGTTACACCTGCAAAACTCTCTTCTGTTATCATTTTCGCAAGCTCCTTCCCGGAAGTCAGTCCACTCCCGTAGCGGTTCGTAAGCTTGGCCACCATTGTTGATCCCGCGCTGATCAGGGCTTTCTGCACCTTGCTGCCCGTCGGCATAAAATTCGTATCCGTCATAAGACCTGGATTGAAGGCGTTGACCGTGATCTTCTTTCCGGCGGCATTCAGTCTGTCAGCCATTTCATAGACACAAAGGATATTGGACAGCTTTGCCATGGAATATCTGAGATTCATATCCTTGCCGGACGGCTTCTCATTTTTCCCAAGATATGCCAGCTTATATGCATCAGTAAATGCAGGTGCTGTGAGCGACATCATGATCGGAGGCCTGTGCATATCGCTGGCTACGAAAACGATCCTGCCGTCTTCAGCTACCATATCAAGCATCTCATTCACAAGAAGGAAATGTCCTAAATGGCATACCCCAAAGGTCATCTCAAATCCATCTTTTGTATATTCCAGCGGAGTGCGATTGAGTCCAGCATTGCACACGATGGAATAAAGCGGCGGAAAGTTTTCCTTTTTGTAAAGCTCCTTAAAGGTGCGTACCGAATCCAGCGACGCAAGATCAAGTGCCACGGAGAAGATATTTTTGTTTCCCGTTTCAGTCTTTATATCCTGTATCGCCTTAGCTGCTTTCTCCGGGTTCCTGCAGGCAAGCACCAGCGTATAATCCTTGTCCTTCATTGCTATATTTTTTGCACACTGGTAACCAAGTCCTGAGTTGCCGCCTGTTACGATCACTGTTCTCTTTTCCATCTTGTTTTCTCCTTTTTCATTGTTAATTTTTTACGGTGTAAACTTTATTTCATTTTTTTGCAGGCAAGTCACTGCCTGCAATGGTTTAGTCTGCTTCATTCATCAGCTTAAATACTCTCGTCAGCATCCTGATGAACTCCCCGGAATCCTGTTCCCCCAGTTCTTCAAAGATATGTGTCATGGTTCTGTAACCTGACTGAAGCTCATTCATGACATGCTCTCTTCCGGAATCTGTGAGTGTCACGATAATATTTCTGCGATTGTCCTTATCGATCTCTCGTGTAACCTCACCTTTTTTTTCCAACGCATTCAGGACGGCGGATACACGGCCTTTGGTACTGTTCATAGCCTCACTGATCTCGGTCGGTGTTGCCATGCCCCCTTGAAGGAGGAGGATCTTAAGCACCAGTATTTCGCCCTTGGAAAGCCTTGCCAGTTTCTCAAATGCACTGAAATGGTCACTTCGTACAAGTTCTTCAAGCGCCACTATGGACTCATTGACATAGGCCGGAAGAGATTCGTCTATCGGTAATTTTATTATTGCCATTTGCCTTTCTCCTATCCATTGCTGCTATGGCTAATAGTATATAGTGTAAAATGTTTACTGTCAATACCTTTTTGCAAAAAATCAGCTTCATACCCGACTTCACACGAAGACACTCGAATGAGCCTTCTTTTCCTAAAAACGCGCCGGTTCCTGAAAACCGATACCTTTGGCCTGAAAGCCGACTCACATCTCCATAAATTGCGATTTGTCATCGTCTATAAAACTGGAATATATCTTCTACGCCTCCAACAATTTTCAGATATTTATCTTCTACTATATCCTTTTTCAAATAATAAAAAAGCCATCTGACAGTTTTATCCGCCAGATGACTTCAAAATCGTG
>JAFYHY010000005.1 GCA_017538895.1 Aeriscardovia sp. | reverse complement strand
TTGGCATCGTTTCCTGAATCCATACGGATCAGCAATGGTTTATCAGTCATTTTGTGACTCAGCTGCAGTGTTTCTTCCAGAAAAGCCGGAGTTCCTTTCTGGCAATGCTGGGTTCCTTCACGTAATTCCGTATTTACAAGAAACCCTTCTGTGCCAATATAGGCCATGATTGGTGCATAGCCGTCAAAGCCTTTATATGTTCTGGAAACGCCTTCTTTATGGGTCTTCGAATTGTCAAAAGGAGTTACATCAATATCCACAGGGACTTCCCCGGTTTCAAAGGCAGTTGGCTCTACTCCGTGTGTGAGGAACATGTCAACGTTTGCTTCCAAAATCTTCGGCCGGATGCTTGAACCAATGTCATCCATCCGCTGGCGAAGGGTCTCGGCAGAAGGGATACTCCGTGTAATGCCAAGTGCGCTTTCATAGAAGTCCGGATCGTCCTGCATTTCTTTGACCGCTTCATAGTCTGCCTTTCCCTGACAAAGCAATCCAATATATGTCAGCAGAACATCTCCGTCCTTGATTTGAGGCTCACTCCGCTTCTTGTCCACAGGGATTCGGTTGCAGCGCTTGACGAAGTTGCTCTTGCCGAGCATACCGCCTACGATATTCAACCCGCTTGGGGTAATGAGACGCTCATTGGAAAAGACAACTTTGATCTGCGGCTTTGACATGGTATTCGACCTCCAATTTCGGATGTCTGCAATACCATATATCTTGTTTTTCCGCACCTTCTGGGTGCGTTTGGTTCAGTAATATTGTGGGCTATATAGCGTAGATCTTACGGGCGTTTTTACAGATCTACATGCTTTGAGTTTCACGGATTAAGGTAAATATTTTGTCTTGTGTTTATTCGGTAATTTCGTTATACTGTTAATAACAGGCAAAAACGAGGTGTAACGATGAACAGCGAGTTTTCAAAGATATTGAAGAAAAAAAGGTACGAAATGGGCATTTCACAGGAAACGCTGGCAAAAAAACTGTTTGTTACCAAAGCTGCCGTTTCTAACTGGGAGAACGGCAACCGTATACCTGATACAGATATGGTAATAAAAATTGCCAAATGTCTTGATATAGACATTTCCGTTCTGATGAGCGACGGTAATGAAACTCCCAACGTTATCATCGTTGACGATGATAGGATTATTCTTAAAGGCAGTATTCCGATAATAAAGAGCGTGATACCAAACGCCTCTGTTATAGGTTTTACGCACCCGTCAAAGGCAATTGAATATGCAAAAAACAATAAGGTTGCTCTTGCCTTTCTGGACATTGAGCTTGGCAATACAAGCGGACTTGAGTTGTGCAGCACCCTTCTTGAAATTAATCCACGCACAAATGTTGTTTTTGTTACCGCTTACAGCAACTATTCTCTTGATGCCTGGGGCACGAGGGCGGTTGGATTTATACTAAAGCCAATCACCGCAGAAAGCGTTTCGGAAATGGTGAAAAGACTTCGCTACCCGTTAAAAGGGGTGATTGAATGATTGGTAATTATACTCCCGAAACCGCAGTTTTGATTGCAGTAGGCCAATTATTTGTAGTAATATTAATTGGATTTTCAACAGCTTTGCCGGGTGTTGATCGCATTAGCAGACGCTTTTTCATTGCATTTTTCTCCATCATTGCTGCGGAGGAGCTCATTTTAACATTCGATCTGGCAAATATGATCAGCTCGAGGATAATGGCACTCTCCAAAGTGCTGATATTCTTTGAGTACTTTTTCATATCGCTGATTCCTGTTTTACTGAGTGTTTTTCTGTTGAAATACTGCGGCGTAAAACTAAAGAAAAGCACAATGTTTTGCATAGTTTTGGTAATATGGTCGGCATTTTTAATTCTTCTGATATGTGCTCAGTTTACAGACAAAATCTATTATATCTCTTCCGATCTTGAATTTCACAAAGGCATTTTGCTGCCTTTGCTTTTATTACCGATTTTAGTAATTATGCTCATCAATCTCATAATACTGATAATTAACCGCTATGTTTATACTAAAAGAATCTTTATTGCTTTTTTAATTCTCATAGTTTCAACGGCTATTGGTACGATAATATATGCCTTCTCTGCAGCCCTGGCTATACTGAACATCAGCGTCTGTCTCAGTACGCTTGTTATGTATATGCTAATAGTCACGGAACAAATTAATAAATATATACAGCAGCAGGCGGATATTGCTAACCAGAAGGCAAACATTATGGTTTTACAGATGCGTCCGCATTTCATTTACAACACGATGACAGACATCTACTATCTTTGCGAACAGAATCCGAAAGAAGCTCAGCAGGTTACATTGGATTTTATTACCTACCTGCGAAAAAACTTTTATGCAATTGTCAGTGAAAACCCTGTTCCTTTCGACGATGAGTTAGAACATGCCCGTGCTTACCTTTCTGTTGAATCTACGCGTTATGATGAAAACCTTATTGTTGAATACAACATTGAGCACAGAAACTTTTTGATTCCCCCTCTGACCTTACAGCCACTGGTGGAAAACGCTGTCAGGCACGGTCTTGACCCTGACGGAGGCCAGCTGAAAATTATAATTCAGACACATCAAACAATAAACGGGAGTGTTATTATCGTTTCGGATAACGGACCGGGATTTGATACTGCAAATGCATTTGAGTCTGCGGGTGCACTTTCAAATATCAAACAGCGACTTGAAATGATGTGCAAAGGCACGCTTAAAATCGACTCAACCGAAGACAAAGGTACAACGGTAACGATATTCGTTCCAATAAAGAAGTAAACCTGATTTCAGCTGTTCAGTTTTTTC
>JAFYHY010000030.1 GCA_017538895.1 Aeriscardovia sp. | reverse complement strand
TTGGAAGAACAAAATGAACGGTTGTCTGCGGTGGAGAATCATTTGCACGAACATGACCAGAAGTTTGATATGATAGTTAAAACGCCTGAGTTGCCGAATGAAGGCGTGTTCTTTGACGGACAGATTTTTGATGCTTTTAAATTGGTCATGCAACTCATAAAGAGCGCTGAGCATAGGATTATTCTTATTGACAACTATATCAACGAGGAGATTCTGACGATGTTTGATCAACGCGCAAATGGTGTTATTGCCAGCATCTATACGGCAAGAATAGACAGTGCCATGCAACTTGCCATCCAGCGGCATGATGCGCAATATGATCCAATACCAGTTAATGTGTTTCGGATGAGTCATGACAGATGGCTAATTATCGATGAAAAAGTGTATCATTTTGGAGCCTCACTGAAAGATTTAGGAAAGAAATGGTTTGGGGTTTCTTTGTATCAAGATATTACCCCAGAAGAATTGTTGTCCAAAATTAGCTGATGATGTTTCAAATTTCTTTTTTGGCGATAGGACTATCTGTTTTAATGCTTGCAATCGCTTATATTTTCAAAAGACATCAACGAGCAATCCTATGGGCTGCGGCGTTGATACTCTTTATAGGAACTGCATTGTCACTTGGTCTCGGTCTGGTGAAGATTGTTGAGAATGGTGTGGTTAATCAAATCGCAGTATATTCCATAATTCTCTCTTTTATTTGTTCTGCCATTTTTGCTTGTAATGCGGAAAAGGTTCATGCGGCAATGCAAAAGAAAGATTCTGTTTTAAAAATCTCATCAGAATCGCAGCTTGAAGAAAACTCTGAAGAAGATAGTAATCATGTAGATGATGATGGAGTAAATGAAGCTAAAGAACATGTCCAACTTCCCTCCAGACTTAATACACAACTTGCTTGTGAAATATTCTCAAAGGCAATAGAGGCGGGACTGATGGAAGAGAATGGCGACCATTACAAGTGGAAGCAGTCTAAGGTTCTTTTAGCTTATATGTGTGGAAGAATTTATTGCGAGGATAGACCCAAATATGACCGAATAGAAGATAAAACCTTCTGGAAATTTGGTCGAACAGAGTTCTTTCCAGAGTCCGACTTGAATGAATTGTTTGAAGTAACGGACTTAGCGCAGTCTCGACAAAACAGAAAAGACAGCCCTGTACCACAGGGAAGTGACAAAATCGATGAATTATTTTGAGTAGCTGTATTAGCTACTCTTTTTTATTTATAATCAGGGAGTTATGAGCCTTTGGATAACTTCATCCTAACTTCATCCTAATACCATCCTAACATGTTATGCAGTGTTAGCCAAATTCAGGCTAACACCGTGTCTATGGCAATATAGGTACCTTTGCCGCCGATAAACGCAGACGCAAGTGCACAATTGCTCTGCATAATAATAATCGGTAAAGGACTTGAGTGTGCAATCAAGCTCTGGAGCCATAGCATTTTTAACATGAAGAAAAAAATAAGTGATTTTTCTGAGAAGGAACTTTTAGAAAAGATCCTCTCAATCCTGGCGGGAAAAGAAGATTCTCCTGTCAGAGCGAAGCAGGTATGCACACGTCAACTCTATAGCAATAAGGAACTGATGGACTTGCTTCAAGTTAAGGATAGGTACTTAAAGAAGTTACGTGACAATGGCTATATAGGCTATTCGCGTGAAGGCGATAAGTATTGGTATACGCAAGACGATGTAAACAAGTTCCTGCGCAAATTCCATTATGAAGCTTTTGCCACCAATCCAAACTTACCAGAGCGGAAAGGAGGTGATGTATGGTGATTGATACTGACCATCTGGTTAACCAAATCCATGCACAAGTGGAAGGAGTTGCTGAAACTGGCTTTCCTATGGATGTGTTCCCTGAGCGCATACAGAAGATTATCTATGATTTGGTGACTTATGAGAACTTCAATCTGGAGTATACCGCATCCATCATCCTCTCTGCCTATGCCACAGCAATTGGCAACACATATCATGTAAAGATCAAAGGCAACTGGATTAGCAGTTGCGCCTTATTTATGATCTTAGTAGGCAGACCTGGACTTGGCAAGACACCGCCATTGGGTTTCCTGTATCAGCCCATCCGTGAGAATGACCGCCAGCTGCTCGCCAAGGCACACAAGGAATATGAGTTGTATGAACAGCAGCAGTCCGTGAAAAAGGATGGAGAGATGAAGGAACCTATGGAAAAGCCCCGTCTGGTGCAGACCGTTATATCCGACTTCACTCCAGAGGCTATGCTAAGCATCCATTACGACAACCCACGCGGCATCGTGCTACTTGTTGATGAGGTGGTAGCACTGTTCAATTCTGTAAAGCGCTATAGT
>JAFYHY010000029.1 GCA_017538895.1 Aeriscardovia sp. | reverse complement strand
CGAGTTCTCAAACCACCAAGCTGGAATCATGAATTACACGTGAGAAAAACATCTCAACGACTCATGAACAGCAAGAAAAGACTTTAACACGATTTCACACACAAAGCAAAAAACGACACGCCAAAAGAAAAATATCAACAGAATCTCTCAGTAAACATATATTTGTTTCAATAATTTTTTTATCATTGAGATCCGAAATTATCGAGTAAATGATTCAAATACCTCATATGTGGCATACATATGTACATATATATTGGCTTATTGAAATAAATTTGAAATAACGTTAAACTATTTGTTTGTAATTAGGGGCTATGGCGCAGTTGGTAGCGCGCTTCCTTCGCATGGAAGAGGTCAGGGGTTCGACTCCCCTTAGCTCCACGCACGCGTGGCGGAATGGTAGACGCGCTAGCTTCAGGTGCTAGTGACCGTATGGTCGTGGGGGTTCAACTCCCCCCGCGTGCACTTAATATAAATAAGGGGTTAGTAATTTTACTAACCCCTTATTTATATTTTATTATATTTTATTTTTATTCTTCTTGTTTTTTCTCATCTTGAGGAATATATGGTCGACGTGCTGCGTGAATTTGTTCTAATTCTTTTAGCCAGCGTGCAACTATTCGCGGTGCATCTAATGTTTCTTTTCCTGCGCTAAGAACAAGAGCTGTCTTTTCAACCGTTGCA
Source organism: Aeriscardovia sp. (assembly GCA_017538895.1). Taxonomy (GTDB): domain Bacteria; phylum Actinomycetota; class Actinomycetes; order Actinomycetales; family Bifidobacteriaceae; genus RGIG7107. The sequence goes on along the minus strand of JAFYHY010000029.1, from coordinate 151,063 downwards.
CCTTTGGCTGTCTCTTCAATACTTTTAACTGTCTGAGCAGCACCATATCCACCATGAGAAATGAATGGGATTATAGTTTTGCCGCTAAAGTCATAAGTCTCTAAGAATGTATAAACAGGCATAGGTAAATCCATCCACCAGATTGGATAACCAAGGTAGATAGTGTCATATTTATCAAAATTATCAATGATCTCATCAAGCTCTGGTCGTTCTTGTGCTTGTTGTTGACCTCGAGCGATCATACATGTCATACGATAACTTGCTGGATACAGCTTTTTCGCTTTGATTCTAAACAAGTCACCATCAGTTAATTGTGTAATTGCTTGAGCAATATACTGCACATTTCCAACGAGATGTTGTCCAAGAAGAAGACCTGTAGCTGGCTGATCTTCACCATCACCCTGCGGTAATGCAATATCAGGCTGGGAGAAATAAGCAACAAGTGTTGAAGATCCCATATTATTGGTCCTTTCTCTTCATATTCTGTAGCGAAAAAAGTTTTTCTTTATTGTATTCCTCTTTTAGCATCGTCCCATCGTTTTATTGTTATATATATGTCCATTTGGCTTAATGTTCTTTTTATTGTCGTTTTTCAATTAATCGGCGGAGTTTTCTCATGCACAGAGATGACTTTAATTTCTTTGAGAGATTCGCAAATTGAGCAAATGGAGGAAGAAGGAGATTCTCGGGGAGCACGAATCGCAAAAGTTGCGCATAATCCTAATCGCTTTTTATCAGCAGTACAGATAGGTACAACTTTTACTGGTTTTCTTTCTGCATCATTTGGTGCTTCATCTATTTCTCCAAGTATTATCCCTTACTTAACACGTTTAGGAATGGATAAGAATATTGCTTCTGTTGTGACAACAATTCTTCTTACATTAATTATTTCCTATTTTGCTATTGTTATTTCTGAGTTAGTTCCTAAACGAATAGCTATGCAAAAAACAGAGCGTATCGCGCATGCTGTTGTTCCCTCTATAGATGTTTTTGCAACTATTTGTACACCATTCATTTGGCTGATTAGTACTTTAACCAATCTTATTGTTCGTATGATTGGTCTTGACCCAAATGAGACAGAGTCACAGGTCAGTGATGATGAGTTACGAGTCCTTGTCTCAACAAATACTCAACTAGATCGTCAAGAACGAACTATCTTAGACGATGTTTTTGATGCATCAGAAACAACTCTTGCTGAGGTTATGAGACCTCGCGTAGATGTTATTTTTTTGGAGAATGATAGTACTATCACTCATGCTATTGAAGAAGTTCAATCTCAACCTTACGATCGATATCCTGTTATTGGCAAAGATTTTGATGATGTTCTTGGATGCGTTCATGTTCGTGATTTACTCGATGTAAAAGATCCTTTGCATACGTATGTTCGAGATGTTATGCATCCTATTCTGTCGATTCCTGGTACTTCTAAGCTTTTACCAACATTAAGTTTGCTTCGTAAGAAAAATGCTCATATAGCTATCGTGATAGATGAATATGGTGGAACTGATGGAATTGTTACTTTGATGGATATGGTTGAAGAGCTTGTCAGCGATGTTCATGATGAGTTCTCTGGCATGGGTATTCAAGAAGGCCAAAGCATCTTTATTCATGGTGTCGCTACTATCGAGGGTGGCATGACCATTGAAGATTTTGCTGATTTAACTGGCATTGAATTAGAAGATGGACCATATGAGACTGTTGCAGGATATTTCTTATTCCATACAGGCAAAATGGCTCATGAAGGTGATCTTTATCATTCTGATGATGGATATGACATGGTCATTATGAAAGTTGATGGGCGTCGAATTCAGACCATTGAGGTTCGTAAGCAAAAAAATGATGCTGATGAAGTAGCAGATGAGTCTAATCCAATAAATTCTACTGAAGTTAAACCAGTAGAATAGTATTCATTTGTTTTTGTTTCGTTTCCCAATCTGGAAGTAATGTTGACATCATTGCATAGAAATCTTTGCCATGTCCATTAATTCGTAGATGAATGAGTTCATGTACTAATACATAGGTGATTAAATCATCAGATAAATCGGCTAGTGCTAAATTAAGACGGATTCTTCTTGTTTGTGGTGTACAGGATCCCCAGCGGGAAGTCATTGATCTGAGTGTTATATGTGTTGGTTCGATGCCTATTTTTTGTGTCCAAGAAGTTAAATTTTCTTCTAGATAATGCTGAAGATATTGCTTTGCTCTTTCTTTTTTGTCTGCTGACCATTTTTGTTGATCTATTTCTTTATATTTAGTTGATTGTTCAAGTACTTTTGATAGCCATGCTTGTTTGTTTAATAAAAAGTTATTAATGTCAGTGTTTTTGCATGATAGTGGAACGGTCATTTCGAAATTTTTTGTTTTTCTTATGAAGCGTAAATAGATGTACTGTGTTTTTTTATAGATGCAGCGAATATGATAGGTTTGAAATGATATCCATTTCTCTTTAAGGATTTGATTGGTCATGTCTTTATTTTCCTAGAAAATAAAGGAAGACACGCTAGTTGACTTTGTAAAAAGAATACAATAGAATATCTTATTGCATGCGCGTTGAACGCAGGTTTGGGCTCATAGCTCAGTTGGTTAGAGCGCGTCCCTGATAAGGACGAGGTCCCAGGTTCAAGTCCTGGTGAGCCCACTTCGCACCGAGAGGTAGCGATTTGGGGCTATAGCGCAGTTGGTAGCGCATCTGCTTTGCAAGCAGAGGGTCGCCGGTTCGAATCCGGCTAGCTCCACTTTTTTCTCTCTAATGCTATATGTTCATAGCGCTTGCAATAAATCCCGACTAATGATTTGTTTGGATTTTTATGCACGCAAGGAGCCGCATGGACGTAATCGCAGCAGAGAATATCTCATTTTCATACGATGGTGATGAAAGTAATCGAGTCCTTGATGATGTTTCTTTGTCTGTCCAGCGCGGAAGTTTTCTTGCTGTTATTGGTACTAATGGCAGTGGAAAGTCTACTTTAGCACGTCATTTTAATGCATTATTGCCGATTAATTCAGGTTCTCTACGTATAGCTGGCATCGATGCCACTAATCCAACACAAGTATGGAATGTGCGTAAAACCTGTGGCATGATTTTCCAAAATCCAAATAATCAGTTTGTATCTTCTTTGGTACGTGAAGAAGTAGCTTTTGGACTGCAGAACTTTGATTTTCCTGATAATGAAATTTCTGTTCGTATTCATAAAGCTTTAGAAATAGTTCATCTTGAGAATTATGAAGATCGAGATCCTCATTCTTTATCAGGAGGACAGAAACAACGTCTTGCTATTGCATCTGTTTATGCTGTTAAACCAGATATTCTGATTTTTGATGAAGCAACTAGTATGTTAGATCCAGAAGGACGACAGGAAGTTCTTTCATTAATTCATGAGCTTCATCAACAAGGATACACAATTATTATGATTACTCATTACATTGAGGAAGCTGTGAATGCTGATCAAGTAATTGTAATGAGTGCTGGCAAAATATTGGCTGAAGGAAGTCCGGAGACGATATTAACAGATCGCACGTTGTTATCTCAAGCACATTTAGTACCACCGTTAGCAACTCGTCTTTATTGGTATCTTGTTGAACAATTCCCTGGAAGGTTCCCGGAGTATTCCGCTCCACTAACTAACGAGGGGTTGGCGCAGTTATTATGTCAATAGTTTTAGATGATGTCACTTATCGCTATAGTACTGAACAGTCTCATACGGATGGTTTGACTCATTTTTCTACAACGATACAAGACGGTGATTTCGTTGGAGTTATGGGGCGTACAGGTAGTGGTAAATCTACGTTATTGCGTCTGATTGATGCGCTTATTACACCTCAGTCGGGAACTATTTCTATTGATAATCTTGATATTAATGGACGTAATAAAAATAGTTATTCTCGTCAGCTTTTGCGTCGTCGTGTTGGCTTTGTATTTCAGTTTCCAGAAAATCAGATTTTTGAAACCACAGTTTACCGTGAAGTTACTTTTGGGATGCGTCATTTAGGCTTTTCAAAAGCAGAAATCGAACAGAATGCGCAAGATATTCTTCAACGTTTTGGTTTTAACTATGAAGCTATTAAAGATATTTCTCCTCTAGGATTATCGGGAGGACAAAAAAGACGTGTTGCGTTAGCATCTGTTCTTGCTGCTCATCCACAAATCCTTCTCTTAGATGAGCCTATTGCTGGCTTAGATCCTTTAGGTAGAGAAAAATTTTTAAACTTTCTTACTGAGCTCAATCAAAGTGGAATGACTATTATTATGGTGTCGCATAATTCTGATGCGATTTGTATGTGTACACGTCATCTTCTGATTCTTAATCATGGTATGAAAGTCTTTGATGGTGTGACTAGTGATGCATTCTCTGATTCTCAGGAATTAACGCAATATGGTATTTTCCCGAGTCAATCTTCACAGTTAGCATATACCTTACGTCAGTCTGGTATTCAGCTGCCAACTAATATTATTGAACCATCTTCTCTATTTACAAGTGTTGCCAATGTTATGCGTAGAGAGGAGAAAAGTAATGAGTAATCAGCAATCAATTATGCCTACATATCATGTAGGAAATTCTTTTTTTCATCATCTTGATAGTCGTGTGAAGTTAGCTGCACTGGTTCTTGGTATCATTATTATCCTGTTTTCTAAATCGCTGATTACATATGCATTATCAGTTATTCTTCTACTAACTATTTTTCTATTATCACGGCTTCATATTTCAGAAGTGCTGTCACCTGTTCGATGGTGTTTACCGTTTTTTATTGTGATTTTTATTATGAACTTTTTGTTCAATCACTCTCCTCATCCCTTGTTTCATTGGTGGATTTTTGCTCCTTCTATCTATGGTCTAATTCATGGAGCACAAATAGTTATGCGTGTCATTCTTGTCATGATTGTTTCAAATATTATTATGATGACTACTCCACCTATTGAAATGACATATTCTTTGGAATCATTGATTAAACCACTTCGATGGGTTGGTCTTCCTGTTGCGCAGATTGCACTCATCATTTCTATTGCAGTTCAATTTATTCCAAGCTTGTATAGTGAGGCGCAGAATATTCGTGAAGCACAGATCGCTCGCGGTGCGCAATTTGAAAGTAAAAGTTTATGGAAACGTGGTGTAGCATATCTACCTTTATTGTTACCTATTTTTCTTAATGCTTTTCGCCGTGCAGACGAATTAAGTACTGCTATGGAGGCTCGTGGTTACCGCGTTGAAAAGACTAGAATGATCCAACACTTTGGCCAGTTTGATTCAAAATCAAAACTCACTCTTGCCATTTTTATAGTCCTTTGTGTTGCCCAAATTGCTTTGAGTTTCTTAAGGATTTAGCACACACTACTCATCATTATTTTTAACTTTTGAAGGAGAAATAAAGTATGGCTAATAAAAGTATGAGTGGAGTAAAGCAATCTATTATTACCGCTGTTTGTATTGCTCTCTGCGTTGTTCTTCCTATGTTCTTCCATGCCATTCCACGTGGTGGTGATATTTATGATCCAATGTTCTTCCCAATTATGATCTGTGGTTTAAGTTGTAATTGGGGCTTTGGATTATTATGCGGTATTGTTGGCCCACTGCTTTCTACTGTTTTCACCGGTATGCCTCCTATGGCTTATCTTCCAATTATGATGATTCAAGGTGCTTTCTGCGGTGTCTGCTGTGCTTTGATGATGTTGTGGGTTCACACACACCACACATATGGTGATTTATATATTTCAATTGTTACCGCAATTATCGTTGGTAGTGTTGCAGCTGGTACGGCAAAAGGATTTATCTTTGCAGCAGGTCGTTATTCCATGCGTGCTTGGGCAACAGGATACTTCATTACCTGTCTCCCAGGTTTGATTATCCAGCTCATTTTAATTCCTTCGATTGTATTTGCTTTAATGAAAGCACACCTTATTCCAGAACGTTATGTTTCTCATACTAAGAAACAAGGTTCTATCGAAGCATAATTAGACAGTTAAGGAAAAACGTTATGTCAGATACATCTCATTCCTTCATTACTGAGACGCCATTAGGTAAACCTCTTGACGGAAAAGATTTGCATGCTACAGATGATAAAAATCAGATTGCAGCATATTTTGATCAGCGTGCTTCTGATTGGGATGATCATCAGCATCCTCACACAGAAATCATTCAACAGATTCTTGACAATGCAGAGATTACTGCTGGTAAGCGTATTCTTGATATTGCTTGTGGTACAGGAATCATGTTTCCGTATTATCTTGAGCGTGGCGTCGCTGATATTACTGGAGTTGATATTAGTGCAGGAATGCTTGATGTAGCTCGATCAAAGTTTGCAGATAACTCTTCAATTCATCTTTTGCAAGCGGATGCAGAGAAAGATGCCATTGGAACAGGTTATGACGTTATTATGATTTACAATGCGTGGCCTCATTTCCTTGAACCACAGAAGTTTATTGATAAGTTATCAACGCTTCTTGTTCCTGGTGGTATTCTCGCTGTTGCACATGGGTTGGGACGTGAAACTCTTAATGGTGTTCATCAACGTGGAGCTAAAGGTGTCAGTAACCGTTTAATATCATCAACTGAGTTAGCGAATATGTTTGATCAGGATCTCTTGGTATACAAAGTTGTTGATAATGCACATATGTATCAGGTTTGTGGAATGAAGAATTAATCATTGTATCTATTTATTTATTGAGAAGAGGCTAGTCAACTGTGTATATCAGTTGGCTAGTCTCTTCTTATATCTGTCAGTTCATTTCTTTATTAGTAGGATGTTTTTTCTTCCGGTAAAAAACTGTCGCGCTTCCAATGACTGCAGTGACGAAAAGTGTTAGGAGTAAGGCAATTGGAAGTGCTTGTCCAGTTTTTGCTAATGCTGATAAGTGACTATTGTTGTTTGTTGCTGGTGTTTTGTTTTGTTTTGTTGTTGGTGTTGATGGTTGTGACGTTGTTGGTGTTGATGGTTGCGTTGAGGATGGGGTATTGCTTGTCGTTTGAGATACTGGCGTATTTGATGCGGCTGTTGATGTCGTGATACTTATTGCAGTTACATTTGAATCTATATAAAGGCCTTGAGCATTAGTAACTCGAAGGACATAGTATTCAGTACCAACGTGTGCTGACGATGGGGTATAGCTCATATTATGGCCAACAACAGTCATATCAGCAGGTATTGATGGTGTTGCATTGTTATCATAGCTGGAGTTCTTTTGTGCTGCGATGTTATCTGCTGATGCTTTATTAGCAGTTTTATACCATGTATATGTCAGTGTTGTTGATGATCCGTTTACTCCATCGTCTTCCTTTGCTTGTGCTGTTAACGGTGTTGTATGAGTATTTTGTTCATACTGTATTGATTGTGCTGGTTGTTTGGCGAGTGTTGGATTGATTACTGCTGCAGCATATACTAATGGTGTCCTCATTGTATTGGTGGCTGCATCGTAATCTGAAGGTGTAAATACTGCTGAACCGTTGGCGAGGAATGATGGATCTTTACTGGTCAGGTAAAGACGTAGTTCTTTCAGCACGTTTAATGCTTTGTTATATACACTTTGTGTGATTACTTCATCTGCTTCATTTGCTAAGTTAGTGCGTTCATTAGTTGGAGTTTGATCCATTAACTGTGCCACTGCTTGTTGTTGTGCAATGATTTGTTTTTGAATCACAGCGAAGTATGCTTTGACATTTGTAGCTGTTGTATTGCGGTTATTGAAGCATAGTGTATTGATATCCATCATTACTTCATCGAGGTTATTTGTTGGACCGTTCAATGCTTCTTGAACGCTATCGCTGCTTGCTTCGTCTACGGTGTTGCCTTGCCAGGTGTTAATGTTCCCATACAGTGGGCTTACTTTTGTGAGGAGTGCGCTGTAATTTGGAATGAAAATACCAAATTCTGGTCTTGATAGAGATTCCCATTGTACGGTTGCAATATCTGATGAGAGCCGATGATTTATTTGGAATTCATTTGTTTCGACAGTATTTTGGTTACCAATAGAGTAAAGATTTTTGTTGGTATTGGCGTTAAATGGTGTTCCTACACCGCGATCTGCGAATGCTCGGAGGATGAAGTCAGTGTTGTAATTAGTGCCTCCAGGAGTAAATTCAAGTTGTGGGTGTACAAGAGAAGTGATTTGTCCGAGACTGTTTGTTGTGTAATCGCTGGATGAGAGTGGAGCACCGAAGTAGGAGCGTCCTTGAGCAAGTCGGTCATATTGGCCAAATCCAGAGTTGACTTCTCCGTAGCTGGCACCAATATTGATTTGATCATCAGGATAGGTTACTAATGATCCGGCTTTTTGTGCTGTACTGACTAGTCCTGATGAATGTAAGCATGATGATGAATCGTTAATATTGACGTTGAATTCTAAATTACCCATATTTGGGTTAATGGATACGACGTTCTGTGGCATTTTGATAGCAATCCACTGGTGTCCTGATAGAAGCATGAAAAGCCATGTTTCGTTTTTGTCAGAAATTGTTACTTGGTTGCAATTGAGTGAACCGTATTTGTTTATTAGGTTTCCGAGAATTTGGACGCCATCTCGTGCGGTTGCTGCTTGTGACAAGATCAGGCCAGCAAGGTTATATTCTGGGATGCCCCATGGATTATTGACATCTGCAGATCCGACAGGATCAACTTTTGCGATTTTAGAATTATATGCCGTGGATTCTGTTGCTGATACGCTTACTCCTTGTGAGTTTTCTCCTGCTTCTGGGAAAGCATTTGTAGCTTCAGGATTATAGTACGATTTATTATCTCTGACATATGTGTATCGGTATGATTGTGGAACTGTATAAGTGAAATTCGATACTTGTGAATAAAACTTTAAATCTTTTTGTGCAGGTTGGATACCGAAAACTTTTTCCCATCGTGGTGCATTGTCTTCGTTTCTTCCTACATATGTATCACCATTGGCTGTATAGTTATCGCCTACAAATATTTGAGTGCATGCTAACGCTGATGTTGGGCCAGCAAAAATAGTTGCCCCAGCTGCTATTGTTCCTAGCACAATATTTGTTAATCGAGAATGATATCGCCTTATCATGCTAATGCCTCCTCGCATCTCATTCTTCTTTTATGATGTTTATTATGCTTTTGTCTTTTCGATATCGACATCTTTGTCTTTAATCGAAATGAAATACAGTATGAATGAACGGTTCTTTTTTATTGTATAACTGTCATTACTTAATGAGATAGCGGGTTTTGTTGATACGTTTATATGTTCAAGAACAAAACCCGCTCATTTTTTAGAATCCGAATGTGTGTGTGCACATACCGATGATGCCTAATACAGCAAGGATTGCGACGATAATCCAGGTGATTATTTCTCCATGGGTTAGTTTCTTTCCTTGATCACGGCGTCCTTGATAGAAGAACCAGAAGCCAGTTAGCCAGACGACTGCTGTCAGGAGCAAATATTGTAATCCTGCTCCATATACCATGAATGCGGTAAAGAGAGTTGATAGGATTGCAGCGATTGCTGAGGTGACGCGTTCGTGAGTTGGACGGTTTTCAAAGCCGATGCCTTTAATAACAGATTTGCATGCGTATAGAGAAACCATGAGGTATGGTACGCAATCAAGTGATGTTGCAAATTGCAAGATGGTATCGTATCCGGCTGATGACAGTCCTGCAATGATCATTAAGAGTTCGGTAACTCCTGATGTAACGAGGATAGCATTTTTTGGTGCTTCTGCATGGTCTAATTGGTTGAGCCATTTTGTTGCTGAGCCGCCACGTGCAGGTAATCGGAGTTCTTCAGAGCATAGGGAAATCCATGCTAAGAGTGCGCCAATAACGGAGACGATTAAGCAAATGTTGATGAGCCATCCGCCCCATGAACCAACCATGTGAGACATTAATCCTGCCATTGATGGGTCGTGTAATTGAGAGATGGCTGCTGGTGACATTAATCCGAGTGAGAGAATAGAAGTTCCAACGAGAATAATGATTACGATTAAAGCGCCAATTGTTGTTGCTTTTGCGACATCAGTCTGTTTGCGTGCTCGGGTTGCATAGATTGTTCCTGATTCGATGCCAACTAATGTCCACATTGCTGCAAGAAGTACTGATTTAGATTGGCTGAAAATAGAGGTGTGTGCCCAGGTTCCAGTTTTTACGTTATAGACAGCTGTAGAAGCAAAATGGGCAGCGAAAATATGTGGGTTAAAGTTGAGTGCGGCTAAAATGATGAACATTACGATAGGAATAATTTTTGCAATCGTGGTGACATTATTAACTGCAGTGGATGATTTTACTCCTCGTAAGACTAACCATGTCATGAGCCATAAGAGAATAGAAGCGGCAAGAACTGACCACCAGGTAGTTCCTGATCCGAAGAAGCTGAAGATGCTGAATGAGCCTAGTGCAGAGAAAATAACAACAAGATAGCTGGTATCTCCAACAGCGTCTCCGATTCCATGACCGTAGTTTGCAAAGAAGCCACCAAGGTCACCGAACATACCTTTAGCCCAACCATAAATACCATCATCAATATCTGGTTGTTGTAGCGTGAGATTTCGATAGACACCAGCTAGAGCAAACATGCCAACTGCGACAATTGCCCAACCAATGAGAATTCCTTCTGGGTTAGCGCCTTTGGTCATAGTGGATGGCAAAGCAAAAATTCCTGAGCCGATAGTTCCGCCTACAATAAGTGCGATTAAACCACCGATTCCAACTTTATTCTTCAGTGTTTCTTTGTTGGCCACGTTATCCTCTTTACTTCATTGTTCAAGGATTTTTTTGATCAGTTATTTTGTAAGTAGAAATAAATGATTAAAGTAGATGGCTTTTTATCGCCATTGATAAAGAACCATGTATAAACATATTACTGAAATTTTCATGAAATATCAAAATTTCATTGTGTATCGATCCATTGTCGAATATAAAAAGTGCCTTACCTCTTAATGCATGAGTAGAGGTAAGACACTTTAATAAAATACAGTCGTTGAGTTCAGGATCTTACTTTAGAGAACGTGTCCGAGAATTGGTAAGAGCCAGATCCACAATATGGAGGTTAAAGCAAAGCCAACTGTAGAGACAGCAACGGAGCTTGCACCTTCACGAACATAGATATTGTAACGGCTGGAAATGATGATGCCAGAGAATGCTGGTGGAAGTGCAGTTGCCAAGCAGAGCATTGCAATCTTGGTTGGGGAGGAGCCCATACCACACCAGTAAGCAACAAGAACGAGAACTGCTGGAGTAATGAGAAGACGGTAAATGGTGTTCCAGATAACTTCGAGATCGAAGGAGAAGGAAACTGTAGAAAGTGCGAGACCTGCTGCGAGAACAGCAACACCAGAGTTAGCCTTTGCAACAAGATTGAAGGTTGGCTTAATCCAATCTGGGAAGTGAATACCGATCAAAACGCAGATGACAGCGAGCAATGGTGCAGCAGCAACTGGCTTTTCAATTGCGTCAAGAATAGACCACCAAACACCAGTGTGCTTCTTCTTGCCATCGGCGCTTTCTTCCTTCTTTTCACTCTGAGCGTCTTCTTCCTTAGCCATACCATGTTCAACCAAAGAGAGACCGATAGGAATAGTAATTGCGTTAACAACGATAGAAACAATACCAATAACAAGGTTGGTGTTAACGTTATCGCCGTAAATAGGATCCAAGACTGCGAAGCCAAGGAATCCAATGGTTGGAGAACCGGCAATCAAAGCGCAGACTGCTGCTTCTGCCATGGAACGATGGAACCACCAGCGGTCTAAGAAGTAGCTGAGCATAAACATGCCAGTAACACCAAAGATGGAGATAAGTGTTAAAACACCATCCTGGACAAAGAGCTGACGTGATGCGCTAACAATAGAGATGAACAATGCTGCTGGAAGAGCGATATCCAGAACGAAGCTATTCAAACCCTGACGCTGGTTGTCGTTAAAGTAATGCGCTTTACCTAATACATAGCCCAAAATCATGATGACGATAATCGGAAGAATATCATCAAGAAAAATCTTACCCATAAGCTATACCTCTAATCGTTTCTCTTTACACCCGTTGTAAAGAGGTAAACCACGATGTTTTATAAAAGATTCAGGTACAGACGGGGGGAATAGTAGTGGAGAAAACTGCTTCTCTACTACTATTCCTCTCTTTGCCTAACTTTGATTATAACCGAATACTAAATCAGAAGTTAAGCTGAACTTCTGGCTTAGCGTTCTTTGGACCGCGAGCCTCAGAAATGGTTCCTTCTTCGACCATTCCCTTGATGTCGTCGTCGCTAAAGCCAAGGCCTTCAAGAATCTCAACGTTGTTTTCGCCAAGATCTGGAGCGCGCTTGTAATCTGGTGTGTAGTTAGCCATAGTGAATGGAAGACCGATGGTCTTGTATTCGCCACGGTTGCCACCTTGGTTGATGGTAACGATCGTACCATCAGAGTTGAGCTCTGGATCGTTTTCGATCTCGTACCAGTCGATGACTGGTCCGACTGGAACGCCAGCCTTGCCAAGTTTGTCGGTAAGTTCATACTTATCGAAGTTCTTGGTGTAGTCTTCGATCTCAGCGTACATTTCTTCCTTATGAAGCTGACGATGCTGCCAAGTATCGAAGCGTGGGTCGTCGATCAATTCTGGCTTTTCAATAGCAGTGCAGACGGATTCCCAGCTCTTCTTTGGATCCTGGATAACGATGTATACATAAGCGTTTGGATCAGTCTCCCAACCCTTTGCCTTGTAGCACCATCCAATAACCTGACCGCCTTCGGTGTTCTCGGTACGTGGGATGGCCTTGCCCCACTTGTATCCTGGCTTTCCATAAACAGAATAGTGAGGAAGTGCGCCAAGGTTATCAAGCATGATCTGATCACGGAGCTTGATACGGCAGAGGTTGAGGGTTGCGTTACGCATGGACTGGTAAACGTATGTTCCTTCACCAGTGTGTTCACGCTGCATCAAAGCTGCAAGAATACCGATGCAGAGGTGCATACCAGAGTTGGAATCACCCAAAGCTGCTGCGGACTGTGTTGGGACGTTGAATTCGCCTTCGTTCCAACCAGTAGTAGAAGCAGCACCACCGGAGCACTGTGCAACTGGTTCGTATGCCTTAACGTTCTCGAAACGTGAGCCCTTATTGAAGCCCTTGATGGTTCCCATAATGAGGCGTGGGTTAAGAGCGTGAACTTGTTCCCAACCAAAACCAAGCTTTTCTACTGCGCCTGGCTTGATGTTTTCGATGAAGATATCAGCGTTCTTCAAAAGTTCGGTAAGAACCTTGTGACCGGACTCGGTCTTTGCATTCAAGGTCAAAGACTTCTTGTTTGCGTTCAACTGGAGGTAGTAGATACCCCAGGAATCTTCGATATCAAGAAGCTGGTTACGTGTTGGATCACCAGTTCCTGGCTTTTCAATCTTGATAACATCAGCACCAAGCCATGCCAAGATCTGTGTGCAGGATGGGCCAGACTGAACCTGGGTCCAGTCAACTACTTTAATGCCCTTAAGTGGAGCATATTCGTTTACCATATTCCCTCCCTTGATGATGGGACAATACAATGTGCTTAAAACACCTCATATCTGTTTTACCTTATTTAAAAATATTTCAATAACTTTTGACACGGCCCATTTTATAGGCGATTCTTTGAAGAAAATTACAATTTCTATACATTTAACATAAAAATTTGATTATTTTCAATCTTTTCTAGTTACTAATTTAACAATTTCCGTTCATTAAACTTTCACATTTGAATATAGGGAAAGTGTATCTGTAAAAGAAAAAGAGTTGTTGAATCACTATCAGAAGTGATTCAACAACTCTTGACTAGGGAATCGTTAACTTTAGAAATTATAATCAGCTGATACTAATAACGCCGGTGCAGATCAAAATAATAGCGATGATAGCTGCAATAGCAATAATAGCCATGACTACCCATTCCCAAGCACCAATCTTACGGTTGTTCTTCTTAGCTGCTGGGACATAGAAGAAGAAGCCGACGAGGAGAGCGATACAGAGAAGGAGGATATCCTGCCAACCAGATTCGTATAGAGCGAAGAGGAAGAAAGCTGTGCAGAAGATACCAACGATGAAGTTCCATGCATCGTGAGTCATAGAGGCTACTTTGAGTTCATCGAAGCCAACGAATAAGTAGCTCACCAAAACTGCGACTGTAGAAAGCTGAGAGGTGAATGTATAAGCTTCGGAGAAGAATGGCAAAACAAGGAAGAAAAGGGTCTGTAACACAGCTGCGATGATCAAAGAATTTTGTGGTGAGTTGTGCTTGTTGACCTTACCCCAGAACTTATTCAATGTTTGCTCAGAGTTTGCCATCAAAGCGGTAGTTTCAGCTGGAAGAATAACCCAGGAAAGCCAAGAACCAAGAACAGAAATGATGACGCCAACGGTTACTAACCAATATGACCATGGTCCAACGGTATGCATCATGATTGCAGCCATGGTTGTACCATCAGTTCCCTTAGAAGCATAATCAGCGATGACGCCCTGTGGTAAAACGCCATATGGAAGAATAGAGACCCAGAGGTAGATGATGGCAAGAACAACAAGACCCCAAATGGTTGCTTGACCTGCAGCGCGAGTGGACTTAGCCTGCTTGGAAAGAATGGAAGCTCCTTCAATACCAACAAAGACCCACATGATGTTGACAATTGTTCCGGACATCTGTGTCCAAACATCGGATGGTTGAACTCCATGTGAGAGATTAGCAGCGAGATTACCCCAGAAATCTTGTGTGAATACACCGACTTTGAAGCTGACAACAACGACAACCATGAAAACAGCGATTGGGACAAGCTTGCAGATTGTAACGATGGTGTTCAAAACTGTTGCAGATTCAAAACCATGATTGACGATTAATGTCAAGATCCAGACAACTGCAGAAGCGACGATTACTGCTGCCCATGTATTGCCAGAACCAAAAGCTGGAATGAATGAGCCAAAGGTTCCCATAAGCATTGTGCCGAATGCGATATTTCCAACCCATGCTGAAAGCCAGTAGCCCCATCCTGAAATGAATCCGCCTAATGGACCAGCTGCTTCCTTAGCGTAGCTGAAAATACCAGAATCAAGTTCTGGACGCTTCACAAGCAAGTTATTGAGCGATAATACAAGGGCGATAACACCAATCAAGCAGACAAGCCATCCCAGTAATGCAGGACCAACTGCAGAGGATGATGCCATTTCGCCTTGCAAATTGAAAATACCAGCACCAATCGAGGCGCTAACAATTAGAGCGATCAACCCAAAAGTGCTGACGCTCTTCTTTTGAGTGTCTTCCAAAATTTCTCCCTTTTCATCATTGAATAATGGAGATTTATCTCTAAAAAATGATACTTCATTGATCAAAGAAAAGTACCATACATTGGAGCTTCATTGTCTCCATTATTCATTCCCTACGGATACTGATCTTTGCTTCCTGTAATTTAGCCTATTTTTATTTTTACAACGGTGAAAAAAAGATATTCAAATCCGTATGAGAATATCCTGCTCTACATTGGAAATATTACCACGAGGTAGAGAGAAAAAAGGGACTTTTACCACAGTAAAAGTCCCTTTTTTAAAGTATAAAATTACTTCATTTCAGTTCATCATTTTGTAATAATGGTTCCGACTCCTGGTTTGCCTGCAACAAGATCACTGACCTTATCAAGAGAGGTAATGATAGCACGTCCTTCAGGATGATTTTCTACAAAACTAATGGCTGCTTGAACCTTTGGAAGCATAGAGCCAGCGGCAAACTGACCTTCTTCAATGTAGCTTTGCATTTCATCGACTTTAACTTCACCAAGAGCTCTTTGTTCTGGTGTATTGAAGTTAATGCATGCATTATCAACAGCTGTAAGGATAATCAGCTCATCGGCGTGAACTTTTTCAGCAAGTTTTGCTGCAGAGAAGTCCTTATCGATGACAGCTTCAACGCCTTTATAACCATTATCTGTCTTAATGACTGGAACGCCGCCTCCACCGCAAGCGATTGGAACCATATTGTTCTTCAATAGAGTTTCAACGATAGAAGCTTCGACGATATCGATCGGCTTTGGTGATGGAACAACTCGACGATAGCCACGTCCTGCATCTTCAATGAGAGTGAAATCTGGGTTTTCGCTCTTAATAGCTTCAGCCTCTTCTTTGGTGTAGAAAGGACCGATTGGCTTTGATGGGTTTGCGAAACGTGGATCATCAGCAGCGACAACAGTCTGGCTGACGACAGTTGCAACGAGCTTTGAGATGTTGTTTTCGATGAGAACAGCATCTAAAGCATTTTCCATCCAGAAACCGATTTCGCCTTGTGTCATTGCGCCAACGGTATCAAGTGGCATGGCAGGATTCTTTTCAGTTGATCCTGCAGCTTGCTGAAGTAATAAGTTACCAACTTGTGGGCCGTTACCGTGTGTAATGACAAGCTCATCTCCTGCTTTGATGAATTCAGCAAGAGCAGTCATGGTCTTTTTGATGGATTCTTGTTGAGATGCAGCAGTGCCTGTTTTTGTAACGATAGCATTGCCACCAAGTGCTACGACAATACGCTTTGCCATATGTGTCACTCAGTCCTTGCAGGAGCAACCGCAGCCGCCGGTGCAACCGTTAACAGCAGATGCTGGGATGTAAAGGTTGCCGAGGGTAACAGCCATCATTGCCTTGATTGAGTGCATACGGTTTTCAGCTTCAGTAAATTGCCATGCGTACTTGGAGCGGAAGACTTCGTCGGTAACTTCCATGTCCTTGAGGCCATACTTTTCGAAGATTTCTTGACCGTAGGTGGTATTGGTGTCATGGAATGCTGGGAGGCAGTGCATGAAGATTAAGTCATCATCTGGAGTACCAGTCATCTTCATTAAGTCCATGTTGACCTGATATGGACGGAGTAAGTGAACACGTTCTTCCCAGTTGGATTCACCCATGGAAACCCAAACATCGGTGTAGATAACATTTGCACCCTTGACGCCTTCAGCGATGTCATCGGTGATAAGGAACTTTGCGCCAGTTTGCTTTGCGAATGATTCAGCGATATCGCGAACTTCTTGTGTTGGGTGAAGTTCTGCTGGAGCAACGATGTGAACGTTAACGCCGAGCATGGTGCCGGCAACGAGCAAGGAATTTGCCATGTTGTTGCGTCCATCACCGACGAAAGCGAGAGTTAAGCCCTTGAGGTGGCCGAACTTTTCCTTAACGGTCATGAAATCAGCGAGCATCTGTGTTGGGTGCCATTCATCGGTCAAACCGTTCCAGACTGGAACGCCAGCGAATTCGGCAAGGCCTTCTGCGGTAGTCTGCTTATAACCGCGGAACTCAATACCATCGAACATGGAACCAAGAACCTTAGCGGTGTCTTCTACTGATTCCTTCTTGCCAAACTGTGTTCCGGTAGAATCCATATATTCTGGGTTTGCACCAAGATCATGGGAAGCAACAACGAATGCGGAACGAGTACGGGTAGAAGTCTTTTCAAAGAGAAGAGCAATGTTCTTACCTTCGAGGTAACGGTGAGGAATGTTATTCTTCTTCAAGTCCTTTAAATGAAGACCGAAGTTAACCATGTAGTTAAGTTCTGCTGGAGTGAAATCCTTGCAAGCCAGGACACTACGACCCTGGAAAATGTTGTCGAAACCCTTCATGGATTTTCCTTTCAAGGTACTTATCATTTTTGACGAATGCGTCTCAGTAATTTCAAGAAATTGCAATTAACTGCGACGCATTCATTTTCTCTTCAGTTATAAATTTTTAAATGTTCACAAATATTTCATTAAAGATCTTCACGAACAATTGGCATAGACATGCAACGTGGGCCACCACGACCGCGAGAAAGCTCGCTAGATTCAATCTGATTGACCTTAATACCGTGGCTAGCCAACAGGTCATTAGAAATATAGTTACGGTTGTAGGTAACAACTTCACCTGGGGCAATAGCCAAGGTGTTAGAACCATCGTTCCACTGTTCGCGAGCTGCAATAATTGGGTCACCGTGACCTGTTGGGATAATATCGATTTCAGATTGGTTAAGAAGCTTGCTGAGTGTTGCTTCAAGATCTGTTTCGCGGGTAATTTCAATATCGCCATCTTTGCCTGGACGAAGGATGTACATATCAACTTGTCCACCGTTATCCAAAATCTCTGGATCCATGGTGAACTGGTTGTAGTTGACCATGGTAAAGACAGTATCAAGATGCATCATTGCATGGCTGTGAGGAATATGAACAGCAAGAATGGTATCAAAATTAGAATGCCCAAATAAGCTATGTGCAAGATCTTGAATTGCGTCAGCAGAAGTACGCTGAGAAATACCGATTGCCATAACATGATTGCTTAAGACCTGTTCGTCACCACCCTCGATACGAGTTGTGTGGTAGCGGTCACGCCAGACAGAAACACCTTTATTGGCGAAACGTGGATGATACTTAATAATATATTCCATGAACATAGATTCACGTTGACGAACAGCAAAAGTCATGCGATTAATGGTGAGACCATCACCAATAGAAGCCGCTGGATCACGTGTAAAGTACAAATTTGGCATAGGATCCATCAAGAATGGATAATCTTGATCTTCTGCCATATCTTGTAAGGTTACTGGCTTGAAGTCAATATCTTCCTTACGAAGACCTGCCATAATCTTATTAACCATGTCAAGGGTTGGCATGCTCAAGAAATAATCCTTGATAGCATCATGCAAGACACCACTCTTGTAACCAGATTCTGACAGCATTTGCTCAAGGAATTGATCCTTAACACCGTCATCAGCTTCAAGTACATCAGCTGTCAAGTTCTCCAAGTAGAGAACCTCAGCGCCATGGTCACTCAGAACCTTAGCAAACTGATCGTGTTCACGCTGAGCAATTGGAAGATATGGAATGTCATCGAAGAGAAGCCTTGGCATAATTTCAGGTGTAATATTTTCAACTTCGTGACCTGGGCGCTTCAGAATAACAGCCTTGAGTTTGCCGATCTCTGAATTTACATGAATTGGACTCATCATTGAGACCACTCCTTTTCAATCGCAGATTTGATTCCGATAATTCAGTTCGTTGCTGATACTAAAAATAGAAAGTTCTATACCCTGCAAGAGTCATGCAGGTTTCTGTCTTCCCTCTCACGTTTAACATCAACAATGAAATCCGCAATTACAACTTTAGCACCTATAAGAAGCTTTTTCTTAAGGTTTCCCCAATTTCATGGTAACGTTTCCACGAAATTGATACTTTAAAAGAAAAACATATAAAAAATTCACTTCTTTTACCTAAAATTATGGTTTTAAGGAACTATTTTCTCTAAAATATTTACTACTTATTCTGCTAGTGGTGATGGTACTGCAACGAGAGCAAAAGCACACGCACATACTGCCGATAATCCTCCTACTGCATATGCAGCCCATACGTATGAAATGTCATGTAAGCCGCATGAGAATAAGATGTCGGATAAAAGAAACCCGGTAAATGCAGCAACTAATGGGAAATAGTGTGCAGCAATTGCTAATTCAGATTTATCATGCCAATACCCGTTAATACGATGCATTTTCCCAGAAACAGAAATGCATACTAAACCAAGAGCAACCATTCCCCAGCCACATGTTCGAAAAGCAGAAGGAAAAGTTAAAGCGGTAAAAAGTCCCCATATGATATTGATTAATCCATTAACGGTAATGTAGATGCCATAACGCCATTTATATTTTCCCGTGAATGTATTATTCATCTGATGCCCGAGTACCCACACTATCAAAACAAATGATAAACATACTAATGTTTGTGCAGATAACGCATGGCCACCGATTTGCTCAGCTTCTGAACTGCTTACTAAGGAAATAAGAGAATAAATTACACCACTGATGGTCGCGAGTATTGGAATAGAAGATAGAATATAGACAACATTTCTGTTCCATGAATGGCAATTACATTGACCAATTGGCAAATGAATCTCATTCCATGAAATGTCTGTTAAATGTAATGATATCAATGAAACAGTAGAGACACAAATAGCGATTAGTCCTGCACCAAAAACCATATGCCCAGATACAATATTGATAGATGAGGGGTGTAAAAGAAGAATAATACCCCATAGAATTGCAGCTAAAGATCCTATAAACGCGCATATCGGCCATATACATAATGGCCATGATGTTATGTGTCGTTCCCCTTGCCTTAATGCAACAGCTACTGCACTATAAATGGCAAAAGTAATTGATCCTAATGAAACTAAAAATCGGCCAGGCACACAGTCAGATGGGTAGTGAAGAATTGTATAAAATCCAAATAATACTTCGTATAAAGTGATTGCTAATGGAATGGCACGAAGAAAAATACGATCGCCTGTATGCATTATTCTCTATTCCCTTACTATTAGTTCACTGCAATAAATTAAATAAAAATATGGTGACAAATAATTTTATCTATTTTGTCACCATATTTACTGGAAATATTTATTTATTAATGTTATTGCTATATATTTTCATGCTGTCTGTGCAGCTAATTTCTTAGCTTCACGCTTATAGAACCACGATTTGCCTAATTCGCACAAAACTATATAGACAGCTATCATAAGCACCAATGCTCCATAGAATATTAATGGCAATGGTGTTAATCCAAACCAAGTATCACAGAATGGAATATATGGCATAACTGCCGCAAGAATGATTGCACCAATAGTAAACCATGTAAGAAGTGAGCTTGGACGTGATTTCCAGAATGGAATTCTTCGTGTACGAATGACAAACACGATAAGAGTTTGAGTGCACATTGATTCCACAAACCATGCTGTTTGGAATTCAGGAACTGAAGAGTGGAAGATGCCGAGCATAACACCAAAAGTAATAAAATCAAAGATAGAAGAAATTGGGCCAAAAATTATCATAAAGCGATAAATGAATCTAATATCCCAGTGTGTTGGTTTTGCTACCATCTCGGGATCAGTATTATCTGTTGGAATAACCATCTGGGCAATATCGTAGATGAGGTTATTTAACAGAATTTGGGTAGCTGTCATTGGTAAGAATGAGAAGAGGAATGAGGCTCCAACAGTTGAGAACATACCTCCGAAATTAGAAGATGTTCCCATATTGACGTATTTGATTGTATTGTTGAAAATTCGGCGTCCTGTTTGAACTCCATCTGCAATGACACCAAGATCCTTATCAAGAAGGATAACTCCGGCAGCATCTTTGGCTACATCAGTTGCTGTATCAACAGAAATTCCAACATCAGCTTTGTGTAATGCTAATGCATCATTAACACCATCACCAAGAAATGCTACAGATTTACCATGTTTATGTAAAACCTCAACAACACGTGCTTTTTCTTCTGGAGTGATGCGAGCAAAAATGGAAGTTTTTTGAGCTGCTTCCCATAGCTCATCATCGGACATACGAGAGAAATCACTGGAGGTCAATGCTGGACTTGAATCGATACCTAATTTGCTGCAGACTGTTTGTGCAACAAGAGCATTATCACCAGTTGCGATTTTGACATCAACACCAAGACGATGAAGTTGTTCTAGGGAAACTCGAGCATCATCTTTTGGCTGATCAAGGAAGGCGAGATAACCATTGAGATTCAGATTTTGCTTATCTTCATCACTGAGACGGCGTGGTTTTCCATTAACAAGTTCTGAGGACCATTCAATTGGACGGCTTGCAACTGCAATGATACGTAATCCTTGGCTAAAGAGACCATTAAGAATAGACATGATAGGGCCGTCAGCACTGGAGTCAAGGTTGCCGCAGCGTGCAATCACCTTTTCAGGAGCACCTTTAATAACAAGCCATGTACCCATATGCTGTTCATCGAGATCTTGAACCACTGAGCATGCCATTTGGGTTTCGTGATCAAAATCGTCAGCATATAAAACGTTATAAGAAGAGCGGCCAATATTAGGGATAGTACCACCGATCTTATTAGCAGATGCTACTGTTTCAATATAGATTTGTTCTCCTAGTGCGATATCCAAATCATTTGATCCACTAACATTACCGTCGGTATTTACTTCAAAGTCACTAGCTGGAGCAGCTAAACGTAAGAGGCTCATGTCCTCATTGCCTTCTGGATTCAAGGCTGACTCAAAGCTGATATGACCTTGTGTCAAGGTTCCAGTTTTATCAGTGACTAAAACATCAACATCACCAAGGTCTTCAATTGTTAACAGTTTTTTAACGAGAACTTTACGTTTTGCGAGTAATCGTGAGCCAACAGAAAGAGATGTACTGACTAACGCAGGCAGAAGCTGTGGTGTAATACCAATAGCAACCGAGAAGGCAAATAGTGCGGCATCGAGCCAATTACGACCAAGAGCAATGTTGACAATGATAATAACTACTGAACCAATAACAGCAACCCTCATTAAGAAATTAGAATATTGCTTCAAGCCATGTTGGAAGTCAGTTTCATCATGTTCTGTTGCAAGCTGAGCAGCAATATGTCCAAGTTCAGCATCATGCCCTGTTGATACGACAACACCAATTGCAGAGCCTTCTTTAACGATAGTCCCCATTAAAGCGCAGTTTTTGAGATCAAGAACATTGTTAGCTGTTTCAAGTGCTTCAGCTGTTTTCTGAGCAGGTTTAGTTTCACCAGTCAAGATAGACTCATCGCAAGAGAAATCATTGACTTGGATCAAACGAATATCAGCAGGAATAATTTGACCTATATTTAATCGGACAATATCTCCTGGAACAAGATTTGTTGTGTTAACGGTGCATGCTTCATCATCACGTAATGTTTTTGCATTATAGGCAATACGGTCTCTTAATGAGTCAGCAGTACGTTCGGAACGCCAGTTATTAAAAACACCAATAGCGACAGAAAAGAATAAGATAACGCAAATAACAACGCCGCTAGAAACCTGATCAAAGAAGAAGGATAAAACTGCTGTTACAAAGAGCAAAATCAGCATTGGATCTTTGACTTGGTCTAGAAGAATTTTCCAAAAATTAGCCTGATGAGAGGCAAGATCATTATGACCGTATTTTTGTAATCTTTCAGCTACTTGGGAAGTTGTTAAACCTTTTTCTGTTGTATCAAATCTATCAAGAACTTCTTGCGTGGATTGCGTTGCAACTTGAACAATACGCAATGTTTCTTCAACAGTTCCTGCTGTTTGGTTTGCTTTTTGAACGAATGTGCTGTTTGTATTCGTTTCCGTGAACTTGCTCATCTCTGCCTCCTTCTGGGTTCATACGCGTACAGTCAAATATTTTTGATTAAAACTAAACAAACAACTACAGAGGGACGAAAAAGAAAGAATTATCAGGCTCTGTAGATAACTGCACTAGTGAGGTCAGCTTCGGCTAATTTTAACACTACAGTCTAGAAAAGAGAATCTTTCCAGAGAAGTTAAAGAACGATATTATCAGTTGGAAAGGTAATGTACCTTATTTAATTACACAGAAAGGGGATTTTATAATGTCCCTTATTGGCAAAGAAATTGCTGATTTTAAAGTCAGTGCTTATGTGAATGGAGAAATTACCTCTATTTCTAAGGAAGATACTCTTGGCCATTGGTCTTTGTATTTCTTCTATCCAGCTGATTTCTCTTTTGTTTGTCCAACTGAGCTAGGTGTTTTAGCTGATATGACTGAAGATTTTGCACAACGTGATTGCAAAATCTACTCTGTATCAGTTGATAGTGCTTATGTCCATGATGCATGGGCACAAAGCAGCCCAACTATTGCAAAAATAACCTATCCAATGCTTGCTGATCGTGCAGGTCAATTAGGTCGCTTCTTCGATGTTCTTGATGAAAAATCAGGAAATACTTATCGCGGAGCTTTTATTGTTGATCCACAAGGCATCATTCGTGCCTACACTGTCAATGACATGGGAATTGGCCGTAACCCAGAAGAAATTCTTCGTACTCTTGATGCAACTCAGTTTGTTGCTGAACATGGCGATCAAGTATGCCCAGCTAAATGGGAGCCAGGCGATGACACTATCACTCCGGGTATGGATTTGGTCGGAAAGCTTTAAATTTTCATTTAATATTGTCGGTTGATGTCTTATATTTTTTCTCAATATAAGGCACCAACCATTGTGTATAGAAAATACAAAATCCGATTATCATGATTCCCCACGCAATAAGTGTGATAAGACGTGTTGTTAATGATGTAAAAAACAATAGTAAACAGGTCATGATCACAGTTAGTAATGTGGGGATACTGGTTTTCCAAAATTTTTTTTCTGCTTTTTCAATTGATTCTTTTTTGATTATTAGAAGATGATCTTGCGATTCTTTATCTCGTATTGCAGTAGTTTTACGTGGATCTCCTGCCGTAAATAAATCATCTGTAGAAACAGCAAGAGCTTGTGCAATCTGGTCGATTTCTTGACCTTTTATAGGTGAACCGTTAATAATCTCACTAATTCGTTGTACTGGAATACAACTAGCTTCAGCTAATTTTTCTACTGTCCATGATCGTGACTTGCATATATCGTTGATGAGGCAACGAGAGGCTTTTAACTGTGGTTCAACCTGCATATATTACATTATGCTTTCCTTCGTGAAACATTACTATCATTTCTTTTTTAAAGAAAAACCCATAATGTAATTGTTATTTTTCCAAAAAAGAAGACGAAAGCATAAAATAGAGGACGATATATAAGGGAGGTTTACGTGAGAGATACCAGCGAGAACAATATTCCCGCGGTACATAAGTTACCGACGGAAAATAAACAATTAGTCCGTACCTCTCCTTTACGTATGTCTCGATCCCTGACAGTTTTAAATCCGCCTACTCCGTCGAATCCTTTGGTCAGCATTATTATGCCGGTTTATAATGTGAGTGAGTGGTTAGATCACAGTATATATTCTGCGTTAACTCAAACATATAGGAATATTGAAGTCATTATTGTTGATGATGGATCTACAGACGGATCAGGTATTAAGGCAGATGGATGGTCCTTACAAGATGAGCGGATTCGTGTTATTCATACGCCTAATCGTGGGGTAGCTGCAGCTCGTAATGAGGGTCTTGCTGCTGCACATGGCTATTTTATTTATTTTTTCGATCCTGATGATCTAATTAAGCCTAATTTGATTGAGCTTTGTTTGCGGACAATGCATACTCAGAATGCTGATATTGTCATGTTTAAATTTGACGCTATTGGTATTAATGGGATGCCTCGTAATTCACGTTACGTTCATAATCGGTATTCTAGTCTTCAAATTTTGAGTCCTAAAGAAGCCATCAAGAAACAATTACGCGGTCAAATCGGTGGATATTTATGGGGGTTTGTTGCCCGCGCTAGCATTTATCATCGTGGGAAGATCACTTTCCCAGACGGTCATGTTATTGAGGATACTGCGCGGATTTGTCAGATTTTAGGTGGCGCTCATCGTATTGTTCGTTTACCAATTGTTTTGTATCACTATAGGCTTCATAACGGCTCTTTAATGAGTCAATCAGGATTATTATCAGATTGGAAACGAGCAACAACAGAACGGAAAGCATATGTTATGGCGGCTTTTCCTGAGTTAAAGGCGTATGCTCGCATTCAACGTTTGTCACCGTTAAATTTGGATTATGAATCGTTACGTCAAAATTTGATTTTTGGCCTTGGTTTAGATACTGATTCTGCTGAACGTCGTGTACAGAATAAGATAAAGCGTAAGGCTGACCGACGTTTGCTACGTAATGAGCGAAAAGCAGATCGTGCTATTGCAAAGCAAACAAACCGTCAGGTTCGGTTAGAGATGAAATTGGCGCGGAAAGCAGGTAAAGAGTTTGGTACGGTTGATTGGTCAGATTTACCTGATGATGACAATTTGAATGATAATGATTGATGCTATTTATTGAAGAGGGGGTCACAGCAAAAGCTGTGGCCCCCTCTTAATGATTGGTAATCAATCATCACCTAACGTTACTCGTACGCCACCAACAAGCATGCAAATAACGTTGTAGATGAATGAACCAATTGTGGCAACAATCACAATGAGTAAAACTTGGAAAATAGCAAAGACAGTTACGAAACTGACGATTGTTCCCAAGTTGAGGAAGCTTTGAATGTTAATGGCACTGGTTCCACCAGTAGAAACACCTGTGGAAGAGACCAAACTATTAATTGCGTTAAAAAAGCCAGCTGCTTGCAAAACCCAATAGATAACGCAAGTGCATACAACCTGAATAATGCCCCATGCGATAGAAAGTAGGAAGGATACCTTCGCTACGCTCCATGGATCGACTTTCGTTACAGAAAGCTTCATACGACGTGCTTTTGGCACGCGGATTTTATTACGTCCAGGTCGTTGAATACTTGGAGGCATCTTTGCAGCTTTTTTCTTCGCATTTTCTTTTGAATTTTGTGATGCTGCGACTTTTGCTGCTGGTGCAGATGCTGTTGTGTTAGTTGACTTGATATCAAGTGGTTTAACGTTACCGCTGACATGCACATTATTGTCTGCAGTTCCTGCTGATTTGTTCTGCTCAGCCATATGTTCTCCTTGAATGCCTCTATATCACCGTTGAGATTATCAGACTATATGACAGCCTTCGCTAAGATTTACAATTTTCATTCTCTGTCTGCACATAAGAACAGTATGATGTGTTATTTACTACAAATATCAGCGGCTACTACCTTAATAGGTAGTAGCCTCTAGGATATTTATTGTTTATTCATTTGAGATTTTTCTCAGCAAGAGTAATTTCAACGATTTGATCCTCATCGTCTGGTTTTGCAATGGTAACGCCTTGTGTGCTTCGTCCGGTTCGATTAATTTCAGAGACATTGAATCGGATGACTTTACCAGATTTCATGATAGCCATGATTTGGTCATCATCATCAAGTACGAGCGCACCAACAAGTGCTCCACGTTCCTTTGACATGGCAATGGCTTTGACACCATAACCGTTACGTCCTTGTAAACGATACTCAGTGAGAGTGGTTTTCTTACCAAAACCTTGGTCAGTGATGAGAAGAAGATCTTTAGTACTATCTTTAGGAATGATGTTCATACTTAGAACTTCATCATTTTGACGGAGTCGCATTCCTTGGACGCCAGATGTGTTACGTCCCATTGGGCGTAACTGTTTATCATCCGCAGTGAAGCGGATTGACATGCCTGCACGGCTGACCATGATGATGTCATCAGTAGCGTTACATAATGCTGCACCAACAACTTCATCTCGTTGGTTTCCATCAGTTATATCAATGTCAGTGAGGTTGATAGCAATTAATCCGCCTTGGCGTGGGGAGTCATATTCGGATAGTGCTGTCTTCTTAATACGACCACTCTTTGTTGCTAAGATAAGATATGGTGCTTGCTGATAATCGTGTAGTGCCATGACGCATTGGATATGTTCATCTGGCTTGAATTGCAAGAGATTTGCAACATGCTGTCCTTTAGAATCACGAGATCCTTCTGGGACTTCGTATCCTTTAATGCGATAGACTCGACCCATGTTTGTGAAGAAAAGTAACCAATCATGGTTAGAGGCAGTTAGGAAATGATCAACAACATCATCTTTTCGTAATTTAGCGCCTTTGATACCTTTACCACCACGATGCTGAGGACGATAGTTATCAGCTAAGGTAGATTTGATGTAGCCGGAACGGGTGATGTTATAGACCATAATGTGGTCTTCGATCAGATCTTCGTCAGATACGCCTCCAGCATATGGGAGAATGCGTGTACGACGATCATCACCATATTTACGGACGATTTCATCTAATTCAGTACTAATAATCTGGCGTTGGAGATCTTCAGAATCAATAACTCCTTGATGATATTGGATCTTTGCAAGAAGTTTTTCATGTTCATCCTCAACGTTCTGGCGTTCAAGAGCTGCAAGACGACGTAATTGCATTTCCAAAATAGCGTCTGCTTGCTCTTTATCAACATGGAGGAGATCGATGAGTCCTGTACGAGCTACATCTGAGTTCTGTGATGCGCGGATCAGCTCAATCACTTGGTCGATCATGTCCATTGCCTTCAAATAGCCTTGAAGGATATGGTCACGTTTTTCTGCATCATTCTTGAGGTAGATTGCGCGGCGGAGAACAACTTGAAGCTGGTGTTTAATCCAGTATTTAATGAAACCATCAAGGCTGAGGGTACGTGGGGTACCGTCAACAAGTGCAAGCATATTTGCACCAAAAGAGGTTTGTAGTTGCGTGTGCTTGTACAAATTGTTTAAGACAACTTTTGGAATTGCATCTTTTTTCAACACCAGGACGAGACGTTGACCTGTACGGCCTGATGTCTCATCACGCATGTCGGCGATACCTTTAATTTTGCCATCACGTACTGCATCACGAATGGAAGTTGCTAACTTATCTGGATTGACTTGATATGGGAGTTCAGTAACAACCAGGCATTGGCGTCCGTGAATTTCTTCAGTTTCGACTACTGCGCGCATGGTAATAATGCCATGTCCTGTACGGTAGGCGTCCTCGATTCCTTTGTGGCCAATAATGGTTGCTGCTGTTGGGAAATCAGGGCCTTTGATGAGGCGGATGAGGTTGTCCAATAGTTCTTTGTGTGTGGCTTGTGGGTGTTCTAGAGCCCAGTGGACGCCGTCAGCTACTTCACGAAGGTTGTGTGGTGGGATGTTGGTTGCCATACCAACAGCGATACCTGCTGAACCGTTGACCAGTAAGTTAGGGAAGCGTGCTGGAAGGACTGTTGGTTCGTTTTCTTTACCGTCATAGTTCTTTACGAAATCGACTGTATCTTTGTCGATGTCGCGAACCATTTCCATAGCAAGATTGGTCATGCGGCATTCAGTGTAACGCATTGCTGCTGCTGGATCATTACCTTGAGAACCAAAGTTACCTTGACCATCAACGAGTACGTTACGCATGCTCCATGGTTGTGCTAAACGGACTAATGTGTCATAGATAGCTGCATCACCATGAGGATGGTATTTACCCATGACATCGCCGACAACGCGAGAACATTTGTTGTAACCATTAGTAGGACGATAGTTACCGTCATACATTGCGTAGATGACACGACGGTGAACTGGTTTGAGACCATCGCGTACATCTGGGAGAGCACGTTCAACGATAACGCTGACCGCGTAAGCTAAATAAGATTCA
This sequence comes from Aeriscardovia sp., assembly GCA_017538895.1. GTDB lineage: Bacteria > Actinomycetota > Actinomycetes > Actinomycetales > Bifidobacteriaceae > RGIG7107. The sequence goes on along the minus strand of JAFYHY010000029.1, from coordinate 122,119 downwards.
CGCATCTCTTTATCGAGTGGTGTCGAAATGATGCCATTCTCATCAGCTTGGTCTAAGGCTTCTTGGTTGCGTTGAGAACCAAAGTTATTATCTATTCCTCCGATAGAAACAATAGGTTCTTCTGCTTCATTCTTTTCTTCAGACATAATCGTTTCCTTTTGTTTCTATTTCAGGCATCAATCCATTTAGCGTTTGGAGCGTTCTTTTGAATGAATTGACGTCGAGGAAGAACTTCGTCTCCCATTAACATAGAGAATGTTTCATCAGCAGCTTGTGCGTCTTCAAGTTTCATTTGCTTTAACTTACGATTCTTTGGATCCATTGTTGTGTCCCAAAGTTCTTCATAGGTCATTTCGCCCAGACCCTTATAACGTTGGATTCCCTCACCGCTGACAAGTTTGCGTCCTGCTTTTTCTCCTTCTTCAAGGGCTTTATCACGTGCTTGATCTGTATAGACATAATCGTGATTCCCTTTAGCCCACTTCAATTTATAGAGAGGAGGCATAGCAACATAGACATAACCTTTATAGATCATGTCACGCATATATCGGAAGAAGAGTGTCAAAATTAACGTTGCAATATGAGCGCCATCAACATCAGCATCTGCCATGATAATGACTTTGTGATATCGAGCTTTTTTGATATCAAAGTTAGCGCCATATCCAGCACCAATAGCAGTGATTAAAGCTTCAATGGTGTCGGAATTCATCATTCTATCGAGGCTAGCGCGTTCTGTATTAAGGATTTTTCCTCGCAATGGAAGAATAGCTTGTGTAATTGGATTACGTCCTTGGATAGCGGAACCGCCTGCAGAATCACCTTCAACGATGAATAATTCGCATTCTTCTGGATTATTTGATTGACAATCTTTAAGTTTATCTGGCATACCTGCTGATTCGAAAACAGACTTGCGTCGTGTTGTTTCGCGAGCTTTCTTTGCGGCAAGTCGAGCATGAGCAGCAGAAATTCCTTTATCAACAATTATTTTTGCATCAGACGGATGAGAATCAAGCCAATCGGTTAACCGATCTGTGATAATGCGTTGAACGAATGTTTTCGCTTCTGGATTACCTAATTTGGTTTTAGTCTGGCCCTCGAACTGTGGGTTCGTTAATTTGACAGAGAGTACTGCAACGAGGCCTTCTCGAATATCGTCACCTGTTAAGTTATCATCCTTGTCGCGAAGGAGGTTCTTTTCACGAGCATAACGGTTAATGAGACCGGTTATTGCCGTTTTAAATCCTTCTTCATGTGCGCCACCTTCGGTAGTGGTAATTGTATTAGCAAAGGTGCGAAGGGTTTCACTATAGGCGCTAGTCCATTGCAAAGCAATGTCGGCTGAAATTCCTAATTTTTCGTCTTCTGCAGCGAAATTAATAATATCAGTATGGAGAGGTTTCTTTGAACCAACAAGATGCTTGACATAGTCTTTTAGACCATTTTCATACTGATAGACAACTGTGCGATTGTTTTCTTCTGCTGCTTCGTTATCAGAATCTATGATGATACTTTCATCAGATTTTTCTTCATCGATACGTTCATCAGTCAGACTGATTTTTAGCCCTTTATTTAAGAAGGCTGTTTGCTGGAAACGTGTGCGCAGAGTCTCAAAATTGTAGTGTGTGGTTTCGAAAATCTCTGGATCAGCCCAGAAGGTTACAGACGTTCCGGTTGATTCGTTTTCTTCTAAATGACGGCCACGAGCAAGAGGTGCTACTGGATGCTGATTAATGTATGTCTGCATCCATTCATAACCATCACGCTTAACACAAACTTCCATACGTGTTGATAAAGCGTTAACAACGGAGATACCAACACCGTGTAAACCACCAGAAACGCTATATCCACCGCCACCAAATTTACCACCTGCGTGAAGCTTGGTCATCACTACTTCAACGCCTGATTTTCCTTCACCTGGAACAATATCGACAGGAATACCACGCCCATTATCAACAACACGAATAGCATCATCTTTAAGAAGAGAAATTTCAATATGTGTAGCGTATCCTGCTAATGCTTCATCAACAGAGTTATCAACAATCTCATAGACAAGATGATGCAGACCACGTGGACCAGTAGATCCGATATACATACCTGGACGAAGACGAACAGCCTCTAATCCTTCAAGAACCCTTAAATCTTTAGCACCATAATGTTCTGGCGCCATTAACGTATTCAGTTCACCTTCTTTAAGATCTTCTTTATTAATTAAGGCGCTATCATCGCCCGTACTATATTCTGAAGCAGTATCTTCAGGATTATATGTACTATTTACGTTGTTGCTCACTCGAAGAGTCCTTCCTTAACAACTGCCGTTTTCTACATCACATTCTTCATATCAATGATTCTGAGAAGATAACCAAATGCGCCTGAGACGGCCTATAGTCTACATAAGTTTAGACTACCTTATAGACGGCTTCTAATAGCTTAGAAGCCGTCTATAAGGCCTCTGAAGCCTATATTTATATTTATTTCAGTTTAAAAATATCGTATTTTAAGGTTTTTCTGTTGCTCCTCTAAAAAGAGTCGTATAGTCAGAGAAAAAGATAATCAAAATGAAAGAAGAAATAGTTCAATGACACAACATCGCACTATTCGCCGTTATAAAAATGAAGGAATTGATTGGCAAACTCTAGAGTATGCTGCACTTACTGCATCAACAAGCGAATATTTACAGTCATATACTATTATCCGTGTTACTTCCTCTGATATTCGTCATCAAATAGCTCGCATTTCAGGTAGTCAGGTTCTTCAACAAGAGAATGGTGAACTTTTTATTTTCGTTGTTGACTCTGCACGAAATATTCGTTGGGCTCAACAAGAAGATCCGAATATTGATATCAGCCGTTTTACAGATTGGAATGCCTTCCTTGCTGGTGTCTTTGATGCAACTATTGGAGCTCAAAGCATGCTTTCCTATGGAGAAGAACATGGGCTTGGTGGTTGCTATCTTGGCAGCATTTTGAATGATCCACAAGAGATGATTACTTTACTGAACCTACCACCATATACATTCCCAATTCTTGGATTAATAATGGGTGTTCCAGATGATGATCCAGATGCGAAACCTCGTTTACCATATGAATTCACTTGCGGTGAAAATAGTTATCCTGCTCTGTCAGCCGATTTATGGAATGAAAAGCACGAGAGCTATAACGACCAGTTAATACATTATTATTCATCACGAAGCGAAACTTTTAAGCATACCAGTATTAGCAATGGGGCACGAGATTTCACAGACCTTCTTATGAAGCATAGTTCTGCACCAACAAAGCATCGTTTGGAAATTGGAACAATCCTTCAAAAACAAGGATTCTCTTTACCACAGTGACCGATATTAACTATTTACAGTAAATAAAAATTGTGGATAAGTGGATAACTTTGTGATTCAGTTAAAAGCCTTATGCAGAATAGATATCTTTATGCTATCTATTCTGCATTTTGTTTATAGTAAAACTACATTGTTTTAGTTTTATTAATCAGTATGCAAGGATCTGAATGAGCGGAAAACATCATATTAATACAAGTATTGCTGGAACAGCCCTTCTTCTTGAGGGGATAACTATTTCTTCTCGTCATAAACCTCATGGTTCCAGCAGTATTCTGCTAAATTATTTTCACCATTCAAGCCTTTTCATTTGGATTTGTGGTCTTCTCTGTCTTATTATTGGCGCATTGTTGCCAGACATTGATCTGCGTGACAGTATGATCAGTAAACTTGTTCATTTCCATATTCCTATCAGACACCGAACATGGACTCACACATTATGGCTGCTTCTTATCCCCATTATTATTGGATGGGTTTTATTATTGCGGAGCAGTAATTGTAATGCTAGTTTTCTATGGTTTAGTTTAGCTCTTGGTATTTTCTGGCATCTTGTCATGGATAGTTTATCTGTAGGCGGTGTCTGCTGGTTATATCCGATAACGCAATACATTAATTATCCTGATGGCGCTCATATTAAAAAGCATCATTGGCTTAAGTTGTATTCTGTAAAGAAGAAATCTAAAGCAGAACGTTTTATTGTTTTTGTAATTGACGTTCTGGCTATTATAGGGCTTATTCTTACCCTCGCTTAATCATGAGTTTGATGCTAAATGGGTCTGTATGTTTCACGTGAAACATACAGACCCATTTTTATTGCTCACATTTAGCTTCTACTTTTGATTTGTTGTCTCCTTATTTTTCTTCATGGGAATAGAACCATAAATTTCGTGTTCAATGAGGTCGGAACAGGCTAAAACAGCTTTTGGTCGAGCAATCTTTAAGCTCGGTGTTAATGTTCCTTCTTCTTAAGAAAAATCATTCGGTCGAATAATAAACTTTCGAACTGATTCTGCACGCGATACAGCAGAATTTGCCCGATCACTATATTCCTGAATGTAATCTTTTACTGCAGTGTTCATTGCTGCTTCAGTAAGTGACTGAGATAAAAGATGATTCTTTTCATACCATACTGACAGCATTTCAGGATCAAGTGTCACGATTGCTGCGACGAATGGTTTAGCGTCACCGACAAGAAGTGTATGTGACACGATAGGATATGAAGTAATCATTTCTTCTGCTGGTTCTGGTACAACATTTTTCCACCAGCGGTAATGAGAAGATTCTTTTTACATCCAGTTATTGAGACAAATCCATCATCATCAATCGAGGCGAAATCGCCAGATCGTAGCCAACCATCATCGGTAAAAGTTTCTTCTGTTTTTTCTGAATCGTTCAAGTAGCCGACAAAAACGCCTAGACCATTGACTTCCAGTTCACCATCATCACGTAAACGTATTTTTGTTCCTGGTCCTGGCTTACCAATGGTACCGATACGATTAGCTTCTTGGAAATTAACACAGCATGGGGCAACAGTTTCAGTCATGCCATATCCTTGAACAAAGGAAATGCCATCAATACCGTTAAAGAAATGAGCTAAGTTCATATCCATTGGTGATCCACCACAGGCAAGACCATTGATGTTACTGCCAAGGGCATCACGAATAATTGCACCAACAGTACAGTCATAGAAGTGGTGTTGGATTTTTTGCTTTACTGTATGATCAATACCATTTTGTTCATCTTGAGACCATTGTTCAAAGTGTGCGCGTGCTTTAATGAAAAGACGACCTTTAAATCCTGAGCCAGCTTTCTGAGAAGCAACATTATAGATTTTTTCATACACTCGTGGAACACCAAAGATATATGTTGGTTGGAAATCACGGAGATCGCTAAGCAGATGACGAGCGTTAGGAATAAAGGCGACAACTCCTCGAGATCCTAACGCAAGATTTTGTGCGAATCGAGCAAAAACGTGTGCTAATGGTAGAAAAGAAGAAGTCTACTAGGATCGGCAGTCATGTGTGGGAGTACTTTCCATCCAGCATATGTCGGATACAATATATTTCTATGGGTTAATTGAGCGCCTTTAGGAGCACCTGTTGATCCGGAAGTAAAAACAATGGTTGCGACATCGTCTGCATGAACCTCGTTAATACGATTATCAAGTTGCTGTTCATCAACATCAAGGCCACTTTCATCAAGGATTTGTAGTCCTGTTACTGATAACGATAAAACATGATGCAAAATATTGTCTTCTGTTTCAGCAGCTATTTTTTCTAAGATTGCTAATCGTTCTGGTGTATCAGCAAATCCCATAGCAGCATGCGTGCGGAGAGCAATTTCTGCAGTTTACGCGTATGAATCTGTTTCATAGATAGGTACTGATATGGCTCCAACAGCAGCGCATGCATAATCACTCACAGCCCATTGGTAACGTGTGGACGCATAAATCATGATAGCGTCACCTTTGCGGATACCTAGAGCTATAAGTCCTTTTGCAGCACAACAGATGTCATGAAGCATCTGAGCCGCAGTAATGACGACCCATCCTTTCAGTCCGTCTTCATGAAGACGACAGTTATTAGGATTGTCATCGTATGGGATTGAATCATGTTGGAATGGTTCTGGATCATCTTTTTCAAGACGATATTCTGCGACAGCATCATAAGGATACTGAAAAGCTCTTTGAGCGATTAACTGGTATAAAGTATCAGTTTCATTAATTACTGGAGGCTCTAGAGGTGTTTCATATTCGGTGAGCATGAAATTTATCGTATTCCAGATTTGTTATACAAAAAGCGTTCTTTACATAAAAGTTACAGTATCGTAACTTTCTATTACGTAATAGTTAGTTTATATTTGTTTTTATCCCCATGTATCGCGTGGTCCACGGCCAAGAACTGAATATAATCCATGCTTAAACGTATAGGAATTAGGCCCAACAAGAGTAATTTTGTCAATATCAATGGGAGCTAAATAGGCTCTGACTTGCTCTTCTAATTGTGGTTTCATAAAAGTCAGCTGAGTCAGCCATGCTGTTGATGACGCACGTATAATTAATTCTCCTGCACGAAATGATTCGACATGGGTAGCTGCCCCTACTGCTGGACCAACAATTTGTGCCCATTCAGATGATAATGCTGCCGTTTTCAGATGTGGCATCCACCCATTATCATGCGCAAGCTGAGATAATAATGATGATGCTTTCTTAGGAGCACGACCTGGTTTCCCAAAGTTAAAGAAGGCCTCTTCTGAACGTCGTTTCCGCTCAGATTGGGATAATGACAGACCATGAATATACCGAGAAGCGATCACTGCTGATAACTTTTTTTCGCTTAAATGGCACTGTTCTACTGGAGGGATTCCCATATCAGTTGCTGAATTCTTCGAGGTTGAGATAGTGTCCATTCCCATGAGGAACATCTCCTTCAGCTGCAGCAGTAATAAAAACTTGTTGTTGTGCTTCTGCAAAAGCAAAAATACGTTCACGTCGTTTATTATCTAACTGTGCAAAAACATCATCAAGAACAAGTATGGGGTATCCTATCAAAGAATTTTCTGTAATAAACCGAAATTGAGCAAGACGCATTGCTAAGCCTAATGTCCAGAGTTCGCCATTAGAGGCAAATTCGCGTGCTGGATTCCCATCAAGTAGTAAAAGCAGTTCGTCTCTCTGAGGTCCAATCAGATTCGTAGTTCTCGCAATTTCACCTGCTTGTATACGAATGAAATGATCATGAAGTTGCTGGTACAGTGTTTCCTGAGCCGCATCATTATGAATTACTTCACTCAAAGAAGGTTGATATACAAGCTGTGCTTCATCATTATGTCCTGAAAAATCTCTATATAGTTGGGAGAATAAAGGATTGAGTGCAGACACAGCTCGGGCTCGTGCCTGCGTTATTTTTATTCCTAGCTGGATAAACTGATCAGTCCAAATTTCTAATTCAGATTCGCTCCATTTTTCTGACGTATGTTCTTTAATCTGTTTCAAGACCGCAATACGTTGATGTGCAATTTGCTGACATTGCTGCAGAAGCGAATAATATTGCGGCATCATCATAATTGAGGTCTGATCAAGAAAACGACGACGACGAGCTGGTTCTCCAGAAGCTAATTGCTGGTCACTTGGCGAGAATGAAATAACACGTAATAATCCAGCAATATCACGAAAATATTGTGATTTACCGTTATCAAGACGTGATCGTAATACACCCCGCTGAGGAATAGTGACCTGCATGATATGAGATCCCGATCGTACATCAGCGCGAGCACGAATTGTTGCTGCTGATTGTCCTTTTTGTATCAAAAATTTTGATGATGATGATCGAGAAGATGAGCCAATTGACAAGAACTCAAGTGCTTCAACAACATTAGTTTTACCAATACCATTGCGCCCTAAAAGGACCGTCACACCAGGATCGAAATCAAGTACAAGGCTTGACCATGATCGAACATGATCTAAAGCAAGCCTTGATACATAATCTGCCATAGAATCAACCAATATATCTCATTGGAACTAACAAATAACGATATCCAAGAAGCGGCTCATCATCTTTTTCACGTTGACCATTGAATTCGACTGCTTTCAACGCTGTAGTCATTTTCATACAGACAAAAGGATCTGGGATTGCTTTCAATCCATCTAATAAGTATTTAGGATTAAAAGCTACAGTAATAGGTTCGCCATCAAAATCAGCAGGAATAATTTCACTTGCTTGAGATTCATCTACTGTTCCAGCTGACAGACGAACATCGTCACCAGTAAATTCCATACGAATCGGTGCATCACGTTCAGCAACAAGAGTAACACGGTTCAATGCTTCAATTAGTTCATTACGAGACAGAACTGTATGCATTGGATAGCTGTCAGCAAAAAGTCGATCAACATTAGGAAAAGTACCAGAAATAATAACAGAAGTCTTTACGCGTCCTGCATTACTAAAACTTAAGAGATTATCATTATTCTCATTAAAACCAATAACGACGCTTTGTGCTGGCTCAATAGAATTAGCAATATCCTTCAAAACCTGTGCTTTAACAATGGCTGTAATATCAATGGATGAATCTTCTGGTGTCCAATCAAAAGTTGAACGAGTAAGTCGGAATCGATCTGTTGCTGAAAAAGTAACTTGATCTCCCTTAAAAATCATTCGAATACCAGTTAATACTGTACGAGTCTCGTCATGTGAAGCAGCAATGATAACTTGTTCTACTGCTGTACGGAAAGTATGGCCATCAATTTTACCAAGCATAGAAGGAACAGCAGGAAGTTCAGGATAATCAGTTTCGTTCATTAGCTGAAGATTAAATACAGTATTTCCAGAAGAGATATTTAAACGGGAACCCTCAGTAGAAAGATAAGCTGTTTCAGCTGGGAGAACCTTAGCAATACGAGCTAAAAGTTTACCTGGAACAACAATAGTATCTTCTTCATCAACACCAGCATCAATTTGGCAACGTGCTGATTGTTCATAGTTGAAAGTAGAAAGTTGCATTAATCCAGTTTCAGCATGAATTTTAATTCCTGTGAGGACAGGATGAGGTGGACGATCTGGAATAACGTGACTTGCCCACTCTGTGGCATCTGCTAAAGCTGCTGTGTTAACTTCGACTTTCATTATATCCTCCTGTTGATTTTTCCTGATTACCAGTTTACTTAATCAAAGAAGCTTCTTGGAATATTAATGATGCTATTACATAAAAAATATTCTTTATATTAGTAGTAATAGGGTCGGTGGAAAAGTGGATAACTTTGTGAATTTAAGCTGGGACAATGCCTGAGACGATATATTGTCGGTGGATAACTTTGTGAATTAGTGTGGAAAAACACCCTAGTTATTAACATTAAAAAAATATTAAAAAAATTATCCACCAAAAAATTAACTTTTGCACATTTAAATCACACTTTATCCACCGAAATTACGCACTTTTGCACAGCAGAAACGCATATATGTGGATAACTATGTGTATAAGTTAATTTAGAAAATGGTAAATTGTAGCACTCTTTTTAGTTTTCAACAATCTTTGAATCGCATTTTATTGTGAATAAAGTATATATTACTGTATACCTTAGTGCTTTTTCTTTAGTTTACTAGTTAATTCAGTAACATAGTTATAAACTTCGCGTTTTTCAGCCATTTCTGAACTAACTTTTTTGCACGAGTGAATTACTGTTGTGTGATCTTTGCCGCCAAACACTTCGCCAATGCTTGATAGTGATAATCCAGTCATTTCACGACAAATATACATTGCAATTTGGCGTGCCATCGCAATTTTCTTTTGTCGCTTAGTGGAAACAATTGAAGCAAAGTCTAATTGGAAATAACGGGCTGTCAGCGCAATAATATCCTGCGGCGTTACTTCTATATTTTGAACAAAGTAATCTTGCAATGTCTGCTGAGCTAACTGAACAGTAACAGGCTGCTTATTTAAACTTGCCATAGCGACAATACGAGTTAAAGCTCCCTCTAATTCTCGAATATTATCGGTGACTTGATCAGCAATGAGATCGATTACTTCTGGCGAAATAGTTACTTTAAAGCGTGACGTTTCAATTTTCATACGCAAAATAGCGATACGTGTTTCTTTCTCAGGAGGCTGAACATCAACAGTAAGACCTTGCTCAAAACGAGTAATCATACGTTTCTCAAGACCATTCAATTGACGAGGAGCAACATCAGACGTAATAACTATCTGCTTATTATCCCGATAAAGCGCATTAAATGTATTAAAGAATGCCTCTTGTGTCTCAACACGATTACCCATGCCTAAGAACTGAATATCATCAATTAAAAGAACGTCATATGAACGATATTTACTGTTAAATTCTTGTCCCCGTGATGTTTGCAAGGCATTAATAAATTCATTAGTAAATTCTTCTGCCGTCGTGTAATAAATACGTTTTTCAGGATCAGTTAGTCGAACTTCGTTACCAATTGCATTAAGCAAATGAGTTTTTCCAAGTCCAGAACCTCCATAAATGAACAATGGGTTATACACTTCACCTGGTTGTTCTGAAACTGCTTGAGCAGCGGCATTAGCCATTTTTGTTGCAGGGCCAGCAACAAAATTCTCAAAACGATCTTCAGTATTTAAATGCGTTTCAGCATCGCGAGGATGTGTATTAGCTCGTGATCGAGTTGAATTGCTTCGACTATGATGCGTTGAATCTTGACGTTTTTGTTGCACACCACCATCAAAAGAAGGCTGACCATATTCTTTATCAGATAATGAAGAAACATATGGTCCTGTGTGATGCTTCTGAGGAGCTGGAACAGTAATTTGCGCTGGAGGCATATCAAGAACTTGTTGCTGAGCAGCACGTGCAAAACGAGCTGCAGAAGAAGAACGTTGCTTTGCACGAACAGAAATCAAATAGCCCATTGGATGTTGCGCAGCTTGTTCTAACGCAGCTAACAATGGTTGATTAAGATCATTCTCAATACTGACACGAATAGAATCGCTTGAAACAGTTAAAACAATGCGAGAATCAAACACTACATCTGGTTCTACATCTTGGATAAAGCTCAGACTTCTTGGAGTAAGATTTGGATTTGCAGACAAAAGACGACGTGCATTATTCCAAAGAGATCGAGCTTCTTGTGATGCATCAGACATAGTGGGCTCCTTGAACAAAATAAGTATCGAGGATATTGCAAAGTTTTCCACATATGATTGTGCGCTAATACTGTGACAAAAAGAACATTCTGCACTGTTTTTAATTGAAAAATAGTAAATTGTTAATATTTTATTTTTCGTGGAAAACTTTGTGAATATGTGAAAAAGTGTGGAAAACTATTCTTTTTATTTTGACTGTCCGGTCGATGTCGTGTAATTATCTTATAGCTTGTGCCATGAGAAGAAGCTCATGGTTCACCATGGTCATTAGGAGCGTTTGAAAATGAAGAGGACATTTCAGCCAAACAATCATCGTCGTCATATGAAGCACGGATTCCGTCTGCGCATGCGTACTCGTTCTGGTCGTGCTGTCATTAACCGTCGTCGTGCTAAGGGTCGTAAGGTTCTTAGCGCCTGAGTCGATATTGTTGCGGTTATTAAATAAATAGAGAGACTTGGGCAAACAGCGTGGAACGACTTAGAAATCATTCTGATTTCGTCAGTGTCTTGCGTGTACGCCACCGAGTTTCCAGTGCGGATGTTGTCGCGCATTATGCAACACGTGAGCAGGAGAGTATTCAACATGCTAAGTCTTCTGCTCCACGCCTGGGACTCGCAGTGGCGAATTCCGTCGGTAATGCTGTTGTAAGGAATACTGTGAAACGGCGTTTCCGTGTTCTTGGCCGACAATATGAATCACTTCTTCCTGAAAATTGTGATGTGATTCTTCGCGCGAAAAAGACTGCTCCTGATGCAAGTTTTGCATCGTTAAATGAGCAAATAAAAACTCTGTTTTCACGCATTGCACGTCAGCTTGACAGTGAAAATTGGAAAAGCATAAATCAATGACATCAGAGTCAGGTTTAGCAAGAATAGCCATACGAAGCGTGCAGTGGTATCAACAACATATTTCTGCCCATCGTCCACCATGCTGCAAGTATTATCCTAGTTGTTCTGCATACACTTTAATTGCAATACGGAGATTTGGATTTTGGCGTGGTGGTCTTCTTGGCTTTCTAAGATTGTTGCGATGCCGTCCATGGTCTGATGGGGGTATTGATGATGTCCCTCATCAGTATTCTCTTTTTTATCGATTTTCGTGGTCAAAGGCGCACGAAAAACCAACAACTGAACCAATTATCGCGCTTGAGATGCAGCAGAAAGCTGCTGCTCAGCACGAGGAGACTATTTTATGAATCATTTCTTTTACACCATTTTTTACCCATTGGAATGGCTGATTTCATGGATTATGTGGGCGTTCCATTGGATTTTTGTTCATTGCGGTATGAGTGATGGCTCTGGGTTTGCATGGTGTTTAAGTATTATTTTTCTTACTTTATTTGTTCGTGCATGCATTTTCCCGTTGTATACCAAACAGATGCGTTCAATGGCAAAAATGCAAGCTATTCAACCAGAATTACGCCGCATTCAGAACAAATATAAGGGAAGAAAAGACCCAGCTTCTCAAGAAGCAATGCAACGTGAAACAATGAAACTTTACAAAGAAAATGGTTCCAATCCATTAGGATCATGTCTTCCAATGGTTATCCAAGCACCTGTTTTCCTTGCTTTGTATGATGTTTTATTTGGTTTATCTGAAATTGCACAAGGTAAAATGGCGCCAATTGGTGCTTTCAGTCGTTCAATTGCTTCTCAAATTGAAAATACAATTTTTATTAATGTACGTTTATCAGCATTGTTTAATACTGCAACTGGCAACGGAAAATGGACTGTAGGCATCTTCGTATTTCTGATGTGCGCCACGATGTTCTATATGACGTTCTATAACATGCAGCACAATACGCCTCGTTCTCAAATGAGTGGTCGTAATCGACGTACACAAATGGGAATGGCAATCGGCATGCCACTTCTCTATATCTTCTCTGGTGCTGTTGCTCCATTCGGTGTTCTTCTTTACTGGTTAACCAGCAACATTTGGTCCGTTTTACAGACGATTTATCAAGTTAACCGTTACCCAACACCTGGATCGATCGCAGCTGAACGTAAAGAAGCTCGAGAACATGCTCGTGAGGTAGCACGTCGCGAACGTGAAGGACTTCCAACAATCGAAGAAGAACAATTAGCTGCTGCACAAGCTGCTGCAGAAGAACGTTCTCAGAATGGTGGTTACCAACGAGCACAACCTATGCGTCGTAAATCAAAGAAGAAAGGCAAGTAAATTACTGTGGCGGCAAGCCTCACCTCACTCACTGTTATCCTTTTAGCAACTTTTATTTTGCCCTTACTGACACAGTTGATTCCAGGACGCCCCTTGCCAGAAGCAGTAGTTTTACTTCTAGCTGGAGCAGTGTGTGGTCCTCACCTCTTAAGATGGATCACACTCACTCCAGCTATTACTCTTATTAGCCAATTAGGTTTAGCATTTCTTTTTCTTCTTGCTGGTTATGATATTGATCCTGCCATGATTCGCGGTCAACAAAGTAAACGTGGACTTTTAACATGGATGTTTACGTTTGCTATTGCAATGCTTTGTGTTGTAGTCTTACCGTTCTTTGGTCAATGGAATCTAACTGGCATTTCAGCATCCATCATTTTAACGTCAACAGCTTTAGGCACATTAATGCCGATTTTGTCTGAAAAAGGACTTGTAGGAACAACTGTTGGCACAGCGACCGTAGCATACGGCATGTGGGGTGAACTCATGCCAGTACTCGCCATGGCTATCCTGTTATCTACACGCGCTAAATGGCAAACTATCTTAACGCTACTGATTTTCATCGTTATCTGTTTTCTTGCTGCACTTCTACCAAAAGTAATGTTCGCTATCGGTAGACATGTTATCTCATTCTTAAACTATGACAGTGAAGAAACTGGATTAACCCCTCGATTAACTGTTCGTGCTACGGTTTTCCTCTTAGTCAGTCTGGTAACCCTTTCGGCAGTATTTAACTTTGATAGCGTTCTTGGAGCATTCGCAGCTGGATTCGTTTTACGATATCTATTACCAGACGGCGATGAAATTCTTGACTCTAAAATTGACGGTATTGCCAACGGTTTTTTAATCCCAATCTTCTTTGTTGTTTCTGGCTGTAGCATTAATATTAAAGCAGTCATTACAGAACCAACATTACTTCTTGGATTCGTTGCCATTCTAATCATGGTTCGTGCAATCCCTGTATATATTTCACTCGATTTACATCAGTCCACGCGTCGTATGTCAACACATAGTAAATTAGCTGTAGCAGCATACTGTACAACCGCATTACCAGTCATTGTGGCGGTTACAAACGTCGCTGTTGCAGCTAAAACAATGGACTCTGCTGTCGCATCAACACTCGATTCAGCTGGCGCAATCACTGTGCTGATCATGCCACTCATCTCTCAAATACTGATGTCATTAGCTGATGAACATCCTGTAGACGCAGTTCGTGCCATGGTCAAAGAACCGAAAAAAACCAAAGATATTATTCGACAGCATCATGAAGCATCAAAAGTTCTTCATGAAGAAGACATTCTTGAACGACGTACACGGTGGATAGAAGAACTAGAAAAACGTGGTGTTAAAAGCCATTCATTATTCTCAAATGAATCACTCATTATCCGTTTACTTGGAGTCCTAGCAAACGATGAACATAGTGAATCTGATAAAGCATGGCTTGAACAAGCTATATCAGAACGACGTCAACGAATGAAAGAAATGGGGGTCGACCCAGAAGAAATACGTCCACTATTACAAGAACGATTAACCTATGATCAACAACAACGTCAAATCCATTTACAACAACATAAAAATAGTAAAAAAAAGAAATAAAATCATTATTTTTATAAAAACATGTTTTTAAACCGTTGAGAGAAGATCATAAGATCTTCATTAAAAATTCTTCTGATCTCTATGTTTTTCGTTACTATTAGCAATAGGAACGAAAAAACGGTTATGAGCAATAATGCAAGCGACTATGAAGCCGGAAAGAGAAGGTGCAATCATGTCTTACTCAGATGATGTGAATGAAGCAACCATTGATGAGCTCAATGAAGAGGCAGATATCGCTGCAGATTACATCGAGGGTTTACTCGATATCCTGGATTATGAAGGTGACATTGAAATGGGTATTCGTAATGGTCGCCCATTAATTAACCTTGTTGCAGATGATAATAGCGATATTAAGCATCTTGTCGGTGAACATGGTGAAGTGATTGAAGCTTTACAATGTTTAGCTCGTCTTGCTATACAAGAAAAAACCGAAGAACGATCACGATTAATTCTTGATATTGATGGATATCTTGCCAAACGCCGTGATAGTTTACAAGCAGTCGCTTTAGAAGCCGCTGCAGAAGCTCGTCGTACAGGATCCCCAGTAGTACTTCGCGATATGAATTCATACGAGCGGAAAATCATCCATGACGTTGTTCGAGATGAAGGTCTCCGTTCACGTTCACACGGTGAAGAACCTCATCGTCATGTTACGATTTATCCTCCAAAAAATGATGATCTCTACGAAGAAGAAACAACAACTAAAGATAACTTCTTCTATAACGATGATGAAATAGTCGTTCTCCCAGATGACCAAAACAGAGATATAGATACTGACGAAGATCTTACCGATGACGACATGTACAGCGACGTTTACTACGATGATGATAGTGAGGAAGAGTGAACACGACAGATCAAAATAAGGATACAGAAATCATCATCGATCCTTTAGAAAATTCTCAACTAGTCCGTCAAGTATGCGGTTCAGCATATGACCAAATGCATCAGTTCTACCAAAAACTAGAAAAAGAAGGTGAAGAACGCGGACTTATTGGTCCTCATGAATCAGAACGACTCTGGGAGCGACACTTCCTTAATTCCACTGCTCTTGTCCCATTCATTCAACAAGAAGCCCAACAACAGTACCAACGCCCATTACACATAGCTGACGTTGGTAGCGGAGCAGGATTTCCAGGAATCGTTCTCGCAATCATGCTACCCAACCATCACTTTACCCTGATCGAACCAATGGAACGTCGTATCGAATGGCTTAACGAAGTCATAGCAGAACTCCACCTATCTAACGTCACTGTTCACCATCTCCGCGCAGAAGACTACCAACCAAAAGAATCATTCGATATCGTCACCTGCAGAGCAGTAGCACGATTAACCAAACTCGTTCCATGGGTCCTTCCACTACTACATAAAAATGGAAAATTCATAGCTTTAAAAGGAAAATCTGCCCAACAAGAAATTGACAAAGCAGAAAAAGAAATACGTAAGGCAAAAGGAACTAACCCACACGCCTATCCAGCTCCAGTAGCTGAAGGATTAGAACCAACAACTGTTGTAACCATCACCAAACGTTACAACGCATAGTTGCACATATAACAATCTCAACTCATCTTGGAGGAGCACTCGCATATGCTCCTCTGTTATCGCATGACAGAATTAGCTTCTCCATCATGCTAATATAGTCAAGGAGAATCCATGATTTCAGAGAATACTGACAATAAATTTGAATCAGCAAGCGATGTCCTCCAACGTATCTTTAACACAGATAGTTCTCTTGGTTCTGAACTCCTGAGCGAATCAGATCGTTATGCTGCAGTCACTGCAGCAACATTTCCTAAACCGCAATACACAAGAGTTATCGCTTGCGCCAACCAAAAAGGTGGCGTCGGTAAGACAACAACAACAGTCAATTTAGCAGCAGCACTCGCTGAAGCTGGTATGCGTGTCCTCGTACTCGATATGGATCCTCAGGGTAATGCTTCTACTGCATTAGGAATTGAACATGCAAGTGGCACACCATCTATCTATGACGTTCTTGAAGGACGATATACGATCGAACAAGTTGTTCAAACGTGCGTTGATTTCCCCTCTTTAGATGTCGTTCCTTCCACTATTGATCTATCAGGTGCTGAACTAGAAATCGCTAATTTAGATGATCGTGTTGATTTATTACGCAACGCATTGTCATACTATTTACGATCATCAGGCAAAAAATATGAGTACATTTTTATTGATTGTGCTCCAAGTTTAGGTTTGCTTGTACTCAATGCATTACGTGCTGCTGAAGAAGCATTAATTCCAATCCAAGCGGAGTATTATGCTCTTGAAGGATTAGGCCAACTGTTGAAGACAATACAGTTAATACAGATGAGCTACAATCCTAGCTTACGTGTAGCAATGATGCTAGTTACTATGTATGATCGACGGACTTCATTGAGCCATGAAGTGTATGAGGAAATCCAACAGCATTATCCATCACTCTTATTAGAAACAGTCATCCCACGCGCTGTACGTATTTCTGAAGCACCAAGTTATGCACAATCAATTATTTCATACGCTCCACGATCAGCCGGTGCTATTGCCTATCGTGAAGCAGCTCTTGAGATTGCAAAACGTGGAGTAGCGTCTCGTACAGAGCAATAAATTTGCTTACTAGAAAGAGTAATTTTATTTATAACAAGTAGTGAGCGAAATAAGAGGAGATACTACATGGGTAAGGCACGATTGGGAAAAGGTCTAGGAGCTCTTTTCCCAGAAATATCGTCAACAAATAAAGAGAATAAAGATGTTGAAAACAAAAGAGAAGAAAAATCTCTTTTAAACACAGTACAAAAGCCTTTATCGCCTTCTACAAAAGAACATAGGGTTTCTGTACCAAAATGGGATAAACTTGCACATCCAAGTGACATGTTCTTCTCAAACACGACATTGCATTCTCCTGTTTCTACTTTGCCTCCTATTTCTCATGCCATTGAACAAGATAATAATCCCTCTCCAGTACCAGGAGCATACTTCACTGAAATATCTCTTGATGCCATTCGTCCAAATGCACATCAACCGCGAACAGTTTTTAATGATAAGGAACTTAGAGAATTAGCTGATTCTATTGCAGAAGTTGGTATTCTTGAACCTGTCGTTGTACGAGCTCTGAATGAATCAAAAGATTCATATGAGTTAATTATGGGTGAACGTCGTTGGCGCGCAAGCTATTTAGTAGGGAAAACAACCATCCCAGCTATTGTTCGTACAACGAGTGATAGTCATATGTTGCGTGATGCATTGCTAGAAAATTTGCAACGTGTCCAATTAAATCCTCTTGAAGAAGCAGCAGCATACCAACAGTTAATGCATGATTTTGGTTTAACACAAGAACAGCTCTCAAAATCTATTTCAAAATCACGTCCACAAATTGCTAACACTCTGCGATTATTACAGCTTCCTGGCGCTATTCAAAAAGAAGTCGAATCAGGATTATTAACTGCTGGACACGCACGTGCATTATTATCATTAAAATCATCAGCTGAAATGATTCGATTAGCCCAGCGTATTATTTCTGAAGGTTTATCCGTACGTGCCACAGAAAAGATTGTTGCTACACAAAAAGAATCTCATGCAGCTGAACAACGAGCAAAACATGTGAACTATTGGTCAGCTTCTAAACTTCCTCAACAACTAGGTGATCGTTTTGCAACAAAGGTCGAAATTCGAGGAACTGAAAAACGAGGAAAAATTGAGATTAGTTTCTCCTCACAAGAAGAATTACAACGTATTACTGAATTACTAAAACAATAAAATTCACAACATATTTTTTTGGGGGGGGAGTTTTCTTAAGAAAACTCCCCCCCCAAAAAAATAGCTCTTTTCTACGCTCAGTTAGCGAGATAATGCTGCGCATCTAATGCTGCACGGCAACCCATTCCAGCCGCTGAAATAGCTTGACGATAAATTGGATCTGCGACATCTCCTGCTGCAAACACTCCAGTAAGGTTTGTTTGTGTTGAAGATCCTTCAGTCACAATATAACCATGATCACAGTCGATTTGACCAGCCAAAAAAGCAGTTTGTGGTTCTGAACCAATTGCTACGAAGAGGGCATCAGTTGCTAATTCTGACTCTTCACCAGTAACAGTATTCTTCAGCTTTAGACCAGTAACCTTTTCTCCATCTCCGCAGATCTCAGTAACGATAGTATTCATCAGGAGATCGATCTTACTATTCTCTTGTGCGCGATCTACAAGAATCTGAGAAGCTCTAAAAGTATCACGTCGATGGATAACAGTGACACTTGAACCATAACGAGAGAGAAAATCAGCATCGGTCATTGCTGAATCCCCGCCACCGAGAACAACGATTTTTTTATCACGGAAGAAGAAGCCATCACACGTAGCACAATAGGAAACACCTTTACCAGCGTATTCTTTTTCACCTGGTGCACCTAGTTTACGATAAGTAGATCCTGTTGCAATAATGACTGCACGGCATGAATAAGTGGTACCAGAATCAGTTGTGATGATCTTAATATCATGAGATAAATCAATTGATGTTACATCATCATATTCAATTTCAGCACCAAATTTTTTAGCTTGAGCGCGCATAGCTTCCATCAAATCTGGTCCTTGAATACCATCAGGGAACCCAGGGAAGTTTTCAACTAAGGTTGTGCTCATTAACTCGCCACCTGCGGAAAGAGCTCCCGCAATAACTAACGGTTTAAAATTAGCTCGAGCAAGATAAAGAGCAGCTGTATAACCAGCAGGACCAGATCCAATGACAATAACGTCACGGACAGTAGCAGTGTTATTTTGTTCCATATATTTATTGTAAAGTAACCAATCAGAATAAAGGAAAACTTTCAATTTATTTTAAAAGTAGTAAACTAAATTCGTTAGTTTGATATACACCGATATTGTTGTAATCAGGTTAATACAAAAGTCGTATTTTGGTCAGATGATCAGAGATGAAACTAATGAGCTTTTATAGCTCAGGGGGTGTTTTATGGCTCACGATTTTGCATTAGAAGATAACTTCCTTGGCAGTATGGAAGCAGGTTACGATTTACCAACCGAATATCTTCCAGAACATGCTATTAATCCAAACATTGCAGAAGAAGCAGTACGGCAGTACCGTTTGAACGAAGCAAAGCCAAATCAGAATCTTACAACATTCTGCACTACACAAATGGAGCCACAAGCTGATCGCTTGGTTTCCGAGGCATTAAATACTAATGCTATTGATAAGTCAGAATATCCAAAGACAGCAGCAATGGAAGACAATTGCTGTGCCATGATTGGCCATATGTGGAATATTCCAGAAGAAGAAAAGTTTCGTAAGGACTTTATCGGCACATCTACTGTTGGATCTTCTGAAGGCTGCATGCTTGGCGGTTTAGCATTACTCTTTTCTTGGAAGCATCGTGCGCAAGCTGCTGGATTAGATATTGATGATCTCCATCATCATCGTCCGAATTTGATTATTGATTCTGGCTATCAAGTTGTCTGGGAAAAGTTCTGTACTTATTGGAATGTTGAAATGCGCACAGTTCCATTAACTGGAACTGAAATGAGTATGGACGTTGATAAAGCCATGAGTATGGTAGATGAGAATACTATCGGTATTGTCGGTATCCTTGGTATTACCTATACAGGTTCCGTCGATGATATTCAAGAAATTGACCGTCGACTTACTGAATACAACAAGGTTCATACAGACCTTCCAGTACATATTCATGTTGACTCTGCTTATTGTGGTTTCTTCGCTCCTTTCGTTGATGGATTTAAGCCATGGGACTTCCGTCTGAAGAACGTTGTTTCTATCAACGTTTCTGGCCATAAATATGGCATGGTTTATCCAGGCGTTGGCTGGATCATCTGGCGCAAGAATGATGAAGAACATCTTCCATCTGAAATGCGTTTCGCAGTGTCCTATTTAGGTAAGAGTGTTGATTCTATCGCAATTAACTTTTCACATTCTGGTGCTCAGATTATTGGTCAATACTATAACCTTGTCCGTTTTGGCCGTGAAGGATATCAAGCTGTCATGCATAATGTTCGTAAGGTCTCTATGAAACTTTCTGAAGTTATTGCTGGCACTGGACTCTTCGAGATGCTTACTAATGGTGCTGAATTGCCAATCGTGACTTGGAAATTACGTGATGATGCAAACGTACAGTGGTCGCTTTACGATCTTGAAGACCAGTTATTGATGCATGGATGGCAGGTTCCAGCATATCCATTGCCAAAGAATCGTGATGATGAAATTATTCAACGTATTGTTGTTCGTCCTTCAATGAGTATGACAATTGCTAATGATTTCATTGCTGATTTGAAGCAGTCTATTGAGGAACTTAATCACAAGCATTTTATCAAGTAAAATCAAACTGCTATAAAATTACCTGATGCTACATATCTAGCATATGGCATCAGGTAATGATCTGAGGTTATAGAGATTATCAATGTAGATAATTCATCGTTATTAATAATTGGTAGTGACTATATAGTGGTTATATAGGATAATAAAGGAAAGATTTTTATTATGGCCAATGTTGTCCAACAAAATAAAAAGTTGTCTTTCTTTGCATTCTTTGCAATGACAACATCAATGGTTATGGCTGCCTATGAATATCCAAGCTTTGCAACATCAAAGTTCGCTTGCGTATTCTTTATCTTACTTGGTGGCATTTTCTGGTTTTTGCCAACCGCACTGATTTCTGCTGAAATGGCATCCGTAGATGGATGGTCAGAAGGCGGCGTCTTTGGTTGGGTCGGTAACGCATTACATAGCGATAAGCTCGGTTTTATGGCAGTCTTCTTTCAATGGTTCCAGATCACTGTTGGTATGGTTACAATGAGCTACTTCGTTATTGGTTTACTCTCTGATATCACTGGTTGGACAGCACTGAACAATGTTCCATGGATTAAATTCTTTGCCGTACTCATTCTGTTCATCGCTGTAACCTGCTTACAGTTGAATGGTACAAAGCGCACTGCAACTATTGCTAAATGGGGCCTTTTAATTGGAATTCTTCTTACTTCTATTATCTTCTTTATCTTTGCTATTGCTTATCTCGCTCAAGGCAATCCTGTTCAAATTAAATTCGGTGCAGCAGAATTCTTCCCAGATTTCCGTCAAACAGGTAATCTGACTATTTTTGCAACCTTCATTCTTGCTTTCGCTGGTGTCGAAGCCTCAGGATCACATGTTAACGAATTGGAAAACCCAGAACGCAACTATCCTTTAGCAATGTTGATTCTTGTTGTCCTCGCAATTGTTTTGGATGCTTTAGGTGGTATCGCTGTCGCTTCTGTTATCCCACAAAAACAACTTTCCTTGAACAGCGGTATCTTCCAAACTCTTCAAACTTTGATGTATCACTTCAGCCCAAGTCTGACATGGTTGCTTGATATCGTCTGCTTGCTCTTTGTCTTCGGTGTCGTCGCAGAAATTGGTTCTTGGATTGTTGGACCTTCTGCCGGTTTACAAGCTGCAGCAGGCTACGGATTAATGCCACAGTGGG
The DNA here is from genome assembly GCA_017538895.1 of Aeriscardovia sp. Classification (GTDB taxonomy): domain Bacteria; phylum Actinomycetota; class Actinomycetes; order Actinomycetales; family Bifidobacteriaceae; genus RGIG7107. The sequence continues at coordinate 99,931 of JAFYHY010000029.1, read as the reverse complement.
TTACTCATGAAAACAAGCATGGTGTCCCAACACACATGATTCTCGCTCAAACAGTTGTCGTTATCATTTGGGATGCAGTTCTTACCCTTGGTGGTGGATCTGGTAATGTTTCATTCCTTGTAGCAACAACATTAACCACATTAATTTACTTAGTCTGCTACTTCTTGATGTATATTGCTTACTTCCGTTTAATCTTTACCGAGAAAGCATTACATCGCACTTACAATGTTCCTGGCGGCATCGTCGGCAAGACTATCGTTGGCATTTGTGGTTTAGCAACCTCTATCTTCGCATTCGTAATGAGCTTCACGCCATCCAGCGCTTTGACAAGTAGCGAAGATGTAACCTTCTTAACATTGCTTGTTATCTGCTTCATTATCGCTATTATCATCCCATTGCTGATTACATCTTTCAGCAAGAAATATGTAGCTGGTCTTGATCCATCTCAGATCAAACAACTGAAATATAAGCTTGATAAGAACGTATGACAAGCTCAAGAGGAGTAAAGCAAAACCTCTACTTCTCTTCCTTACGTAGGTAATAAATTGGGGGGAAACCTTAGATACTAAGGTTTCCCCCCAATTTATTACCTGTATTCTCTTGTCATACACGTGAAAACAAATTATCACGCATAAGACAATGAATTATATTTTTAATATACTTTAATATACAAGAACGCTCTGGTACTCAAATCCACTTGTAGGTTTTTGAGAAACCCAAATCATAAGATTCTGTGTTTGCGTTGCTTGAGAGAGCACTACTGTTGTTGTTTGGCCATTAGGAGCAAAACTAAAATCAGCTAATGAGTCACCATTCTGAGGATTATCTGGCGTAGAGTTTGCATACACTGATGCTTCGCCGCCACCAGCAACCGTAGTGATTTGGATTTGCTTGACTAACTGTGGGTTAGTTAATTGAATATACAATCCAAAACCAGTTTTGCCAGGGACTTCAACGATATGTAATTTATTAATGGCAAACACATTTGATGTCGAAGCAACTGTTTCTGGTGATGGAACTGTCTTAGCATTCTTTAATAACAGATCAGCTGAAGTTGTAGAAGCTGTTGTTGTAGACGTTGATGACGCTGTCTTATTGGTGTTATTTGAATTATTTGCAGTATTAGTCTGTATATTAGACGTTGAGTTGCTGGAAGAAGAATTCACATTAGCACCTGTAATATTAGCATCTGCTTTTTCTTCTGCAGTACCACCTGGGATTGGTGCTTCATTGACATTTAATGTCCAGGCAACATGTGAACTATCATTGTTGAAGTGGAAAGCTAGGATATGGGATGCTTTGATAGCCCATCCGAATAATAGAGCCACTAAAAGAACAATGATGATGATAATGCTTGTACGCCCGATACCCTTTTTCTTAGTTTCGGCTGCTGCAGCTGGACGGCGTGTTTGTGCTGCACGTACTGCGTAAGGATTCATGCGAGGATCACGATGCTGTGGAGAACGATTAGCAGCAACACGAGCTTTCTGATTTTGTGCTGCCATGGTTGCTGCATATTGCATACTACGAGCATTACGTGGAGTAGACCTCTGACTGTCCTTTTGCTGATCACCTTGTTGTGGGGTTGCTTTAGCTGTTGTTGCTGGATTAGTGCTTGTTCGTGCAGCTTGAGTCTTTCCGGGTTGATGATGCAATGTAGAGCTAGCAGAACGTCCACTTGAGGCAACTCTGCCAGAATGACGTGTTGTGGTCGTATGAGTGGTATCAAATGCTGAGAAGAGATTTGAATCTCCTGGATTCATTTCTTCAATAGCATCATGATTATTGCCAAGAAGCTGACTTGCACCCCACTGCGATACTTGGCGGCGTGCTTTCTCATGTTTATCACTGTTGTTGTCATCTGTAGTAGGTTTGATTAACTCATTAGAGACCAGAGAATCTGGAATCTCATTGATATCTTTGGAGGAGGCTACAGCACATTTTGGATTGCAAATTGAAGCATCGCCTGGTGTTGCAGGAATGTCATAATCATTACGAGAGAGATCTTCGAGTTTGGTCTGTTCACCTAGAAGAATTTCAAGCTCTAAGAGCGTCAAAATAGGGATTGGCTTATCTGACTCGAATTCTGTCTGAACAGGAATATTTAACGCGCGACGGCAGATATTAATAAACTCAACTGGAAGATCATGCTGCTGCTTCATTAAGAGTTGCGCTGCATGAGCACGTTGTGTTGGATCAAAGACCTGATGAGTGATCATCTCATATAAGATGCTTGCAATCTGACGAATAGTAAGAGTTTCATCATTTGCGGTGTCATCTTCTTTTTGCAATGGTGTTGTTAATAGTGGAGAAATAGACGTGTCCGCAAGGATAACATCATTCTGTGTTAAACGTACAACACAAGAATTTAAGGAACGATAACTCAATGATTGAGCGCGTAATGATTGCATTGTTTCGATGATCTTGAAACAAATAGTGCGCATTACATCAATGCTAATTGGCTTCACATTATGCTGCTCAATAAATTGTTGTAACGAAATACCAGGATCTGTTTCTGTAACGATAACAGATACTCCACCTTCTTTTTGAAGATGCAAAACATGTGTGCAATGTGGGTTATGTGATAGCACCAACGAGGAAGCGATGGCATTGACCTGAGAAATACGCTTTGAATCTGTGATGATATAAAGTTGGCAGTCACACATTAAGGTATGATCATTCGCTAACCATGCACTCAACCCTCGCTCGGAACGGTATTGAGCGATAAGAGTGTAACGCTTATCAATAGTATCGCCAATTGCAGGTATCATTGTTCTCCCATTATTTTGTCTAGACAATGACATTTTACGCACTACACCGGGCATTTCTGGAACTTTTAAGTCTCGAGGTTGTGAAGAAATAGGCGACATTGTGGAGATTGATGCAGGTAAATGCGGTTGAGTTATTGTCCGTGATGTTTTCTGAGATGAGACGACACGTCGTGGCACATATGGGGTATTAATGTTTGTACTTGCCATACTGCCAGCACGAGAATCAAATAGAGCATTCTGCTGTGGTGCAAAAGCAAATGGAGCTACACCGTAAATGATGGTTGCATCATCAGCAGTATTGAAAGTATTTTCAGCAAGTCTATAGGATGCTATGCCACGTGCGGAACGTGGAATGCGAACAGCATTACTATTATCATTTTCAGTGTTACGTGACGAATGAGCTCCGGTACTCTTATGACCGAATTTACGTAGGATAACAGTTGCAAATGCATCCAGTTCCTTAACATGAAGGACATGAAGAATACCCCAATATAAGGCAAGCATCAGAATACCTGTGATTGCGCAAGTAAGGATTGCTTGAATCCAACTCATATGACCATTCGATAAAGAGGTATCCGCATGAAGAAGACGTTCAATAAAACCGGAAACTAAAATACCGAAAAGAGTGACAGTGATTGCTGAAACAATCGATTTGGAAAAGACAGTAAGAACACTTCGTAAACCGATATGACCATTCATACGACGTCGAATAACAAAACATGATATTGGCATCAAAATGAAATTACTGAGTGTAATAGAGGCACCAACCCAGGTATCCCATAAACTTGCAGCAAAAATCTTTGTTCCGATGAGAAGAATAGCTACTTGAGCAATATTTTGAATGGTGGTCAACATGAACGGTGAACGTCCATCTTCATACGCGTAGAAAACACGATTTAACAGAAGTGTGACTGAAACAGGCACAAGATTAAAGGCTAATGCCATGAGAGGGCCAGCAAGAAGGTTCGCGTCATAAACACCTACTGATGGTAGGAGAGCACGAATGATAGGAACTGGCATGGTTAAGAAGCAAGCAGTAAAGAAGAACATGATAGCGCCACTTGATCGCAATGAGTCAGTAAGACTATGGCGTGCATCATTAATACGGCTTTCCTCAACTGCTTTAGAAATGACAGGGAAAACTGCGGTAGAGATGGAAACAGTTACGAGCGAATATGGAAGAATCCAAATCTGAAAGGCTTGTGCGTAGGCTTGTGCGCCTGCTGTCATTAATCGGTTACCAGCAATAACTGGAGCGCCAGTTTCAATACGTGTATTAATGATTCCAGCAATCTGATCAATAACGACCGATGCCAATGTCCATGTGGCTACGCGTCCCATAGAACGTAAACCAATGCCATGAATTCCCCATGTAATTTTTGGATGAATACCCTGTTTAATAAGAGGGACAAAGAGAATAACTGCTTGAACACCAATACCAACTGTCCATGCACCAGCGGTTAAAGCAACTTTTTCTGGAGTCCAAAAGTTTAATGGTTGGGTTTGAGCTTTTCCAAACATGAGAATGAATAAGCCATAACCGGCACAAGCAACGATATTAGCTGCAACTGAACTCCATGCATAGGCAGTGAAGTCTTCTTTTGCAGCAAGAATTTGGCCAACAACTGTATAAATACCATAGAAAAGGATCTGAGGCATACAGCAGAGAGTAAAACCATCAGCTAGTGCTTTTTGTGCTTCTGTCCAATCTGAGTTGATATACAAATTAACCAGAAACGGCGTACATAGCATGAGAAGGATCATAAAACCTAAACAGATGCTAATTGCAAGAGTTAATAATTTATTAATGCGTTCAGAAAAATTTTTATGTTTAAATGCTTGAACAATTTGCGGCACAAGAATGGCATTAATCAGGCCGCCTTCAAGGAGATTGAAGACGACGTGTGGGATCTGTGATCCTACTTGATACGCATTCGCAGCAACACCAGTCACACCAATTGCGGCAGCAAGAAGGATAGTACGAACCTGACCAGTTAAACGGGAGGCTAAAGTGCCTGAAGCCATAATCAAAGAATTATGCCCGACAGTTTTTTTAGTTTTCTCCGCGGCTTGCGTGCTCACTGGTCTGGATCCTTTCGCAAATGGAATTGACGCCATAGTCCAATTAATCCCAAAATAACAGCAAAGATGACAAGCACAGTGCCGTTCATATTATTGAGTGTTAATTGACTTGTAATCTGTGTTTTTGTTATTGCGCCGAATGGTTGATGCTGATGATCTTCAAGAATAAATTTTGCAGTCGCCATTGATGCACCAACTACTTTAATATGGAAGGTCGCCTGAGCTTCTCCATTACATTTAACAAATACAGTTGTTGAAGGAGAAATCGTTGTAGCATTTGAATTCGTATACGCATGTACTGTAACTTTAACAGGGAATGGTAATTTATTAGTAATCGTGACAGGCATTTGTGCTGTTTCACTGAAAACTTGAATTGATTGTGGTGAAGCAATAGAAACGCTATCTAACAGATCATTCCCAAAATTTTTATCTGCCGACGAGCGTGCTGTACCAAATGCTAGCATAAGGAGACTATGATGCATGGTATTTACTTGGTGAGTCCAAGCGGAGATAACTTGCTTATTTGATTGATGATCAGAAATACGGTCACACACGCGATCAATCGATTGAGCTGTTTGCTGTGATGATTGAATTTGCTGGTTTAAAGCTGCTTGTTCTTTCGTAGTTGCTGCAGCAGTCGTTAAAGTAAAGTTATTGCCATTATCAGTATCAGAAGAATTAACTGTTGCTAATAATGCCTTTAAGGTACTGAATTTAATCCATTCACATGTCTGTAAATTGTTTAGTAATGCAGCTGTTTCTGCCGCATTTTGTTGTCCTCCTCCAAAAACAACTAAGAGATCACGTGAGAGAGAAGGATTTTCCATATCGTCAACTGCGGTTTGTGCAATAAACCGTGAAATACGTCCTGCTTCTGTAGATTCAGAAAGAGACCATTGAGTTGTTGGATTATCATCAGCAAGAGTACTGAGCGTTTTTTGTGCTGCAAGAACAGTGACATCACCATAAGGCGTTGATTGAGTAAACGCATCTGTTTGAACTTCATGGTTATTAGATTCTGCAGTCATAGAGAGGATGTCTTTAAAACCAGCAGCTCGTGCTGCGTCCAGACTGGCAGCAGTCCAAGAAGAACTACCTTCCCACGCAATATCAGGAAGATCCATTAAATTTTTAGTATCTGACTTTTGTAGTAATTGATGGATAGCATTAATATCCCATGATTGAGCAGATAACCCTAATATAGATAGAATATCTTGATCATTTTGTGGTAGTGCAGTAACACCGGTAATATCAAACCCATATGGTTGGGTTAACCCAGCTATTTGATCAGAATTTTTTCTGAAAAAGTTAGTTGTGGTCGTCAGAACCGGATCAGCAATAACTTGCAACATTGAGTGAGATGACAGCAAATTTTCATCTGCTGATAAATTCTTATTTCCTTGTGCTGTTTCACGAAGAACTTGAACTCCAGATGTGCTATTTAATGTGCTAATTGTGTTAGCTAGCAACTGCGGGTTTGGTTCGAGTGTTTGGGAAGTGAGATGTAAAACAGGGGTAATTGTGAGTGAAGAACTGATAGGAGATAGACCTTCAGTATTTCTTGTTACCACTGTATTGAGTTGGGAAACGACGGATTTATCATATTCCGTTTCAGCATTATAAAGAAACTTAACTGGTTTAGCACCCCAACTTTTTAACGCTTGTAAGGTTAGGTTTGAGGATGAATCATTGATGTCAATAGTTACTGATTGATGAGCCTTAATGCGTGGAACAGTACCTGTATATAGCAAGAATGGTGTCGGAAGATTAGCAGATTCTTCTTCCCATTGTTGGAGAAGTGCCGCAGACTGAATATTCTGTGGCGAAATACGAACGGTAAGTGTTCCTTGTTGAAGTGATGATGACGTATTATTAGTAATTTTTATGGATGAACGATATCCTGTTTGATTGTCAATGACAGCTGTTTGTTCAGTTAAAGATAAGTTGACTGAGTCTTGTTGTGATGACGATACTGTGCTGGCAAAGGCAGAAGGTACGCAGAAACAATTAAGCAAGAGAAAAAATGAAAGAACAGCAGCGATGAAAACTTTATGAGAAGAGCTCATAATTCTGCTACGTAAACTTGGTAATCCAAAGAAGCTCAATGGCGGTGGTACTTTCTTGCATAGAGCCAGACAATTCTGCGCTCATTCGGATAACTTAGAACAGAAGTAAGATCAGTAAAATTGACCCATGCTGCATCTTCTGCCTCATGGTCTGGATCACCTTCCACTGTAAGACTCCCTGAAATCTGATGTAAAACATAGTGATGAACTAACTTATGAACACGTTGAGTTTCACCAGTAAACCAATAATCAATCGTAGCAATTGAGCCAAAAATAGATCCAAGAATTCCTGTTTCTTCATGGACTTCACGAATGGCTGTTTCCTCAGGTGTTTCCCCTTTTTCGATATGACCTTTTGGAAGACACCATTCTAAATGGCCAGAGCGAGAATGACGCGCAATGATGGCGACCTCATCTTTGTCATTAAAGATGAGCCCACCTGCAGAATATTCCCTCACAACTGGCAGTTCATGTGCGTCAAGAGATGCAAAAGTAGCTGGAGAATCATTATCGAGTCGTTTTTTAGGCATCATTGCGGGAGAAGGAATAAATGACTCCACTGCTTGTAATGAATGAGACAGAGAGGATTCTATAGGATGGTTAAATCCGTCTGATTCACTTGTGAAAAAAGCATTATCTGATTCAGATTGACTAAGAGAAAAATAATGAAGATGATCAGCTTGATCAGAAATATACTCTGAAGCGCGCTGTGGTGGCATAGAAAAGCCGCTTAACATACGAGCAACGTCCTTCGGAGTAGTCATACATTCCACTTTATTCTATTCTTTGTGCCAATGGAGTAAATACCACAATATAGGTACTAGAACAAAGGTAAACTATAAAGGATATCTTCTTATATATGAAAGCAAAGGAGGCACTGCGTTGTGGTTTCAGGTCAGACCAGAAGCAATTGAGCTTGGCAGAATGTTTGAAGAACACGGGTATGAGCTTGCTTTGGTTGGTGGCGCAGTCCGAGATCTTCTTTTAGGCAGACCAGTACATGATTATGATTTCACCACAAACGCAACTCCTTCCCAGTTTGAACCGATTCTTCGTCAATGGGGACATGATGGTTTCTGGGATATGGGACGTAAATTTGGGACGTTAGGAGCCCTCCTTAAAACTAATCGTGGCGATGTGTCTGTTGAAGTAACAACATATCGATCAGATACATATGAACCAAATTCACGTAAACCAGAAGTTGCATACGGTCATACTCTTGAAGGAGACCTGTCACGACGGGATTTTACTGTCAACTGCATGGCCATTCGTCTTCCGCACGTAATGTTTATTGACCCATTTCATGGTGCTAATGATTTAAACAAAAAGTTATTAAGGACTCCAGTCAACCCGTACCAATCATTTGATGATGATCCATTACGTATGATGCGAGCTGTTCGTTTTGTGGCGCAGCTTGGTTTCGGTATTGAAGCTAATACAGCTGAAGCATTAATGAATATGACAGAACGTATCACTATTGTTTCTGCTGAACGAGTTCGAGATGAATTAGCAAAGCTACTTCTTGCCCGAAATGCACGTCTTGGCATTGATACCATGGTTGATTCTGGATTAGCTGACTATATAATCCCAGAAATTCCAGCTTTAAAGATGGAACTTGACGAGCATCACCATCATAAGGACGTGTATGAGCATACCCTCACCGTTCTTGATAATGCTATTGCGCTTGAAACAGATATTAATGGTCCTGTTCCACGTCCAGATCTTATTCTGCGTCTTGCAGCGCTCTATCATGACGTTGGCAAACCAAAAACACGTCGTTTTGAATCAAATGGGAAGGTGAGTTTCCATCATCATGATGCTGTTGGTGCAAAAATGACACAGCGGCGCTTGAAATTATTACGATTTGATAAACATATTGTTGATGATGTCAGTGCTTTAGTAAATATGCATTTACGTTTTCATGGATATGTTGATGAGCCATGGAGCGATTCAGCAGTACGCCGTTATGTAGTGGATGCCGGTCATTTATATCCGCGATTGAACCGTCTTACACGTGCAGATGTTACTACACGGAACCGTCGTAAAGCATTAATCTTTGAAAATGCAATGGATGAAATGGAAGCACGTGTTGAAGAGTTGCAAGCAAAAGAAGATTTATCTCGTGTACGGCCAGAGGTCAATGGTCAAGAGATTATGAGTTTGCTTCATTTAACGCCTGGTCCTCAAGTCGGTGCTGCATATAAACATATGTTAGATTTCCGTCTTGAAAATGGTGAAGTTGGACATGATACAGCTGTATCTGAACTCTTACGCTGGGCAGCAGAACAGTAAAAACAGCAAGGAGAAAAAATGTTGAGTGACAACACGTGTGAATCTCATTTAATGCCTCTTGTGCTCCAACGACGTGGATGGGATAACACGTGGCTAGCTACTCATACAGATCCACACCATCAAGATTTAGGTTCACTTGATGAGATGTGTCAACAATTAAAAAATCTCCATGATCAGAAAAAGTTTCTTGTTGTTTTACCTGATTTTGATACCGATGGTGTGATGGCAGGCGTTATCGGATGGGCTGGTCTCAATCAACTAGGCATCCCAACTGCACTCTATGCTCCACACCCTGAAAATGGGTATGGCATTACGATCGATGATATCCAATGTGCAGAACAACAATGGCCTCAGGTGAGTGCTTTTATTACATGCGATGTTGGTATTACATGTCATGAGGCATTAGCTTATGCACAACAACAAGGAAAAACTGTTCTTGTTACTGACCATCATGAACCTGATGCTTCACCGATCGAAGCAGACTGTGTGGTGGATCCAAGCGCTGATAAAGAATCCTACGGTTGGGACGGAATTTGCGGTGCCCATGTTTTTTGGCAAATACTCCAACGTTACGCTTGCCTCTATATTCCATCTCAAGTAGAAGCGATCGAAAAATTACGCGTTTTTGCTGGTATCGCAACCATTTCAGACATGATGCCATTATGGAAAGAAAATCGCTTATTGGTCCAACAATCAATTGCTGATTCACAAAAAATTATGTCAGCAAGCCCAGAATCATTATTTGATAACACACCTGTTGGCGCCGCATTATCAGGATTATGTATTCTTTACCAGGCATTTTTAAAAAATGGGTTACTACGTTTACCGTTAGATGAACAAACTTATGGATGGACCATTGCGCCTGCCATTAATAGTTTGAAACGGTTAGAAAAACCTTTAGGAATTGTTCAACTGATTTTTACATCACCATATATCAGTGATAAATATTCTTACGCCAATGAATTGACTCAAACAAGTAGTGATCGAAAAACATTAGTTTCACAGAAAACAGCTTTATTAGAAGCATCATTAAAAAATCATCAGCAACCATTCGCACCATATATCCTAATAGTTGATGCTCCGTCTGGAATTCTAGGTCTGCTTGCCAATACAATCATGAGTGATACAAAGCTTCCTGTTTTAGTATTACGTGAAATAAAACCGGGGTATTATACAGGATCAGGACGTTCGCCACAGTGGTTTGATTTTCTTACGTGGCTTCGTGAAGAGCATCTCGGTGAAGCTGCAGGTCACGCGCAAGCATTCGGCTATCATGTTGAATGTTCTCACAACGATCTTCAAATATTATGCGATCATATTCACTCTATTGCTCAACAAATGAAGCCAACAGCACTGCCTGAACTGGAATTCGACTATAGTGTTGGCACAACACAGACGTCTGATGCTTTAGTAACTGATGTCACTGATTTTCAAGCATTCCTTCATGATTGTGATCGTTTTGCTCCGTGGGGTGAAAATTGGCCTAAACCGGTCGCTCGTTTAGATATACCTGATTCTGCTTCATGGGTCGAAATGTCCCATGGACGTCATGCAAAATGTCGTCTGAGTGATCACGTTGAAGCAGTATTATGGAACACCTCAGTAGCAACAGCACAGAATGCAGCAGCTAATCATCACCTTTTAGCAACAATGGCACTGAATGAATGGAATGGAAATCGTACGATCCAATTCACAGGTACTGTAAAATAATCTGTTACACAAGAGCTTTTGATCCTTGTGATGATGGTGTCAGAGGAGTTGATTCATCCGACTCCATTGTATCGGCAATAATCGTTCCAACAAGCATCAGTATACATCCGCAATAACCATACCAGTTCATTGTTTCATGAAGAATCAGATCGCCGCCAATAACGGAAAAGAGGGTATTTAGTGACATGATAACCGATGCTGGTTCCGCAGGAACTGATTTTTGACCAATTAACTGTAAACTATATGCTCCACATGATGAAAGAACACCGGTATACAGAAGAGGAATAAGTGCAAGAGAAACAGCGTGCATACTTGGCTGCAGGTGGAAAAGAAAGACACTAATCCAACTAAGTATTGCTGCAACAGTTACTTCACCAAAAGCAAGATGAATAACATTAACTTCTTGTACAGCACGTTCAATATAAAAAGTTTGGATACCGTAAAACAGTGAGGAGCCAATAAACAGCAGATCTTTCCATGTTGGACGAACTCCGGTTCCACCATCAAAAGCAAGGAGATAAACACCTACAGCGTTGAGAAGAACTGCCCATAAAAATTTTGATCCTATTTTTTCCCCATAAAATAATGCAATTAAAGGGAGAAAAAGAATACTCAATGAATTTAAGAAAGCGGATTCTCCAGCATTTCGCAAACAATTAATACCGATTTGTTCACACGTCATAGCGCTGAAGAGTAAAGCTCCAGCAATAAATGACGCATGAAAAATCTTCCTCCATGCATCTTTAGATTGTGGTCTACTGCGTCTACTTGATGGTAAAAAGAGTAGAAAAACTAATGACAATGCACCAATGAGAAATCGAACAGCATTAAAGGCTAATGGTGAGAGGGAAGACATTCCACTCACTTGTGCAACAAATGCATTACCCCAAATAATGTCAGCGAGTAAAAGAGCAATAATGCCGATAATTTCAGTGCGTTGATGTGATCTATGCTGCATTATTTTCTACAGTGCCAAGGCTTGCAACAGACTGAGGATTCTTAATATTTGCACTGGCAACACATCCAGAAATGGATGTCAGCTTATCGCCGTCTTTAACAGTAACGCTATTAATTGGCTTCAGATCATAGAAATCATTACCAATAACAACATAAACAACCTTATTTGTACTGTTATCTAATTGAAGAACAGCATAAGGGAATTGCTTATGCAGTGAGTAGGCTTCAGCAAGACCATTGGTACCTGCAAGAATAGTGGTATGAGCATAAGTATGTGCAGCATTACCAATATTATCGATATTGAAACCGCGATAATATAACGCCTGACTAACTGCATCAGCCAAACCAGTTTTGTTCGTACCATTAAGGATCACGACTGAGATCTTACTTGGATCGATAGCAACCGCACCTTCTGGAGCACATGGAGCTGTCACACCATAATTATTCTTTTCTGTACTATGATGCAGGTCGAGGATTTTTCCCCAGATGCCAAAAGCACCAAGTAATCCGAGAATGAGGGCTACAGCTAACCCAATAAAGCATGATTTCATGACAAGTGTTGTACGGTCATGTACATACTCCTTGCGCGCCTGGCGTTCGGATTTATCCGGTCCCGGTGTGCTCATGTGATTGCCTTCCTTCATCTTTATTGATCTAATGACGTTGAAACGTCCTTTTAGATAGTACTCACTCTCATTGCCAAAAATAAGGTAATTAACTGTATCAACATGAAAAAAGCGCCTAATTTCACATTCTATGTCAATCTATGGTTACGACTACAATAAGGCGGAATCTGAAATTAATGACACGAATAAGTATTGATAATAATAACAAGGGTGCGATTTCGAGTGACGACAGCTGAAAATAAATACCAGGAAATGACACAAGGACCATTAGGAAAAGCCATTACAAAAATGGCAGTACCAGCCGTAATCGGAAATATTGTTGCTATTATTTACAATCTTACTGATACCTTTTACGTCGGTTTATTAGGAACTGCGGATTCTGCGGCATCAGGTGTTGTGATGCCATTAATGGTCATGATCCAATCATGTGGACTTCTTCTTGGTATGGGAGCAGCAAATCTTCTTTCTGTGGAATTAGGACGCAAAAATATTAAACGTGGTCAAGAACTGGTAATGACAGCTTTTTACTCCACGCTAGTTTTTGGCCTCCTAATTATGGTTATTGGTTTATGTTTCCGAACCCCACTAGCGTGGATTCTCGGGTCAACGCGAACCATTGAACCACTCGCAGCACAATACATGTTTCCCTTGCTATGTTCAGCACCATTTTATGCAGCTTCGTTTGTGCTAAACCCAACATTACGTTTCCAAGGTTTAGCTAATGATTCTGCAATTGGTATCGTGATTGGCGCTATTCTTAATATTGGATTAGAACCAATATTTATTTTTACCTTCCATCTCGGAATGCTAGGTGCTGGCATAGCAACTGCGATTTGTCAGACCATTTCTTTCTTAATTTTGCTTATCCTATATATTAAAAAAGCAATTGTGCCATTCAAATCATCCTGTTTTACTTTCCGTGGAGAACTATGGCGCGAAATGCTTGCCACAGGTTTCCCAAGCTTCAGCCGTAACATGATGCTTGCCGTATCATCTGACATGCTGAATGTAGCAGCAAACCCATATGGTGATGTTGCAATCGCAGCAATGACAATTGTTACGCGAATTCTCACCCTTAGTAACACCGCACAAATCGGCGTCAGTCAAGGCTACCAGACAGTATGCGGATTTAACTATGGCGCACAACTACATTACCGTGTGCGACGAGGATACTGGATGGTCGTACGAACAACAGCAATATTCCTTACCATCATCTCTATATTGCAAATTATCTTTGCACCACACCTCGTACGATTATTTCAATCCGACCCAAGCGTTGTTCGACTAGGATCAGAAGCACTTCGTATTGACAGCATTACTTTCACAGTCCAAGCATTTATCGTTGTTTCAAATCAAATGGAACAAACCTTAGGACATCAAGTTATTTCTACCATCACTGGATTCGGACGCCAAGGACTTTTCCTTATCCCAGCACTGATCATCTTCCCACACTTCTTCGGATTCATGGGAGTAATGATTTCTCAACCAGTATCTGACATTTGCACCTTCTTGATGACAGTCCCATTACAAACATATGTCCTGCGTAGCCTCCGAATAGAAGAAAAAAATCATCAAAACAACCTGACATCAACAGTAGAAAGCGAAAAATAATAGTGAAAACTACTGCGCAGAATAAATTTATTGAAATGACAGAAGCGCCATTAGGACGCACCATCACAAAATTAGCTATACCAGCAACCGTTGCTAACATCATCACCGTCACCTACAACCTCACAGACACTATCTATGTTGGTCGTATCGGAGCCTCAGCTGTCGCTGCAGCAGGCATCATCATGCCACTAACAGTCATCATTAAATCAATCGGCCTCATGTTCGGCATGGGATCAGCAAACCGCATGTCCGTCGCACTAGGAAAAAAAGATCGCGCACTCGCTGAAAGACTCTCCTCCATAGGATTTTTTAGCACCCTCTTCAGTGCACTGATTGTTGCAACCCTTTTAATCCTTTTTAAAAATCCTGTCGTGGTTGCTTTAGGATCAACACCAACCATTGCACCATTCGCAATCATCTATATGATTCCTTTGCTATGTGTCGCACCATTGAATTGCACAACCTACGTATTAAACGCATTATTACGTTTCCAAGGATTAGCAACTGAATCAATGATCGGATTAATTGCCGGAGCAATTATCAACATTGGGTTAGAACCATTATTTATTTTTACTTTCCATCTAGGAATGTTCGGTGCAGGATTATCAACTGCTCTATGTCAACTATTCTCATTCACTATTTTGATCATCCTGTATAGCACTCGCAGTACTGTTGCCATTCGTTTATCTCAATACCGTGTCTTTGATAGTGATATTCTCCATCAAATTATTTCTGGAGGTATTCCAAGCCTTTTGCGTAACTGGATGCGTGCTCTTGGCATGGCTGTCTTAGATCTTGCAGCAAATCCTTTCGGTGATGCTGCTATTGCCGCAATGACAATTGTGAATCGTATCGTTACTCTTTCTAACTCAATTCGCGCAGGATTTGGACAAGGATACCAACCAATTTGTGGTTTTAATTATGGAGCAAAGAACTATGAGCGAGTTAAAAAAGGATATTGGCTTGTTGTCCGAGCTTCATTAATTTTTTTAGTTAGTATTGCAATCATCCAATCTATTTGGGCGACACCAATTATTAAAATCTTCCAAGATAATTCTGCTGTCGTTTATTATGGTGTTCAAACACTACGCTGTCAATCATTAAGCCTACCATTAACAGCAATAATTGTGAACTTTAATATGCTGTCACAAACCTTGGGATACACATTTATATCTAGTTTTGTAGGATCAGGACGACGTGGAATTTTCCTTATCCCTATTCTTTTGATTTTGCCTCATTTTATTGGTTTTACTGGTGTCATGATCGCTCAACCATTAGCTGATACATGCGCATTCCTATTAGCCTTGCCATACCAACAGTATATTTTGAAGCGATTAATGAAAGGATTAGCTGGAAAAAGCCTAAAACAAAAACGATAAGTGTAAATGTGGAGTTGTTCAATAAGAAATAGATATAATTCAGTTTTCCTTAACCAGACTCTAATATAATAACTTTTTTATATGCCTCAGAAAGAGGCATTCTTTAGGAGGAAAAATAAGTACAGAGTGATTAGAAGGGGAGCAGTAGATGTCTAAAAAAAAGTACGTGGATGTCAAATCCGAACAATCTGATACCGAATTATCTGCTGCTGAAGCTCATTTCATTAGAATGACTGAAGCACCTTTAGGACCTCTCATTACGCAAATGGCAACCCCAGCAGTTATCGCCAACATTATTGGCGTTGGCTATAACCTTACTGATACGTTCTATGTTGGTAGGTTAAGTACAGCTGCTTCAGCTGCTTCTGGTGTTGTTATGCCTTTAATGGTGGCAATTCAGGCTATCGGTCTTTTAATGGGAGCTGGAGCTGGTAATAGAATTGCTGTTCTTCTCGGCAAAAAAGATATGGATCTTTCTGAAAAACTCGTATCAACAGCTTTTTTTACTACATTTGTTATTTCTATCATTCTCAGCATACTTGCTTTGATTTTTAGAGTCCAATTAGCATGGATCTTTGGATCTACAAAAACAATTGAACCGCTTGCTGTTGTATATATGGTTCCATTACTTTACGCTGGACCATTTTATTGCATGAGTTATGTTTTCGATCCACTTCTTCGATTCCAAGGTTTAGCAGCAGAGTCAATGATTGGTATTGGTATTGGAGCCATCCTTAACATTATCTTGGAACCAATCTTTATCTTTACACTTCATATGGGTATGTTTGGCGCTGGCTTAGCAACTGGTATTTGCGAGACATTATCCTTTATTTTGCTGTTTATTCTCTTTATCAAAAGATCTGGTGTCAAGTTAAAATGGAAACAGTTTAGCCCTACTGGTTTTGTTTACCATGAGATTATTGCTGGCGGATTACCAAACTTTATTCGTAATATTATGGGATCCTTCGCTACAGATATTTTCAATCTAGCAGCAAACCCATATGGTGATGCAGCTATTGCAGCAATCACCATATCCAATCGTATTGTGATGTTGACAGCATCTGCAGAAATTGGTTTTGGTCGAGGCTATCAGCCAGTGTGTGGATTCAACTATGGTGCACATCATTATGCTCGCGTGAAGCGCGGTTATTACTTAATCATGAGAGCTTCTGTCATCTTATTGGTAGTTGTCGCTATTGCTCAATCTATTTGGGCACCACAGTTAATCCAATTGTTCCGTAACGATCCTGCTGTCATAAAATATGGAGCTGAAGTACTCAGATGGCAATCTCTATCATTCCCACTGTATTCCTACATTATTTGTTCGAATATGATGCAGCAGACACTTGGTCATACCGTGATAGCATCTATTGTTGGTTTAGCTCGTCAGGGAATTTTCTTAGTCCCAGTACTCCTAATTTTCCCTCATTTCTTAGGATTCTTTGGAGTCGAGTTAGCACAGCCAATTGGTGATACATGCACCATGCTTTTAACTATCCCATTACAAATGTATGTAATGCGAGAGCTAAAAGATCCATATCATGAAATCTCGAAGAAGCAGCGAGAAGAAATGGCTGAGGTCGTTCCAGAACAGCGATAAATATTTACTTACTTACTTACTTACTTACTGTTAATGATTTCATGTGCTAAGTTCATGAAATCATTAACAGTAAGTTTTTCTCCACGCAAAGATGAATCATATCCTGCTGATTCAATTTGATCTGCTGAAATACTTTTTTTCAATGAAGCGCGTAATGTCTTACGTCGCTGACTGAAAGCTTCATCAATAAGTTGGAAGGTAAGATCACGGCAACCATCTGTATCCAAAGGCGCATCATAACGTTGAAAAGATACAAGAGCTGAATCTACATTTGGACTTGGCCAAAAGACAGATCGACCAACCTTACCCGCTTTATCAGCTTTACCATACCAAGCTAATTTTACAGAAGGAACCCCATACATTTTAGAACCAGGTTGTGCAGATAAACGATCAGCAACTTCATCTTGAACAAGAACAGTAGCAAATTGCAGTGTAGGGCATTTTTGTAACAGTGTAAGAAAAATAGGAACAGCAACGTTATACGGTAAATTAGCAACTAATTTAAAAGGACGTGAGAGATCTAATCCAGATTGCTGAAGATTATCAGGAGTAATACGTAAGGCATCAGCAAGAACAAGATGAAAATTACTACGATGATTAGGCTGTAATAATTGAACGGTTCGAGGTAATTGCTGTGCCAATGATGGATCAATTTCAATGGCAGTAACTGATGCCCCAGTTTCTAATAATCCAAGGGTTAACGATCCTAAACCAGGACCAACTTCAAGGATCTGATCGCAGTCATTAACAGCAGCTAAGGAAACAATGCGACGTACTGTTCCAGGGTCTATCATGAAATTTTGACCGAGTTTTTTCGTAGGATGAATATTCAATTGATTTGCAAGCGAACGAATGCGTGTTGCTGTTAAAAGGTGATCAGTTTCAGATAAAGACTTTTGATCCATAGTCATAAATTAATCCTTGATGATGAATGAAATGTACCCGATATTTACTGTCATTTCATTGTATAAATAAAAAAGAAGTGACATGAAAGAAAACTTTCATGCCACTTCTCTTAGCACACATTTATATTTTAATACCAACCATAGGACAATTCATGACCCCATGCGTTGCACGGCGAGCCGTAACGCTGATAAATGTAAGACAGACCCCATTGGATCTGAACTTTAGCGTTATATTCCCACCCTGATCCCATTTTAGACGGTGGAAGCGCTTGTGCAATACCATAGGCGCCAGAATATGGATTTTCAGCATTCCAATTCCAACCGGATTCCCTATTCCACAGAGAAACAAGGCAACTAAATTGTCCGTTTCCCCAACCATAAATATCTTGTTCCATCACTTGAGCAAGTGATTGAGCTTGAGCGGGGCTTAACTCGCCAGATTGTTGTTCTTCAGCTTCTTGACGAGCTTGTGCTTCTTGAGCTGCCTTTTGGGCAGCTTCTTGTGCCGCTTTTTCTTCTGCGGCTTTCTGCGCGGCAGCTTTTTCGGCGGCGGCTGCTGCTGCGGCTTTCTGCGCTGCTGCAGCGGCGGCTTCTGCTGCGGCTTTCTGTGCTGCGGCCTGAGCCGCGGCTTTAGCTTTTGCTTGTGCTTTAGCTTCAGCTTTAGCTTTTTCTTGTGCTTCAGCTTCAGCTTTAGCTTTTGCCTCTGCCTCAGCTTTTTCTTCTGCGGCTTTCTGTGCTGCGGCCTGAGCCGCGGCTTTAGCTTTTGCTTGTGCTTCAGCTTCAGCTTTAGCTTTTTCTTGTGCTTCAGCTTCAGCTTCAGCTTTAGCTTGTGCGGCAGCGGCAGCGGCAGCTTGCTGCTTGGCTTGTTCAGCTGCCTTCTGTGCCGCAGCTTGTGCTGCGGCCTGAGCTGCGGCCTGAGCTTTTGCTTTAGCGGCAGCGGCATTAGCCTGTTGCTGGGCAGCAGAAGCTGATTGCTGGGTTACATTTGTAATAGTGGTTGTTTGATTCTGATTAACAGAATTATTGGATTGCTGCTTAGTAGAATCATTAGACTGCGTCTTTTGAGAAGAGGTACTGTTGATATTCTTTTGCGCAGTATTATGATCTGATGTTAAAGATTGCGTAGTAGATGTATCTGAATGAGACGTTGTTACTGGTACTGGTTTCTTTTTTGTACCAACAGATATTAATTCATTGACAGCTTTTTTATTGATAACTGTCTTTAATAACTGGCTAGCATATTGCTTACCATTAATATAAGTAATCTTTAATGTCTCAGTTTGTTGACCAGCGCTACCAGGACGCAAAATAGTTGTTGTTCCTTGATAAGCGTCAGGATCAAGAACAGTTTGTACAGCAAATGGGATAGTAACGATTTGCGTTACTGTACTGTATGTTGCTGTTTGAACTCGAAGAATAGTCTGCCCATTCGTATGTTCAACGGACACTAAATCATTAGGTCCGATACTAATACCTTGTGAATCAAGAACAGATGAAGCAGGCTGGTTTCCATTAGAAATAGTTGTTGTTTTCCCGTTAGGGGCAATTACTGTTAATGGTCCTTTGCTATTGAGCATAATTCCACCAGTCAGCTTGTTATATACATTAGGAATATCAACACTGACTTTAGCGGCTTCAACATCATTTTTCTGGAAGTATTCATCAAGTTGTTCTGCACTTTTTGCAAGAGTCCAGTAAGGAACGATGTGACCATCAATATTAAGGTTTACTTCATATGCTTTACGGATATTAACTACGTCATCATTGGCAAGCCAATATCCTGAAGCAGAAGTAGCTTGATCATGCGTTTCAACATTGATGTGTTGCTCTTTTAAGAATTGAGGCAAACTTGCTGCATAAGTTGTTACCTCACGTGTTTTCCCATCAACTTCGAGTGCGATACTTTTTCGTTGATTAATAATAAAACCGACGGCGCAAGCAGCAAGAGTTGCGCAAGCTGCAATAACCACGCGAATAATACGACGTCGTGAGAAACGTCGCGGAGACCAAGCTGATTTGCTCATAAGGTCTTCGTATCCTTCCATCTAATGATCAAATCGATAAGGATTATGCCACATGTTTTATTGCATGGTAGACAGATACGTCCATATCGGTAAAACCATACTTCCCTTCCATAATAAGAGTACCTGTAGGATTGATTTTTTGAAAAAGATGGGAGGTATATAAAAAAAGCTTTCGACTAAAAGATCGAAAGCTAAATGAGAGCCTCCTACTGGGCTTGAACCGGTGACCTTCCGCTTACAAGGCGGATGCTCTAGCCAACTGAGCTAAGGAGGCAAAACCTCTATTACTATACACCATGATTAATAGTTATGCCAATATATTCGAGAAGGAACGCCGAATAAATATTTTCTTTCCATTAAAAAGTTATCAAAAAAGATATTTTATTTTGAATAAACAAATTTTATTTAATAAATATAAATAATATGAGTTATTTTCATTGTTCTTTCAGAAAAAAGGAATGATGACTGATCATTCACTTAACAAAACATTGTAATGCAAAAAAATCGGCTTCTTTACCGCTATATCATTGAATTGGGGGAGAGTTAAAGAGGAGTAAATCTATGATTTGGCACCGCTTAACGATGTATATCATAACTATCATAACAGGATCTTTTTTATGTACACTAGGCTGTTTAGTTCCAAATATACCTATGGCATTTGCTACGGAAGTAACATCAACATCAGCAAAAAGTACAACCGTTAATTCTGAAAAAGATAGTAAAAAAAATGATTCTGATACGATAACAAATCGCCAAGAGAATTCATCAGATACAACAAAAACTACTAAAGATGAGTCTTCTCAAAAGACAGCAACAATAAGCAAGGATAATAATTCATTATTAGCAACTACCTCAAGTACAACAACATCAACAACGAGTAGTAGTGATGCTGATAGTACAAGTACGACTGATCCTGATAGTCCTGCTTATATTACTCCTGGAACACCAGTACCAATTAATTGCAGCGTTCCAACTGTATGGGATGCGGCAAATGTGACGCTGAATAACCAATTTCAACAGAACACAACGTTATATAGGCAATTTGCGAATAATACGACATTCTCTGCAGTGACAACATCTGGATTGTATACAGGGCAAGGTGCATGGTGGCAGTATCCAAGCCAATCATCATCGTCAGACTACAGGTGGTATGGTGGCCCGACAATCGAGGGCACAGCAGCAACCGGATACAATAATTATGCTCCAGTCACTAATGTTCAATATTCATATAACGCATTAGGATACGATCCAGTCAATCATTTATTGTATGCCATAACAAATTCATGTACGAATACGCGCGCTGGATTAATTATCACTATCGATGGCAAAGGTGTCATTAGACGAACTGGTGTTTATCTCCATGTTCCACCGCTTGAACATATTGAATTACAATCTGAGCCAGGACCAACAAATGCCAGCCTTACCTATACAGGAGGCATTAATGTCGGATTCTTTACTCCTGATGGAACCTACTACATTGAATGTGGATCAAAATCTCTAAAATCACGTGATTGGCTTTATAAAGTTAATCTTAAAACCGGAGATTTAACGCCAATTGTTCAAGTACCAGGCGCTTACGATATGACATATTCCAATGGTTATGCCTATACCATTATTTCTAATAATCAAGGTGTTGCTCATGCAGGTCAGATTGCACAAGTAAACCTGCAGACTAAAACGGTAAAGTACTTCTCAGCAACATTCCTTGATGGATCTACTTTCCCCCAAGGAGATTATGGTGCTGGTTGGACCTATGGTAACGGAAATATTGGTTTTGATGCTAATTCTGGCGGATGGTATGAAATTCATATCAATAATCCAGATTCTGCTAATCCAACTGGAACTGTTGTTACTCACGGTCCAGGACCAGCATCATCAAGCAATGATGGTGCATCATGCGCTGAAAATCCAACAAACTTTTCTATTAAAAAAACTCAAGTGAGCGCCACGCCGGATATTGGTGGACAAGTAACGTGGAAGATTGTTGTTACTAATAACGGTCCTGGAATTTCATCTGGCTACTATATCAGTGACACAATGCCAACTGGATTTACTTATTCGTCTGCAGGAACAGCCTTAAATTCTAATGGTGCTGCTACGACTGGTTCTCAAGGACAATGCTATTACAACACTGTTAATCGAATAATGACCTGTATGCCTGATGTTCCTTCATCTGGGCTGAATCCAGGAACTTCAATTACCTATTATGTAACTGCAACAGCTCCAGATACGGCAGACTGTTATCAGAACACAGCAACTGTAGTTCCAAATGAAAAAGATGATGATCCGCAAGATGATTCTAGTACCACTGTTGAAAGGTGTCTCGTTGTCCCAGGTATGACAGTAACTTCTGCAACTGCTGTTCTTGATGTCAGTAAAAGGGTCGTAGGGACAAATACAGATAATCATTTTACTTTTGATTTGTCAGCAGGCAATACCAGTACGACAACAGCAATAAATAATGGTGTTGTTATCTTGAGTACTGCAAATGATAATAAAGAAGAGGTAGCATCGACAACTGAACCATTTAATAATGGGCAAACACAAACGATTGATTTTGGAAGTATAAAATTTACACAACCTGGGACTTATGTTTTCCATGTACAAGAACAAGGTATAGCTCCAGCGGGGTGGAAATATGACACAACAGTAAAAACAATAACTGTTATTGTATCTGAAACAGAAACCTCATCGACAGCCTATAATCTGAATGCTACTATTACTGGTAATGATCCAGTAATAGTTAATCAATGGTTATCTGAGCGACAGCTACCAATGACTGGATCATTTGACGCTCGGTCAATAATTAATTGGATCGCAATTAGCAGTATTGTTGCGGTAGTTGCATTGGTGGCAATATTCTATTACATTAAAAAACTATATGGCTTTAGATAAAAAAATTTAATAATTTGAGTCATGATTTAATAAAATATGAATATTGTTGTCTTACGCATATAATATAGTTCTTTGACTATAGAGTTTATTGCTTTATGCCGTGAACAGAGAAGTTGTTTAAGGCAATATAGCTAAATAGAGAAAGCAAGAGAAGGAGCTAGCTAAGCATGAGTGGCGTAATCCTGCTTTATGTTGGCATTGTCCTGATCAGCAACGGTCTTTATGGCCTTCAGAAGATCAGTGACAAGTCTAATGTTATTATGAATCTTTTCACCGGTAGCTTGTCATTCATTTTGAATATCATCTGTCTGGGTTATGGTATCGTTGCAAACAAGCCTGATACATTCTTCTACGGAAGCGCAACTGGTTTGCTCTTTGCATTTACCTACTTAATGGTCGCTTTCAACAAGATCTTCGATCTTGATGGCCGTCTTTATGGTTGGTACAGCTTGTTTGTTGCTATCAACTCAATTCCTGCTGGTATCCTTTGCTTCTACGGATTTGGTGGAAACAACTGGTACGGTATTATCTGGTGGCTCTGGGGTATTCTCTGGCTTACTGGCTTCATTGAGTGCACTCTTGGCAAGTCTCTTGGAAAGTTCACTGGTTGGCTTGGCGTTCTCGAAGGCATCTTCACTGCATGGATTCCTGGATTCCTCATCCTCTGCAACTGCTGGCCAAAGACTGGCTGGATGTGATCCAACTTTTACCATTAATTGAATGGTGATTACTTATTACGAGGCGTCACAGCGTATATTAGTATGCTGGGGCGCTTTGTTTTTTGTACAGAACATAAAGCGCTCTCATAAAATAAAATACAGATATAAATAACAGTTTTAATTTGGGTTCAGGTTAGTATTATGATTACAATTCTAAATTCCAGTACTATGTACCCGAACATTACTTACATGTTCCTCAGTACGATCCTGGTCTTCTTAATGACTCCAGGTCTTGCATTCTTCTACGGTGGTTTAGTACGTAAGAAGAATTCTCTCGCTATCATGTGGAAGGTCTTTTCCGCAATTGGCGTTGTTGGATTAATGTGGATTTTTGGCGGTTTCAGCTTGGTCTTTGGTAAGAACTGCTGGGGTGGCTTCATCGGTGATCCAGCACAATTCTTCGCATTCCACCATGTTCTTTTTAACATTGATACCACTTACGGTGCTTCCATCCCATTATTAATGTTCTTCATGTACCAGTTAATGTTCGCTATTATTACACTTCCATTAATGACTGGAGCAACTGCTGGACGTTTGAACATGGGTGGCTGGATTGGCTTCCTCATTTGCTGGATGATTCTCATCTACTTCCCAGTAGCACACTGGATCTGGGGCGGCGGCTGGCTTGCTAAATGGGGCTTCGTTGATTTCGCAGGTGGTACCGTTATCCACATCACCTCTGCTTTCTCAGGTTTAATGGCTATTCTTTATCTTGGCCGTCGTGCAGATTATGATGAATGCCCACGTCCACACGCTTCTAACCTTGGCCTTGTTTCCATCGGATCTGCTCTCTTAATGTTCGGCTGGTTCGGCTTCAATGCTGGTGGCACGGGCGCTTCTGATAACACCGCTGCAATGGCATTCGCTAATACCGGTATCGCAATGATCTGTGCTATGGTTCTTTGGTCCATCATTGATTACTTCGTTTCTGGACGTCACTGGTCCTTCGAACAGTTGATGACTGGCCCTATCGCTGGCGCTGCAGCTGTCACACCAGCTTCTGGTTACATCACACCAGTTGGTGCAATGATCATCGGATTCGCAGCAGCAATTGTTTGCTACTTCTGCGTGTGGTTCGCTAACAAGATGAAGTGGGATGATACCCTCGGTGTTTGGGGTGTCCACGGTATGGGCGGTTTCCTTGGAACTATCCTTATCGGTGTTCTCGCAGTTCCAGCTGTCAATGGTGTTGCAGCTAGCGGACACCAATTCCTTGTCCAGTTAGCAGGCGCATTGATCGTTGGTGCTTACTCTATGATTGTTACCTGGATCATCCTCGTTATCTTGGATCACATCTTCCACATTCGTACCACCAAGGAAGAAATGGAAGAAGGATTGGATCCAACCTTATTGAAGGAAATGTATTACGGTGCTGATGAAGAAGCTGCTGAAGCTGCTGAGTCAAAGGAATGATCAGTAATACGTGATCTAAGCATTAGACTTCATAAATGAAAAAAGGCCCGATATGCAAAGTATCGGACCTTTTTTCATATCAGGCCTTTTTGTATAATAAAATAGGCTGTTTTTAATCTCAGAGTGCTCTGCAATTATTGTTTAAAATTTTTTACCTTTCTGGATTCTTTTCATCTTTTTTGATGCTAATTGAGTTAAATTTTAATGTTTTTCATCTTTAAGCTAATAATTGTTAAAAAATTATCCTCTTTTATAGTTTTTTAATGGATTTTTTGGAGTATATTTTTTACGAAAGGAGGAAATCATGCATTTAACTACTCGCGAAGAAGAGAAAATGTTGGTTTCCGTTGCTGCCATGGTTGCGCAGCAGCGCAAGGACCGCGGTCTCAAGATGAATCATCCTGAGGCAGTTGCCCTCATCACCAATGCTGTTATCGAGGCTGCTCGTGACGGCAAGGATTGGGACGAGGCAGTTGCAATTGGCAACAGCACCCTCACACGTGACGATGTCATGGAAGGCGTGCCAGAAATGATCCCAATGATTCAGGTCGAGTGCACGTTCACTGATGGAACTAAGCTCGTTACCTTACATAATCCAATTCAGTGATTGGGGGAGTTTAATGATTCCTGGAGAAATTCATTTCGCAGAAGGCAAAATCCTTTGCGATGCAGATTACCCTGCAATCAATGTCAAGGTAAAGAACACTGGCGATCGCGCTGTTCAGGTCGGATCTTACTTCCATTTCTATGAAGCAAACTCCGCTCTTAAGTTTGATCGTGATCTCGCATGGGGAAAGCATCTCGATATTCCATCGGGTACTGCTGTCCGTTTTGAACCAGGCGACGAAAAGGTCGTTCCACTTGCAGATTACGGTGGAAAGCGTCGTATCTTTGGTTTCAATAACATGGCTGATTGCTATCTCGATGGTTTCGCAGCTCCTGAGACTGACTCGGAAACCTATAGCGCTACTCGCAAGGCAAATCTTGCAGCAGCAAAAGCAGCTAACGAGAATAAGTGATTTTCAGGCTATTCCGAGAAAAGGATAAATCTTATGAGCTTTGAAATGGATCGTAAGACCTATGCTCAGATGTTTGGCCCAACCACAGGCGATTCCGTTCGTCTTGGTGATACCAACCTCTACGCAAAGGTTGAGAAGGATTTAACAGTTTACGGTCAGGAAGCTATCTTTGCTGGCGGTAAGGTTCTTCGTGATGGTATGGGTTGCTCTGCTACAGCAATGCGCAAGAACGATCCAATGGTTGCTGATGAGGTCATCACCAACGCTCTTATTATCGATTACACCGGCATTTATAAGGCTGATATCGGTATTCGCGACGGTAAGATCTTCGCAATTGGTAAGGCCGGCAACCCAGACAACATGGATAACATCAACATTGTTGTTGGTGCAAGCACTGAAGCAATGAACGCTGATGGCAAGATCGTTACCGCTGGTGGTATCGATACTCACGTTCACTACATCACTCCAGGCCTTGCAGAAATGGGTCTCGACAACGGTATTACCACTGTTTTCGGTGGCGGTACTGGTAACTCCAACGGAACCCTTTCCGCAACTACTACACCAGGCGCATATAACATCCACGAGATGCTTCGCTCTGTTGAAGGTATTCCATTCAACTTTGGTACTTATGCCAAGGCTGGTGGCGTCACTCCTTACACCACTGGCGAACAGCTTGAAGCTGGCGCAATGGGTATCAAGGTCCACGAGGACTGGGGCGCAACTGCTTCCAACATTGATCATGCTCTTGAAGCAGCAGATCTCTATGATGTTCAGCTGGCTGTCCATACCGATTCCCTCAACGAGGGCGGCTATGTCGACAACACTTTGAACGCTGTCAAGGGACGTACCATTCACGCATACCACACCGAAGGTGCCGGCGGCGGACACGCTCCAGACATCATGGTTGTTGCTGGACAGAAGAACTTCCTTCCATCCTCCACCAACCCAACTGATCCATATTGCAAGAACACTGTTGCAGAGCTCTTCGATATGACCATGGTTTGCCATTCCTTGAACCCAGAGGTTCCAGAAGACGTTTCCTTCGCTGAATCTCGTGTCCGTAAGCAGACAGTTGCTGCTGAGGATATCCTTCAGGATATGGGTGCTATCTCCATGATGTCTTCTGACGCAATGGCAATGGGCCGTATTGGCGAAGTTGCAATGCGTTGCTGGCAGCTTGCTGACAAGATGAAGGCACAGCGTGGTCCACTCGAGGGTGACTCTGAGTTCGATGATAACAACCGTATTAAGCGCTATGTCGCAAAGTACACCATCAACCCAGCTATCACCAACGGTGTTTCTGACTATATCGGTTCCGTTGAAGTTGGTAAGTACGCTGATCTTGTTATATGGGATCCAGCAAAGTTCGGTGCAAAGCCAGATACTGTCTTTGTCAACGGCTTTGTTGTTTACGCAAACATGGGTGATGCAGGTTCATCTTTGCCAACTCCAGAACCAATGAAGATGTCCCCACTCTTCGGTATGAAGGGCAAGGCTCTTGGAATGAACTTCAAGACCTTCGTCTCCACTTATGCATATGAGCACGGCATCAAGGAAGAGCTTGGTCTCGACCGTATTGTTTTGCCAGTTCATAACACACGCAACCTTTCTAAGGCTGATATGAAGCTCAACGATTACGTACCATCTACGATTACCGTTGATCCTCAGAACTTCACCGTCACCATCGACGGCGAAGTCATTGACTGTGCTCCAGTTGATGAAATCGCTCTTGCACAGCGTTATTATCTGTACTGATTTCTACAAGTCAGTGTAGTAATACGACAGGGCGTGTCACTGTCAAAAGTGGCACGCTCACTATTGAAAGTGAGAAACCAAAATGCAAATTGTCGAACATCTTCTCGGCAACATTGATACTTGGCCAGATGCAGGAAACTATCATATTGAAACGGTTTATCTCGATAACGAAGATCTTGCTAAACCAATTCAACGTCTCGAATCTGACCATGGCAATGAATTTGGTTTACGTCTTGATCGCCAAGAACTTCCTATCAAGTCCGGCGATATCATTGCGCACTACACCAATGACGAGGACGAAGACACCTTAGTCGTTGTCCATACTCATTCACAAGAAATGATTGTGATCACCCCAAGTGATATTGATCAAATGGGTATCATTGCTCATCTCTTAGGTAATACTCACAAGCCAGTTAAAGTTGAAAATGCGCAGATCATTCTTGAACGCGACCCAGTCGTCGAAAAGATTCTTGCACACAACGACATTAAGTTTGAACTCAAGAACATCACTCTTACTGAGCCTCTTGAGCATGTTGACTTAAGGTACTGAGAGAGGCCTATCTAAATGGATAAAAGTGTTTCTAGCGTAGAAGAATACAACGAGATTCGACGCATTCTAGAAGTTTTCCAGATTTGTGATTCAACATTCCCAATTGGAACCTTCAATCACTCCTATGGAATGGAAACTTACTTGCGTGATGGCATTGTAGACAGTAATGAATCTTTCGAAGAATGGTTATCTGTCTACTTACGTACCCAGTTCAAATGGGGTGAAGGTCTCGCTGTAAAACTTACATTAGAAGCACTTGACCACGAACAATATGACAAATTGTGGGAATATGATCAACTGCTAACACGATCAACAGCTGCCTACGAAACACGACGTGGTGCTCGCTTGATCGCAGTACAAATGATTGATCTTCTTTTACGGTTATATTCTGATAAAACTTCTTGCAAAGAAGTAGAATTACTCACTGAATACCGTCAACGTATTCGTGATGACCGTTCTTTTGGTAATCAATCTATTGCTTTTGCACTCTTCATGCATATGATGGGTGCCTCAGTACGTGAGTCAGTTTGCTATTACTCCTATAGTATTGTTACTACCATGGTACAGAATGCTGTTCGTGCTATTCCATTAGGACAGAAAGCAGGACAGCTGATTCTCAATCGAATTTTCGATGACATTATCACACTTTCAAAGCAAATCGAAGATCTTGATGAGTCGTATCTTGGAGCATCTGTTCCAGGAATTGAAATGGCACAAATTCGCCATGAATCAACTGTTTTCCGCTTGTTTATGTCATGAGTAGTAATCCTATTAATAATTTGCAATAAAGGAGCATTGATATGAGTGCTAGCCCAGTAATTATCGGCGTTGGTGGCCCAGTTGGATCTGGAAAGACAAAGCTTCTTGAAGATCTTTGTGCTGTAATGGCTAAAGATTTCTCTATCGGTGTTATCACCAATGATATTTACACCAAGATCGATGCAGAATACATGCGTCAGAACTCTGTTCTTGATGATGACCGCATCATTGGTGTTGAAACAGGCGGATGCCCTCACACAGCTATTCGTGAAGACGTTTCAATGAACGAAGCTGGTGTTGAAGAACTTGAAAAGCGCTATCCAGATCTCGACTTGATCTTTATCGAGTCCGGTGGTGATAACTTAGCTGCAACCTTCAGCCCAGAACTTGTTGACTTCTCCATCTACATCATTGGTGTTCCAGAAGGTGAAAAGATCCCTCGCAAAGCTGGTCAAGGTATGATCAAGTCCGATCTCTTCATTATTAACAAGACTGATCTGGCACCATACGTTGGTGCTGATCTGGATCGTATGAAGTCTGATACAGAGAAGTTCCGCAAGCCAGGTAGCTTCTGCTTCACTAACTTAATGAGCGGTGACGGCATCAAAGAAGTTGAACATTGGATTCGTCACGATTGCCTTTTGCTTGATGACTGATTAATCAGCAACTAGGAAATGACGAAAAAGAAATACGAGCATTGACCAAAAGGTGACACGATGAAGATTATTCATGAACGACATGATGGGTATACCGAACTGAATTTCTTAAATAGAGATGGTAGGACTGTTGCCGATACGCGTAGTGCCCGTGGTCAAGCTCGTATTTCAGCAGAACTCCATATGAATGATGAAGATACACCAGTATACTTCCTCATTACTATGGGTGGCGGCCTTACTGAAGGCGAGCATTACGTTACCAAGATTAATGCCCGTGATAATACGCATGCTCTTGTCACCACGCAGGCACCAACATACGTTTTCAAATGCAATAGCGGTCAAATAACCTATAACGATTTCACCATTCATGTTGGTAAAAACACTATTCTCGAGTACTTACCTGATGACGTCATCCCTTATGGTAATTCCCGTTACTCTCAAACTTCAGAAGTAACTGTCGACAAGGGTGGATCATTACTTTTCGCTGATGGTATCACTGCTGGATGGGCACCTAACGGTGCAGACTTCCAATATGTGTTCTCACACATGATGACTCACATTTACTACGATGGAAGCCTTGTCTATAACGATAACTTGATTCTTGAACCACGAAATTATGATCTTACTGGTTTAGGATTCTACGATAAACAACGTAACTACAGTAGCTTAGTTATCGTTGATGAACGCGTAACTGATGCTTTTGTTGAAGATCTCCAGGAACAAGCAAAAGACATTGATAACGCCATCGTTGGCGTATCCCATCTTGAAGGACCAGCAGCAATCATCCGCGTACTCGGTGATAGTTTACACAGCAATAAACGAATTTTACTTAACTTTGCTAACTACATCCGTCACCAATTCTATGGACTTTTTGATATTAACTTGCGTAAGGATGTCTCTTTCCGCCAGTAAATATCACCATATGAAATTCATCAAATGCATAACTGAAAAATAAATAGATATCGTTAAACCTCGACAATAACGGTTCTACAATCCTTCTCTTTCTTTCAACTCACCATGTATAGAAAGAAAGATAAAAAGGGTGCAGAATACGCCGTTATGTCGAGGTTTTTACTTTTTTAAGAGAAAGAAGGCATGACATTATCATCGATGATAATGTCATAAGCAGCCATGCATATTCCTGAAAATTATTTAAGTCCAGAAACATGTGCAACCATGTTTGCTGTTATGACTCCAGTTTTATATGTTTCAGTCAAAAAAGTAAAACAACAAATTCAAGAAAACCGAGCTACGATGGTGCAGCTTGGTATTGGTGCTTCCTTTGCATTCCTCGTTATGATGTTTAATGTTCCAGTTCCAGGAGGTACCACAGCACATGCAGTGGGGTCAGCATTGCTTGCAATACTATTAGGGCCATATGCTGCCTGTTTATCGGTGACGATGGCCCTAATACTACAAGCATTCCTTTTTGGTGACGGTGGTATTCTTTGCCTTGGTGCAAATTGCTTCAATATGGCTTTTGTTATTTCCTTCTTAGGATATGGAATCTTCTTATTATGCAAGAAAATTTGGAAAAAGCATGGCGATACAATTGGTGCCTTCCTCGGAGGATATATTGCTATTGTTGTTGCTGCATTCTGCTGTGGTGTTGAGCTTGGATTACAACCATTACTCTTTAAGAATGCTGCAGGAGACCCAATGTATTGCCCATACCCACTCTGGATTTCTGTCCCAGCGATGGTTGGCGCACACTTAATCATTGGTTTTATCGAAGGTGGTATTACCATTGCTGTCTTCAGCTACTTAAAGAAAATTGCTCCTCAAACAATTTATGGATTAGCCAAAGATCACGTCACTGCTGAATCTGCACCTGCTGAAGGGCAAAAAGCCTGGAAGAAAGTTTTCTGGTGGATTATTGGATTCGCTGTGATTCTTTGCCCAATTGGCTTACTTGCCTCTGGAGACGCATGGGGTGAATGGGGTAGTGACGGTGTCCTTACCTGGTTGAAGAAATACCATTTGAAAGCTGTCCTTCCTGAATCCTTCAAGAAGGGATATGGATACCATGCTGCTTTTAATGGATACACTATTCCTGGAATGGACTCAGGTTGGATACAAGCTATTGGCTATATCCTTTGTGCTATTAGTGCAATTCTTATTCTTGTTATTTTCTCTAAGATTATTAATGCCATTATTGAAACAAACCGTGCAAAGCACCAACAAACAGTAACAGTAGTCAATGCTGATTCTGGAGCACAAACTATGATGCCACAGGTATCTTCCTCACAGGATCGCGCTTTTGCAGAAAGCTTCCTTGCTCAACACGAGAACACAAAAGATAACAAGGAGCAATAAAGAAATGGTCTCCGATCATTCTTCTCATAATGATTATGAATCAACCACTGATTCTATGCCTCAGTGGTTGATTCACGACGAGAACTATCATCCTAATAGTGTGAAAAACAGTGGCCTTTTGAAAAGTGAAGGCATCATTGTAAAGCTACTAGACCGTTTACAAGCTGAAAGTTCGGTTTCAAAAAATCATCGTCTTCACCCGGTAACCTATCTTGTTAATCTTATTGTCGCGCTTTTCATCCTGTCATATACCTCATTAGTCTATGTGGTCTGGGCAGTTGGCATTATTGAAGCTGCTATGCTCATCACACTGCCTGGAGAACTCCTCATTAAGATACTTAAACGATCGTTTTGGCTGCTATTACTAGATGCTCTTGTCTATATCCCATCCTTCTTCCTTGGGACCTTTAATTGGCTATTCCTTATAAAGATGTTTTTGATACTGATCGCAAGTATTACCTATGCATCAAGTACCTCAGTATTTGATTTCATCATTGCCTTAAAGCAATTACATGTCCCTAACTTCATGATTTTCCAATTCGATATTTTCGTTAAACACCTTCACGTCCTCGGTATGCAACTCCTACAAATGCTTCATGCTGTTGAATGCCGTACTGTTGGCGACTCACGATCACACCGAAAATTATGGAGCTTAATTGTTGGTAATCTTTACCTACAAATGGTTGAACTAGGAAAAGAGCTCTTTGACGCCTTGGAAGCACGTGCATTCACAGGAAAATATGCTTACATGGTTCATAAAATAAAGTCGACAGACATTCTTGTTCTATGTGCCGATGTGCTTGCCATTATTGCAGTAATCATTATTCAGATTCATTAGTATAGAAGAAAGACATATTGCAATGGATATAACAGAAAATACCAATGATACTGAAAAATTATTTTCTATTCACAATCTCACGTTTGGATATCAAGATAAAAACGTTCTGAATGAAGTAAATTTCACCATTAACCGTGGTGAATTCGTCTGTTTTATGGGACCTAATGGTGGAGGAAAATCAACACTTCTTCAAATGATGCTCGGTTTTCTTAAACAGCAATCAGGCGACATCTTCTACAAAGGATGTAATGTCACCGAATGGTTAAACGACCCGCAATTAAAACGCGAATACCACCAACAAGTAGGAATCCTATTCCAAAATGTTGATATTCAACTCTTCAACTCAACAGTTTATGATGAAATTGCCTTTGGTCCTAAACAAATGGATATACCTGAAGAAGAAATTGAAAATCGCGTAAACGACTGCCTCAATATCTTTGGACTCAACCATCTCAAAGAGAATGTTCCTTACCATTTATCTGGCGGTGAAAAACGAGAAGTAGCACTCGCTAGTGTTTTGGCTTTAAACCCAGATGTCATTCTTCTTGATGAACCGTTAGTCGGTCTGACATATGGAAACCGCGCCAAATTACTCCGTGTCTTTGGCCAACTCAACCATATCGGGAAAACCATTATTATGATTACCCACTATTTTGATCAGGTTAAAGACCTCGCAACAGATTATGTCATTTTTGGTAATCATGACGCACAAAAAAAGACACGAGCTCAAGTTCTTGAAGATCCTGAACTCCTACAAATCGTCAGCGAATACTAAAAAGAAAACAAATATAAAAGGTGGGGCGTAATTCTCTTAAGATTCCGCCCCACCTTTTCATTCAAGCGCATTATTCCTTTTATCACTCTTTAGTTTGCAGCTGCAGCTGAACTAGAGGAAGAACTTGTCGGGAACAATGGTGCATCTGTACCATTCAACTTTGGCTTAATAGATGAATTACCAACATCAGATGCCTTCAAACCAATTGCCTTCAGAAGAGCCGTCACTGGATTACCAGTCTGAGACCATGCCTCATCGAAGAGCCAATAGTGACCATTAATCTGGAAGGTTGGAGTTGTCATCTGTCCCTTATACTCACCAGTTGGGTGACGTAAATCAGAACGTGTCACAGTATATTGTGATTCAGCGTTGACCCAATCCTCATACAAGCCTTTAACAGATGCTTCAGCAACAGATGAAGAAACACCTGCTTTCTCTTCTTGCGCAACAATCATTGCATTCGTTACCGGCTTATAACCAGAAGCCTCATCCGGCTGATATGGCTTTTCGAAGAAGGAACGAACAACATCTAAGAACTTAGATGGCTCGTTTTGAGCAACATAAATAGCTGCTGCAGCTGCACGAGTTGAATAATCATCAGTTGATTCCGCATTCAAGAATGCATCTGGATGCATCTCAAGATTAATTTGTCCCGCATTCACAAGAGAAATAAGAGTACCGTCGATCAAACGATCAACATCGCCACATGCTGGACAAATAAAGTCTGTATAAAGCTGAACTGTTGGAATACCTTTAATTGGCTTATCAATACCATCTTTCGACATGATAAAACCGCCAGTTTTTGTAGCATAACTTGGCTTATTCTTGACTGATTCAACCGCAGCTAAAGCACTTGCAGAACTGGTAGTAGTATTTTTAGGTTGGTTTGACTTCCAAATAAAGAAACCACCAATGCATAACACTAAAGCAAGAACAACAACAACCGCTATACCGAGAGTAGTCTGATTACGACGATCTTTCGCTGCCTGTTGTTCTGCAGTCTCTGATTGGTTTTTCTGTTCGTTAGCAAGTTGTGCCATATATTACTTTCTGTGTTATCGAACAAGACATAAGACAAATAAAATTTCTAGTCTTATAATCGTACAACTGTTTTCTTTATATTGCCTATGACACGATACTCGTAATCAACGGCGACCAATTCACAACAGGTAAGGAAAGAAAGACTGTCAAAGAACCTGCAAAGAACGCAATCAAAAAAAGCCACAAGATAATGCCAAAATAAGCAGATACTGGATGAGCAACAGTATCCTCATCAGGATCATGTGAACTATCCGCATCCCGTAAACGATGATAACCACGCTGTAATGCTAAGGACAATATATCAAAACCATATTTCGATTCTTGCGGCCCGATACGTGTATAACATGATAAAATCCATGACAACGCACTTGTGATCCCAATAATCAATCCTAATGAGGAACGAGGAGATCCAACAAGGTAAGGAATCGTGAGAGAAGTTACCCCAATAAGGTGACCGTGATGCTGTGTCGCATTGCTTGATAGTAAAGAGAAGCTGTTCATAATAATGAGAATTAAAGCCCATAAAATTGTGCTTGGGACGAGCTTGAAAAAAGCTTTAATTAGGTAAATTGGTGCACTAATAGTTGTCGAAGCAGCGCTCATAATACGTGTAGTGGGACAGTGAGAATTATATGCGACAACACCAAAACCGCATGCTGTGACACACCAAAGGAACGCGAGAGCAGTGATAGCTCCCCATGCAGGTAAAGCGATACACAAAATAGTTAACGGAATAGTAAGAATCAGTGACAAAAAACGGCCATGTGGACGTGATGAACGGGATGACGGAGAAAAATGCTGGACCAATTCATCATCTGTAACACTAATATGTATTTTCTCTTGTGGTGCTTCAGGATCAAAAAAATGATCTGGTGGGGTAGGATGCGTTGGAGACGTATCTGGATTCGAAGCTGCAATACGAGGTTTATACAATAATTGTGTTGCCTCTTCATTTGGTTCTACTACGTCAGCTAGTTGATCATCATCAGAATTATCAGGAGTATCGTCATCGTCTTCTTCAATGAAATCATCCAAACCTTCTAAACTTGAAAACAGTTGCGTTGATTCTTGTAAATCGGATATATCATCATGTTGAATGATATGTGTATCTGGCACTGTGGAATCTTGTATTGGCATAATCACAGGTGGAATTAATGTTGTTTCTTCAGCATGTTCCGGTTGCTGAGTGCTCCATTGCAAACGTGGGTTTGATGGGCTATGAGGCATAGTAGGGGTATGGATATCATCATTTAACTCAAAAGGGAACGTCGTTGTAACCTCCTGATATTGTGCTGCACGAGATGCAGAATGTATTATTTTGAGCAATTGCGGAGTAGACATGCGTTTTGATCGATCAGGATCTAATGCCAGTCGGAATGCTGTTGCAAGCGTTGGAGATAAGCCACGTAAATCAGCATTTCCTGATATCTCTCGTTCTAAGATTGTAAGCATAGGATGCGTTCCAAAAACAGAACGCCCTGTTGCAGCAAACGCAAGGACAGAAGCAAACGACCACCAATCAGTGAGAGAATTCGCATCCACTTCATTCGACACAATCTCTGGAGCGATAAATCCTGGTGTGCCCATAACTAATCCAGTTCGTGTGACATGGCGTTCACCATTGCCCATAGCAATACCAAAATCAACAAGAACTGGTCCACGTGACGATACCATTATATTCGTTGGCTTGATGTCACGATGAATAATGCCTGCCTGATGCACAGCATCAATCGCAGATGCCAAACGATCCGCTAGGATAGTTAAATATTCTCCTGAATACGCTCCATTATGTATCACATCATCATTCAGATTTTCACCATTAATCAGTTCAGTAACAATAAAAGCAGGATTATCATCTAATTCCATATCAACAATGCCTGCAACACCAGGATGTCGTATTTTACTTAACGCAAGAGCTTCACGTTGAAAACGCTCATGTGCAGTAGCACGTGATTCTGCAATAAACTGTTGCTCACTATTATCTTTCAATAAGATTTTCATGGCAAACTGATTGCCATATTGATCTATGACCTTCCATACTGTTCCCATAGCTCCTTTACCAAGACGGTGGAGAAGCAGATAACCATGGATTGTTTCTCCAGAAGTTAAATGAAGTGGGGAAAAGGA
The DNA here is from genome assembly GCA_017538895.1 of Aeriscardovia sp. Taxonomy (GTDB): domain Bacteria; phylum Actinomycetota; class Actinomycetes; order Actinomycetales; family Bifidobacteriaceae; genus RGIG7107. The sequence continues at coordinate 63,045 of JAFYHY010000029.1, read as the reverse complement.
ACTAGTCATATCTCTATTATGTATATATCACATAACTTATGTGTGGCGAAGTAAGGATTATTCAACCAGTTCCACAAACACGTAGGACAATTACAATCCTAGAAAGGATATGGAATGGCAACAGTACGATATGATCATGTAACACGCTGTTATCCTGGTAATCCTCAACCATCTGTGAATGATTTAACATTAGATATTCATGATGGTGAATTTATGGTGCTTGTTGGTCCTTCAGGTTGTGGGAAATCAACAACACTACGTATGTTAGCTGGACTAGAAACCGTTAATAAAGGGCATATTTATATTGATAACTGTGATGTGACATCAATGCCTCCTAAAAATCGTGATGTAGCGATGGTTTTCCAGAATTATGCTCTCTACCCATATTTAACTGTTGCAGAAAATATGGGATTTGCTCTCAAAATAGCAAAAATGCCAGCTGACCAGATTCGTAAAAAAGTGAACGAAGCAGCAAAAATCCTTGGTCTAGTTGATCTATTAGAGAGAAAACCTTTTGCATTATCTGGCGGTCAATGCCAACGTGTCGCGATGGGAAGAGCAATTGTTCGTGATCCTAAAGTTTTCCTTATGGATGAACCGCTATCCAATCTTGATGCCAAGCTACGAGTTCAAATGAGAACTGAGATAGCACAGCTCCAGCATCAATTACACGCAACAACGTTATATGTGACTCATGATCAAATAGAAGCATTAACTATGGGAGACAGAATCGCTGTAATGAAAGATGGTGTTTTACAACAATGCGGAACGCCAATGGATTTATATAATCATCCGCTTAATTCATTTGTAGCAAGCTTTATTGGATCACCATCAATGAATTTATTGGAAGCATCCATCCACGATCATGAAGCTTATATCGGTGGCGGAAGAATCATGCTTCCAAACACGGTATATCGACACCTTATTATGCAGAAACAAACACATGTGATTCTTGGCATCCGTCCAGAACACATGCATATTGCTTCAGAAAAAACCAAAGAAACAATATGCATGACAGTAATATCTATAGAAAATCTTGGTGCGGATGGGTATATTCATGGAACGTATCAGTCAAATGATTCTTCTGCAATGAATGCAATGATGATTCGTGTTTCTCCAACTCAATTACAGCATATTGGAGAAAATATTTTTGTTGATATTGATATGCAAAAATTGCATTTCTTCTCTCAACAGACTGGTTCAAGACTGGAATAAAAATAAAGTTGTGGGGTATCTCTGTGTAATAGAGATACCCCACAACTTTATTTTTAAAAGGTTTAGTTGAGAGCTGCTGTCCGTGCTTCTGAACGTGTACGGCTTGTTGCATAAACTGCAATTCCAGCTGCAACAGAAGCGTTTAAGGATTCCACACGTTGAGAAATTGGAATTCCTGCAATTACATCGCATTTCTCGCGAGTAAGGCGATTAATGCCGCTACCTTCACTGCCCAAAACAATAATTAATGGGTCGGTTTCAAAACCAGTTTTACCGACAACATTGGTGCCGTCACCGTCAAGACCGATAACATAATATCCACGATGATGCATGTCATCGATTGTACGGTTAAGGTTGGTAACACGGATAACTGGCATATGAGCTGCAGCACCTGCAGATACCTTCCATGCGCCAGCTGTTACTGAGGCAGCACGACGCTCTGGGAGGATAATGCCATCAGCATTGAAAGCAGCTGCTGAACGAATCACTGCACCAAGATTTTGAGCATCGGTAACACCATCAAGAGCAACAAATAGTGGAGCTGCGCGACGAGCTTTTGCCTCATTCTCTGCGCGATCGATGACTTCTTCTAAATCAGCATACTGATAAGGTTTTGTTTTTAGTACAACACCTTGATGATTATGAGAACGAGCAATACGATCTAGTTCTAAACGATCTGCTTCAAGAATACTTAAACCAGTCTGACCAGCACGACGAATAATTTCACGTGTACGATCATCCTGTTCTAGGCGTGTAGCAATATAAAGCTCTGTAGAAGGAACGTTAGCACGAAGAGCTTCGAGGATTGGGTTACGGCCAATAATAATTTCATCATTTTTTGCAACATGTTTATCAGCACGGCGACGTGCTGCAGCACGAGGATCTGCAGCCATACGACGGTCATGCGCTACTTTAGCTTTATGCGCTTTGTGATAAACACGATCTTCAGCTTTTGGTGTTGGACCATGACCACGAAGGGATTTGCGATGACGACCGCCAGAGCCGATTACACGTTTTTCAGTTGAATTTGTCATTTCTTTATTCTCTCATTTCTTCACAGAAGTCAGTACTTCATACCCATGGCGTCACGTACTTGATTGAGTGTTTCATTTGCAATTTCATTTGCACGACGGTTTCCGTCGTGAAGCACATCCTTAATGTAATCCATATCTTGTGCCAGTTCTGCACGACGTTCACGGAGTGGAGCAAGGAAATCATTAACCGAATCAATCACATACTTCTTTAATGCTCCAGCACCAGCATTACCAATTTCTTGTGCAATCTCTTCTGGTAGGCGTTTTGTTACTAAACCAGCTGTTGTGAGTAATGCAGAAACTTGAGGACGATTCAGAGGATCAAAAGTAATGAAACGTTCAGAATCGGTTGGCGATTTCTTAATTAATTTTGCTGTCTCTTCAGCAGTGGCACTAAGCATAATCGAGTTGCCATATGACTTACTCATTTTGCGTCCATCAAGACCTGGAATTTCAGGCGCTTCAGACAAAATAGCAGATGGCTCAGGGAAGATGCGATGCTTCTTAGCATACCGATCGTTAAAACGACGAGCAATAGTACGTGTAATTTCAATGTGTGGAAGATTATCCTTACCAATTGGAACAACGTTAGCTTTGCAGAATAAAATATCGCATGCTTGATGAACGGGGTAGGTTAAGAGTAATCCAGTTAAGGAATGTCCAGAAGCTTCCATTTCAGATTTAACAGTTGGATTTCTCAGTAATTCTGCTTCTGTGATAAGAGATAAGAAAGGAAGCATTAATTGATTTTCTGCTGCCACAGCTGAGTGAGTAAAGATCATTGTCTTGTGTGGATCAATGCCTGCAGCAAGATAATCAAGAACCATATTGAAAACATTGTCTTGAATATGATCAGTTGTATCACGATCGGTAATAACCTGATAGTCAGCAATAATAATATTGGTATTAACACCAAGATTTTGCATAGCAACACGTTCGAGGATAGAACCGAAATAATGGCCGAGGTGTAATCGTCCTGTTGGTCGATCGCCAGTTAACATGCGAAATACTGCTGGATTTTCATGTAATTTCGCTAAAGTTTGCGCAGAACGTTCTTTTGCTGCAAGGAAGCTGGCACTCATTTCATTGCCTGCGTCTGTATAGTTTTGAGATGTTTTCTGGATCTCCTCTGATGCCATGAATCTCCTCTTCTCACATAAGCCGATAAGACCCGGAGCAAACACAGAATGGCGAGAAGGGTCCGCACGGTGAAAAACTTAAAAATGGCGGATTTGCCGCTTTTGTATTTCTCTTATCGTAAAAGACAAAGAAGACATGAAAATCGTGGTATTCTCATTTTGATGGAAAAGAACGTGTAGTTGTAATGCAACCAGAGACTGACGAAGGAGGTCGAATGGGCCGCGGACGTCAGAAGGCGAAGCAGACACGTATCGCTCGCAAGCTCAAATACCTCACTACCGATACTGATTATGATGAACTGCAGAAGGAACTTTCTCAAGATCCGACTACAGATCAGGCATCAGATCCATTCCGTGAGATTGATCAAAAGTTTCAGCATGACCGTGAAATGGATGAGTATGCGCAGTGGGCTGCCGAAGTAGCAGCAAAGGCAAAAGAGGCTAACTCGAGTAACCAAGATATAAAAGCTACGCCTTCCGTATCAGCAGGAGATGCTATGCGTAAGATTATGCTAGCTTCAAAATCTAAATCTCCGAAATCAGAATGATTTTTAGAAAAATAATTGGGGATATTGCTCTTGCAATGTCCCCAATTTTATTTATAAGGCTCAACTCATCCACGTGACCCATTGATGTAATAGTCATGCAATGTTTGATCACGGAACTCATCGAAATAATGTCCATCGATGGAAGCACGAATATCATCAAGAAGCTTTACGAAGAAGCATTCATTATGAATGGTTGCTAGGGTAGATCCATTCATTTCATGACATTTTAGTAAATGATGAACATAGGCACGGGAATAATGTGTGCATGTATAGCAGTTGCATCCTTCTTCGAGTGGTCCAAAATCTTCTCGATATGCTGCACGCATGACATTGTATCGCCCATGACGAGTGTAGATAGCTCCATTGCGACCTGTACGTGCTGGCGCAACACAGTCAAAGGTATCGCCACCGTTTTCAACTCCAGCGAAGATATCATCAACGGCTGCAATACCAAGAACGTGACGTGGCTTATTATCTGGAAGACTATCGCAAATCCATGCGCAGATTTCTCCCATGATGCGTTTCTCAAAAGCACCACCAAGACCAAAACCATCGAAGTCAAGACTTGCAATTTCAGAAGCCGCATGACGTCGGAGATCTTCATAATTAGCGCCTTGTACGACACCGAATAATGCTTGATATGGTCTATCCGATCGTTCTTCTGTAAGGCGTTGATGCTCAATAACACAACGTTTTGCCCAACGGAATGTACGTTCTACAGAATTTTCCTGGTAACGGCGAGTATTCATTAATGTTGTTAACTCGTCGAAAGCGAACATAATATCAGCACCAATTTTATGTTGAATGCCCATAGAAATTTCTGCAGAAAAACGGTGAAGAGAACCATTGAGAGGGGATTTAAAAGTCACGCCATCTTCATCAACGAAAGCATGACGTGTTTTTCCCTCAGCAATAACATCATCAGATTTTAATCCAGTGACGTCCATTGCGAGAGTTTTCTTAAATCCAGCACCAAGAGACAAAACCTGGAATCCACCAGAGTCTGTATAGGTTGGACCATCCCAGTTCATGAATTTTCCAAGACCGCCAAATTGATCAATTAGATCTTCTCCTGGACGTTCAAAAAGGTGGAATGCATTAGAAAGCATGCATTGAGCACCTAATGATTTAATTTGTTCAGGTAAGACACCTTTCATGGCTGCCTGCGTCGCTACAGGAACGAACGCTGGCGTATGAATATCACCATGTGGAGTATGAATAATACCAGTACGCCCATGGCGTCGTCCGCCAATTCCAAGACCATGAGGTGAATTTGGTAATTCTGTTATAATTTCAAAACCAAACGCGTTGCGACCAAGCGGAACATGATCCGTATGACAGGTTTGATTTGTGCATTCTTCATTGTCTAAAGCCATAATCCCTACTGTACTGTGTGCTCCTTTATTTCATGTAAAAAAGCCTTTATTCTCTCATAAAGCTTTCAGTATTTGGCAAGGAATAAAAGCTTAACTAGAAGGAGAATAAAATAAGATATTTTTCTTTAATGAGTACTTTGCGGTAGGCTCAACTTAGTAGAGTAAAAGAAAAGAGACTTTCAGACAAAGAAGGGCAGGAGGATGGCTCAGCTAGACGACGATAAGCCGATTGACTCTAACAACAAGCAAGATGTGCAACTGAGTGCTGCTGCGGATACTTCACCATTAGATTCTGTTAAATCATCTGATAGTACGCCAGATAGCACACATACTGAAAAGATTGAGAAGCATATACCTGTAGATGAGCAAACACAAGTATATTCACAGGTTCCTCATGCATACGGTGCAACTCTAAATCAAGATGAGACACAACCATTACCTCAATCTGCGTATCCTTTTGGATCGCCAGAACAATCATCTTCCTCTGTACCAAATAATTGGTTTAACCCATATAATAACGGTGCTTCCAATCAATTTAATGTTCATAAAGCAAATCCATTTATGCATAATCAAGCACCACAATCTGGATTAAATTCGCAAAATAATGTGAGCAGCGGGTCGTCAACAGGCTCTCCACATCCACCAGTTATGCCAGTGAACAACAATCCCTATCATTCCCCAGAAAAGAAGAAATCAGCTGCAGTGAACCCTTGGCTCATTTCAATCGTATCTGCCATGATTACTGCAGTTATTGTTCTTGGATTGGGATGGATTTGCATTAATAGAGGACTCGTTGTTCTTCCAGAAAAAGCATCAACATCATCATTAGCTTCAGCAACAGGATCATCTGGAACAGTAACAGTCACTGGAGGAGAAGCTCCTGACTGGACAGCGATTAATAAGAAAGTCGCTTCTTCAGTCGTATCCATTACTGTCAAGCTCAGTAACGGTATCGCAAAAGGATCAGGCGCAATCTTAAATAAGAACGGTGATATCGTCACTAACGATCACGTTATTGAAGATGCAGAATCTATCGAAGTTACCTTATTAAATGGCAATATGTATGCTGCAAAAGTTGTTGGCACTGACCCAACTACAGATCTTGCAGTCATTCATCTTATCAATGCTCCAAGTGATTTACAGCCTGTTACATTCGCTAACTCAAATGATCTTGCAGTTGGCCAACGTGTCATGTCAATTGGTAATCCATTAGGCTACGAGAACACTGCCACCACAGGTATTATTTCTGCTCTCAACCGTCCAGTTGAAGTTTCTGATGAAACTGACAGTAACATCGTAACAAATGCCGTTCAAATTTCTTCTGCTATCAATCCAGGTAATTCTGGTGGCCCAACCTTTGATGCTGCAGGACAAGTTATCGGAATTAACTCATCCATCGCAACATTAACCTCAAGCAGCTCCGAAGAAAGTGGATCACAATCAGGATCTATCGGTATTGGTTTCGCTATCCCATCAAACTTAGTCAAGAAAATCACGAATGAGATCTTAACCAACGGCAAAGCAACACATGCTGAACTAGGCATCACCATTACAACCGGTACCGCACAAGCAGGTGATATCACACGAACAGGTGCCAAGGTTGTCTCTGTCCTCTCAAATACTCCAGGATCACGAGCAGGTCTACGAGCAGGAGATGTGATTATCGGATTCAATGGAAATACTGTCAGCAGCATGTACTCATTGCTGGGTTATGTTCGCGCAGCATCTGTTGGAGAAACAGTTAAAATTACCATCATCCGCGATGGCAAGATTCTTGATTTAACCTGCACCCTGAATAAAGTAGAACAACTATCAGGAACACTGAAAACCAATCAAGGAAACAGCAATAATTCAGACTCCGGTTCAACAAACGGAAACCTAAACGGTAACTCAAATTCTAATAATGATGAGAATCGTAATAGTTATGGCCTGCTTGACCCATTCGGTTTATTCTAATGCACCAGAAAATTCCAAATTAAAAAATGGCTCACTGAAATTACAGTGAGCCATTTTTCATCTCATGAATTCGATACCCTAAACATATGGGAAAAAGTGATACAACAATGCGACCGCTAAGGGTTGCTGTTATTGGTGCCGGTCCAGCCGGCGTATACGCATCAGATATTCTTCTCAGAAAATTAGCAGAAGAAAGCGATGACTCACAGATTGGTATCGAAGCCTCAATTGACATCTTTGAAAAATTACCAGCACCATTTGGACTAGTTCGTTATGGTGTTGCTCCTGACCATCCTGCTATTAAATGGATTATTGGAGCATTAGAAAAAACAATTGCTAATCCTCAAATACATCTTTTCTGCAACGTTAATTTTGGAGTGAATATCACTCTAGAAGATATACGTCGTTTCTATGACATCATCATCTTTGCAACCGGTGCTATTAATGATAATCCTTTGAGAATACCAGGATCACAGTTACCTCAAGTAACTGGTGCAGCACAATTTGTTGCATGGTATGACGGTTATCCTCAAGCATCTACCCCTCAATTAACTGCATCATCTGTCGCAGTTATTGGGGGTGGAAATGTTGCAATGGATATTTCTCGTATGCTTATAAAAAATCCTGAGGATCTGATGAACACCGATATTCCACAAGAGGTTCTCCAAAAGCTACAGCATAATCAGCTTACTGATTTACATTTATTTGTTAGACGTGGTCCTGCACAAGCAAAATTCTCTGTTCAAGAACTACGTGAGTTAGAAAATCTTCGTGGTGTTCGACTGATGGTATCAGATAATGATTTTGAACAAATTGATGAGGCTACACGACAGCAATTAAGCAATGATAAATTAGCTCGTCAAATGCTAGACGAATTAGAAATCATTCGTAAAATGGCGCAAGAGATGACGGAAAATAGTCGTGTAGCAGGTCATGATGTTGACAAAGACGGCAACGAGGCAACACGCCGATATTGGTTCCATTTCTACAGCAGCCCACAAGAAATCAATGAACGCAATAATAGCGTTCAATCTATTACAGTGAACCATACGCACGTAACACCTGATGGCAAGATGACACTCACCGACCAACATACAACGTATGAAGTTCAAGCAGTATATTCTGCTATTGGATATCAGCCTGCTCATGTAGCTGACATTCCATATGATGATGAACATCTAACCTTACAAAATAATGAAGGGCGCACAGAACTCCAGAATGTGTATGTTACAGGTTGGGCTAAGCGTGGTCCTGTTGGCTTAATTGGATCAACCAAGTCAGACGCATTAGAAACCATTACACATGTCATCGAAGACTGTAAAAAAGATCCTCAACAAGGACGATCTGCTAGCGAGTCAACCGAGGAAGATATTCAGAATTTTCTCCATAATAAGGGAATCCAGTACACCGATTTTGATGGATGGAAGAAATTAGACGCGTATGAACGTTCTCGCACAGATGTTCCAGGACGATCACACATTAAAGTAACTGATGCTGATCTCATGCGTCGCTTAAGTAAATAAATCAGTGAAAAGAAACTTGTTTCACGTGAAACAAGTTTCTTTTCTTTTAATAAAATCGTGCTATGCTAAAGATGCATGATTCCCTAAACATAGCGATAGAAACTGCGGGCGTAGTTCATCGGTAGAATGAGAGCTTCCCAAGCTCTAGAGGCGAGTTCGACTCTCGTCGCCCGCTCTCGCGATGAATCCATTTTCTTTTATATTCATGCAAAGAAGCATGAGAATATGATAGAAGCACCCTTTATTAAAGTATCGTACGATGATGCTTGGCATTTACTAACTCGTTATATACAAGGTGATGCACTCCGATATCATGCTCGTCAAGTTCAATCAGCAATGGCATACTTCGCTACCGTCTATCATGAAGATCCTGAAGTATGAGGTGTGGTAGGAATGCTCCATGATCTTGATTATGAAATGTATCCAGACCAGCATTACATTATGGCAAAGAAAATTATGGAAGAAGAACATATAGACCCTTTATAGATTCACGCGATGCAATGCCACGAACCATCTCTCACTGGTGAAGAACCACAATCACTATTAGAAAAAACTCTCTACACAGTTGATGAATTAACTGGTTTAATTAATGCTGTATGTCTCCTGTATCCTTCTCATTCTGTATAAGATGCGACAGTACCATCAATTGAGAAAAAGTTTAAGAATGAGAAATTCGCAACAAAAATTGATCGTAACCATATTCTTGATGGTTGCACTCTCATGGGTATTACTCTTGATGAAGCAATTGAAAGATGTATTAAAGGTCTGCAACTCAATGCGCATGCCTGTGGATTAGATGGTGATAAAAAATAATCATTTGTTCAGGTATAGATAATGGGGGAAGAAATAGACTATTTCTTCCCCCATTATCTATTTACTTTGTCACTTACTTCTTTAATTTCTTAGCCGCAGCTAATGTTGTGTAGAAAACTTTATGAAGCGGTACATCACGATCTGGCGCTACATGAGTAATTTCTGGGGTAAACTTGGTCTTGAATTCATTCAAACCCTTAAGACTTGGTGCGAAGTCATCACCGATACCCATAAGATCATAAGCGGTGATTCCATGGCGACCTAACTCACAGCACTCAGCGTAAAGCAATTTGTCAGTAATATGCATACGCATAGCATCTGAACGCATTGCTGCATAATAACGAACAGCATGATCATCATTAATCGTCACGATTGACCATGCGCTCACAACACCATCAACACGGGCAGCGAAAACACGAACATGATCTGGAGCTAATGCACGAATCATATCCTCATAATCACTCAGTGGAGCAGGGGTGAAACCATCACGATTTCCCGTTTCAACCATGACATTGTAATAATCAGCAAAGGAACGAATCGCCTTATTGGTTTCATCACCACAGATTGCTAGACATTCGCGTAATGCTTTACGGACGTCACGACGTCCACGACTCTTCATACGAGTCAAAATAGCATCATCACCGCCAGTAACATCAATAACAACAGTTTGATCATAAGGAACGATTGACAAAGTTTTTGTACTTTGCTCAAGGTCATTCCATAAACTCATACGAAGGAAAACAATATGCTTATCAGCTTTTTTAACAAAATCTGATAATGCATCAATGACTTCAGATTCCTCTTGCCGTGTTGGCTGATGCACCCATACTGGACCATGTGCGGAACGAAGGTAATGATACTTATGAGTTTCAAAATCAATAAATGTAATGAAAGCAATTGTTTCGCCATCGCGTTGAATTAGGAAACATCCTCCCTCATCTTCTCGCCATGGAGAACGACCATCGATACCAGCCTGATATTGAACCCATTCTGCCGTTTGTTCAATTGGAAGAGTGAGTCCTAATTGCTTTGCCGCAACATCAAACGCGGCTCGATTAGTCTCATGAATGCTAATCATTATTTCCTTTCCTGGATCACTTATTAATAAAAAACATTACATGATCCGATTGGGGGTATTGTCTTGCTGCATTTTAATTCTGTGCAGGACCTGGCTGATAAGAGCCAACAATTGTATCAATTAGTTTACCGCCAACATTATTGCTGCTGGCAAGATATTTAATATTTAAGAAATACTCACGCCCATTAGTACCAGGATTAATATATGCATCGTTATAGTAGATGAAACCATCTTTCTTATAACTGACGACGCATTGAATACCTTGCTGATAAATGTAGCTTTTTGATTGCTGAGCAGACGGCTGCTCTTGTGAACATAAGGTTGCAGCTGTTTGATTCGTTGTATTCAGTTGTGACCATGCTTCTACTTGCATTGCTTTGTCAGGCGCAGCATAAAGCACGCCATTAGAACCATCAGCATTAATAGCAGTATTAGTAGCATGAGCTATGGTTGGAGAAACTTGAGTAAAGCTTTGTGGTATAGCAAAACTGAAACCATAATCCTTATTAGCATAGGTTGTTTGATTCTCTGATACTAATGATTCGTTCAGTGTATTGTTTGGATTCAATATGAAAGCTTGTGAGGTAGATGCGGCTACAGTCGCTTGATATTGTTGATGAGATTTGTGTGCTTGAGCTTTAGCAAAGAAAAGGCTTGCAACAATAACTATGAGAATTGCAACGATCAAAATGATCGCATTTCTTCTCTTCTCATGTGGTGTTCGTTTGGCTGCAATTTCTTTAGCCGCATTCACTGTGTCAGGTGCACTGAAGAAGTTCTTTGCACTATCAGTAAGTGAGCCAGCTAACGCTGTTTTCTGCCCATTACGTGTGGATCGAGCAGTAGTATCAGGAGAATGGAAGAAATCGTGAGCTGCTTGAAGATGAGGATTCCGAGTTTTTTGTGAGGATGCCTTACGAGCAGAATGATGTGAATGACGTACTGCTGGTTGTGGAGGTAAAATAGCTGTTTCTTTGGCAGGTAAAGCTACGTTAGGAGTGTTTTCATAAGCAGAAGAAGGAGATGAGGACGTAGTGTCTTCAGGAGCTGTATTGGAATCAGCGAATGAAACTGATGATGACGTTCCTTGAGATGATGATACGTCATTAGCGTGATTATGATGAGACGCTTGGGCGATAGTTACTGCTTGTTGGATGTTTGTTTCAACATCATCGAGTAATAGTGGGCGGATGATCTCAGTTTGTTCTGTAGCAGTATCATCATTCGTAAACGACTTTTGTAGGTAAGAAATAATTTCTGTTGATTCACCAACTGTGTTATCTGCAAATTTATCTGATGCTACTTTATCAGTATCAACATGAGAAGCTAATACTGATTCCTCAGTCATCTTCTTTTGAGTAGTGATTGGCGTATCTGATAGGGATACAGACGTTTTTGCTTCTGGTGTACTACTATTATCGGGTTTTTGAGAGGCTACTGGTGCAGTCTCATGCATAGAGGTGTCTTCTGAATGAGAACCAACGGTTGGGAATGTATTAATACTTAAAACATCAGGAATAGTCAGATCAGGTGAAAGATCAAAATGATGGTTTAAAAGAGTGCTGAAAGAGTCAGAGAACGAGGAAGATACGTGCTCAGAAGGTGGAGTTGAGACTGATTCAATAGATGAAGCTTCTACAGATGATGATGCACTAGTATCATTATCCTTTAGGATAGTGGAAGAAGAATTAACTATAGGAGGCTCTTGCACAGGATTTTGCATAGCTTCTAATACAGAACTTTCTGTATTGTGCATAGGCTCTTGAAGTGGATCATGAGATTTCACAGGATTTGTTTCCTGTTTCATATCTACAGGACTGGTAGAAGTAGAATGATCAGTGGTGAATTGTGGTAGTAACATGCTATCGAAGCTGATACTATCATTTTTTACTTCTTGAGATTCATGATTACTCTCAGCTGACACTATTTTTTGTACTTGAGGAAATGCAGTGAGTGTTTCTTCCTGATCATTAGTATTCAGTGAGTAATGTTGAGGTGCTGGTTGAACACGTATTGTTTCTTCAGTTTTTTCTGCAACAAAACTATCAAATGGGGAGTGGCTCACAAAAGGATCTTCTGCATTACTATCATCGGTATAAATGGTGGTTTCTTGTGTGCGAAGGCCTTCTTCATTACTATCACGATGAGGTCGAATTACTGAAAGATGTTCAATATTAATTGGTTGTGTTTCAAGGGATGAATCTACAAGAGTTTGTGGTGGTAATGGTGGAAGAGCATTATCAAGATCCGGCTCTTCATGTGTATTATTATTGTCTGCTAAAAGAGGCCAACCGCAGATTGAACAGAATTTTGCATCCACAGGATTTTCTCTACCGCAATTTAAACACACGCTTAGCCTGGAATGTTGTTTATCTTCCATTATGACCTTCTTTTACCTAACTCATGAAGTATGCCGAGATTATTAGGAATATTTTCTATAAGTTCTATTATCTTCGATACAGCGGCAGGGAGAAAAAGAACTCCCTAGAGAAACACAAAAAACGATGTGAAAATTCATCGCTAAACGAGAACCCTCACATCGTTATTTACTTAAATTAAAATATATCACTCTTCAGGAGTTTCCTTACCGGACTGACCATCTTGATCATCATCAGATGATTGTTTTTCATCTTTATCTAATCCAAGGTCAATCGGGGAAGAACTATTTTCCCATGGCTCCTCCCATGGATCGTACTTTGGGTTTTGCTGCCTATAGATGTAATAAGCAATTACTCCGCCAAGTAAAGTGCCAAGGGTGATAGAAAGTACTTTCCAAAACTTTGATGTCTTTTTCATGATCACTCCTTATTCTCAATCAATATCTTAGGCATATATTATCGGATTCTACTGAGTTTTTGGGAAGATTTCCTCGAAATTTTTCTTCTCTTTTAATTGATATATTACAGTGATGCCTATAGATTTAACGATAGTAGGGAAGAATAATGAAACAGTATCAATACTATGTCAATTATCTTCGTGAACAATGGCGTATGAACAAGCCCGTAGCAACATGGTTTCTTATCATTGCCTGTACTGCAATATGGCTTTTTGAAATGATCAGTTACTATATTGCTCCATCATTCTTCTCAACTATTATCACAAACGGAGCTTTTACACCTTTCTTGTTTGTGACAAAACCTTGGACTGCAGTGACATCATTATTCTTGCATGCTCCTAATATTTGGCATCTCACTTTTAACATGATGATGTTATGGCTTATTGGGCCTACTGTTGAACGATATCTTGGACATGCTGAATATTTAGCCATCTATTTCTTATCAGGAATTGGCAGTAACTTTGCTATGATGCTATGGAGCAAATACGCAGCTGGAAGTAATGGTATTTATCTATCAGTATATGGTGCGTCAGGCGCCATATTAGGTTTGTGCGGAACTCTTCTTGTACTCTATAGAAAACTTGGGTTCCAGATCCGATCACTCATTATTTTATTAATTATTATTTTTGCAGAACCACTATTAGCCGGCGGTATTGCCTGGCAATCACATATTGGAGGATGTATTATCGGTTTCATTCTCATGGCATGCGAGAATTTATACGTTTTTCAACCACGTAAAAAGCAAAAGATATATCGGATAAACATGAACGTAGGAATGCTTATCCTTCTCACCTATGGTTTATTTGCTGTGGGATATCAGTTCGCTCTGCCAATGAGTCATTTAGCTTAATTCCACCACATCGTCATAATAAAGCCGACAAGCATAATGGCAAATCCAATCAAAAGATTCCAATTACCAATCTTTGGAATAGGATATGAGCCAGCAGTAATGTAATTAGTCACAACCCATGCTAAACCAACAACAAGCAGGACAATAAATGTAGGGACAAACCAACGATGGTTCGTTTTAGCTTGTGCAATTGTTTTTTCAACACGCTTTGTTTGATCCTGCTGACGATTCATTAAACGCTGAAGACTTTTTGGCAAATCCTCAGAGTTCGGATCTTTATTCAGAAGTTCATCAACTTTATCAAGATCAAAGGCATTATTAAGATCATCCGCTGACGTACCGTTTGTTACTGAAGAAGAGGTAGATTGTTCACTCGTTATCTCACTGCTGTCTGATTGCAGCGCAGAAGTGACTTTATCGTCATCTTGAGTCATGAGACCCTCCCTCAAAACATAACAAAATGTTAATCAAAAGCATACGAATTTCCAATTATATATGAAAAACAACCCATTAAAAAAGCGACTCCTTTGAGTACAATCGATTACGTTATCTCTAAGAGTGCATAGGAGGGCAGCGTGGTCCAAAATAAAAGGAGCGATGATGGTCGAGCTCAGAGCCTAGTGCCGCACAAACATTATTCTAAAAGCGGCATTATTGCCGGAGTGTTAGGTGAGATTCTTCTAACTCTAGCTGTATTATGCGCCTTCTATATCATTTGGCAATTATGGTGGACTGGAGTTGTTTCAGAGCAAGAACAGAATAAACAATTTACCTCTACATCATGGGTTACTCCAGGAAAAACAGAATCCGGATCCTATAAAATTGCTCAACCACAAAGTGGAAATCCACCAATTCTTCCGCAACCAAGTCATGCAGGTGAAGTACTCGGCGAACTATACATCCCACGATTCAGCCATGAATACAAACGACTAATCGTCCAAGGCACCACACTCGAACAATTAAACCGACACGGAGTTGGACATTATACACAAACACCAATGTTCGGAGCCATCGGCAATGTTGGTATAGCAGGACACCGTGAAGGATACGGATCACCACTAGGTGATGTGGCTGAACTACAAAAAGGTGATGAAATCATTATTCGTACTAATGAATATTGGTACGTTTATTCCTATCAAAATAAACAGATTGTTTTACCATCTGACACCGAAGTTATTCTTCCAGTTCCCAATGAACCAGGCGCAAAACCAACAGAACGATTACTCACCTTAACAACATGCACACCACGATACGGCATTCCAACACACCGTTGGGTAGCATACGCTACCTTCAAATATTGGGCCTACGTTAAGGACGGTATTCCAGCTGCACTCGCGACCCAGAATTCAAATGGTACTGTAAGCTTCCCAGAAAATACAAATGCATGGAGTGAATATATTCCACCATTATCAACTCTGATTTGGTGGATTCTTGCTGCTTACATTGTCATTTTTCTTGCAGCAGCATTGGTATGGCGATGGCCGTCCTTTGATCGTCGTCATGTAAATGCCTTGGGTCAGACATCCATTAGTCATGTAAAAACAAAGCGACGTAAGAAAAAGAAACAATCCGAACCAGGGTTATACTCAGCCTTGCTGAAGATTCAGCCTGGTGTCGAGATGATTCGATGGGTATTACTAATCTTGCTTTTAATAATTGCTATTTTAGCCATGTTTAATTGGGGTTACCCATGGTTAGCAGAGAATATACCTTATCTCAGTCATGCATCTAACTATGTAGCAGTACAAAACTAATTAATTCTTTTCTAAAGAGAATTTTATAGGGAGAAATCTTTGTTAAAAAGATCCTTCCCCCTTTTGTTTGTTCAGTGAATTAATTACTTTGTTACTGAGGTTCTTTCACTGATATGGAAAGATGAGATCGGTTACTTGTTCATTACGAAGGGGAAAAATATGGCAATAGAATCATCTACTGTGCCAGAAAAGACACCAATGCCATGGGGTCTTTATGTTGTTGGCGCGTTAGGCGGTTTACTTTTTGGTTTTGATACCGGTGTTATTTCCGGAGCAGGCCCAATTGTTCAGAAAGATTGGGGACTCAACGCCGCACAACTTGGCTTCATCACTGCATCCGTCTTGATTGGTTCTATGATCGGTGCTTTATCTGTTGGACGTTTGTCTGATAAATTCGGTCGTAAGAAATTGTTTGTTATCTCAGCAATTATCTTTATCATCGGCGGTATTGGTTTGATGTTCGCGCCTGCTTACGGCGTCATGTGCACCTTCCGTATTATTCTCGGATTCGCAATCGGTGCAACTTCATCATTGACACCTACATACTTAGTAGAGTTAGCTGATAAGAATCACCGTGGTTCTGTCGCTTCCATGTTCCAATTAATGATCACCATTGGTATTGAAATTGCTTACTTCATTAACTTAGCTTTCTTACACCACACTATTCTTGGTTTAGCTGATTGGCGTTGGATGTTCGGTTCCGAACTACTTCCAGCTGTTATCTTAATGATCGGCTCTATCATTCTTCCAGAATCACCTCGTTTCCTTGTTAAGGAAGGTCGAATCGAAGAAGCAAAGACTGTTCTCGCAACTCGCTTACACCGTTCTGCTATTGCTGCTGAAGCTGAATTACAAGATATTAAAGATGTCTTAGCACACGATCCTGGTCAAGGAAGTTTTACTGAGCTCTTCAAGACTTCAGGAAAATCAGTTCTCGTTGCGATCCTCTTGATGTTCTTCCAACAGTTAGTCGGTATTAACGCTATTATTTACTTCACTCCAAAGATCTTTGAAGCATCATTCCACTTCGATGCTTCTAACGCAATCTGGATTTCCGTTGGTATCGGTGCAGTAAACGTTATCTCTACTATCGTCGCAACACGATTAATGGATAAGTTCGGACGTAAGACATGGCTAATCTTCGGTTCTATCGTGATGTCTATCGCCTTTGCTGTTATCATCATCCTCAACCTCACCCTCGGTACCAGCAACATGATCTCCGCAGTTATCACCATGATCTTTATTGCAATATTCATCATTGGCTTCGCAGTTTCTTGGGGTCCAATTTGCTGGATTATGATCAGCGAGATATTCCCATTAAAGGTACGTGGCGTTGGAACTTCTGTTGGCTCCGCAGCAAACTGGATTGGTGATTTCATCGTTTCTCAGTTCTTCACTATGATTCTTGCTGCATCACACAACAACATTGCAGTTCCATTCTTAATCTTCTTTACCTTCGCGCTTCTTTCTATCCTCTTCGTTAAGAAGCTTGTTCCGGAGACCCGTGGTCGTTCTCTTGAACAGATCGAGGAAGAAGAAATTAAGTAATCCAATATGATGCATAATTGAATTAGATTACTAGTGTTTACTAGTGTGGGGGTCTACAGAAATGTAGACCCCCACACTTTTTATATGTGCTCATATCTTATATGCGTGCATCGTATTTATGTCACGCTATGAATGACAAGTTTTTATATCTCATCCAACACTAAAAATAACAATCATATCCAATAGCCAATAAGTAACTGATCCTTGCATATATTTATATTCAAGCGCAGAAAAATAAATTGAGAGATATATCAGTATTCTTTTCAGAGTAGAGAAAACTAGAGTAAAGGTAAAAAACTTTCATTAAGGATTAAACGCACTTCTAGCGGAAGTAGAGGAGTATAAGAGTGGGGGCTGTACGAACCACTATATATGGTTCGTACAGCCCCCACTCTTAGTAATGCTTACTAATTTTATTGAGTTGAGGAATGATTCGAAGAATTCGATCCTGTTGAGGAACTATTCGATGAACTATTAGATGACTGCGAACTGGAGGAGCTATTGGAATTTGTTATGCTCTGATTGGAAGAGGATGAAGGTTGCTGAGCAGTAAGTGTTACTGTAGAGCCAGCTGTAACACTTCCACCATTACTTGTTAGATTAGTATTATTTTGACCAATAATCGAGTTTACTATCCAATTATCCTGAGCATTTGATGGATTAACGGTAATTTTCAATCCTAAAGCTTCAAGAGCACTACGAACGGTAGCAACACTTTGACCGCTTAAACCAGCAGGCACATTTGTTTGCTGCGGACCACTACTAACGATCATGGTAACCATTGATCCTTGAGAAACTGTTGTACCAGCAGCTGGATTTGTGCTGATAACATTTCCTTTTGCTACAGTGCTACTACTTTGTTGCTGAATAGTAATTGAAAAACCGCTTTTCTGTAATTCAGTTTGAGCATCTGATTGTGATTTACCAGTGACAGATGGCATTATCATTTGACCGCTAGAGATATAGAGAATGACGCTGGAACCTTCAGATTCAGATGAACCAGCAACAGGATCGGTACGTGTGACATGGTTACGTGCAACAGTAGAAGAATTCTCAACGTTGACGGAGCTGACGGTGAATCCAGATGCTTGTAATAATTGTTCTGCTTCAGATTCAGTCATGCCAGCAACATCAGGAATAACTGATGATGCTGGGCCAGAGGAGAACCAAACAGTGACAGTTGTTCCTTTGGCCGCAGAAGTACCGCCTGCTGGATTCTGTTTAATGAAAGTTCCTTTAGGCTTATCGGTATTACCGTCGCTTTGTTCTTGGAAAGTAAAACCAGCATTAGTGATCGCTGTTTTTGCTTGAGCGGCAGACATTCCAGCTGTGATTGTTGGAATGGTAGCGGTTGAGGTTTGATTAATAAAGTACCATCCTCCGCCTGCTAAAGCGATAATAGCGATAATAGCAACAATGATCCATCCTGCACGATGATGCTTTTTAGGTTCTACTTCATCGGCAAGAGCTGTTGTTGCCGGATAAGCACTAATATTAGTACTGGTGGCTGTTGAGACAGCTGGAACAGAAATTGGAGCTGGTGAAGAAGGACTAATCGCTGTAACAGGCATGGTGGCTGACGTCTGAGGCATTGTCATTGTCTCAGATCCAGATTTCTTCCAATTAATATCAGTGAGTGGATTATATCCTTCAGCGGAAATATGACCACCATTCATGACTGCTGTAATATCACGCTTAAATTCAATAGCAGTGGAATATCGATTCTGACGATCTTTTGCCATTGCTTTTGCAATGATAGAATCCCAGATCTTAGGTAAGCCTGGGACTAACACTGATGGAGGAGTTGCGATCTGTGATACGTGTTGATAAGCGATTGCAACAGGAGAGTCGCCAGTAAATGGTGGTCGTCCAGTCAACATTTCATAGAGAACGCATCCTGCTGAATACAAGTCAGAACGCATATCAACAGTTTCTCCGCGTGCCTGTTCAGGAGAGAGATATTGAGCAGTACCAACAACACCTTGTGATTGTGTCATGGTGGTTGCGGAATCATCTAAAGCGCGTGCAATACCAAAATCCATGACTTTAACGACGCCTTGGTCGCTAATCATAATATTGCCTGGTTTGATATCGCGGTGAATAATGCCCATGCGATGCGAATATTCAAGCGCATTCAGAACACCAATGATGATTTGTTCTGAATCGCGTTGGCTTAAAGCACCATTTTCTTTAATGATGTCGCGAAGAGTTTGACCTTTAACGTACTCCATAATAATGTATGGAGCTTTTTCTGTTGATCCGCTAGAGACAGTGAAGGTTTCTTCACCGGTATCGTAAATAGAAACGATATTTGGGTTATTCAATTGTGCAACTGAATGGGCTTCACGACGGAAACGAGCAAGGAATACCTGGTCGTTAGCGAGATCAGACCGCATAATTTTAATAGCAACTTGGCGGCCTAATCGCGTGTCAGTCCCAAGATGTACCTCGGCCATTCCACCATGACCGACAGTTTGCCCGACCTGGTATCGACCTTGGGCAAGTGTCTTAGGAATATATTGACTCATCTTGACCTTTATTCCTCTCTAAAATCTGAATGATCAATCAATAGGTCATCATATGACGACAAATCATACTCTTCACTTGCCTGTGAATGAACATGATATTTCATGCGATGAGGTGTACTACTGATCCGTCGAACATGAGATCCTCCTGATATAACGGGGAAAGATCCTGTCTCGACATCAAGAACTTCTCTTTCTAAGCGACTGAGATCACGTGAAACTTCCAAAGCATCATGCGGACGTTTTCGAGGTTCCTTTTCCAAAAGACGCATCACATATGCTGCTAATCGAGGATTAACATCATCTGGTAATGGTGGTACAGGGTCATTCACCTGCGCTGCAGCAATATCAACGGGTGTAGCGCCAGTAAATGGACGATACCCAGCAAGTCCTTCATAAGCAACAATACCAAGAGAATAGATATCTGATTGTGGTGTGGCTTGATGGCCTTGGGCTTGTTCTGGAGAAATATATTGCGCTGTTCCAACTACCATTCCAGCTTGGGTAATTTGTGCTTGGTTTGCTGAATAACTCACACCAAAGTCAGTGATTTTTACCTCACTAGATTGAGAAACCATAATATTAGCTGGCTTAACATCACGATGAATCACACCATGTGAATGTGCAACATAAAGTCCACGAGCTACTTGGATCAGAATCGGAATAAGGCGCGACGCTGGTAAACGGCCTTCTGTCTTATAAATCTGAGCAAGCGATGGACTTGGTACATACTCCATAACTAGGAATCCAATGCCATCATGTTCATAGTATTCGAACAATGCAGCAATATTAGGGTGAGCAAGATTAGCAGAATTATGTGCTTCTGTGCGAAGACGGGCGATGCGGCTATGATCATTAATCAGATCAGAGCGCAGAGCTTTAATAGCCACAGCGCGACTGAGTTCTAAATCATAGGCGCGCCATACTTCACCCATACCACCTTTAGCGATACGTTGATCAAGACGATAACGGCGATGAATAATTTGCCCCTCAATTAACTTCATTTCAGGGCCTCTTCCATCATTTGTTGCATAATTGGTGCTGCAGTTTCTATTGCAGTTCCATGCGTATTCTCAAGGAAAACGGAGACAACAATTTGTGGATTATTGACTGGAGCAAATCCTACGCTCCATGTATTCGAATTCTGAGTATTGGACATATTGACACTTGACCCAGTGACAGCTGCAATTTTAGCATTTGGTAGTTCAAGATTTGGAGCTTGCGTTGATACAAGTGACGCCATCATTGATGAGAGTGAAGTCGCTTCTGCAGAGGTTAATGGTTTTGCGAACACTGTTGGCGTTGTCTGAGATAGAAGAGTGAGGTTCGCAGAACGGATACGATTCACCAAGGTTGGTTTCATAATAGTTCCTTGGTCTGCAACAGCTGAAACCATCATGGCTTCTTCTAATGGAGTAACATCAACACCACTTTGACCGATAGCAGCAAGTGCAACACTATTAGCGCTTTGATCGGTAGTAAAGGTTGATGGTAGGGCAGTCATTGGTGTACCAACTG
This sequence comes from Aeriscardovia sp., assembly GCA_017538895.1. Taxonomy (GTDB): domain Bacteria; phylum Actinomycetota; class Actinomycetes; order Actinomycetales; family Bifidobacteriaceae; genus RGIG7107. The sequence continues at coordinate 41,332 of JAFYHY010000029.1, read as the reverse complement.
ATGGTGTCCCATCAATCGTTACAGTCGATCCAAACCCAAATTTTGCTGCTTCATCAGCAAGAGTCTGATACCCGAGAGCATTTCCAAGTTGGGCGAATGCTGTACTTGAACCATACGCAAACGCATTTGATAAACTCATTGCACTAGTGGTACTGTACCCACTCCAATAAATATCATTTGTAATGACATCATTTGTGCCGGGTACAGTATACGTTGAGGTTGCTGGAATAGACGTTGAATCAGTATATCGTCCAGTACTGAGAGCTGCTGCCGCAGTAATCAAATTAAATGTTGATGATGCTGCAAAACGTTGCTTGGTTGCCTTATCCACCAGAGGTGATGGCGACTCATCAATCAAAGTCTGATATACGGAATTTGCTTGTGCAACATCATGTGTCGCTAGCAAATTAGGATCATAACTTGGTGATTCAACAAGAGTAAGAATCTTTCCTGTATGCGGATCAAGAGCAACAATGGCGCCAGTTTCCCCATTTAAGAGTTTTCCACCAAGCTGTTGTAATGCAGTTTGAATAGACGTCTCTACACTAGCCCCACTATCTTCTCGACCAGTGAAAAGACTTCGAACACGACCTAACCATTGAGAATCAGTATTACCACTTAACAGCTGGTTTTCAGAAGCCTCGAGACCAACATTAGCGCGTGTAGCTACCGAGAAAAATCCAGTAATAGGCGCATAAAGCGGACCATTTGAATATTTACGCTGATATTTAAACGTGTCATTATCTTTAACCGATTCAGCTAAAACAGTCCCATTGGCAGCAAGGATTTCGCCACGTGGTTCACTCAATTCATGATAAAAAGCTCGCGTATTACGTGGATCTTTATTCAATGATTCAGCATCGAAAACAGTCCACCATAATGTTGAAGCAATGATAATGGCAAAGAGAGTAATAACAGCAATAAAAAGCTGGCGTAATGATCTATTCATGACGTGTACTCTCCCAATCAGTCAAATCAAAATCAGAACTTTCAGAATCCAGTTGAGGAATCAGACTAGTGCTGCTGTCATCAGAGAGAGAAGATGACGTACTATGGGTTATCTCATTGTCAACAGCACGATGCGCACCATGACGTCCTGAAGCATTCTTTTGTGCTTCAGCATACTCCTTAATAGCTTCAAGACTCATCGTATCAGTAACAGATGTATCATCACCAACTGTGCGCGGTGTTTGCTTAAATCCATGCCAGGTGACTTGTGGCACATGACCAACATGTGCCGCATTATCAATAATCAGAATAAGAATGGCAAGAATCCAATTTGCAATCAAACTGGACCCACCTGCAGCAATATACGGTAACGTCACACCAGTTAATGGGATCACCAGAGTAATACCACCAACAATGGTAAAAATTTGAAATGCCATTGAAAAAGCTAAACCAGAGGCTAATAACTTTCCAAAGCCATCAGTAACATGCATTGCAGCAACAAAACCAGTAGCAATGATGGTGAGATACAAGATAAGAAGAACAACAAGGGTAACAAAACCGGTTTCTTCTCCTAGAGAAGCATAAATAAAATCTGAATTCGCAAATGGGGTAATGGTAGGATGTCCAGCACCCATACCTATTCCAAAAAGACCTCCCGCTGCTAAACCAAAAAGCCCTTGAACAATTTGATAGGACCCACCATAGGATTTGTCATACAAAGCCTGTGAAAAAGGATTTAACCAAATGGTGACACGGTTAGCAAAGTTAGGAAAGATACGATCAGCCAGAATCACACCAATAATAAAGGCAACAGCTCCAATAAGCAGCCAACTCTTACGATTAGACGCGACATAAAGCATACCGACATACATCGCAAAAAGCATCAGCGAAATTCCTAAATCATGTTCCATAATGAGAACAAGCATAGAAATAATCCATACCGCTGCTAATGGCCCAAAATCACGCAACCGAGGCCAACGAATTTTCATAAAAACCTTGCCACCAACAGCAAGACTGTCACGCCGATCAAAAAGATACGCGGCAAAGAAAATAGCAAGGAATAGTTTCGCAAACTCTGATGGCTGACAACTAAAAGGGCCAATATGAATCCATACTTGAGCACCGTTAATATCTTCACCAAGTCCAGGAATCATCGGACAAATCAATAAAGCAAGACCAATTGCCATACACGCATACGAGATCTTGCGAAGCGAACGATAATCATGCAAAAAAACAATCAACAGTGCCGAAATACCTAATGCAAACGCAAACCACACCATTTGACGAAGACCAATATCAGAATTAACACCATTACTTATCTGTTCATAATCAATACGAGTAATTTCTGCAATCCCAATATCCGACAACAGCACACAAATAGGCATCAACGATTTAGCGCTCTTAGGAAGCCGATGATTTAGCAAAACAAGGACAACAATACACAATCCAGCATCAAGCAAACCAAGAATAATATAATTTCGTGGAATGGACCCATGCACTCGCATCATCATTTGCCAGAAAAGGAATAATCCCAGTAAGAGTGCAAAAGCAAGAAGAAATGAGCGTCCTAAAAGATCTTGTATTTTATGGGATCTATGCTCATTATCTGTTTTCTCAGATGGTGAGACAGTTGTCTGTGTTGGTGATCCTGTAGCAAACGCGCTCAATAACAATTGCTGTTCATCAGTTGAATGATGTGAACTGTCAGATGGTTGGAATGATTGTGGTGCTTCTGATGATTCGACATTAGGATCAGTCATTTTGTCACTCCTTCATCATCTGTTGTGGATTGGTTTTTTAATGATTGCGCTTGATTTTCTATGGTTTTAATATGTTCTTCCGCAATTTGATAGGATCCAGCGCTAATGCCATCCGATAGCTGCTGTTGCCAGCTTTCTGGTAAGCTAGCAACCTTAACAGTACTGGTACTTACTTCATGACTTAATGACATACCGAAGATATTGGTTGGTACGCCTTGGTAAATGGCTACATAGCCATTTGATTCCCCTAAATAATATTGGGATTGAGTCCAATGGGCGATGAAGCCAGTACCTCCGCCAAGAACAAGACAGAGGAGGAGAACAATTAGAAGATGGCGAATGCGTTTTCTTTTCTTTTGATGCATAAGGTTTTTCGCATCTTGTTCTTTTTGACGTGAAATAGCTTCAGTAACAATAGAAGTTGATGGATCTGATTCAATGGAACCATCTGATTTCGTTACAATTGGAATCTCACCGGTATCTGGAACAGCTTCATCTGGATGCTCAATAACTGGTACTGCAATTTGTTGTCCTTGTTCGAGACGGTTAATACCAGGTAAGTTAAGTCCTGCAGGAGGTTGTTGAGGCGCTTGTTCTTTAGGAGCCTCATCAAGTGGAATATCTGCTAATAAGAATGCAGCTTTTTGCGCTGGTGAAGCTACCTCTTTTAAGTGCGGGGCAGAGACAACAGGACGGTGAACTATATCCGCTATGCTTGGTAAGGAATTGGCTGCAGCTCCACCAACTAATGGTGTTTGAAGAGTACTAGTGTTTGATCGTAGCGTAGAATCAATATGAGTTGCATCACCAACAACAGCAGTTACATTATCAGTGCTGCCTGCTCGGAGAGCAGCATTGACTAACTTTTGAGCGCACTGTTCGCGATCTCGTTCTTCAAGGAGAATTTCACGAATAGTATCATCTTCTAATGGACCTGAAAGCCCATCGGAGCATAAAAGCCAGCGATCTCCTGGTTGAGCTTGTCGAATAGAAATATCAGGATGTGGGTCGATATCAAAATCACCTAAAACACGCATGACAACGCTACGTTGAGGATGATTTTTTGCTTCGGCTAAAGTGATACGATGTGTGTCAATTAAATGTTGAACATAACTATGGTCTTTAGTAGCACGGATCAGACGTCCATTACGTAAGAGATAGGCACGTGAATCACCAATATGTGCTAGGACCCAATAATTTCTTATCAAACAAACAGCATCGACGGTAGTACCCATGCCTGATAATTGTTGTTCTTTTTTGGCTTTCCCAACAATCGCATCATGTGCAGCAAGAATAGATTTTTCTAAGGTAATGGCAACTGACTCGATATTGGAACGATGCTGACGTACGCGTTCAAGATGACTGAGAGTACGTATTGCGACAGTGGATGCGGTATCACCACCAGCATGACCACCCATGCCGTCAGCGACGGCTATGATACGTGAACCAGCGAAACCAGAATCCTGATTATTATGACGAACATGACCGATATCGCTGACTAATGTGGATGATAAGCGGAGACGAGCCTCAGCCATTCCGTTCACCTCAATTCGAATGTTGTTGCACCAATACGAACTGGGATGCGTGCCTCAAGAGCAATGACATCAAGGATACGTGACTCATTGACATAAGTCCCGTTAGTTGAACCTGTATCCTCAAGCATCCATACTTTTGTTCTTGGATCAAGATAGAGGCGAGCATGATGAGAGGAAACGTATTCATCGTTCAATACAACAGTGTTTGTTGTACTTCGTCCTAAAGTGATTGGCTGAGTGGATAAAGGAAAAGTGGCGCCAGCGCGAGGTCCATCAATGAGAACTAAAAGAGTTGGTTTTGAGCTACGCGACGAGGACGTATTGACTGTATTAGTAACAATCGATGCTAAACTTGGCATCTCAGGATGTGGTGGATTATCTAACCGCGTTGATGCTGTATGTCGTGGTGCTGCAGAATGCGTAGCTGACTCTGTAGATGATTGTTGAGGGACTGCTACACGCTGACGAGTTTTAGTTTTTTTTACATGGGTGCGGTCACGTGCTGGAAGAAACTCAGCAACATCTCGATAAAGAGATCGAACCGCAAGCCACGCAAATAAAAGAATCGCACATACGAAGCAGTATTTCAGGATTGCGAAAGTAAGCTCTGTCATGATGTCCTAACTCTGTATGCGCGATTGAACTATCTCGTTAGCTTTTCTTGTCTGACGTTCTTAGTCACGTGGCTCAGAGGATGCCCAGAAAAGAATGCGTGTACGACCAATAGTAATAGTATTTCCATCAAGCAGTGTAGCAGCAGGGACAAGATGACCTTCAACGTAAGTACCGTTGGTAGATCCTAAATCACGTGCAATAACACCGTTCTTAGTAATATCAATTTCAAGATGTTTACGGGAAATACCAGGATCATCAATAACGATGTCGCAGTTGGAACCGCGGCCAATGACAGTTTTCATAGCAGTCAATAAATACTGACGACCTGAAATTTCTAGTACAGGGAAATCTTTGGATTCACTGTGGTCTGTCACTGGGGCCGCGTTACCTTGTACTGATTCGCTGGTGAGTTGGAAATCACCTTTGTTGAGGTCGAGGTTCTCTTCAAAGATCACAACAACTGGACCAACGAAAGCATAATGTTGCGTTTCCGCATATTTGGTTAGCTTATCAGCTAATTCATTAGCTAGAGCTTCAGAACCCCATGATTCAATACGATCAAAATCTGGTGTTGAGAGCTCGAAACGATACTCATTTGGGGCGACAGTACGGTCACGGCCAACTTTCATTGTCTGCGCATCGATCTCTCGCTCTAACGCGCTTGACAAGTCAACTGGCTGAAGATCTTTCGAGCCGAATTTCGAGAACATTCCATTAACGCCGTGTTCCACGCTTTTCTCGAAACGGTCAAGTATGCCCATGATACCTCCAGCTTTCTGCTGCAAAAGGAATTGCAAATATAAACTATTTCACACGTTATACCAATATAGGAATGAAAGAAGGCGTTGATGGCATAACATAACTGAATTTTTCACGTATGGACCATTCTTTCATTCCTATGAGTGTCTTAACTGTTTAATCCATCACCTCGGCTTCTTTGCTTTCTTCGATACTAACTTCTTCATTTATAGAAAGGCCGTCGATCTGATCAGGGTGTGTAGCTTTCCATTGATTTTCATCTTGACGCAGTTTCTTAAGGACATACGCTTGCAGTGGAATACACATTAATGTAGTGCATACCATTGCGATTGGCTGACTCATAGCAATACCTTTGAAATCGAAAAAACGAGGGAAGATAAATAACGCTGGGAGGAAGAAGATGCAGTTGTTACCGAGACCAACAATAGAAGCAATTACTGAATGTTGGAGATTCTGCTGAATCATATTCGACATAACCACAAAAGCGTTTAACCAGAAAGCGCAGCATTGAAATCGAAGAGCAATAGTCCCATAGAAAATAACTTGTTTATTGTTAATGAAAATGCTGACAATTTGTGGAGCAAAAATATATTCGAGGATACATACGCAGATCAGGAAAATGAGTGATGCGCGAACAACAAGCCAATATCCGCGGCGAACACGGCTAAATTTTTTAGCTCCATAGTTATATCCGCAAACTGGTTGGAATCCTTGTCCGATACCGACTTGAACAACATTTCCTAAGTTAATAATGCGTCCGACAATTGTCATTGCGCTAATCGCAACAGCACCATACGCTGCAGCAACGACGTTAAGAATATCAGAAGAAACAGCAAATAAACCATTACGAATAAAGCTTGGGAATCCAACAGTAATGATTTTACCCCATACTTTTCTGCTAAAGCTAATATCTGAGAAATGGATACGAGCAGTTGCTTTCTTGAAATACATGAATAGCATAACGAAGAATGAAACAACTTGAGCGATTGCTGTTGCGATACCAGCACCGAGAACACCACCGTGAAGAGTGAACATGAAGATTGGTTCAAGAATAGCATTTAAAACAACGCCAGCAATCATACCAATTGCTGAATCATTGGCATATCCTTGGAATCGTAATGCTGGATTGAGAACGAATGTAGCGCAGAAGAATGGTGCTACGCACAATAATGGTTTCATATAGGCTACAGCAAGAGGGTCAATCGATGCTGTAGAACCAAGCATATGAACAACAGGAAGTTGAAAAGTAAGAGCTAATGAACCAAGAATAATGCCGAGAATAATATCACCAAAGAAAGCGGTAGAAATGAGTTTCTCAGCTTGTTTAATATTCTTCTTTCCTAATTCAACAGAAGCACAATTACCTGCGCCAATGCCAAGAAGAAGACCGACAGCCTGAATAATGACAATAACAGGCATGACAACTCCTTCAGCTGCAGATGCAACTGCGCCTAAACGGCCTACATAAAGAGCATCAATTAAGCTATATCCAACGCCAACAACATTTGAAATGATAGACGGGATAGCCAATCGTGTAATTGTGCGTCCTAGCGGCGCCTCGGTCATCATAGTATACTTTTGATCGGTTGCCATTTTGATTTATTACACTTTCCTGCAAAATTCTTCTTTGAACCACTGTTTTGTTATTATTGCTGTCTCTCATGCCTAAGAACATACTCTGAGTGAACAGCTAACAAAGGATACTTTTGTATACTGCAAGATAAAAAGAAATCTAAATAATTCTAATAGCAAAAAGACATAAATGATACAGGTAAAGAAAATAAATCACAATAGAATTATGCAGGATCAAACTAATTCATTACAGACTACAACTTTATACGTAAAGAGTGCATTAGGCTCATATAAGCAATCCCCTTATCATCTCATTACTGCTAATCTTCAAGCAGTATCATTCATTACTGGCTGGTGGACTATACAATCTATCCAGTTTACTGGCGATTTTGATGCGAATGAAGATGGAGAATATCTCAATACATATGGTCAACACTGCATTGGTCTTTCTTTTTCATCCTCAGAAACTTTTGATCACTATATAACTCGGATCTCAGCTCTCTTCCCAGATCACCAGTTTTATCAGAGTGCGGTGATTGCCTGTGCTCGTGCTATATGTACTCTTTTTGATCACACATTTCCATCATCGCCAGAAGCACAAAAACAAATTGTTCCATGGACTTCAATCATTTCGTATGATGAAGCAGTACAACGATGGACTGCATTACCATCATGCGTTCTTATTCCGCCCTCTTACGCAGAAAAATCCCCCTTATCAATTGAAGAAAATTTAGCTCTCGATGAAGCATGCTTATACGCAGTTGCTACAGGAGTTTTACCACCACTAATCCGATTTTGGTCTTGCTATACTCCAGCAGTTGTCATTGGAAAATTCCAATCTGTCTCACACGAAATTAATATTCATAAGGCAGTAGAACAAAAATATCATATTGTTCGACGAATGACTGGCGGTGGAACTATGATCATTGAACCCCATAAAACACTCTTGTACTCCGTTATACTGCCAACATCCGTTTTCTCTTTTCTCACAGCTGAACAAAGATACGTTTTTTGTGATTCCTGGGTTTTTCATAGTTTTGATCACAGTAGCGTACCACTCTATCACGAGCCAATTAATGATCTCTCATCACCTTATGGGAAAGTTGGTGGAGCAGCAGCAATACAATGGATAAACGGTTCACAGAACGCACTGCTTCATCATACTGCCCTCTCATATGAAGCATCAGTAGCAGCATTTAGTAGTATTCTTCAATCACATCATGAAAAATACATTGACAAAACAGTGAAATCAGCACAAAAACGAGTTGCACCATTAAGCGTACTTTACCAGAAGGTAGGAAAGAGAATCCCCTCATGGAATATGATCAATCAGCAATTAGTCAACAGTGCACAAACACTGATCCCACATCATCATATTTTTCATTTGACCGATATACCTATATCAGTACAGACAGAAATGCAACGATTAGTCAGAACAAAATACAGTACCAAACAATGGACTTATCGAATTCCATGACTACACAGCCAGTGATTGGACGTTTTGCTCCAAGCCCAACAGGGCATATGCATTTAGGAAATATTTTTTCTTCACTAGGGACATGGCTTGCTGCACGTTCTACAGGGTCAAAGTCACGTATCATCCTACGTATCGAAGATATTGATACACCACGAGCTGTGAAAGATGCAGATGAATGGATTATGGACGACTATGATTGGCTTGGACTAACTTGGGATGGAGAACCAGTTTATCAATCACAACGCTATGACTTATATCACCAAGCCATAGAACAATTACAATCACAAACTTTTGATGATCACACAGAGCACCTTCTCTTCCCTTGCTATTGCACACGACGAGAACTTCGAGCTGCGTCAGCGCCGCAAGAAACAGACGGATTCATTATTTATCCAGGAACATGCCGTCACTATGCGTCGTCGCCTTCAACAGCACCGCAGCAGCGGCATTCGTTACGATTAGCAATGCCATCCCACGATAGTCCTTCGAATAAAGTACATTTCACTGATTTATTGTATGGTGATCAATATTGGAATTTAGCTCAACAGATTGGCGATCTGATTGTTCAACGGAGTGATGGGATTATTGCGTATCAATTGGCTGTCACTGTGGATGATCTTCAGCAAGGTGTGACACAAGTAGTACGTGGAAATGATCTACTACGATCAACTGCAGCGCAATTATGGATTCATACGTGCTTAATGAAAAATCAACCTTTCAATGATCATCAGATCATATATGGGCATTTACCACTTTTAAGATCTTTTGATGGACATCGATTGGCAAAAAGAGAACATAGTTTAGATATTAAGACATTGCGTCACAATGGTGTTACAGCGCAACAGATTATTGGATATTGTGCATGGCTTTTGGGTTGTCAAGATAGCGAAACACCAGTACCATGTACTCCGCAAGAATGTTGCTCTTCATTTTCTTGGGATGCTATTCGTCAGAGCAGATGGGGATGTAAAGATCGATACTTAGATCGCAATGTATTCGACCTATCATGGTGGAAATCTTGGAAGTGATAGAGAAAATACGACACAATAAGAAGAATGAGGGAGGTATGTATGGTTAATTATCTGGATCATAAAGATCTTGTTAACGAGGTCATTTCTCGCGAACGAATCCAAGAAATCCATGATGCCACATTGCGATGTTTTGATCGTGTTCATAGGGCTGAAAGTGCAGCTGGCCGTTTAGAGAACAGTGTTCGTGTTCTTGTTGCAACAAAAACACGTGATATTGGTGAGATTATGGCCACTATTCAAGCAGGAACACGACTGATTGGTGAAAATCGTCCTCAAGAAGTACAAATTAAGGCTGCACGTTTGCGTCAGCTGTGTGAAGAGAATCATCTTCCGGTTGAATCGCATTTAATTGGGCAACTTCAAAAAAATAAGATCAATAAAGTTATTCCTTTTGTTGATGCTATTGAATCTGTTGATTCAGTAGAACAAGCTCAACAGATTGCTCAACGATGGGCAGCAGTAAATGATACTCCATGTCGTCTTTTTCTTGAGGTGAATGAATCTCATGAAAAATCCAAATCGGGATGTGATCCTGCTCGTGCTTTTGATGAAGCATGTGCTATTGCTGAAATCCCATCAGTCCAGTTAATTGGATTAATGACGATTGGCACTCATGTTGAAGAGGAACAACCAATCCGACGAAGTTTTGCTTCTTTACGAGAACTTCGCGATAAACTTCTTCAAACTGGTGGAGAAGAAGTAGCATCATGTACAGAACTTTCAATGGGTATGACGCATGATTTCCCGCTGGCAATTGCAGAAGGAGCCACAGAAATTCGTGTTGGTTCAGCTATCTTCGGTGAACGTCTTTTTGTATAGAACACTAGGTTTATTTGTCAGAGCAACCACAATGAAGGTGAATATATGAGAATTGCACGATTTATTCATGGAAATGATCATCCACAATATGCATTTGTACAGCAAGATACCGAAGATGGAAAAGATTATCTTGTTGTTTTGTCTGGATATCCTTTTGCTGGACAACAGGTTGTACCGACTGGGGAACGATATCCATTAGACGGTGATGGTATCCGTCTATTAGCACCACTTCTTCCTTCTAAAATTTATGGCATTGAAAACAATTGGTCATCTCAGCATAAAGGTTCTTTAGAACCATTGACAAGTTCTGGGATGAACATTTATATGAAACCATCCTCATCAATTAGTGGCCCTGATGATCCTATTGTATTTCCTAATTGGTCACAAGATATTACATATGGACCGACATTGGCTGTCGTTATTGGTCGTTTAACAAGAAATATTTCAGAACGCGATGCCTTAAGTCATGTTCTAGGATACATGTGTGCCAACGATTTATGTGCCCGTGATAATGAAAAACAGGATCATTCGAGTGTACGAGCACATGGATTTGATACGTCGACTCCTGTCGGACCATGGATTCAAACACATCTAGATCCAGAGAATACTAATATTTCCTTGAGCATTAATGGCGAAACTATTACGTCAGCATGTGGTACTACAGCTGATCTGCTATATTCGGCAGCGCAACAAATTTCTTATATTTCATCATTCGCTACTTTGCTACCTGGAGACATTATTTTGACAGGAACTCCAGCAGAAACTAATGCTCTTCGTATTGGTAATGAAACAGTAGTTCATATTGATGGAGTAGGATCTTTACGTAACATTGTTGTTTCTCAATGAGGAGAGAAAATAACATATAGTGGGTGTCAGGGAAAGCACTATGCTTTCCCTGACACCCACTATATTTATATATATAGTGGGATTTTTACTTTTCAGTTATTGTGTATGGAGTTGTTTGCAGGCTATTCAAAATAGCTGTTGTATCAAAGGTTCCTTGAATAGTAGCTTCCTGTGCTTCTAGATTGACAGATACTGATTGGACGCCAGGAACTGCTGCAAGAGCGTCATGTACTGTGGTGACGCATCCTTGGCATTTCATCCCGGTGATAATAAATTCTTTTTCCATAGGTTGTTTTTCCTTTCATAAACCAATTTGATTAATAGGAAAAGTTAAATGGCAGTGTCGTAAACGAAGTGCATTAAGGACAACGATAACTGAGCTGCATGCCATGCATGCTGCTGAAATGCTTGGGTGTAGTAATGGTCCGTTCCATAAGAGTGGGAGTCCTGCAGCAAATGGAACCATAATAATATTATAGATGAGCGCCCATCCAAGATTTTCATGAATATTAGTCATGGTTTTTTTACTCAGAGATAGTGCTGTAAGAAGGTCAGTCATGACTGATCGTTTTAAAACAATATCAGCAGAATCAAGTGCAACATCTGATCCTGTGCCAATCGCGATACCTACAGTGGAAGTTGCTAATGCTGGTGCATCATTTATACCATCGCCAACCATTGCAACCACTTCACCATGATTTTGAAGGTCATCAATGATCTGTTTTTTCTCATCAGGTAAGACATTACTGTAGACTGTTATTGTACCGAGATTGTGTGCTAAGGCCTGTGCAGTGATCTCGTTATCTCCGGTTAACATGACTGTTTTATACCCATGCTCTTGGAGATAAAGGAGGGTGGATTGGCTGTCATCTTTCAATGGATCAGCTAATGTAAAAGCTCCGAGGCAGTGATTATCTTCTGCAAGAAAGATGCATATTTCTCCTTTTTGTTGTTCTTGATAACAAGTGTCAAGGAGTGTATCGGAAATTAGAATATTTTGCTCAGTGAGAAGAGTTTGGTTGCCGAGGAAATAAGTATGATTTTTATAGACAGCGGAAATTCCTTTGCCAGTAATTGATTGGAAATGAGTCACAGGAGTAGAGGTGGAAAAATCATTAGGGTAGCTTTCTTGGAATGCTGTGGCTAACGGATGATGACTGTCATGTTCAAGAATTGCGGCTAGGGATAGGAGATCTGAACGCTGCGAATTTTCAGGATATACATGTGTAACTTTTATATGACCTGTTGTTAAGGTTCCTGTTTTATCAAAAGCAATTGTTGTTACGCGGCTAGCATTTTCTAATGCTTCACCTGAACGAACGAGAATTCCTTGTTCAGCGCCACGACCTGTGCCAACCATAATTGCTGTAGGCGTAGCAAGACCGAGTGCGCATGGGCATGCAGCAACAAGAATAGAAATGCCAATCATTAAACCTGTGGTCCAAGGAGCATGTCCTACTATGATCCATAGAAGGCTAGTAACAAAAGCAATACTGATAATTGTTGGGACAAAAATGCCTGCAATTTTATCGGCTAAACGTGAAACTGGTGCTTTTGATGCTTGTGCTTCTTCAACCAGATGAATCATATGACTGAGGGCTGTATCATCACCTAAACGGGTTGCAGTCATCTGAAAACTACCAGACAGATTGAGAGAACCACCAATAACGGTCTCACCTCTTTTTTTACTGACTGGTAATGATTCGCCGGTGAGTAAAGATTCATCTACTGTTGAGATACCATCACTGACTATGCCATCAACAGGAATGCGATCACCTGGGCGAATAAGAATTTGATCACCACAGCGGATATCTTGTGTTGGAATTTGTTCTTCATGATCGTTACGAAGGACGCAAGCCGTATCAGGAGCTAGTGTCATTAAATGAGAAATGGCATGCGATGCTTGCCCTTTAGCGCGAAGTTCCCAATATTTACCAAGAGTAATGAGTGTCACAATGGTTGCGGCTGACTCATAGCATAAATGTGTTACTAAACTTGGCATATATAAAAGGCAACACGTTTCACCTAAGCTTGTTAAACAAGCAATTCCTGCGCCTAAAGCAACCAGTGAATCCATATTAGGATGGCCTTTTAATAGTGCAGTAAATCCAGTCGTAAAATAAGACCAATTAATACAAAGAACAGGTAAACAGAGGATAATTTGTGCTATTGCAAAGGAAAACGGAGAGGACTTAGGCTGAAATACTGGCGGTAATGGTGCACCTTGAATACCAAAGAAGCCAATGTAGATTAGCGGTACTGTCAGAATAAGAGAGATGATGAAACGACGATAAAGTGTGTGTAGTTCGTTTTGTTGGCGTTCTTCTTTTTCTGTAGCTTGTTTCCGTGAATCCTGGATGAGGTGTGCTCCATATCCAGTATTATGGACAGTAGTTTCAATATCAGTTTGTGTGACTTGTGTTGGATCATAGGTCACTGACATTTTTTCTGTTGCAAGATTAACTGTTGCTTGGGTCATGCCAGGCAAGCGTGATACAGTCTTCTCAATAGTTAACGCACAAGAAGCGCAAACCATGCCAGAAATATCATATTCTTGGTATAGGGATGTCTTATTCGTCTTTTTCACAGTAAGTGCCTCCACAGGTGCATGAAGTGGAACAGCAACACGAGTGTGATATTCCGCATGTGCAAGGAATTGTAGTTGGTGCTGTTTCTTTTTTGTGTTGTAAAACTTCTTGAAGAGATTCAATATCTGATATGGTGAGTGGTGTTTCTTGAATCAGGTGATATAGAACGTGGCCTTTCCAATGATTACAGAAATTGTTAAAGACATTATCAGCTCGATCGTTCATTGATGAGGGTTCTTGAGCGATAACTGTATATAAGAAACATCGATTGGATGAGGAAGATTCTGTCGTGAGATATCCTTTTTCTACTAAACGATGTAGTAGTGTTTTGACTGTTGAGGGGGACCATTGGTATCGTGCTAGTGCGTCAGTAAGAATTTGTGGTGTATAAAAGGAACCATGGTATGACCAAATGAGGGCCATGAGTTTCCATTCGGCTTCTGAGAGTGTTTTCATCGTGTTTATTCCTTTGACACTACTTTTATTTCTTATCGTCTACAATTGTAGACAATAAGAAATAAAAGTCAAAGTTGAGTATACTAGACTCAACTTTTACTTTTATTTGGGAATAAAAAGTAGTAACCATTGTTGTACTAGTCAGAAAGAAGGTTTGACTATGACAGAAAACAACAAATTTACAATGATGGCTCAACAAGCTATTGGAGACGCTCTACAAAGTGCTTCTGCAGCTGGCAACCCACAAGTGGAACCATTACATCTTTTAGATTCCCTCCTTCGTCAAGACGGAGGAATTATCAGTACTCTTTTCAAAACTATTGGAGCTGATCCACAGACTATCAGCACGCAAACGCGTATTGCATTATCAAAATTACCAAGTGCTTCGGGAAGATCAACAACTCAGGCAAATGCAAGTCGCCAATTAGCTATGGTCTTAGAAAAAGCGCAAGAAGAGATGGAACGATGTGAAGATGAGTATGTATCAACAGAACATCTGCTTATTGCTTTGGCTGAGGTAGAAAGTACTGCTCAAGATATTTTGACGTCTGCTGGAGTGACTAGCGATCAATTACGACATTCATTACCACAAATTCGAGGTGGACAACACGTGACTAGTCCAAATGCTGAAGGTACGTACAAGTCATTAGAAAAATATTCAACTGATTTAACTGCACGTGCTCGCGATGGAAAACTTGACCCTGTTGTCGGTAGAGATCAAGAAATCCGTCGTGTTATCCAAATTCTAAGCCGTCGTACAAAAAATAACCCAGTTCTTATTGGTGAACCAGGTGTTGGCAAAACGGCAGTAGTTGAAGGTTTAGCACAACGTATTGTTGCGGGAGATGTGCCAACAACGCTTCAAGGTAAAAAGCTTGTTTCATTAGATCTCAGTAGTATTGTAGCTGGCTCAAAATATCGTGGCGACTTTGAAGAAAAGCTCAAAGCAGTCCTCAATGAAATTAAGTCGAGTGATGGCCAAATTATCACTTTTATCGATGAGATTCATACTATCGTTGGTGCAGGTGCAGCAGAAGGATCTATGGATGCTGGAAATATGCTCAAACCAATGCTTGCTCGTGGTGAACTGCGTTTAATCGGTGCAACCACATTAGATGAATATCGCGAAAATATTGAGAAAGATCCAGCACTTGAACGTCGATTCCAGCAAGTATTTGTCGGTGAACCAAGCGTTGAAGATACAATCGCTATCTTACGTGGTTTGAAACAACGGTATGAAGCACACCATAAAGTTACTATTGGTGATGATGCCCTTGTTGCAGCAGCAACATTATCTAATCGCTATATTTCAGGACGGCAACTTCCTGATAAAGCAATTGATTTAGTCGATGAAGCAGCAGCACATCTTCGTATGGAACTTGATTCTTCACCAGAAGAGATTGATGAGCTTACACGTAAAGTAACTCGTCTTCAAATGGAACAGATGCAATTAAAAAAATCAGAAGATCCAGCATCTCAAGAACGTTTAGAGAAGATTACTGAAACATTAGCTAATGATCAAGAGAAACTATCAGGATTACAAGCACGATGGAATGCTGAAAAAACGGGACGCAATCGTATTGGTGATTTGCGTGCGCAGTTAGATACTAAGCGTGTTGAGGCTGATAAGGCTACACGTGAAGGCAACCTTGAACAGGCGTCTCGCATTCTTTATGGTGAAATTCCAACATTGCAAAAGCAACTTGATATGGCTCAAGAACAGGATAATCAGGAAAGCTCACACGATCCAATGGTTCCTGATCATGTCGATGCTGAATCAGTTGCCCAGATCGTTGCTGAATGGACAGGTATTCCTGTGGGACGTCTCACAGAATCAGAGGATCAAAAGCTTCTGCATATGGAACAGAGTTTAGGAACAAATGTCATTGGACAGAAGAATGCAATTACTGCAGTATCTGATGCTGTCCGTCGTGCTCGTGCTGGAATTGCTGATCCAAATCGTCCGACTGGGAGTTTTATGTTCCTTGGTCCGACGGGTGTTGGCAAAACAGAACTAGCAAAAGCTGTAGCTTCATTCCTCTTTGATGATGAGCATGCTATGGTACGTATTGACATGAGTGAGTACATGGAAAAGGCTTCTGTCTCACGTTTAATTGGTGCTGCTCCTGGCTATATCGGTTATGAGGAAGGTGGACAGTTAACGGAAGCTGTCCGTCGTCGACCATACTCAGTTGTGCTATTTGATGAGGTTGAAAAAGCACATCCAGAAGTCTTCGATCTGCTGTTGCAAGTTCTTGATGATGGACGCTTGACTGATGGTCAGGGTCGTACTGTTGATTTCCGCAATACTATTCTGATCATGACATCGAATTTGGGGTCTGAATTCTTAATTCAAGATGATCTTGATGATGATGCAAAGAAGAAAGCTGTCATGGATGCTGTTCATGCTCGCTTCCGTCCTGAATTTATTAATCGTCTTGATGACTTGATTATTTTCGATCCATTAACACGAGATGAATTAGATGAAATTGTTGATATTCAAGTGAAACAAGTCGCACAGCGCTTAGCTGATCGTCGTATTATTCTCACCGTAACTGATGAAGCGAAAACATGGCTTGCTGATCGTGGATATGATCCAGCTTATGGTGCACGTCCATTACGTCGTTTGGTACAGACTGAAGTAGGAGATCAGTTAGCACGATTATTACTTGCAGGATCAATCCATGATGGAGAGACAGTGGTTGTTGACTATCATGAGGGGTCTGAACACCTCACTCTTCAAGCAAAAAGTAACACTTATACGAAGTGAATGCATTCTGTAGCGGTATTGAATGGGACGGTTATTGTAAGCGCAATAATCGTCCCATTTCTCTTATAGATATCGACTAATTCGATTAGAAAATAGATAAAATAAAAAGATGATTTAGTATCTAAGATGATGTTCTAAACGCGACAATCTGAGATGAGAAGGAGGAAGTCATGGAAATTCCCGTACTAGTAGAGACAGCAGATCGTATTGATGATCTTGGCGGAATACATGAAGTTCTTGTTCGTAATGTTCCACGGTGTTCATCATTTAGCTTCCGTACGTATCAGTTATGTCAGGCTCCTCGAAGATGACTGTGATCATCACGCGTTGCATATTTTAGGTGACTGTGATGAGGATCGTATTGTTATCGATGTTAATGAAGATGATATGAATTACTTGTTGCGTGATTTTGGTCCTAACGCAAAAAAGTTAGCACAACGTTATGATGACGCAGCGGTATTAGGTGTCATCCTTGATGATCAAGTTCGCAATATTTATGCATGGCGAAAGCTCAAGAAACAGGATCTGGCCCAGTTTTGTGGTGATAACAGAATTTTTGAGAAATTTTCAGTTTTTTTTCGGAATTTGGGAATATTCTACAAAATAAGAAGTTGAGTTAAGTAGGCTCAAGTTTTAGACTTTATAGCAAAAGCTAAACAGAGAGCGAAAGATTTTAGAGCTTTGTTAGCGAGCTAGTGTTCACTAACACCATGAAAGGAGTCTCATATGGGACGCGCAGTAGGCATTGATCTTGGAACAACAAACTCCTGCATTGCCACCCTCGAAGGTGGACAATCCACAGTCATTGTTAATGCAGAAGGACAACGCACCACACCATCCGTTGTCGCTTTCGCTAAGAACGGAGACATCCTCGTTGGCGACGTTGCAAAACGTCAGGCTGTCACCAACGTCGACCGCACCATTTCCTCCGTCAAACGCCACATGGGCTCCGAATGGACAACCACCATTGACGGCAAGAAATGGACACCACAAGAGATCTCAGCACAAGTTCTCATGAAACTGAAGAGAGATGCAGAAGCATATCTCGGTGAACCAGTAACCGACGCAGTCATCACCTGCCCAGCATACTTCAACGACGCACAACGCCAAGCTACAAAAGACGCTGGAAAGATCGCTGGCTTAAACGTCCTCCGTATCATCAACGAACCAACCGCAGCAGCACTCGCTTACGGTCTCGAAAAAGGTAAAGAAGACGAACGCATCCTCGTCTTCGATCTTGGCGGCGGCACCTTCGATGTCAGCCTCCTCGAAATCGGTAAGGATGACGACGGATTCTCCACCATCCAAGTTGAAGCAACCAACGGTGACAACCACCTCGGTGGCGACGATTGGGATCAACGCATTATCGATTGGCTTGTCGACGTCGTCAAGAACAAGTACGGTGTTGACCTCAGCCACGATAAGATTGCTCTTCAACGCCTCAAGGAAGCAGCTGAACAAGCAAAGAAG
Organism: Aeriscardovia sp.; assembly: GCA_017538895.1. Taxonomy (GTDB): domain Bacteria; phylum Actinomycetota; class Actinomycetes; order Actinomycetales; family Bifidobacteriaceae; genus RGIG7107. Next base: position 22,686 of record JAFYHY010000029.1, on the reverse strand, counting down.
GAACTCTCCACTGCAACAGAAACCAACATCTCTATGCAGTATCTTGCAATGACTCAAGACGGACAACCAGTCCACCTTGACGAAAGCTTGACCCGCGCTCACTTCGAAGAAATGACTCGCGATCTTCTCGACCGTTGCCGCAAGCCATTTAACCAGGTCCTTGCCGACGCCGGAGTCTCCGTATCACAAATCGATCACGTCATCCTCGTTGGCGGCTCCACACGTATGCCAGCAGTTAAAGCACTCGCTAAGGAACTCACCGGTGGCAAAGAAGCAAACCAATCTGTGAACCCAGATGAAGTTGTCGCTGTCGGCGCTGCAATCCAGTCTGGCGTCATCAAGGGTGACCGTAAAGACGTCCTCTTGATTGATGTCACACCATTGAGCCTTGGTATTGAAACCAAGGGCGGTATTATGACTAAGCTTATTGAACGCAACACTGCTATCCCAACAAAGCGTTCTGAAGTCTTCTCCACAGCAGAAGATAATCAGCCAAGCGTTTTGATCCAGGTCTACCAGGGAGAACGTGAATTCGCACGTGACAATAAGCCATTAGGCACCTTCGAATTAACAGGTATTGCTCCAGCTCCACGCGGTATTCCAAAGATCGAAGTTACTTTCGATATCGATGCTAACGGTATCGTCCATGTCTCTGCAAAAGATCAAGGAACTGGTAAGGAACAGTCCATGACCATTACCGGAGGATCCTCATTGCCAAAGGACGAAATTGATCGCATGGTCAAGGAAGCCCAAGAGCATGAAGCTGATGATAAGAAGCGTCGTGAAGATGCAGATACACGTAACCAAGCTGAAGCTTTTGCTTACTCAACTGAAAAGCTTGTGAACGATAACAAAGACAAGGTCTCTGCTGATATTGCTACCGAAGTAACTAACAAAGTAAACGCTTTGAAGGAAGCTTTGAAGGGTGATGACATTGAAAAGATTAAGACCGCTCAAAATGATTTAATGACATCCGCTCAGAAGATTGGCGAAGCCTTATACAAGGATCAAACTGCAGCAGGCACCACTACTGACAGCGCCAACGCACAATCTTCAGCAGATGATGATGTTGTCGACGCACAAGTTGTTGATGATGATGAAAAGAAAGATGAGTGAGCATGTTTGCTGACGAAATCCCTGTCGATTCTCCAGACGATGAGCTGAATGCTGCTGCAACAGCAGCATCATCAGCTGAATCCTCTGACTCGACTAATACTTCTACAGAGACACAAGAACCAGAAGTATCACCTGACGAGACAGCAACTGCTCAACTTCAGGAAGATTTACAGAAAGCAAAGAAAGAAGCTGCTGATTATCTCGATGCTTTGCAACGTGAACGTGCTGACTTTGTTAATTACCGTAACCGCACTGCAAAAGAAAAAGATCAATATCGCGCTTTCGGCGTTCAAGATGTTTTGAAAACTCTTTTGCCAGCTCTTGACGACTTAGATCGCATTAACGATCACGGTAAGATGACAGATGATCTCAAAGCAGTACAAAAACAGCTTGATCGCGCTTTCTCAAAGTTCCAAGTAAAGAAATTTGGTGTAAAAGGTGAAGAGTTTGATCCAATGAAGCATGAAGCGATTATGCATCATCCGGATCCTACAGTGACTTCTACAGTGATCGACGCTGTAGTGGAATCAGGATACATGATTGGCGATCGTATTGTTCGTGCCGCACGCGTCGTTGTTGCATCCCCTATAGAACCAGAAACAACAGCAGAAGCTTCTTCAGATGAAGCGAATGAAGCTAATGACACCGCTACAGATGTGAAAGATTCTTCTCATGAGTAATGTGCAGAAGCATTAGCAAAAAGATCTAAACAACGCCGCGTCATCAAGGGAAGACAGTACATGCTGTATCTCAGGATGAGGCGGCGTTTTTAGTTATACAAGCGAGAAGGGAAACATAATGGCGGAAAATGAATGGTTAACAAAAGATTTTTATAAAACATTAGGCGTCACTAAAGAAGCAACGTACGATGAAATTGCAAAAGCATACCGAAAGTTGGCACGTAAATATCATCCTGATCTGAATCATGCTGCCGATGCTGCAGAAAAATTTAAAGATATTTCTGAAGCATATGATGTTTTGAGTAATGAGGAACAGCGTCGTAAATATGATGCAATTCGTTCCTTTGGTGCTGGTGGAGCACGGTTTACTGGCGGTTCTAGTGCCTCAGGATTTAATACTGGAGATTTTTCTGATCTGTTTGGATCAATGTTCGGTAATGCACAAGAAGGAACTCGTTTCTCTGGTACTGGTTTTTCGGATCTTTTCTCTCAATTTGCTAGTGGCGGCATGCAACATGGTTTCCGTCGTCAAGCAGGATTCACTGCATCACCAGAACAGCAGGCAACGCAACCTGAAAAAGGAAAAGATATCCATTCCTCTGTATCGTTAACTTTCCGTCAAGCAGTCAAAGGAGCAACCGTTTCTCTCCGTGTTGCTGGATCAAGTTTTAAGACACATGTTCCAGCAGGTGTATCGAATGGTCAAACCATAAAGATTCCAAAGAAAGGTCATGCTGGATATGCGGGCGGTGAAGCCGGTGACTTGTATCTGAAGGTGTCTGTTGCTGAAGATCCACTCTTCACCATGCATGGATATAACTTACAGCGTACATTGCCTGTGACCATTAAAGAAGCTGCATTTGGTGCAGACCTTCAGGTTTCCGATATTGAAGGAAACCCAGTGTCTGTTCATGTTCCATCTAATACATCCAGTGGTACGGTACTTCGTGTCTCTGGACATGGTGTTCATGCGAAATCCACGACTGGTGATTTGTTATTGACCGTTGAGATTCACTTACCTAAACGAGTACCATTAGGCGCGAAAAAGTATATTCGTGATTTTGATGAGGCAACATCTAAGTTAACAGATGAATTGGCTAAACAACGGTTACAAGATAAGTAAAGGATAGTACAGATAATGCGGAATGAATATCGGCAAGCTTATCAGCAATGTGCACAACAAATTGTCGCTGGTCATCGTACATTAGCTGATGCAGAACGGTTAGGATATAACCTTGATGCTCCTGTCTTTGCAGTTGGTAAGACTGCTGAGATGGTAAATATTCATCCTCAAACGTTGCGTCAGTATGATCGTTTAGGGTTAATTGTTCCGCAACGAACAGAAGGTGGAGCACGTCGCTATTCTCTTCGTGATATCTACTTGATTTTACAAACACAATATATGAGTCAAGTGGAAGCTATCAATATTGCGGGTATTGCTCGTATTCTTCATCTGATGGAAGAGAATCGTCAATTAAAACGACAAGTGAAACGATTACGAGCTCCTCAACGGTCTAGTGTCTTTGCTGCACATTCTGATGGAGAAGTGATTGAATTTATACAAGCCGTTAATATTGATGATCCGGGAACACTGACACAATCAACGTATGATGTGGACACACCTGATCTGTGGCGACGTCAACTGTATCAGTGCTTGGAAATTACTGCTCGATAAAATCAGGCTGGGAGTCCGTTGCGAAGGCGGCGGATTTCCTCGTACCTGACTGCTAGTTGTGAGCTTGCATTTTGAATTGGTAATGCGGTGAGTTCATCCCAACTCACCCATGCGGTTTCGATATATTCATCAGGATCAAAGTGAACATCACCTTGTACCCATTTCTTTGCATGAATAATGAAAACAGAAGCGCATTCGTCAGTCATACCTTCTGACGCATAATAATCGCCACAATAATCAATAGAGTATGCATCCTGATCAGAACGATCGATGACAACTCCTGTTTCTTCTTGAGCTTCACGGAATGCTGCGTCTAATGGTTGTTCGTTTGGTTCAACAAGGCCTGCGGCTAAGCCGAAAACATAGGCTCCAGGACCAACACGATATTCACGTTCAACAAGATAACGATCTCGAGTGCAACCATTCTCATCATCGGAAATATCATGTAGCAAGATGATGGCGCCATGAGGATGAACAACGATATTACGGTCAATGATGATTTCTTCACCATCGGTCCGTTGTAATGCGAGATGTTTATCTAAAATAGTAAAAATTGCACACTGATATTTTTGATCACAAGAAACAACACGTGGAAGAACTGACGCATTGATATCACTTTTAGTTGTCATACGACGCGAAACAGCATCAATAATATCCTGATTTTTTTGTCTATCATCATATGATGAGTTTTTCATATTTGTCCTTGATAATGGAGTGCATTTTCTTTTAATGAATGAAAATAGAAAAGAGGAATGCAAAGCCGATCATCGACCCCATTCCTCTTTCTCTATTAATCATGAAGTAGATTAATCTACAACACCATAGAGACGATCACCTGCATCACCTAATCCTGGGACAATGTATCCCTGCTCGTTGAGATGATCATCAATGCCAGCAACAACAACATCGAAGTCAATAGATGGGTCGATGGTATGACGGAGTTTTTCAAGACCTTCTGGTGCAGCAATGATATCGATAGCTATAATGTTACGTGCACCACGTTCAGCTAGATAATTGATGGCTGTAATTAAGGTACCACCTGTTGCGAGCATTGGGTCCAGGATAAAGCATTGACGTCCAGTTAAATCTTCAGGAAGACGTTGTGCATAGGTAATGATGTCGAGTGTTTCTTCATCACGTTTCATGCCAAGGAATCCTACTTCTGCGGTTGGCATAAGGCGCATCATGCCATCAAGCATGCCTAAACCAGCGCGGAGAATTGGGATAACCATTGGACGAGGATTCTTGGTTAAAATATGGCCAGTCGTTGGCGCGACTGGTGTGGTGATCTCGCAGGATTCAGTAGTGAGACCACGAGTTGCCTCATATGCTTCAAGAGTCACTAGTTCACTAATGAGTTCACGGAAAATATTAGATGGAGTAGATGTTTTTCGTAAAATAGTGAGCTTATGCTCGACTAAAGGATGATCGACAACATGTAGCTGCATACTCATACTTCCATCATACTGTGTCTTATACCCCTCCTTTTCATAAGTAGGCCATTCTATGATGAACATATGAGTGATGCGTGGACTATTGAGGAGAATCAGCAATTAGTGCATCAAGCGTATTGTTATGCGCTGCAGTATTCTCAACCGGATGAGATACCAATTGGAGCTCTTATTGCTGATAAGGACCATCATATTATTGGGTATGGTGTGAATACGCGTGAAGCAACAACAGACCCATTAGCACATGCTGAAGTATGCGCGTTACAGCAAGCTGCGCGCACGTTAGGAACATGGAATTTGAGTTCATGTACTTTAGCGGTTACGTTAGAACCATGCCCAATGTGTGCTGGAGCAGCAGTGATGGCCCATATCGGGCGTATCATTTTTGGCGCCTGGGATGACAAAATGGGGGCATGTGGTTCAGTATGGGACATTCCTCGTGACCCTCATGCGGGGGCGTTCCCAGAAATCATTGGTGGTATTAATGAAAAAGAATGCCTTGCATTACTGACGCGCTTCTTCCATCAGCAACGGTCAAATAATTAATCCTGCTTTTTCTGTTTTTTCAGTAAAACGCTTCACCAATGTTCGGAATGGTTTATGAAGAACAATGATGATAAAAGCGGATGGGATAATAAAACTCAACAAATACAAGAGTTGTTTCCAATAATCCCAACCATAGAATCCTCCCACACAATAACGCATTGCTGTAATCGCATGAGTTGCTGGTAGAAAACGCGACAAAATTTGGTAAAACTTTGGCATCACTTCAACGGGATAGGTCCCTCCTGCAGCAGTGATTTGCAGAATTAACAATAATTCTGCGATCATTTTTCCTGCATTACCGAACGACATCAATGAATAGGTAATTGTTGAAAACACAAGAGCGCAGACACAGGATAACAGTAAGAACATCCATGGTCGTACCATTTGCATACGAAGATAGAATAAACATCCTGCAGCAATTAGAAGGCATTGTAAGAGAGAAATAAACGTAATTGCAATTTGGCGTCCAAAATAAAGATGACGAGGTTTAATGCCTGATAATCCACGTGTTTTATGGAGTGAATATCGTGGTTTAATCGCGACAATATCAAGAACGCACCCAATCCACATAGCAAGAACTGCATAAAATGGTCCAATCGCGTTACCAAAGTTAGCAACAGGATAAATACTATGCTGATTAATCTTTACTGGTGACGTAATCAAATTAGATAGGGTAGACGGTGATTCTGATAATAATGCTTTCACCTGAGCCATATCCTTATTCTTTAATGCTTGATGTAACTCATTCGATAAGTTAGTTAATTGTTGTGCGGCATGATCAATATTGGTCTGCGTATGGAGAAGCGTCTGTGATAAGTGACCTAATTGTTGTGATACGTGTTGTGTTGATGAGGATGCTTGCGAAGCGATGGTATTAAGCATTGTTACGGTAGAGATAGTGAGATCACCTACTTGCTGCGCGTTTGCAGCAAGCTGCGTTAACTGTTGTACTAATGATTGTCCGAAGGAGTGTTGCACGGTGCTTAATGCTGCTTCAGCAGACTGTAAATCAGAAGTTACTTTCTGCTGTAATGCGTCAGCTGATTGTGGTGCTAATGATAATGATGAGGCAATAGACTGTAATCCATTTTCAGTTGTTTGAAGCGTTAACACGGCATTCGATAAGGCTGCAGCAACGCCAGCAAGTTTTGCTTTTAATGCGGTCACTGCTTGCTCCTCACTAGAGAATGTGCTTGTTGTTGGTAGATTCTTTTCTGCGGTGGTGACTGCTTGCTGTACGGATTGATAGCGTTCGCGTAGGGCTTCCACTTGGTGAATAATATCCTGTACTTGTTGTGCTGAATCGTGAGATGAATCTTGTACGTTGGTATTTACTTTTTGGATTGCTGAAGCAAGAGTTTGGAAGGCTTTGCTCCCGTCTGCTAATGCTTGGCTAATAGTGGTACTGGTGTTATTGACTTGTGTGGCAGCTTTTTGAATAGTGTCCACTGCTGTCGAACGCGTGTTTTGGGCATCTGTTTTCAAAGTTCCAGATGGGGTTAAGAGTGAGCTGGCTGTTGACGCAAGATTTTGTGCTGATTGGATAATAGATTGATAGGATCCTAATAATGTTCCAGCGGCTGTTAATTGTTGTGCGAACGTAGAGAGATTGGTATCAAGGTTATTTAAGGCGAGTGATGCATTCGTGGAATCCATGTAATGGCCTAAGGTTTCAGCCAATCCAAGACCAATAGTTGTGATTGCTTTCGTGAAAATAGTATTCACGTCAGTGCGTACATCGTCAGCACCTTCTGTAATGAGTTTTGGTGCGATAGGATTGAGTTTTTCATTGGTATAGTAGTCGAGTTCCGCATGTTTCACTTTTTGTGAGAAAAGGGTCATCATGGTTGCGCTAAAGTTTGATGGGATGATGATTGCCGCATAGTAGGTTCCATCTTTGACACCATTAATTGCTTGCTGTTCGGTAGTGAATTGCCAATCGAAATTCTTGTTGTTACGGAGATCATCCGATAAAGTTTCACCGATATCGATGCGTACAGGAATGAGTGACGATTGATATCCTTGATCTGTGTTAGCGATAGCGACTTCGAGGCTACTAGTGTGTGCGTAAAGATTCATTTCACCACCAACATTGAACCATGTATACAGTGATGGGACAATGATGAGTCCTAACAAGATAATTAATCCAATTGAGTTGGTAATGACTGATCGTAAATCTCTCCAGAAGAGAATCCATGGGTTCATCCATGGTCGATAATGAGAGAAATCAGTTGGCTGTTTAATGAAGTGTGTGACAGATGCTGGCACAGTAGAAGCAATTGTACGGATAGTTTGTGCTCTGTTCCCTGTTGGTTTTCGTTGTGTGAACAATTCATGTTGCGGTGACTTTGTGGTTTTATTCTTTTGTGTTTCGTGTGGTGCGAAAGCTCCTGAAAGAAAATAAGATTCTGGTGATTGATCATGAGAAGAACGATCATTATGCGGAGTCATTAGTAAATCACCTCTTATTTTTCAATAGTGTTGTACGTTATTTTTCAATAGTGTTGTACGCAGTTCTCGATCGCTCATATCCGTAATATTGAGCCCATGCACCATGTATTGATGGAGATACTCAATGATAATGACGAAACTAAAGGAAAGACAGAGCGCGATCACCCATAAAGCAAGCATAAAGAGTCGCGAATCCAATGTAGTGAACATAAGAATTAACGGTACAAGAGGCAGCAAATACATTAAGGTGATACCAATGGTCAGGAATTGCTTATAGTGTGCTTCGAATCGTGCCGCACGACGAAGAATACGATCACGATACGTTGGACCTTCAGCTAAAGCACGAATCATTGATAACAATGGAACACGACGATGAGGTAAATTACCTTCTTCAGTGACAAAGAAATCAGTTTCTGTTAATTTCTTATCAATCATCAAATGCAAATCAAACAGATGCGGGCGAACCCATAAACCAATCAGATAAGCAATAGTGCCAAAAATAGTGAGATGCAACATATCCCACCAATAGATTCCACCATACATGCCGCCAACTGCTTCACGCATCATACCGATACCATACGTGAACGGAAGAATTGGGTAAATCCACCGGTAGAAAGCTGGCATCATCTGAATCGGATACATGCCTCCAGCACCTGGAATCTGTACCATGATCAGAATAATAATCAACCCTTTCCCAATGAGTTGGAAACAGGTCGCTAACATGAAAATAATACTATTAAAAATAATAGCTTCCCAGAACGTCGCTAGATAGAACGCCCACAATACCTTAATATGAACACCAATCAACAAATTACCAGTCGTCACCACAAGACTCTGTACAATCCCTACTGTTGTAAATAAGAATAAACGACCTAAATACCCCTCATGGACACGAATTTTACCAATTTGATGATCATCCACTTCAATGCGATACATCACTACCAGCATGAAAGCGCCAATCCATAACGCTAACGACGTAAACAATGGAGACACCGCTGACCCATACGTTTTAATAGGGAATAAAACATGATCAGACAATAACGCAGGCGTTGCCATAAAACCAGCAATATCGGTCGAATTCAAACCCAACATACGACTCACTTGCTTTACTGCCTCAGAACTACTAATTGACCCAATATCAGTCGCTAAATGAGACAAATCATCATCCAACCCCGATAACTGATGGTTCGTTACAGACAATGTCAATTGTAATGAACCCAACATACTCCCTAAATGAGAGAGCAAAGCAATGACTTGAGACACCTGAGTATCCACACTCATCAACTGTCCCTGAACAGTAGCATTCGCAGCCGCAAGAGAAGACAAACCATTCTCTGCTAACGGAAGAGTACCAACAACCAACTGTGTGACAACATTTTGTGCCTGCTGCAATGCTGATGCTGACGCAGATTGCACGCTGGCACTCGCTGCGAGTGTAGTTGCAGAGAGGTGTGACAGATTTGTCAGATTGGTTTGTGTTGCTTCGAGGGTATGGGTGGCTTGATTAGTGAGTGTGGTGAATTGTGTGATTAGTGGTGTGGTGAGGTTATCAAGATCTGGGTAGGTTGTTTGGAATGCTTTGAGCTGGTTGAGGAGGTTGAGAGCATTGTTTTCAGCTTCCTGTGCTTGACCGAGGAGGGAGCTGAGTTGTCCTTGTGCGTGGAGGCTTGATTGGGTTGTTGATCCGAGGATGGTAGTGAATTGCTGTTTTGCTTGTGTAGCGAAGTGAGTTGCTTGAGAGAGCGCTGCAGAGACTTTTGTTTGGAAGTTGCCGATATTTGTTTGAGCCTGTTCAATGAGATTGTTGTTTGATTGAAGAGTGTTTGTAGCTTGGAGAATGTTTCTCTGGAGAGCGTGTAGTGATTGTTGTGATGCTGTGAGTTGCGCTTTGGTGTGATTAATATTTTGCGTTAATGATGATAGTGAATTTTGTGCTGAGGTGAGTGTGGATTGTGCGTTAGCGATATCGGTAAGAGCTTGGCTGCTTGAGGTGTGTACAGCGGATAATGCTTGTTGTGTTGATGTTTGAAGACGCTCGGCAATGATTTTAGAAATGGTTCCTGTGATATTGGAATTGATATCACTTTGAACGGTATTGACTCCTACTTGCATGATTTTTGGAGTGACTGGGTTGATTTCTTCATTGACGTAATATTCGATGGTTGGACGTTCTGATAGTGAATTTTGTCCGATGTGTGTGAGGTCAACGAGATGCTGTGTAAAGGTTGATGGGATGATGATGGCAGCATAATAGTGGCCAGATTGAACGCCTTGTATAGCTTGCTGTGAGGAGGTGAAAGTCCATTTTAATTGGTGGTTATTTTCCAGTTCTGATTGGATCATGTCGCCGACGTTCATGGTTCCTAAGGTAGGGGAGTGGACTGTCTGATCATTATTCACGACAGCGATAGGGAGGTTGCTGGTATTGCTGTATGGATCCATGTAGGCGACGGTACTGAACCATGCATAGAAGGAGGGGAGGAAGAGGAGAACGATGAGAACTAAACAGGATTGTGCGTTGGCAACAAGACGTTTGAGATCTCGTTTATAAATTTTCCAAATGGTTCTCACTCATAACCCCCAGGATTGTATATGAGTATTGATCATGTTATGTGTATGATCATGATTTTACTGTTTAACTCTTGTTTTACGTACTAATTATTATATGTGTTTCTTTTTCGAGAGAAGGAATGGAATAGGGGCGTCTTCTTTTGATGATGTGGGTATTCTGACATCATGATGATGGAAAATATGATGAATGAATATCGTGCATCTGCTGCTCGATATGATGGCCATATGCCGTATCGTGTCTGTGGTCATTCAGGGTTGTTACTTCCGGAAGTTTCTTTTGGCACGTGGCATAATTTTGGGTCTGATCGTGATATTTTTTCGATGAAACGATTGGTGCGAAAAGCTTTTGATTCAGGGATCACGTATTTTGATTGTGCGAATAATTATGGTCCCGAGCCTGGTGCGGCAGAAGAAAATTTAGGTCGTATTTTGGCAACTGATTTGAAACGGTATCGTGATGAGTTGTTGATTGCGACGAAGGCTGGTCATCCGATGTGGGAGGGGCCATATGGTAATTGGGGTTCTCGTAAGCATTTGATTGCGAGTTTAGATCAGTCGTTACATCGTTTGCAGTTGGATTATGTTGATATTTTTTATCATCATCGTCCTGATCCTCATACGCCAGTTGAAGAAACGGTGTCTGCGTTGGAGCAGATTGTTCTTTCTGGAAAAGCTTTATATATTGGTTTATCGAAATATGATCCAGAGCAGTTAATGATGATTGTTCCTTTATTAGTGGAACGTCATGTTCCGTTTGTTGTGGAGCAAATTCGTTATAGTTTATTGAATCGTCGCGTGGAAACTGAGGGATTATTAGTTGCTGCCCATCAGGCTGGTATTGGTCTTATTGCTTTTTCTCCATTAGCGCAGGGGTTGTTAACTGATCGGTATATGAATGGTATTCCTGATGATTCGCGTATTGCACGGAAGTCACCTTTTTTGAAGCAGTCTGATTTGACTGCAGAGAGGGTGTCGCAGATTCGTGCATTAACAGCGATTGCTCGTCATCGTGGACAGAGTTTAGCACAGATGAGTTTAGCGTGGATTTTATCTCATTCGGAGATTTCTTCTGTGTTGATTGGTGCGTCTCGACCAGAGCAGATTCATAGTGATGTTGCTGCGGTAGCGTCTGCACCGTTTACTCCTGATGAGTTGAATGCTATTGATGCGATTACGTTGCCTGGTCATTCTGATTAGCGTTCATAATCGCTATAAAACCCCTCAAAATGTGTGTAAATAGTGAATATATAAAATGAATTAATAATATAAGGCTGTTTTGATGATGAAATGAAAGCCTATGTAGGCAATGACTTATGGAGAAAAGGATAGGGCAATGTCATTCTTTAGCTCACCAGCGACTGCCACGGTAAAGGTGCCGCAAGCTCGTGTGAAGCATGAGTATAAGAAACGTCAAACAGGCGTTCTTATCGCAACATGCATGACCTACGCAGGTTACTACATCATTCGTCAGATCGTTCAGGATGAACAGGTCCCAATTCGTCATGAATATGGATTCAGCATTGCTCAGATCGGTCTTATCTTATCCATGTTCGGTATTGGCTACGGTATCGCCAAGCTTTTCATGGGATTTATTGCCGATCGTGTCCACGGACCACGCTTCGTTGCATTTGGTTTATACGCTTCCTGCGTTATGAACTTACTGTTTGCATGGAACCGCAACTTCTACGTTATGTTGATTCTGATGCTTATCTTGTCTGTCTCACAGGCAATCGGTGCACCAGTTTGCCAACGAGAAATTAGTTTGTGGTTCTCGAAGAAATCACGTGGTACCTCATACGCAGTATGGTCAGCAGCACATAACTTCGGTGCTTTCTTCTGCGTCGTTTCCATTGAGGCTGCAACGGCATGGTTCTCTGGTTCTTTGACAGCGGTCTTCATCACCGCTTCCGTCTTCGCAGCAATTATTGCTACCTTAATGCTTTTGATCAATTCGGATCGTCCGGAAGCTTACGGTCTTCCAGATATCAATACATACTCCGATATGGTTGAGGTCAGCGAAAAAGGTACCACCACCGCTGGTTCTGTTACACAAAAGTCTTTGTGGGATGTCTTCATTCACGATGTTGTATGCAATAAGATGGTCTGGGCCGTCTCACTTGCTTCCATGAGCTTCTATATCGTCCGTTACGGTATTCTTTCCTGGATCCCAAGCTATCTTCCAGCTCACGGATTCAGTGTCAACATGGCAAAGTGGATCGTCGGCTACTGGGAAATTTCTTTGATTCCATCCGTTATCTTCTTCGGTTTCGTTTCTGATTTGTTAAAGGGCCGTCGTGCATTAGTCACTCTTTGGTTGACTGTTGTCATGATCATTGCTTTGGTCTTCTACTTTAATAGCCCAAATAAGACCGTTATCCTCGTTGCACTCTTCGTCGCTGGTGGCTGCATTTACGCGCCATTGGATCTTGTCGGCTTAATGGTCAACGAAGCTGTTCCAAAGTATGCTGTTGGTCTTTCCACTGGTTTTATGGGATTCTTCCAGTACATTTTTGGTGAAACAATTGCTACCGCATTGATTGGTGCTTTGGTTACCAAGTTTGGTTGGGATGCATGCGGCACAGTCCTGTACTGTGCAGCAGGCTTGTGCTTGATCATCGTGATTTACTTGGTCATTCGCGAACGCAGCATTGTCAAGATGGAACAGCGTGCTAACGAGCTTCCAGCTGAGCAAAAGGCTGCTTTGGAAGATCCAGAACATGCACGTGAATCTGTTCTTGCTGCAGCTACTGCTGGCATTGCAAGCAACCAAGCTGCTCGTAATGCTGCAAAAACTACAGTAACTGACGACTCTCCTGATGGGTCATCAGGATTAACATCGTGAGTTTTTCTTACTCAGCGCATACAACAAGGGGGGGAGTCTCCAGTTTCTTGGAGACTCCCCCCTTGTTGTCTTTCATATAATGAGTACTATATCCGTGAAAAATCGATGGGTAAATAGTAAAGAAAAGCGTTTTATTGTTTTGTAATGAAGCAAAATAAACTATTTTGTTAAATGACTAAACAAAATAAGAACTCGATTAACAAAGCCAGAGGAGAAGTGTTCTTCTGACACCTCATATATGCGAGACATATATGGTCGAGCATCAGCAACCGAGATAAAACAGGCTTTCGTCAACAGACCATTGGAATTCTCCAGGTGAAATTGTCATCACGGATTTTGTCAGTCATCTCATTTCATGACTGACAGTAAAGGAAAAGATAATGTTAATGTCGTTAAGCTGTTACAAAGAGGTAGTAGTAAATGAACGATGAGATACATCAAGATGTCTTATCAACATCATCGTCGCAAGAATTCGAGATGAATCGTTTCAAAACGAAAAAATCGCTTCCTGCATTATTAATTGTTTTTACATTAGCAACATTGATGATTCAATGCTTTAACTTAGTGTATGCTAACATTGGTGAATCCATGCACATGTCAGCCAATACCTCAGCCCTATTGAGTACAGTGCCTGGCATTATTCTCGGCGTCGTATGCATGCTCTATGACACCCTCTGTGACTACATTTCCCCAAAGAAAATGACCTTGTGGGGTGTGAGCGCACTTGTTCTTGGATCATTACTTGGATTCTTCGCCGCAACAAACTTCTGGCTCGTTCTTGTTGCACGTATGATTCAAGTTGCAGGCGGCCAAGTAACAGGTAGTGTCTTCCTTGTCATGACGGTGAAATATCTTACTAACCGTGAAAAAGCCATTTATATTGGTGTCTTTAATGCTGTGTACTACTTAGCAGCAGCATTAGGTGTTTTCGCTGGCGGTTGGATTACTAATATTCCTTGGAAATTTCTCTTCCTCATTCCGACTTTCTCTCTGTTTGTCGTCCCATGGATCATTCGAGATACGCCAGATATTAGTATTAAGGGCTCAAAGATTGATGTTATCGGCATCATCATTTTTGCTATTTTCGCTCTCTTAATTGCGATTGTTTTTTCTTATCCAAGTTGGGAACTTGTTATTGCTATTGTCCTTGTTGGCGTTATTTTTGTTGCGTATGTTGCCAAAGGTCAAAACCCATTCATTACATCAAAGCTTGTGAAGAACAGTGCTTTCATGGGCGTGTGGCTTCTGCTTGTCCTGTTCTATCTGTTCAACTATGCGACCACACCGATTTATCAGGTCATTGGTGATAATGATCATATCTCATTACTTGTTGTGTCGTGGTGTTTAACTGCAGTTAATTTAGTGTCTGCAATTGTTGGTATTTTCTCTGGTCCAATTGTCCATCAATTAGGTCGATATGGTACAATGATTTGGTCCGGTATTGCTATGGTAATTGGATTTGTTGCGTCGGCACTGTTTATTCATGCCAGTTTCTGGCTTCTAACGGTCATGGCCTGCATCTTTATGGCAGGTATCACAGTAGTATATACACCAATTTATGATGCAGCAGCTGCAGCAGTACCAGAATCTGAAAACGGTCGTGCTATCGGTATTTGTGATTTAACGTTAAACGTTACCTCATCAATTGGTATGGCGATGTACAACGCGTGCCTTGCTAATCCTCAATTCCTTAAGCATGGTTTGTTTGGGATCTCTGGCGTCGCTATAGGGTCTTCAAATATGTTTTGGGTTATGGCCGCTTTCTCACTTGTTGCTTTAATTCTTACTTTCATTTTTCGAAAAGCAATCGTTAAAAAATGATATACCAGCGGTTCCTTTGGAAACTGTAGAGAATACGAAGTAAAAAAATAAAAAACTAAACAATAACAGAAAAATGCAATCATAATAAATAAAGAAGCGCATGGTAAATTTTTCTCAATTTATCTGCGTTTCTTTTGCTCTTTTCCTTCCTATGGTGATTAGAGATTCACACCACCGCTGCTGACCTGAAAGAGGTGTTCTTTATGCCAGAAGATAACCAACAGCCACAATCATTTGACTGTAGTTCTTCAGACACAGATTCACTTAAATCATCCGAACAAATCGCGACTAAGATTATTTCTGATGTGAGTGTTGTTACACACGATGCTGATTCTATAGATGCATCATGGGCTAATCGTACTAGCAAAGAAGAATTTATGAAGCAGCGCCGTAAGGTTAAGGTAACTTTGCCGGCGCTTTTTTTATTGACTATTCTTGGTCACGTTGTCTTCCAGTCCTTTAACCTGGTCTACCAAAATGTTGGTGACGCCCTTCATATGTCAGCAGCGTCTTCTCTGTTAGTTTCTTTACCAGGTGTAGCGATTGCTGCAATTTGTATGTTGTATGATACCCTGTGTGATTATATTTCTCCTCGTACTATCATCATTTGGGGTGTTTGTTTACTGACAGCGTCTTCTATTTTCGGTTTTGTATGCTCTGGTAATTTCTGGTGTGTTTTGATCGCACGTATTTTGCAGACTCTTGCGGTTCATGCATCTGTTGTCCTTGTCATTATGGTGAAATATTTATCACCAAAAGAGAAGTCTATTTATATTGGCGTTAATAATGCTATTTACTATATTTCTGTTGCATTAGGCATGTTGTTTGGTGGAACGATTTCCTTTATTCCTTGGAAATGGTTGCTATTAATTCCAGCATTATCTGTCTTTCTTCTTCCAATCCTAATGCGAGGTGTTCCTCGTTTGAAGGGTCAGCATGATAGTTTTGATACCTTTGGTATCACTGTTTTCGTTGCTGGTGCTACTGCATTAACGATCTATTTCACCTTCCCAAATTGGTGGCTACTTCTTGTTTTCGCGGTTTCTATGATTATTTTTTCCTTCTACGTTCGCTTTGGAAAAAAACCATTCTTATCTCGTGAATTTATGCACAATGGTGCTTTCATGGGTATTATGGTGACTTTGTTTGTTGGCTTCTTCTTTGAATATGCCGCTATTCCGATTTATAAAGTGATTGGTAAGCATGTGTATCATATGGATTTGCAGGAGATTAGTATCTACCTTATGATCATTTATATTGCTTGCATGATCTTGTCCTTTGTTTCTGGACCACTGATGAACCATATAGGACGCTATAATATGATAGTTCTGTCCGTTATCTTGATGGTTATTGGTTTCGCTTTATCAGCAGTGTACTTACAATCATCATTCGTGATTCTCACGATTTTTGCAATTGTTTACGAAGCTGGCATGGCTTTCATTTACACGCCAATCATGGATCTCGCGTCTGATGCGCTTCCGCTTGAACAACGTGGTCGTGGCATTGGCATTGCCAATATTGTGATGAATACTGCGCCATCAATTGGTATTGCAGCCTACAGTTTTATGCGAGTTTTACCATCGATGGATCATCATGCATGGCTCGGCCTTGATATTCACAGTAAGGATGCTATCTGTACCTCAAACATTTTCTGGGTTATGTTTATCTCAGCTGTTTTAGCCTTGATCATTGTTCTTATTTTACGTCGCCCAATCAAATGGGCTGAAGAAAAAAGCCTTGCAAAAATTGTAACCTTTGTACAAAAGTAAAACATACTATATAACGAATATTGTTTGCAGTAGGTGATCTTTTCATCATGAATGGGTGAAAAAGATCACCCATTCATATCTCTTTTCTTTCGCAGAGGTATTACCAGCAATGCAACACACAAAAACTGAGAATTTCATTAGTTGTACAGATTACCATCTAGTATAAATAAACGTCCTTATTTATTTTCCTTTTAATTGTATCTGGGGGCGTCTTGTTATTTTTTTCTGGAGGTCCTCTATGTCGTCATCAGACACTCGACATGACACCGCTATCAGTTTGTCTACTATAGAGCGAGATTCCGTTAATCTTGCTCCTGAAATCAGATCAGAGGTCGATGTCATCTCCCATGATGCCGATCTTGCTGCTGAGGCCATGATCGATAATAACGGTAACATCAAAAATGCTATATCCGAATCCGCTAAACAAGCCTTTCTACAACAGCGCCGCAAAGTAAAGATTGCTTTGCCGGCGCTTTTTTTATTGACCATTCTTGGTCACGTTGTCTTCCAATCCTTTAACCTGGTCTACCAAAATGTTGGAGCATCTTTACATGTCTCTGCGTCAACTTCATCACTGCTTGTTTCCATTCCAGGTGTTGCACTTGCTGCAATTTGTATGTTGTATGATACCCTGTGTGATTATATTTCTCCTCGTACTATCATCATTTGGGGTGTTTGTTTACTAACAGCGTCTTCTATTTTCGGTTTTGTATGCTCTGGTAATTTCTGGTGTGTTTTGATCGCACGTATTTTGCAGACTCTTGCGGTTCATGCATCTGTTGTCCTTGTCATTATGGTGAAATATTTATCACCAAAGGAAAAGGCATTATATATCGGTGTTAATAATGCTGTATACTATATTTCTGTTGCATTAGGCATGTTGTTTGGTGGAACGATTTCCTTTATTCCTTGGAAATGGTTGCTATTAATTCCAGCATTATCTATTCTTTTATTACCAATTATTGCTCATGATGTTCCTCGTTTGAAGGGTCAGCATGATAGTTTTGATACCTTTGGTATCACTGTTTTCGTTGCTGCAGCAGCTGCAATTACTATTTACTTCACATATGCCTACTGGTGGCTTCTCGTTGCTTTTGCAGTCTTGATGGTGGTTTTTGGATTCTATGTCCACTTTGGTAAGAATCCATTTCTCTCTCGTGAATTTATGCACAATGGTGCTTTCATGGGTATTATGGTGACTTTGTTTGTTGGCTTCTTCTTCCAGTATGGTGCTATTCCGATTTATAAAGTGATTGGTAAGCATGTGTATCATATGGATTTGCAGGAGATTAGTATCTACCTTATGATCATTTATATTGCTTGCATGATCTTGTCCTTTGTTTCTGGACCACTGATGACTCGTATTGGCCGTTATAACACTATTCTGATTTCTGCTGCTTTGATGGTTATTGGTTTCGCTTTATCGGCACTGTTCTTGAAAACATCATTCATTCTTCTCAGCATTTTTGCTATTGTATATGAAGCTGGTTTAACATTAATCTATACACCAATTTATGATTTAACGGCTGACGCATTACAGGTTTCTGAACGTGGTCGTGGTATTGGTGTTGCGCATGTCATGATGAATACTGCGCCATCAATTGGTATTGCAGCCTACAGTTTCTTAATGGATCGTCATGAGTTGAAGGATCATGCGTGGTTGGGTATTCATATTGAGGGTGTTAATGCGACACGTACCTCTAATATGTTCTGGATTATGTGTATGACTGCTGTGTTGGCTTTGATTATTGTTGTCTTGTTGCGTAAGCCAATTAAGCGTGCTGAGGCTCGTATGATTCGTCAGCTTGCTGATTCAAATATCTGATTTAGTTATTTAGTAGTCATTAAGGAATAAAATATGTCGTCTATGTCGTCTGCAGAAAACCGACGTAAAAAAACTGTATTAGGAGTGTCTGATTTTGAAGAGGAGCGTGCGAAAACAAAGAAATCCCTTCCTGGGCTTTTATTTGTCTTTGTTTTAGGCACACTCATGATTCAGTGCTTTAATCTAGTGTATTCGAATATTGGAACTGCATTGCATGTTTCAGCAGGATCAGCTTCATTATTAAGTACATTACCGGGAATTATTCTTGCTGTGGTGTGCATGATGTATGAAACATTATGTGATTTTATTTCACCAAAGCGTATGGTTCTGTGGGGTGTTGGAGCACTGATTATATCTAGTGTGGTTGGTTTTTGTTTCTCCTTATCCTTCTGGGTAGTGCTCATTGTTCGAGCTATTCAGGTTGCTGGAGCACAAGTCGCTGGTAGTGTTTTCCTTGTTATGACAGTAAAATACCTGACTGCAAAGGAAAAAGCTATTTATCTTGGTTTGTTTAATGCGGCATACTATCTTGCAGCAGCATTAGGCGTATTTGCTGGCGGTTGGATTAATAATATTCCATGGCGTTGGTTGTTGTTGATCCCTACGTTGTCCATTATTGTGTTCCCAATCTTGATTCGTGATACACCAGATGTGTCTGGCAAAGGGGAGAAAGTAGATATCTTCGGTATCTTTGTCTTCGCTTTGATTGCAGCCTGTGTTGCAGTGTACTTCTCCTTTATGAACTTCTGGTGGCTCATTATTGTTTTTGCTGCTCTCGTGATTGTATTTACGTTCTATATCATTCATGGAAGCAATCCATTTATTACTGTTGCTTTCTTAAAGAACAAGTCTTACATGGTATTCATTTTGATTCTTTGCATCGGCTTCTTCTTTGAATATGCCGCTACACCAATTTATCAGGTTATTGGTGAAGGTATCTTCCACATGTCCTTACAACAAGTATCTGATTGCTTAACTTTAGTAAATATAATTGCTATGATTATTGGTATTGTTTCTGGACCAATTGTGAACAAGCTTGGTCGCTGGAAGACAATTCTGATTTCAGAGAGTGCTATTGTAATCGGCTTTATTTTCTCTGCTTTGTTTATTCAATCTAGCTTCTGGTTCCTTACTATTCTGAATATCTTGATTGTTGGTGGTTGGACAGCTATTTATACGCCAATTTATGACGGTGCTTCTGCAGCAGTTCAGCAAGCAGAGGGTGGTCGTAGTATTGGTATTTGTGATTTAACTGTTAATACTGCTCCAGCAATTGGTATTGCTGTTTATAGTGCGATTATTGATAACCCTCATTTCGGACTTCGTGGATTATTCGGTGTAACTGGATCATCGGCCATTTCTACTTCTAACATGTTCTGGATCATGGCAGCTGTGGGTTTGGTGACTGTTATTATTATCATTGCTTCTCGTCGTTTAATTACAGCAACAGAAAAGAAAACACAATAGGTAAAATGACATCATCTTAATCTATCATTCTGGATATCAGTTATTCTGTATAGTGAATGCACAAAGCCGAGAGACATGTCTCTCGGCTTTGTGCATTCAGAAGAGATACAGGCTGTGCATATTATGGTAGGAATTTTTGTATTCTTCATACAATAAAAGCTGACCACGAATGAAAGGATTCAGATACTCATGATTGATCGTAGTATCGCTGATGACCGTACTTGTGCTTCTCTTCAGAAAGCATTACCTGCTCTTCTGGTTATCTATTTATTAGGCAACATTATGTTGGAAGCTTTTAATTTGGTGTACCAATCAATCGGAAACTCGTTAGGATTTCACGCAGGTGCTGCTTTATTAAGCACAATTCCAAGTGTGCTTCTTGCTGTTTTAAGTCTTCTATATGATGCATTATGTGATTTTATGTCACCGCGTCGTATGACGGTCATTGGTTTATGCTGTTTAGGTGTTGGGTCTATTCTTGGTGTAATTGGATACCATTCATTTTGGTGTATTCTCGTGGCTCGTTTATTGCAGGTAGCGGGTGCTCAGGCTGCCGGTAGTGTGTATTTAGTTTTATCAGTGAAATATTTATTGGCACGTAGTAAAGCTATAGCTATTGGTTTGTTTGGTGCAGTATACAGTGCTGCTTGCGTGTTCGGGGTACTTGCTGGTGGCTTAATTACTCGTGTTCCTTGGCATTATTTATTTGCAATCCCATTATGTGCGTTAGTATGTTTTCCTTTTGTGATGCGTCTTCCTCATGCTAGAGGCCGTTTGCATGAGGTGGATTATTGGGGAATGTTTGTTTTTGCTATTATGACAGGATGTATTACGGTTTTCTTTGATTACCCAAATTGGTGGTGGGTAATTACGATTATCGTATGTGCTATTTTATTCCTCTGGCATATTCATCATGCTGAGCGCCCATTCTTTAGCCGTGCTTTTCTTCATAACCGTTCTTATATGGGTGTTGTTCTCATCATCACTGTGTTTAATTTCTTTAGTTATGCGACGATTCCGATTTACCGGGTGATTGGTGAGAAGATATATGGATTAAGCTTGCTAACGATTTCTTTCTATTTGGCTGTCGTATATATTTTGACTGCAGTGATGGGAGCTGTATCGGGTCGTTTAGTAAATCGGTTTGGCCGGTGGACAGTGATTATGTGGTCGGCTGCTGCGATGATAATTGGTTTCATATTATCTGCTGTATGTGTGCATACGAGTTTTATGTTGCTGACGGTGTGGGCTTGTTTATATAACTTTGGGTCGATTGCAGCATATTCGCCGTTATATGATATAGCGACGTCAACATTACCTGTCTCTGAACGTGGTCGAGGTTTGGGGTTATGCGAATTAACATTGAACACGACTAGTGCAATTGGTATGGCGGTTTATTCTGCGTTGATGCTTGTACCAGCGTTAGGAGAACATGGTATGGTGTATAGCGGCTTGTTACCACGTCAGGCGCAAGCCGCTGCGTTTTTAACGTCGAATGTGTTTTTGATTATGGCGGCAGTTTCTGTTGCGGCTTTTGTCTTAATGGTGATCTTACATCGTCATATTCATGATGTAACGGTAGGGGAGAATAATATGGAAAAGTGATTTATTTTGTCAGCTACTATCCGGATTGTAATTACATAATTACTACAAAATATCCAGAATATTTAAAGAAACTCTTCGTTTTATATGCAAGATCAGTTTGTATACTAAAAATCACTGATTGAAGAAAAAATCAGTAAGCATGTTTTTGTTTGAGAGCGGTACTCAAACGTATTTTATATATTGCTTCCTTCTCCTTCTCATAAGGCTGCCGATCATATGCACCACTATTATCGGCAGCCTTATTCATATCATAAGAGGCAAAATTTGATAGATGATTGTTCATAATGAACGTCCATCGCTACCAATAGATATGTAGAAATATTTCATTCAGATGAATTTATAATGAGGATCTTTTTACTATATATTTAGTATTTGACACTAGAAAAATATGAAACTTTTGTTATACATTGAGTATATACTTAGATTTCAGTAAAAATTCTAAAAATCTGTGAGAATGCTGAGAATTCCGAAAAATAGAGGATATAGGAATCTGTACTATGCAAAAGAAGAAATGGAAAACGCCGATAGCTATTGCCGCTGGTGTTGCGATGTTTATTGGTACTGGAACAGCTTTTGCTGTGACAGTGCCTGCACATCATGTAGAAGATAATCATCTTGGATTAACTACCATATCTACAATAGTTAACATTGGAACTCTTGGTAGTGTCACGATTGATTCAGTGACCAATTCACTTACTAATACTTCCTTTGGTGATAGTACGTATATGGGTGTTGTTCCTCCTAATGCTACGGTGAAGGTAACGTTTCATTTTAATAAAGATGCGAGGGTATCGGATGGTGAACAGATTGTTGTTCCGTTTAAAGCAACGGGGGATTTGAAGGCTGCTCTTGAGGGGTTGCCGTCTG
>JAFYHY010000004.1 GCA_017538895.1 Aeriscardovia sp. | reverse complement strand
GATACTTCGCGATATGCATTTATTTCCATCACGGGTGAGCACTGCGAAGTTCACAATGTCAAGGTGGCAGTTGATAAAGAAGTTACGGAATGGGATGCCATTCCGCGCATTGCAGAGGAAATCAGTTTTATTAAGGATTGTCCCATGGGCGACATACCCAACATTCAGTCGGACGGACCAAGACTCGCCACATCGGAGGGAATGCTGATCGGTGAGAGGATGAAGATATCATTCCATGAAATGAGTTTTCCAACCGCGCGGCTTGTATGGCATTGCCCGTACTTTTGTCTTTTTTCGTCGTCGGACGGCCAGGTGGGCGGTGAGAACTACCGAGAATATCTTCTGCTTAAGATGGATGGTGAAAGCTGGGCGCCTGATGAGAAGGTTGAGAATGTCGTGAACGTCGAGCAGACGGAAGATTTCAAGGGCTGGGAGAGCTGGATGGAGAAGAACAAGGAAGGGCTGGACTGCTTTGTGGAAATTCACAGGGAAAATAATAAAGTGATTCTTCAGACAGAAAATTCAGGAATCAGAATATACAGCATCTCGACGATACAGGATTGTCCTGAGGATCTGTATTTAGCCCTTACGGGAGACCAGTGCGCCATCACGAACATTCGCGTGTCAAAAGAATAACGCAGCCTTTTGAATCTGCGTTTTCAACCTAAAAATATATGTGGTCGATTACCGGGAAAAACGCAGAAAAGGTTTCAGCGAAGGAGGATCAAAATATGGAGCGCAACTACATACAAGAAGCGTTAGCTCATTACAATATAACTGTGCCGGAAATAGAATTACTGAGACACAATGAGAATCTTACCTATCGTGTGGGAAACGAGTATTTGCTGCAAATCCATGAGCCGGTAGAAGGGTTTTCTACAGATTTTTTTTATGAAGGTGTTGAGCGTATCGAGATATATAAGGCAGAGCTTGCGTTCCAAGCGCACTTAAAGAAACAGGGCATGCAGATACGTGAAGCAGTTGAAAATTGTCATGGTGAATGCATTACGAAGTTACAGAATGGTACGTATGTTACGGTTTCGAAATGGCTCGAGGGCGAATCGTTAGACAAGCTTGAATTGAATGCGGAGATTTGTTATCAGATAGGTGAGATGCTTGCATGTTTGCATCAGAAGGCAAAGGGATTCCGAGTATCACCGGTAAAATCGTACGGTAAGCAACATTGTGAATGTACGAAAAAAAGAATTCAGGCATTGGAAAACCAAGGGTTAAGTGCTGAGCTTTCAGCAATCATGCAAAAGTGTTGTGATTGCGCCGGGGCAGTATTGGAAAAAGCACGGGATGAATTTCAAATGATTCATGGGGATTTATCTGCGTCGAACATTTTGCAAACGCCGGATGGGCTAGTGCCTATTGATTTTTCGTTTTTCGGAATGGGACATCCTATGTATGATCTTGCAGTTCTGTTTGGGAATATTGGCGGATTGGTGCGTAGACAACAAATGGCAGAAGGGTATCGTGATGCCGGTGGAACGATTCGCTACGACGTGTTAGACGCTTGCTTTGTACTTACGTTGTTAGATTGTCTTGGAATTCATTATGAGCAGTGGAGTAAGCAAGAGTGGTTTGCACCCAGATTGCAACGGTGGCATCAGGAAAACCTGGAGCCGTACGTGCAGGGAGAGCGCATATATGCGGATGATTTGTATCTGTTGCATGTGCAAGGTTAGGGTTTCTGTTATTTCTATATGTATGATAATCACTGTTTTGTAGAACAATTTTTTCTTGTTATTCAAAGCGTCAAATTCCAGTTTGTCGTGATAATGCGATGGCATGTTTTACCGGAAAATATCTTTCAGGATAATTTTTTTGAAAGGAAAAACATGAGTAGTCAATTAACCAATGTCATTTTTGTTAG
>JAFYHY010000028.1 GCA_017538895.1 Aeriscardovia sp. | reverse complement strand
AGACAGGTGCTGACGCCTATCTGGTAAAGCCTTTCAACATGGATATCCTGCGACGTACCATCATCAACCTGATCAATACGCACCGCCTGTTGCGCCTGAAGTTCGAACGTAACGATGATCTGGAGGAACAGGTCAGCGATATCCGACTGAAATCGCCTGATGAGAAGTTGTTGGAGCGCATCATGGATTGTATCAACAAGAATCTGAATAATTCCGATCTCAGTGTGGATATGATAGCCGATGAGGTGGGTATCAGCCGTGTACACCTGCATCGCAAGATGAAAGAACTGACAGGACAGACGCCGCATGACTTCATTCGCACACTGAGATTAAAACAGGCCGCCAACTTGTTGACGACCCAGAATATGAATATCACAGAAGTAGTCTACGCCTGTGGCTTCTCCAATCCGACTTCCTTCTCAACTCTTTTCAAGAGCGTTTACGGTATGTCACCACGTGAATACATGAAGGAGCATCACAAGTAGAAGGCTTAAAATACCACATCGATATTATCATCCCAATCCGCATCAACGGATATGGTGATAAAGACAGACTGAGCAGAACTGGATCCATCAAACAGACTGCCTCGGCAGATGGTGATGCAATTCCGCTTCACAGGTACCTGAATGATCTCTTTTTCCGTAAGGCTATGGATTTTTCCATCGCTTTCAATATAATAGGTACTCATTTTAATGTCAAGCAAATCGTCATCTGAGCTTGGAATCATATAAAACTCATATTGGTCAGCATCAGGATCCACATCAAGCTTCACCGTCTGGGAAGTGTATGTATTACCATAACCCGTCAGGCCGTCGAAAGTGCCTTTACTTCCCTTATAGGAGAAAATCACCTGATTCATATCCGCAGGTTTGTCATCAGTCGGAATGAATCTTATCATCGAAACAATGCGTTTCAGCATCAGGTTTAGTTCGATTTCATCTTCTCCCACTTCAAACTCCTCGCAACACCAGAATGTATCGCCGAGATTATTGCCGGAGATGCTCACTTTTTCATTGGCACTAAAACTCGGATTCGAAGAAGCGCTATGTCCCACAGCCACAAGGACATATCGACCTTCCCCCAATGAGAATGATGCGGTGCCAAAGTTGGAATCTTCCAGTTTCTGATTAACATAACTCACACGAACGCCATCTTCATCATAAATATGAAAACAAAGTCGTGTACACACACTACCCACCTCTGCACGGGTCTGGGCATCAAAAGGAGTCTGTTCGAATTGGGTCACCCTCAACACGACGTTCCCCTTTTCTTCATTCTCAGACTTGGCGCTTTCAGAAAGCGTCATTTTCTCACACGACGACACAACAGCCGTCATCATCATCAACGCAAAAACGTTGTAAAGCAATTTGCTTCTCATAAGAATTGTTTTTAAAGTTAACATTCTCCCCCCGTGGGAGAACTTTCGTGGAGCTGGAGGCAGCCTAACTAAAACCTGCAATTTCATGTAAAAGCATGTAAAAGAATGGCGCCTTCTCTTCTTTTTCTGCAAAATTAGCTCAAATTTGGCACATTTTGTCAAGTTAGATGATTTTTTTAAGTTTTATTTGCATTTGCAAAATTAAAATGAACCCTATAACTTTGCAGAAGTTCCTGGGGACGCTTGTCATTTTGAGACGAAAAAGCCACAAGGTTCTATTCCGATTCATTGACATGGGACATTCTCACAAGGTGTCTTAATAGCTGTTTCCGGGAAATGCGATCTACAGGGCATTTTGAGACAACGAATGTGGCTCTTCTCAATAGTTAAAACCCTTTGGGGACGCTGTTTGGGGACGCCATTAAGCAGCTGGGGACGGGGACGCAAAATCTTTGGGCTGAAATGTGGGGGACGCAAAAAGCAGATTAACATCCTTAAACTACGATGGATTTTTCTGAACCCTCATACCTTAACGTATTTTTAGCAAAAATGCGGTCAAACCTCGGTCAAAATGTCAAAAATGTCATGAAAGTGGATAGCAAATGGATTGGCAGGAGTTTGTGTAAAACATGAGTCCCCATATACATTATTAATAATAATATAAAATTCAAGTAACAATGAGCAATCAAGTAGATGTAAAATTCAGATTGAAGCAAAGGAAGGCGAAAGGTTCACAATCTGGGAACCTGACCACAGAGAATGTACTTATAACCATGAGAGTAACATATCTCTCCATGCGCCTAGAGTTCTCGACAGGGTATCATATTGATGCCCTACGCTGGGATCAGAAATCCGAACGAGCTATTGGCCCTAATCGTGATGGCCAGTCAGCAGACGAGATCAATGGTGGTATCATGAGACTGGCCAGAAATGTTAGGGATGCTGCCCTTATGTTTGAGGAAATGGAAAAGGTTCCTACTCAGGTTCAGTTTAGAGAAACTTTTGAGAGAATAAGGACGGAAGAACAGCAACATATTACTGATAACAAGTCCTCTATTAGTATATGCAAACAGACATCTGAAGAACAGGACAAGACAAAGACAAAACAGGACAACATCGGTACAAAACAAACTTTTAACAATAATTACGAAACCAAGACAAAGGCTGAAATTAACAAGTCTTTGGGGTTCTTCGAAATATTCCACGAGTTCGAAAGATGCAATAGTCGTCTGCATGATTGGACAGAATCAACATTTAAGAAGTACAAAACTCTCCGAAACAACCTAATTGATATGCGAGACTACAAAAGGAATGCAGGCCTTAAATTCTTTGATTTCACATTTGAGTATTTCGACGAATATGGTTTGCAGGATTTCATCGATTTCCTGAGAAACAATAAGAACTACATGAATTCTAGCGTAACAAAGAATCTCTCACTAATCAAGGTAGTCATCAGATGGGCATACAGAAGAGGATTTCATAATAACAATAAGTTCGAGACGTTTAAGCCGAAGATGAAGACTACGCAGAAGAAAGTGGTATTCCTTACCAAAGCAGAGTTGGATCAAATAGAGAATGCAGACTTACCAGAGACAAAGCTATATCTTTATCGAGTACGTGACGTATTTCTATTCCAGTGCTATTCTGGGTTACGTTATTCAGATGTAGCCAACCTTAAGCGCTGCGATGTTCATGATGACTTCTTTGAGATTACAACAGTCAAGACGTGTGACAGTCTGCGTATTGAGTTAAACAAGCATTCCAAATCAATTCTAGATAAGTACAAAATGTACGATTTCCCAAAAGGGAAGGCTCTTCCAGTCATTAGCAACCAAAGAATGAACGAATATGTTCACGAGTTATGTAAAGAAGCGAAGATTGATGAACCTGTCAGACAGACATACTATAAGGGAAATGAACGTATCGATGTAGTTCGTCCCAAGCATGAACTTGTTGGCACCCATACAGGTAGAAGAACGTTTATATGTAATGCCCTGGGCATGGGAATTCCTCCACAGGT
Organism: Aeriscardovia sp.; assembly: GCA_017538895.1. GTDB lineage: Bacteria > Actinomycetota > Actinomycetes > Actinomycetales > Bifidobacteriaceae > RGIG7107. Next base: position 265 of record JAFYHY010000028.1, on the reverse strand, counting down.
AGTCATGAAATGGACTGGCCATAGCGGTTATAAGGCAATGAGTCCATATATAGATGTTGCAGATGATATGAAAGCCGAACAGATGAAGAAATTCAATGAGTTCCTGTAAATCAAAATAGAAGGCCTTTGAGCCTTCTATTTTGATTCTGTGGAAGTGGAGAGAATCGAACTCTCGTCCGCACAAGGAAACCATACGCTTTCTACATGCTTATCTTGGCCTTCATTTTCGTGCTGCAGCAAGACCCAAGCCACCAACTGCAACCTT
>JAFYHY010000027.1 GCA_017538895.1 Aeriscardovia sp. | reverse complement strand
GATGTGCGCAAGCTTTAGCTTGCATAATTCATCTGCACATCGGTCGCATCCATAGCGGAGCGTTTTTATATTATAGGAAAGCAATTTCCTCGTATTATATAAATATACCCATTCTTTACCTCTTCTATAGGTATAGGGTATGCTGTTGAAGATGCTGTGGATTGGTTGCAATTTCCTACCGCTGAGACGGTTTCTCATAGGCTCCGACCACAGCCTCTTTGTCAAAAATGTTAATCAGTTAGATACCGCACGACGGTTTATATAGAACGAGGTTACATCGGCAGAGAGTCTTGTGGATCAACAGCAGCATCAAATACTTTTAAGGAGGATCATGTGTATGATCTATGTTGGTATTGACGTTGCAAAGGATAAGCATGATTGCTGTATCCTGGGTTCGGATGGTGAAGTTCTATTCTCACCATTTACTATCCAAAATTCGTTACAGGGATTTGACGAGTTGTACGATAAGATTTGCTCATTAAGCTCAGACTCTTCAGAAATAAAAGTAGGTCTGGAGGCTACCGGGCATTATCATATGAATCTCCTACGCTCGCTCCTTGATAACGGCCTGGACAGCTATGTTATCAACCCGCTACATACAAATCTTTTCAGAAAAGGTCAGAGCCTTAGAAAGACGAAAACAGATAAAGTCGATGCATCTTCGATTGCTATGATGTTATTGACCGATAAGACACTCAAGCCCTACTCGAACTCATCATACCACAACGAAGAATTAAAGTCTCTCACTAGATATCGGTTCAACAAAGTTTATGAACGTTCTAGGTTAAAAGTCTCTATATCCAGGCTTGTAAGCATTCTTTTTCCAGAGTTAGAAAAGCTAGTGCCTACCCTTCATATTTCTTCCGTCTACGCTCTATTATCTGAATATCCGGGAGCATCATATATTGCATCAGCCAACCTTACTCACCTAAAGCACCTTCTTAGCAAAAAATCAAAAGGTCACTATGGACGAGATATGGCAATTGCCATAAGAACTGCCGCAGCTTCATCCATTGGAACCATCATCCCTGCTAAATCCATGGAACTAAAACATACAATACGTCTGGCTGAAGTCATAACCGAAGAGATTGATGAAATAGAAACCACAATCAATTCAATCATGAAAACATTAGAATCACCAATAACTTCAATCCCAGGTATTAACACTCGTATGGGCGCCATGATTCTTGCTGAGATTGGAGATTTCTCGCGCTTTGATAATGCTGACCAAATCTTAGCTTATGCTGGCCTTTCTCCATCAACATATCAATCAGGCAAACTAACCGCCTCATACTCACATATGGAGAAGCGAGGATCTCGCTATTTGCGATATGCATTATTTAATGCTACGCGGTATGTTTGCTTATGGGATCCAACTTTTAGTGCATACCTAGCCAAGAAGAGAGCCGAAGGCAAACACTACAATATAGCAATCTCACATGCTTGTAAAAAACTAGTAAGAATCATCTACAGGATGCAATTAACTGGCGAGCTCTATCATCAAGCATAATTACCAAAATATCCCTCATTCTTTTTGAGCGCCCATCAGGATGCTCTTTTCGTCATGCAGTTTTCAAGGTACTGATCGTAGAAACAAATGTCTTTGTTTCTGGCTTGACATTTAATAGTTAGTCTAT
>JAFYHY010000026.1 GCA_017538895.1 Aeriscardovia sp. | reverse complement strand
TTGTTTTTCGTGACGGAGCGGCAGTTGTAGATAGTCTGGTTGGAAAGAAATAGCAGACCAGCGATGTCGGCTGTGCTCTTCACTCCGAGGCGGATCAATGCGAAGGTTCGCAGTTCGGTCGTCATCGTGCTGGGTGACTTGGGGGTGAAACGTTCACCTTCCTGTAGCAGTGCATTGAATTCTTTGATAAAGGTAGGATATAGTTCAAGGAATGCTTTGTCAAAATTGTGGAGGAATGTCGACGCGTCCTCTTCCGACAAGCGATTTGATGTTATGGAGTGGAGCAATTCCTGTTCTTGCTTTGCCTTGATCTTGCGTTTCACCAGCGTCTGATAATTATTGAGTTTCTCAATATATTTGGCACACAGCTTGATGCACACCGACGCCAGTGTCTCACGGTGCCGGTTGGTATCCAAGAGTTGCTGATTCAGTTCATGTAGCTGGCTGTTCAGGGCTTGTTGTTCCTGGTTGCTTGCCGACAATTGCCCATTGAGTTCCTTCAATTGCAGGTTGTTGGCTGCCAACTCGCTACGGCGGGTAGCAAGCAGCTTGTTCTGACGGTGGATGTAAAAAGACGTCAGCAACAGTCCTAAAACCAGTAGCGATATAAAGATGACAGAATTGCGCAGGTTCCTGTTCTGCCCTTTAATCATGGTCTCATAGGCAGTAACAATCTGGGGCATGGTGTGAGAGATTTCAAGGATTCGCAGGCGGTTGTTGTAGAATTGAGCATCTTCGAGAGATGAATTGATGTAATTCTGAGCACGGGCTAAATCATGATCCCCATTTTCAAATAGTGATAAGGCAAGTTGTTGCAGTGCCACATTTTCCATTGTACAGCCTTTAACATCGGCCAGAGCCGCCTTAATGAGATGATCAACATAACCTTTTTCATCGCCTGCCATCCGATATTGTCCAGCCAGGGCGAAAGCCGCCATAGCATAGGGCCTTGAGTCGGGCGCCGCTGTCAACAGCACCTGCTTGTAATGGTTTTGTGCAAGATTGTCGTTCTTGTTTACATACACATATCGCTCGCCTTGGAAAAAGTCATATAAGGGGTCTCCGGCATCCAGATATGCTAATGCTTGACTCAGATATTGATGAGAGCGTTCACGGTATCGAGGAGCATACATCTGGTCTCTACAATAATCTGCCCAATAAGAATAGACGGTGAATAGGGTATAGTAATACTTAAACCGGATCTTTTCATCGATTTGTTGTTTGTTCAGCCCTTTTAGACATTCTTCTGCTTCAGCAAACAAGCCTCCGATGGCGAGAATTTCAGCCTTGTGGCATGTGAACAGGCATGTGTAATGATTGTCCTGCAGTGCACGCGCCAGTGTCAAGCCTCGCTCGGCATAGACAAGCGCCGAGTCAAACTTGAAGACGTGATATTCGTTATAGAGGTCATCGAGCGTCTGTAAATCCTGCTTATTGCTTAAAGTGGTGCTAAGTCTTTTTTTCAGGACCGAGATTTTTGCCTCCTTGGCCTTGATGACTTCCCCCTTGTGAAGGATGGCGTCATCAAGCTGACTGAGCAACTCCTCCTGGGCGGCAAATGCCCCAAAGCAAACAAAGATGGCGGACAGTATTAATAGCAGTCTATTCATAATTCAAGAGATTTTCGGCAAAAATAATGCTTTTTTCTGAATTTAGAGAATTTACTATATGATTTTTGCTTCTTTTTGTAACTTTCGGATTTTCAATTAGATAAACTATTGAAAAATCCCCATGGATTTACCGTTGCTTTACTGAGGTGTACATTCCATTATAATGGACAATAAATTTGCGA
>JAFYHY010000025.1 GCA_017538895.1 Aeriscardovia sp. | reverse complement strand
GCGTTTGATCCATCATAGCAGCTTATCCTGAGCCTGCTTCAGGTCATCGATGTTTGGAAACATCATCATGTCATACTAGATCAATAGCTGAATCCGTGGCCGTTCCACTTCAGCGTCTTTTCTGTCTTCTTCCCGTTTTTATCCCACTGCGTAACAGTGATATCCTTTCCTGTACGTGGCAGGGCATAGGATTTATCGAGGTATTCCACGTCGAAGCCTGGCGTGTTACATCTGGCCATCTTTTTCGAGGCATTGTCGTAGCGGTAAAAACTAAGACCGTCGTATTGTCCGAGGATAGCCTTCCCGTCCTCGAAACTCCATCTGTTATCGGCAAAGAGTTTGTGTTTGCCGTCAGCCTCGTTCCAATAGCACATCTCTATCCTATAAACGTAATAATCGTCTTTCTGCTCATACATCAGAAAGCCGTTTTTCAGGTCAATGGTGAGTGTCTCGTTCTTTTTGAGAGGTTGCCCTTTTTCTTGGCATATCATGGCCTTCTGCATGCTTTCGTACATGTACAATCCATCGCCTTCTGGCTCTTCGTCTTCAGGATTTAGTAACGATGTGATGTAGGCCATAGCGAAGTCCTTGATAGTGGGCTTTGCACCCTGATAGCTCACACGGAAACCACCTTCCTGTGCCGCTACGACCAGCATGCAGCAGGCAAAAACGATTGCTAATGATAGTCTTTTCATATTATTATACCCTTAAATCCTAATATTTCTCAAAATACTCTGCAAAGATAGCAATAATTCCGCATTTCTTGCTAAATTTGTGCGCAAATTTAAGTGAATTTAGGTATTACAATGGTATTATGGAAAAAGAGGAAATGAGTATTGACGTATTGCGTCACGATTGTGCTGCGAAACAGAAAAAGGGGTTACATTTTATTTTGGCCTCAGTGCTAATTTGGGTGGCTATTCTGGTTGTTCATCTTACTGAGCTTCCGATAGAGACTAAAAACCTTCTTACTTTCTGCTGTGCATGTCCATTGGTACCGCTGGCATTCTTTATTTCAAAACTGATAAATGTGGACTTCCAGGGAAAGGATAATCCATTGACAAAGTTAGGGTTGCTCTTCTCTATCAACCAGATTCTATATATCTTGATTGCTATGTGGGTAATGAATGCGGTGCCAGATAAAATGCTAATGGTATATACTATGATTTTCGGTGCGCATCTTATGCCATATAGTTGGCTCTACAACTCACGTAGTTATATGGTGTTATCAATCGTAGTGCCTATAGCAGCACTCATTGTTGGTCTTATCGCAGAACCATGGGTACTGGCTACAATAATGCTGTGCGTAGAAATAATATTCTCATTCTGCTTGCATCTTGAAGTCAAGAAAGATTTGTTAAAAAAATGCGTCTTATGAAACATATTGCCTTTTCATTTATATTTACAGCCATGTTATTATGCTCATGTGGCACCAATACCACGAAGAGTGAAATAACGGCTGAGATGGCTTACGAAGGAGTCAGCAACTATTGCCATAGCGCGTATGACTGGAGCGTAACCAAAGAGAATCCATCCATCATGTATGTTCAGATGGGCGAAGAGACCGATTCTGCTTACCAGGTAGTTTTCCGCAGTTATACAGGGGCATTCGTCAATTTCTACGTCAACAAGACAAGTGGTACAACGAGAATGGAAGAGTATGTTCCAACCCTTGATGTCAGAAACGAGGCTGGGACTATTAATCTATTCGATTACCTAAAGAAGGAGAACTAAACATAATGAAGAAGAAACTGTTCATTCAGGCCCTGACGAAGTTTGATAAGAAATTATTTAATAAAACCAATATGGAATACATTAGAGTAACGAAAGAGAATCTGGAGCAGGAGCATATCTGCTGCGCGATTTCCAACAACAAGGATGTTCAGGTGTCATCAAAGAAAGCATGGCTGGCAGAGCGTTTCGATGAGGGCTTGGTGTTCCTGAAGAGTGTTGAACGAGGAAAATGTTTTATCGAGTACATCCCAGCAGAGAATGCCTGGAACCCGATTGTGGCAGACAATTACATGTATATAGACTGCCTCTGGGTATCGGGTAGTTTCAAGGGACATGGCTATTCCAACGACCTGCTCGACGAATGTATCAGAGATAGTAAGGAGAAGGGGAAGAGCGGTTTGTGCATTCTCTCATCGGCAAAGAAGAAGCCCTTTTTGGCCGATCCGAAATATCTGTCGCACAAAGGATTCACGGTTTGCGACGAGGCTGACAACGGCATCCAGCTTTGGTATCTGCCTTTTGCGAAAGATGCTGAAGCTCCGAAATTCAAGGAG
>JAFYHY010000003.1 GCA_017538895.1 Aeriscardovia sp. | reverse complement strand
TTTAGAAGTTAATAAATAATTACTACGATTTTATAATCGTTTATAAGTTTGCTATTTTTATAAAAGCATTCTTTTTTATTCAAATATGAGCGGGGGACTTTCGGGGTTGTGCACCTACAGTTAAGACACTCTCCATTTTTAGTTATAGGGTAATATCATAGTCCGTAGTCTCCTTGCTAATGTGTATATTCAGCATTGTAGCAATATATTCCAAACTCAATTCTTCTGGTTTCTTATTAATCTTATCCGTTAGCCAACTGCATATATCGTCACCATCTAACCAACTTGTGATATTCATTAGCAAACTATTTCTTCTTGTGATTGTTCCATCAGCATTAGTAACGATTGTATCGTTCCTCTCTGGTGGGATGATTCCATTATCCAAACACCAATCATATATAGTGTGATAAGTTTTAGTAAATGAATCATTACTGTAGAAGTCTGGAATTATGCTCTTATTGGTAATGAGTAAGCCGTTAGGTATCATCTTTATCTATCCTGCTCTTATTGCTAATTGCAGATATTTTGTCAGTGTATCAGTATCTATTCCCAACTTTCTTGCTAATTCGGACTTGTTAAGACCATTCTTACGAGGCTTGCCACTGACATATTTATTCGTCTCTTTAATGCACACAGACTTAATGAGTATAAGCAAGCCTTTAACCTTGCATCTATCTACGAAATTAGCAATATTGATAGTATCGTTGAAGAATGAATTGTAAATATAGAAGAAATTTTCACTATCCTTTACTAAGTAGTATTTATTGTACGTTTTGTAACTTCCAATCTCCTTTTCTTCGTCCTGCTCAACCTTATCAAATAGAAACGTGTGCTTACTAACTCTTGGTACGACATTTTCTATTGTATCAATGGATAAGCCTAAGTGAAAAGACATTTCTTGCTCAGTTACGTTATCAGCAATATTCGTTTTATAGTTAACCCTTGACTTGATATAGGTATAGACTACGGTATCTATCAGTTTGTTGTTTCCTGTAATCTCATTGATTCTCCTTGTGACTGTAGTATATTGTTCCATTGTGTGCAATGTTAGCATTAGTAATATTGAAAATCTTTCCTTGCTTTAACGCTCTGTTGTACTTGTTTGTACCTCCTAAGTATTCTTTTGCTTCTTTTCTGGTGTTGAACACCTTACTATGTGGTATGTATATCAGCATCGTTAATTGATTTTATCGTTAGTGACTTCTTCATCTAAAACCGCTCTCCGACATACGGGGCAAAGCACCGTAAAGTCTATAGTAAGTAATGTATTTTAAGTAATGTATAGTCCGCCAGATTTCCCCAACAACTATCCGCTATTTTTCCCCATTTATATACTGCGGTCATAAATTCTCGTTCATCTTATAATAATAGGTGGTACGCTGCTTGTTCACCTGTTTTCTCTATTTAATGTAGCCGTTCATCTAAGCCCAGAGACCTATTCTAACGTTGCTCCCAGTAATTCCGTTTTCAGCTGCAATCTCTTTTAGTTGCTCAAAAGTGTAGTAGTTCATCATTCCGTAGTAATTTTGTATTAAATTCAGTTATATCATCTTTAATTGTGCCACCTGTGATGGCTGAAGTATATTTGTATTCGTTATATGCTAATATATTCATTCGGAATAGGTGTACCAAATTTAAGACCACGATAATATAGTAATGGCGATCCAAACCATCTAAACCTACGAAATTGGATTTTTAAATTCGCAATATTATTAAATGATGTGGATTATGGCGGCATTTTGTTCATTATTGGTTAAAACAGTTGCATAGAGAGTATGTACTATATTAGTTGTAAAGTCTGCACCTTTTCGGAAATAAAATTTCTTAATAAAATAAATTATTGATTCCTCCACCGATTAACACTCCGATTTTTAATAATTGCAAAAATAGTTGCCGTATATAAATAAGGTTAGACATATTTTTTGTACCTTTGCACTATGGATGATAACAACTTAATTATATACCCAGAGGATGTTAACGAAGTCGTTAAGTCAACTGATGGTCAAAGTATCAATATGATTGATATTTGGAGTTATTGTATATATTTTGCCAAGAATATTCAGTTGATGATAGGTGATAATATATATGATGGTATGCCATTAGACGTCTTTGGTGATATAATTGAGAAAGACCAAAAATCCCATCTGAAGACACTATATAAATTTGTTGAAGACAAAAGAATTTATATGTTCCAACAGGATATGGCAACTAAATATGGGGTGAAAGTTAATGCATGGGCATTGTGTACTTTATGTGAGTTCATAAATGTTATTATCCATAAAAAAGTTGTTTTACTATTAAAACCAACACCAAGTGAGACCATTGAACAAATTAAAGATTTTGAAAGTGTTACATTCCACAAAAAGAACCGTAAAGTCTTCCGCTGTAACAATGATGAAGTGTTAAAGGTGCTGAAAGATGCCATCAACAAGATGGAACGTAAACCAACCACTACTTATGAAGCATATAAGGTTGTTGATAGGCTTGAGGTGTTCACTAAAGAAATTCTTCAGATTGAGTTCACCTATTATCTATCAGCGTTCTTCAATCAGTATTACAATATTAAGAGGAAAGGCAAATTAACCTCAATAGAGAATCGGATGATTGGTTATTTTTTGAAATGGTTTGGTTTGTCAGTTGAAGAAGTAACAGAAAGTAGATTAAGACAGTTGAGAATGAACTATGATAAGTTTGACACTACGGTATCATTTCTCAACTTAGGCGCAAGCACATTAACAGTACAATGGCACGTTATTAAATATGAGGATTGGGTAAACGGACTTATTAACCCCATCAAGAAAGAAATTCCTACGTTGAAAGAGGGCGAATCAATCCGATTTGGAGAGAAATTAGCAGGTATAGAATTGCTTACGCGTTAGTTACAAGGGGGTATTAGGGAACTAACGAGTAAATATTCTTTGGGCAATTATATTCAGTCTATCTTTGCACTGTCAAAAGTTGACAACGGTGCAAAGTTGATTTTAGTCCTACAGTCTGCCAACTAAGCACTTAATAGAAATTTGCAAGACAGTAGTATTATTATGGATAAAAAAGTTGCATTTGTAGATGGTAACAGAGCCATTAATGAGAACAACGTAGAGAAGCACTACGAAAGTTTGAAGGAGTTTGGAAGAAATTTAGTACCATTGCTCTATGTTGATGCAGTTGATGTTGGCAATCGCAAAATTTATGATGCAGTTACTGACATCGAAGTAAAACCTGAAGACTATAAAGATTATATTGTTGACCTTGATGGTCAACATCGATGGAAAGCAGCTTTGAGACTAGCAGACAGTGATGAAGCTAACGGATTTACACTTGACAATATTAAATGGGATAAGGTTGAACTTAACGGAAAGTCCTTTGAAGATATTTTAATTGAGGTGAACACAAGAACTCAGCCGTGGAAAGGTGCTGACTATATCAATGGTTGCATCTTACATGATCCAGACAATGAGGTGTTCAGATTTGCAAAAGAACTTACCGACCTGGGTATCTCTGCTAAGACGGTAAACAAGTATTTGTTCTTCGATGATAGAATGAGTTGGGCTAACGTAATGGCTGATAGTTCTAAAATGAAAGATGCTGATATGTTCAGAGCAAAAGAGATTTGGAATGTTGTTAAGAAGTTCCCAGAGCGAATAAGGAAGCGTTCTACCATTATAGACTATGTGATTGATAATGGAGGTAAAGCGCATTGGCAAGTTGAGTTAGAAAAGATAAAGGCTTTTACTGACAGACAAAAGAAATCCTTTGAAAGTACCCAAGTTTCAAAACTGAAAGAGAAATTAGAAAAAATGCTTTCTGACAAGAATTAAAAGAGATAGCAATCTATCAAAAAGGCTGGCCTGTAATTGGTCAGCCTATTTCTTAAAATATGCTAAAGAATCACTTATATATCAACTATTATTTCTAAATTTGCTCACGTTTAAGGAGATAATGCCAAGAACAATTTTTAAGAACACGACCTGTAACCAACTGAAAATCAGCGTGGAAAGATTATAAAAAATCTAAATT
>JAFYHY010000163.1 GCA_017538895.1 Aeriscardovia sp. | reverse complement strand
TCTCAACAAAGGCGTTATTGTTCGTCCTATCAACAGCCGCGAAGAATTTGAGCAGGCATACACTGGCAAATACCAGCTCCCTGACATTGATTTCACTCGGAACACTTTAATTGTAGGTTTAACCAATAGCCTGAATAGTGGCGAAACTCTTGGTGATGTCCGCCTTTTGAATACAGAAGGAAATTATGAACTTCGGGTTGTCGTCAACAAGAACGTTAATCCCACAGGAGTGTATGGGTTAGTCGTAACACCTCTTCTCTTCTGGAAGATATACCCCAAATTACCGATTTCAAATCTAACGGCAACACGCATCGTCAAAGAAGTCTCCTATTGAATAACATATGGATCATGAGAACCGCATTCTATGCTAAATTCCAAACATTGATAGATATTTAACTATATATTTAACACTTGAGGAGCTAAGCTCACCTCGTTACTCGTTCCATACACGTTGTCGGGGTTGTATTTCACTCGATCTCTGACCATCGCTACGAGTATGTGCAGCATCTTATTCTTGATGTTGTTATGCACTAGCAGAGGATGCTTGCCACGTTCTATAAGCCGCTGATAGTAATTGTGCACGTTCATGTCAAACTTGATTGCAGCCAGTGCTGCTTGAGAGAGTAGCGACTTTATCATTCTATTGGCGAAAGGACTGACTTGGGGCCTGCTGTTGACACTGGTACCCGATTGTCGCCCAAAGGGGGCTATTCCATAGTAGCATCCAATCTTCCTTGAATTCAGGTCAAACTTTCGGAAGTTATCCGTATAGACCATCAGGCACGTTGCGTTCTGTATGCCAATACCAGGCATGGAGGTGATGATGTCAAAGACCTCTCTCAGTTCGTCATCAGAGGCTATAATATCTTTAATCTTCTGGTCGCATTTGGCGATGGCCTTATTCACCTCTGTAATGAGATGCTTACTAGTAAATGATACGAAAGCTCTTGCCTCTGATTTCTCCTGTGTGAGCCGTTTCTCGTCTCTCCTGACCTGCAATGCCACCTTCTGCCTAACGAGACTGTGACGATAAAGAAAGACCTCTCTTAGACATGTCAAAGAGGCACTTTGAGGCTTGTATGGTATCATCTTGTCGTAGTTACGCATGGCGTACTCTGCAATGGTTCGTGAGTCTGCCTTGTCATTCTTCACACGCTGGATACCTGCAGAATGCTTGATCTTGTATGCACACTCCAGCCACATATCGTACCCCGAGGCATAAACATAATTGCTAAGCCCGATACTATACCCACCGGTGTTCTCTCCGCAGAAGAGCCAGGTATCTGCCGTAAAGCCTTCTGCATGAGTCTTCACCCACTTCACCAGACGACGGTAGCCCGATGTCTTGTTGTCAAACACTTCGTGCACACTAGGAGCACATTCCTTCAGCCCCTCTGCCTGAATGAGGGTCGCATCAAACTTTTCTTTAGAGAAATCGATGCCGATAAAGATTTTTTTCATACCTTTGTACCGTTAAAAATGAAGGAATTGGCCAATAGTTGTCTGGTCTTGGACTCTAAATAGGCTATCATGCCGCTGGCATTCTATCTGGACTTTGCAACTAAGCAGGAAGGACTAAGACGGTTCATAGACTCTAACGGACTATTGTCCCCTGAATAGGTTCCCTTTCCTGCCGGCCTCTTCCTCCTTCTAACAACAAAGGTAAGGATTTGGCCGTGATAAAGCAAATTCTTCACTGATATATTCTATCAGAGCGCAAAATTAGAGTCCCCATTTTTTTTCGAAGTAGAAGAAGTAATAAAAGAGTTATTTGGCAAATGAAGACCTTACAAATAGAACAAAGTATACAAAAGCTAATAGGCAACAACATCGAATATTCAAGAGCCGGCGGTGCCGTTGGTAGCATTTTGCTAATTAATACAGAGAACAATAATTCTATCTGGATATGGTGTTATTGGGAGATATTGCATCTTGGTAGATTATTAGCAACAGCAGACGACGATACCACAGCTAACGTTGGGAAAATCGCAGTTGCTGCCAAACAATTAGAGGGGAGGAAAATAACCGGGATTGAATTAACTCAACCTTGCTATGATTTACATCTCTATATTGACGATGAATATGAATTGATTATAAAATGCGAAGGTCAGCCTGAAGAGGAAAAATATCCTCTGAATAATTGGGAATTGTCAATAAAGGAATTAATGGTTCATTATAGTGTCACATGTAAATTCACTGTAATGCAAGAAAGAACTGGAATCACAGGGACAGGTTCTAATTGAATGAAGAAAAGTAAACAATGAACGATACAAGGCTACGACATATAATCTTAATTGTTCCTGTGAATGGAAGAAGTAGTAAATGAGACAAATAAATATAACGTAATATTTGAACCCAAAATCACCGGGACCTGTCCCTGTGATTCTATCAGAGGAAAGAATACGGTCAAATCTGTCCAAAACGAAAAATAT
>JAFYHY010000162.1 GCA_017538895.1 Aeriscardovia sp. | reverse complement strand
CAGTCTCCATTCCGAACCTGGAAGTTAAGCCCGGGCGCGGCGATGGTACTTCGATCGGAAGGTCGCGGGAGAGTAGCACACCGCCGCAGTACACTTTCTTGGGGGAGTTGACCAAGTCAACCCCCCAAAAAAATACCCAAACTGAGGACCTTTATCTAATGCATTATTTTGTTCCACAGCGATGTCCTCAGTCGAATAAGATTAAATATAAGAATAAAGATCAAGCACTAACTGCTGCTGAACAATGTTCTATTAGACAAAATATTGAATTAACTATTTATCAATGCCAATATTGCAGAACATGGCATTTAACTCATCATGTACAGTCTGATTATTCATGGTTTAAATCATCAGAATATTCACGAAAACCTGTATCACGTAAACGTGGATATAAACCACGGCGTCATTAATTGAAAAAGAATTAATAAGTCGGGTTAGCGGGATTTGAACCCGCGGCCTCCTCGTCCCGAACGAGGCGCGCTACCAAGCTGCGCTATAACCCGTTAATAAAAATAACTTATTTATCGTATAACGATAGTTTATAAATGACAAATTATTCAGGAATAACATGTATCAACATCTCGGTAGACTTTATTACTATGACAGAGGATTTCAAAAGTAAAAATATGAGTGCAGAGGATGCAGCTCAGCTAGCAACAGTAACACGCGCACAAAATCTTTTACGCCAAGACAAAGATCTTGAAAAGCGTATCAATAATGATCAAAGTGTTGATGATGCTGTAGCAGCAAGCACAAAAGAATTTGGTACAAATGGTCACTCTGAGCAGACACAAGTGCGTATTGCAAAGCGAGCAGCTCTTCTTAAAGAAGGAATTAACCCATATCCTGTTGTTCTTGATATAACAACAACGATTGAAGAAGTTCGACAAAAGTACGCGGGCCAATTAGAAGCTGGCGAAGAGACTGAAGATATTGTTGGCATTGCTGGACGCGTAATGTTCTTACGTAATACTGGTGGATTATGCTTCGTTCAGTTACAAGCTGGTAGCGGAGAGACCTTACAAGGTATGCTCTCAAAGCGTGAGCTTGGCAAAGAATCATTAGATAAGTTTAAGAAGTTTGTTGATCTTGGTGATCAGCTTTTCTTAAAAGGAAAAGTTATTGCTTCTAAGACAGGAGAATTATCTGTCTTCGCATCTGAATGGGCTATTGCATCAAAAGCGTTACGTCCTTTGCCAGTATTGCATGATGAGTTAGGTGAAGATTTACGTACGCGTAAACCTTATCTTGGCATGATTGTTAACGATAAGATGCGCAAGATGGTTCGTACTCGTGCGGCAGTAACTGCATCAGTGCGACATAACTTTGAGCGTCGTGGTTATCTTGAAGCTGAAACACCAATTTTGCAAACAATTCATGGTGGTGCTGCAGCACGTCCATTCTCAACGCACATTAATGCTTTTGATATGAATCTTTATCTGCGTATTGCACCAGAATTATTCTTAAAGCGTTTACTTGTCGGTGGTGTTGATAAGGTCTTTGAAATCAATCGTAATTTCCGTAATGAGGGCGTTGATCGTACACATGCTCCTGAGTTTACTGCGTTGGAAGCCTATGAAGCATATGGTAGCTACGATACAATGGCTGATTTAACAAAGAATCTTATTCAGCAAGCTGCTATTGATGTCTTTGGTTCAACTGAAGTTACCTTGGCTGACGGAACAAAATATGATCTTGGTGGAGAATGGCGTTCTATCACCATGTATGAATCATTATCTGAAAAAGTTGGTGAAGAGATTACTCCAGATACGTCTCTTGAGTATCTTGAGAAGCTTGCTACAAAGTTTGGTCTCGAACTTGATGATGTTGAGAATCATGGAAAGCTTATTGAAAAGTTGTGGGATCACTTCTATACAGAGGATCCTCATACTTTGTGGGAACCAACATTTGTTCGTGATTTCCCAACAGATACCTCTCCATTAACGAAGTCTCATCGTTCTAAGAAAGGTGTGACAGAGAAGTGGGATTTGTATGTCCGTGGTTTTGAGTTAGGAACTGCTTACTCAGAATTGAATGATCCAGTGATTCAGCGTGAACGTCTTGTTCAGCAGGCAAAACAGGTTTTGCAGGGTGATATTGAAGATTCCATGGCTATTGACGAGGACTTTATTGAAGCTCTTGGTCAAGCTATGCCGCCAGCAGGTGGCATGGGTATGGGCATGGATCGTCTGTTAATTGCCTTAACTGGTGCAACCATTCGAGAAACGATTACATTCCCATTAGTGAAACCACTTCGCTAACCTATGTGAACATATAAGAGGAGCCCATATTGATAACACCAATATGGGCTCCTCTTATATGTTCACATTCAAGATATGAAGGATAAAATACGATGCCTGTGTCTGTTTTATTACGAGGAGCACGAATACGAACACTACCAGCTTCTCTCAGTCCTGTTATTATCGGCGTATGTTGTGCGTGGGCAACATTACATACTACACATCATTTGCAGGTAAATTATCCGCTTTTCTGGATTGAGACCGTACTCTGTTTAGGAATTGCGTTTTTCTTACAAATAGCCGCTAACTTTGCTAATGACTATTCTGACGGTAAAAAAGGAACTGATGCACATCGTGTACAGAATGAAAATCAGACCGGATTACCACAACGATTAACAGCATCAGGATTACTCTCTGATCGTGCAATGATTGCTATCATCATGATCATGGCGGCATGTGCTTGTTTCTGCGGTACAGCAGCTATTTATTATGCACGCGCATGGTGGTTTTTTCTTCTAGGACTTCTCTGCTTACTTGCAGGATGGTTCTATACAGGCGGAAAACATCCCTATGGGTATCATGGATGGGGAGAAGTCGCTGTTTTCCTTTTCTTTGGAATCCTTGCAGTCTACGGAACTTATTTTCTTGTTCTTCGCTCCTCAACTATACTTGGAAGATCTCTTTATTCACCGTTAGCTGTAGGAGCTTCTTGCATATCAGGGTTCTATGCAGTCATTGTATTAATGGTCAACAACCTGCGTGATATCAACACTGATTCTCACCATAAGAAAAGAACCTTAGAAGTACATTTAGGATGGTATCACTCACTACAACTATTCATCAGTGTGGAATGTATCGCCTGGTGTTTAACCGTTTACTGCGCGTATAGTCTGTCTCACCTGACAGGCATTCTTCTTGCTTGTTGTCTTCTTCCATTCTTATGGCGAATACTTAACAACCTGAAACACCACTCATTCCATAGCAGTCTCGCAACTGCATCAATCACGATCATTCTACTCACAGCTCTTTTTATCCTCTGGACACTACTACCATCATGGTAAGTTGAGGACAATCATTCGCCAAATTTATACTAATTAATATGACATATACATTAGTGTTATTGCGCCATGGTCAAAGTGCATGGAATAAATCAAACCAGTTCACTGGTTGGGTAGACGTTCCTCTCACTGATCAAGGTGTAGAAGAAGCAATCAACGGCGGTCGTTTATTACGCGAACATAATATCCTTCCAGATATTGTTTTTACTTCTTTACTACGTCGCTCTATCAGTACAGCATATTATGCCTTAAATGAAGCAAATCGTTTATGGATCCCTGTCCAACGATCATGGCGTTTAAATGAACGTCATTATGGTGCATTACAAGGCAAAAATAAGAGTGATATACGCCAAGAATATGGAGACCAACAATTCATGGTATGGCGTCGCTCTTACGCAACCCCACCACCAGAAATTAACCCAGACGATGAATACGCTCAAAATCATGATCCACGATACCGTGATATCCCAGTACCAGAAACCGAAGCATTACAAAATGTTGTCGCTCGAGTAACCCCATACTGGGAACAAATCATCGTCCCAGAACTACGTAGCGGAAAAACAGTCCTCATCTCCGCACATGGCAATTCATTACGAGCCATTATTAAGATGCTTGACCATCTCACAGACGAAGAAATTGCTCACGTTAATGTTCCAACTGCAATGCCATTAGTATATCAACTTGATGAATTACTCCACCCACTCGTTAAAGGTGGCTTCTACTTAGATCCAGAAGCAGCAAAAGCAGGCGCTGCAGCTGTCGCGCAACAAGGCAAATAAAAATAGGGTAGAAGAACACAACACCACGTTTTTCTACCCTACATTTTTAATCTTGATCAGTTAACTCAGGCATCTGTGTCGGATTAAAACCAGAAACAATATAAATCATACGTTGAGCAGCTGCAACAGCATGATCACCAAAACGCTCATAGTATCGACTCAAAAGAACTAAATTAATCACATCCTGCGACGTTCCCAACCACGAAGAATCAGTTGCCAGATCATACGTCTTCTTATGCAAAGCAGACAACACCACATTCTTCTCAAAAATCGTAGAAGCAATTGAAATATCCCGCTCATCTAACATCGTATATAAGCAATCTACAATCTCCTCAACAAGCACTCGCATTTCTTGTAATACGGTATAACTTTGCTCAGGAATAGCCGATTCAGGGAACGATCGTATCACTGCTTCAGAAATATGGCGTGCTAAATCACCCATACGTTCAAAGAAAGAAGCAAACTGAATAGTAGACACAATCATTCGTAAATCAGTACCAACAGGAGCCTGCTGCGCCAATAACGTCATACATTGATTAATGACCGATACTTCTAAAGCATCAAGATCACGATCATGATCAATAATAGTTTGGCTTAATTTCTTATCAGAAGTAAATAAAGCAACTCCAGCTTTTTTAATCGCTGACTGCATCTCATGCGCTAACTGCTTAATATCATGAGAAATACGATCAAGTTTTTCCGCATATACAATTCGCATGACAACTCTTTCATTCAAGTCACAGAAACATACTCTTACAACTCATTGACTAGACGGAAGAGAAGATGAATACTCAGCTGAATTATCCTCAGATCCATTAGCAAGCTTCATATAATGAGAACGATTAAAATGTTCCCAAATCAAGAGCATAAAGCCAATCAGCAAACCACTGAGACAAACATCTAAAGAGGTTAACAAAAGAGCACCTTTAAAATAACTACAAAGAAGCACAATCACTGTAGCAATACACCACACAAGAAGACCAAGATTAAAAACTCGTTTCAAATCAACCTGTGCTGGCTTAGGCCCCTCACGACGTTTCTCTGGATCAAAAATAGGCGCAATCTTCATTCCTACAGTTTAGTTCATTTTAAATACGAATAAATTTCTGCACACTTATAGATAAAATAGAGTCAGTTCCTAATGAGGATGTGAGATCAGGAGAGAAGGCATGAGAAATGGAAAAAAAGAAATCTATTCTCGTTGGTGTCGATGGAACTGAAGCAGGCTACGAAGCAGTACGATGGGCTGCCAACTACGCCAGCCACACCTCACTCAGCGTTAGTATCCTCTACGTCCGATTAAACAAAATAAAAATAACAGACGACGAAATCACAGAAATTCTCCATCGTGCAGAAGACATAGTCAACACATACAACGTTGACCATTCTGCCACAACACAAACTGGTGATCCATCACAAATCTTTATCAATCTCTCTTGCCAATACCGCATGATTGTCATCGGTAACCGTGGCAAAAGCGGTCTCGCTGAACGTCTACTCAAAACAATGTCATCCAGCCTGCCAGCAGCAGCCTATTGCCCAATTATCGTCGTTCCATACGCTGATAAAGACGGAAACATTCTCAACCACCAATATAAACTACAAAAAATCGTCGTCGGATCAGACGCCTCAGAATGGAGCCTCCGCGCCCTCAGTATCGGCGCAGCAATTGCTAATAAATGGAATGCACAATTACTCGCACTCGCTGCAGTCTCCATTTATAACACGTCTAGTGATTTTCTCTCTCATACTCCATCTGACAAGATTTTGAAAAACTCATTAGCTGAATTACAAACTCGTGTGTTGCCGATACAAGAGAATTATCCTCATTTAGATGTTGATTTACGTGTTGTTTCGAAATCTGCATTAGAAGCATTAGTGAGTGCAAGTAAAAAGAGCGATCTCATTGTTGTTGGTTCTCGTGGCTTAAGTGGCGTATCAGGATGGCTTTTAGGATCAACCAGTCAAGCATTACTACAATATTCCTATGCGCCTGTGTGTGTTATTCCAAAGAACTATGTGCAGGCTGAAATCGCAGATGCATTAACAAATAATCATGCTAATTTTGCAAGTGTTACTTCTGAATAATGCATATAAAAGAAGGAAAAGAGGGGATCACTTGAAGGGATCCCCTCTTTTCCTTGTAAAGACTATAAAAGATTAGTGCTTTACTTGCACAGTAATATCGACTGTAGCACCATGATTGCATGTGCGGGCAACGGTGCACTGTTTATCAATAAATGCTTCAAGACGCTTCTTTAATTGTTTAGCATCATCATCGGTTAAAGAGTACTGAGAGGCATCAGTAGTAACTGTCTCACTGAAGGAGTCATAACGATTTTCTTCTTTGTTATAAGCGCCAGAGATTTCAGCGCGAAGAGGAGCAGCCGTGTCTAATGTATGGTTAACAGGGGATTGGGAGCTTAATACTGCGCATCCTGCTAAAGCAATCTGAATGAGCTCACCTGGGTTGAATAAATCAGCATTATGACCGAAAGTAATATGAGCTCCTGTGCTACTATATGCTTCCAAGGTCCCGTCTTCATTGCGTTCAACCCAAAGTCGTTTTTGTTCTGCCATTATGTATCCTTACTATCCAAAGTAGTAATGAAAGAAAAATATTAGTTACGGTTGCTATTTAAGCGCACGTAAAAAATGTAGTTTGTTTTATATTAAAACTATGACATTGACTCAGCAACAGCTTACAGAAATTAAGAAACATATTCCTCAACGACAAGCAACGGATATTCCAACTCCATATGAGGATTTATTACGAAAAGTTTTGTATGAAGGCGATCTGAAAGATGATCGAACTGGAACCGGAACAATTTCATTGTTCGGACAGCAAATGAGATTTGATTTATCACAGTATTTTCCTCTGATCACAACAAAACGTGTGTGGTTTAAAGGTGTTGCGTATGAGCTGTTATGGTTCCTTCAAGGATCATCTAATGTACGATGGTTACAAGAGCATAAAGTTCATATTTGGGATGAGTGGGCTGACAAAGATGGTAATTTAGGTCCTGTGTATGGTGTGCAGTGGAGAAGCTGGCCATCACCAACCGCTGATGACCCACATCGTACTATTGACCAAATTACTAATGTGGTCAATCAAATTAAAAATAATCCAAACTCACGTCGTTTGATTGTTACTGCATGGAACCCAGCAGAGGTTGAAAACATGGCATTGCCACCATGCCACGCTTTATTCCAATTCTACGTATCTAATGGAAAGCTGAGTTGCCAACTGTACCAACGTTCATGTGACATGTTCTTAGGTGTTCCATTTAATATCGCTTCGTATTCATTGCTAACAGCAATGATTGCCCAGCAATGCGATTTGCAATTGGGTGAATTTGTATGGACTGGTGGTGATTGTCATATTTATGACAATCATGTTGATCAAGTTATCAAACAGTTATCTCGAAAGCCACTACCATATCCCCAACTTCATTTGGATAAAGCAGCATCGCTCTTTGATTACCAGTTCGAAGATTTCCATGTTGAAAATTATCAGCATCAAGGAACAATTGCAGCACCGATTGCTGTGTAAGAAATAGAGCATTATGGCAATAAAAATGATTTGGGCGCAAGCTCGTTCATTCAGTAATCAGGCTAGCGCTTTGGGATATCACGGTGATATCCCATGGCACATTCCTGAAGATATGAAACGTTTTGCGCAACTCACGATGTCGCATCCGATTGTGATGGGTCGTACGACATGGGAATCTTTTGGTACTCATAAACCATTACCGCATCGCACGAATATTGTTGTTACGCGGCGTCATACTTTTAATGATGAAGGAGCGGTTGTTGCTCATTCATTATTAGACGCATTGATGATTGCTCAACAGTCTGATGGTCATGAGGATATTTGGATTATCGGTGGTGGACAACTCTATAAAGAATATTTATCAATTGCCGATACGATTTATATTACTGACGTTGATTACTGTTGTGATGTTGATACTTTTGCTCCTGATCTCAGCCATGACTCTCGCTGGGTGATGACTGAACAGGGAGAATGGCAAACCTCAGTGAAAAATGATCAGGCTCCACGTTTTAGATACCTGACATATCAACGGCAGTCAAGACATCCATATCGTGTTCTCACTGTTTGTACAGGTAATATTTGTCGTTCTCCAATGGCACAGATTATTCTTCAAGATTATTGCTATCGTGCAGGATTAAGTTCCTTGATTCATATTGATTCCGCAGGTATTAGCGATGAAGAAGAAGGTAATCCTCTGGATAGGAGAGCGCAACGAGTACTTCAGGAACATGGATATATGATTCCATCGCATCATGCTCGTCAAATTACACAAAAGGATGAGCAAGCTGATCTTATTCTCCCAATGACAAAAGCACAATTTAATCTCTTAAAAAAGAGGTATCACTCATCTGTGGTACGTCCGTATTGTAGTTTTTTGGGTGAGGATCATTGGGATGATGATCTCGTTGACCCATGGTATGGGGATTATTCTGCTTTTGAAGAGGCGTTTGCTCAGATTAAAAGAGTAGCGCCATATATTCTTGAGTGGATTATGCAACAGTTATGAAGTGGTTAAAATTTGGGCTCCTGTTTTTTGAAACGAGACAGGAGCCTAAATTGAGAAATAAGGAATAATTAAAAGTCTATATACTAAAAAATCTCGTTATACATAGTATAACGAGAATCTCAGTGGCTCCGAACGGCGTCGATCCGTTGACCTCACGATTTTCAGTCGTACGCTCTACCAACTGAGCTACAGAGCCAATCGAACAGCTACCAATCGAAACTGTTCCAGCGACCCTGGTCGGACTTGAACCGATGACCTCCGCCGTGACAGGGCGGCGCTCTAACCAACTGAGCTACAGGGCCGAAGTCGTCTTGAAAACAACAATATATATACTACATGTTTAGAGAGATAACGCAAACTCATATTTTAAAAATGTTGCAATTACAATGTTTTAACGGCGTGTCGAATTTATGATAATACGCTTTAAAAAATAAGCACGATACAGTTTTATATTAGGGAAGGAATAAAAAATGAGTCATACTATTTTACAAACAATAGATAATCCTGCTATGAGTGAGCTTATAGAAAAGAAATCACGCTTTATTGGTTTAGCAGCACATATATCAACATCTGATGAATTATCATCATATTTAATTCGCTTAAAAGAGCGCTATACAGATGCTAGACACATTACTTTTGCAGCTATTTATCATGATTGTCAACGCTTAATAGAGAGAATGAGTGATGATGGTGAACCATCCGGAACAGCTGGGAAACCCATTTTAGAAGTTTTACGTCGTACTCAAATTACAGATTGCGTTGTTGTCGTAGTTCGCTATTTTGGTGGAATACTTCTTGGTACAGGAGGATTGTTACGCGCATATTCAACAGCAGCGTCTAACGCATTAGCATCAGCAACAGTAGTATCACTTATTCCAGCAATAGAATTTTCTATTCGAACAAATTATTCGCACATTAAAACGTTAAATACTCTTATTAATACTTGTCATGCTATTAAAAAAGATCAAATCTATTCGGATGTTGTGATCACAGATATTGTTGTTCCTGAAGACTCATTTGCAGATATACATAATGCGATAAAAAATGCCTTTAATGGCTCTATCACTATTGATGCAGTAACTTCTACAGTATTATCAGTACAAAAATGAGCGCTGTATATTTTTACAGTAATCGGTATCATCAATATAAGTTGAAGTTTTCTGATATTTCTTTTTGAGTATTAGGACCTATTGATACTAAATTTTCTATAGAAGTGGTAGAAGAGAAGATGGAAAATCCTGATGATAATGTTATGCAAGAAGCAAAAGAAACTCTTACCCAAGTTTATGAACAGTTACGTCATTCAACAGATTCGGCATTATTATCACAATTAGCTCGTCAACCATTACCAGATAAGAATGATGCTGCACAGTTATCTCGTGCGACGACTTTGTTAGAAGCTATTAGTGGGAACTTGAATACACCGGTTGATGATAGAAAATATTTGGCTGAATCAATGCCATACCCAAACATATTAGTTAAATTGAGTCAAGATCCTGATCCTGAAGTTCGTTGTTTAGTTGCTGCAAATAAAAATGATAAAAATTGGCTTGTTGGACGTCTGTCAAAAGACCCAGTTCAATCGGTTCGAACGGCAGCATTATTAAATCCAAATATTTCATGGAAAATGCGTTTAGAAGGTGCTGAGGACAGTACAACAAGTGAAGAAGCATTAGACTTTCTTTCCACATTAGGTACTGCTGATAATGAGCCGAACGCAAAGGTTATTTTAGCGACTATGGTACGACGTGCTGTTGCCTTAAATCCGAATACTCCTCAGCGAATTCTTGAGCGTTTGTCACATGACGACTCACTTGATGTGAAACATGCTGTTGAACAGCGTTTATCAGCAGAAAAAACCTTATAGAATACGTTTGATTTAGTAGAGGGGACTCGGTAGAATACACAGTGTTGTGTTTCCCTCGGGTCCAGCTGATAGCGCTTTTCCCACTCGCCTGCGCGGACTTTTCAGGGAACCCACGAGAATAAGTTCGCGAACCTCTTTATAATACAGATGTAAGCGAATCAGAAACACAATAAGAGAAAAGGTTAACTGTGAAGACTTTCACACCTAAGCCAAGCGATCTGACTCATGATTGGTATGTTATCGACGCCGATGGAGTAGTTTTAGGTCGTCTTGCAAGTCAAATTGCGGATATTCTCCGCGGCAAGAAGAAGCCAACCTATGCACCAAATGCTGACCTTGGCGATTTTGTTATCATTGTCAATGCTGACAAAGTTGTTACTACCGGTAAGAAAGATGCAAAGGTTATTTATCATCACTCCAGTTACCCAGGTGGACTTCGTGCTACCTCCTACGCAGAGCTTCGCGCTCATGACCCAGAACGTATGTTCAAGGCCGCTGTTTGGGGAATGATGCCAAAGAATAAGCTTTCCCGTAAGCAGATCACCCGTCTGCGCGTCTTTGTGGGAAATGAACATCCATATGCATCTCAGAAGCCACAGACCATCGAGATTTCCAAGATCTCTCAAGGTAAGTGATTCAGGTCGAGGAAAGAGTGATAAATATGGCAGAGAATACTACCGCAATTGAAGATCAGATGGATCAGGTTTCCTACACATCTGAGACTAATGCTGGAGCTGGCACTGGTACTTCTACCATTGCAGCAGGTTATGGCACTGGCCGTCGCAAGGAATCCGTTGCACGTGTCCGCCTTGTTCCAGGAACTGGCAAGTGGACCATTAATGGCCGCACCCTTGAGGAATACTTCCCAGGAAAGCTTTTCCAGCGTGAAGTAAACGCCCCAATCGTTTTGCTCAAGCTTGAAGGAAAGTTCGATATCATCGTTCGTGTTAACGGTGGCGGTATTTCTGGTCAAGCAGGTGCAATCCGTCTTGGTGTTGCTCGTGCATTGAACGCTATTGATCGTGATTCCAACCGCGCTACACTCAAGAAACATGGCTTCTTGACACGTGATGCTCGTGTTGTTGAACGCAAGAAGGCTGGTCTGCATAAGGCACGTCGCGCTCCACAATATTCAAAGCGTTAAGCAAGTTATTGCTATTTTTCAAAAGGCTCTTCCTTATTATAAGGGGGAGCCTTTTCAACACTCCCGGTTTGGTCCAGGGGTGAGTTTATGGTTATATATATAAGCTGCCTGTTTATTTAATGGCTCGCATTTTGTATTGAAGAGCGAGCGTATCACATACTTTGTTAGTTAGAAGTATTAGAAAATGATGCGCACTGATGATGTATCCCGAGCATATATATATACTCGCCGAGCCCTGATGTGCCATGCAGGCTGGAATAGAAAAACGATTAAGGAAGGGCGTATGGCAATGGCGGGACAGAAAATCCGCATCAGGCTTAAGTCCTATGACCACGAGGTCATCGACCAGTCGGCGAAAAAGATCGTCGAAACGGTGACGAACGCAGGTGCGACAGTAGTCGGCCCAGTTCCGCTCCCGACTGAGAAGAACGTATATTGTGTTATCCGTTCTCCACATAAGTACAAGGATTCTCGCGAGCATTTCGAAATGAGAACTCATAAGCGTCTCATCGACATCATCGATCCAACTCCAAAGGCAGTTGATTCCTTGATGCGCATCGATTTGCCAGCAGACGTCAATATCGAAATCAAGCTCTGAGGGAAGGAGGAGAACCTATAATGGCAAATGCAGAGAAGTCTAACCGTAAGGCACTACTCGGCAAGAAGCTTGGCATGTCCCAAGTTTGGGATGACAAGGGTTTCTTCGTCCCTGTCACTCTTGTTGACGTTTCTACAAATGTTGTAACCGCAGTTAAGACTGTTGAATCTGATGGCTACAATGCTATTCAGCTCGGCTACGGCATCATTGATCCAACTAAAGTTACTAAGCCATTAGCTGGTCACTTTGCTAAGGCTGGTGTAACTCCACGTCGTCACCTTGTTGAACTTCGTACCAACGATACCGAAGACTATAACTTGGGTGATGAACTCGCTGTTGATAGCTTCGCAGATGGCTCAACAGTTGATGTAACCGGAACCACCAAGGGACACGGTTTCGCAGGTACTATCAAGCGCTGGGGATTCAAGTCCTATCGTCGTACCCATGGTTCTCACAAGAACGAACGTCGTCCAGGTTCTGTTGGCGCATGCGCAACCCCAAGCCGTATTTTGAAGGGTAAGCGTATGGCCGGTCGTATGGGTGGCAATCGTCGCACCGTACAAAACCTTGAGATCGTCTCTGTTAATAAAGAGAGCGGCATCATCGCAATTAAGGGTGCTTTGCCAGGAGCAAAGGGCTCTATCGTTCTTGTCCGCACTGCAGTGAAGGGAGCCTGAGAATGGCAACTGTTTCTCTGAAGATTACGGATGCAAAAGGCACTGAGAACGGCTCTGTAGAAGCACCAGTGGAAGTTTTCGGCATTTCTGGAGAAGAAATTGCTAAGCACGTTCCACTGATTCATCAGGTTGTTATGGCTCAGCTCGCTGCTGCTCGCCAAGGAACCCATGCAGTAAAGAATCGTTCCACTGTTTCTGGCGGCGGTAAGAAGCCATGGAAGCAGAAGGGGACCGGTCGTGCGCGTCAAGGTTCTATTCGTGCTCCACAGTGGAGAGGCGGTGCAATCGTCTTCGGACCAGTACCACGTGATTACTCACAGCGTACCCCAAAGAAGATGAAGGCTGCAGCATTGCGCTATGTTCTTTCTGACCGTGCAAACGCAGGCCGCATTCACGTCATCGATTCCTTCAATTTGAATGGTGCACCATCCACCAAGGCAGCTCGCGCTGCTCTTGATCCAATCGTTGCTAATCGTTTCACCACCATCGTCTTCTCCCGTGAAGATATCGATGAATGGGTATCCGTTCGCAACTTGCCAACTGTTCATGCATTATTCGCTGATCAGTTGAACACTTATGACATCGTCACTGCTGAGGAAGTCGTCTTCTTCAAGGATGCTTATGACGAATTCGTCAACAAGACCGCTTCTGTAGTGAAGGAGGCCTGAGTTAGATGAGCGCAGTTCAAAAATCATTACATGACGTCATTATCAAGCCAGTTGTGTCTGAAAAGAGCTATGCAAATTCTGATCGTGGACAATATACATTTGTTGTCTCCCCAGAAGCTAACAAGACAGAGATCAAGCAAGCTGTAGAGAAGATCTTCAACGTTAAGGTTGAGTCTGTCAATACATTGCATCGTCTTGGCAAGCGTCAGCGCACTCGTTTTGGTTATGGCAAGCGTGCCGACCAAAAGCGTGCGATTGTTACCCTCGCTGAGGGCAAACAAATCGATGTCTTTGGTAATAACTAAAGGCTAGCCGAGAAAGTTAGGAACTAAATTATGGCTATCCGCATTTACAAGCCAACGAGCGCTGGTCGTCGTAATGCATCTGTATCAGATTATTCTGATATCACTTGCAGCACACCTGAGCGCTCCCTTACACGTCACCTCAAGGCGACAGGCGGACGTAACTCCTATGGTCGTGTTACCTCCCGTCATCGCGGTGGTGGCAGCAAACGTCAGTATCGTGTTATTGATTTCCGCCGTTGGGACAAAGATGGCGTTCCAGCACGCGTAGCAGAAATCGAATACGATCCATATCGTTCTGCTCGTATTGCACTTCTTCACTACGCTGATGGTGAGAAGCGCTACATTATCGCTCCTGCAGGAATCAAGCAGGGTGATCTTATTGAGACTGGTCCACAGGCTGATATCAAGCCAGGTAGTAACCTTCCTCTCGCAAACATCCCAACCGGTACCATGGTTCACGCTATTGAACTTCGTCCTCTTGGCGGTGCAAAGATTGCTCGTTCCGCTGGTGCAGCTGTTCAGCTCGTTGCTAAGGACGGTGCATACGCACAGCTTCGTATGCCATCTGGAGAAATCCGCAATGTCCTCGCAGCATGCCGTGCAACTGTTGGCGAAGTCGGTAACTCTGATCATGCCAACATCGAACTCGGCAAAGCCGGACGTTCTCGTTGGTTAGGTCGTCGTCCTCATGTCCGTGGTGAAGCAATGAACGCTGTGGACCATCCACATGGTGGTACAACACGTGGTGGTAAGAACCCACGTAGCCCATGGGGTAAGGGAGAAGTCCGTACTCGTCGTCCTAAGAAGGCTTCGAGCAGGCTTATTGTCCGTCGTCGTCCTGCTGGTAAGAACCGCAAGTAAAGGAAGCGTCATAAATGACCAGAAGTATCAAAAAAGGGCCTTTCGTCGACGCCTATTTACAGAAGAAAGTCGATGAGGAGAACGCGAAGGGCACAAAGAACGTCATTAAGACATGGTCTCGTCGTTCAATGATTACGCCTGACTTTATTGGTTTGACGTTTGCTGTTCATGATGGTCGCCGCCATGTTCCAGTTTATGTAACTGAAGCAATGGTTGGTCACAAGCTTGGTGAGTTTGCGCCTACGCGCACCTTCCATGGCCATGTGAAAGACGACAAGAAGGCACGCCGCTAAGGCGAGGGAGTGTAGAGACACATGGAAGCTAAAGCAATCGCTCGTCACGTTCGTGTGACGCCACGCAAGGCTCGCCGAGTCGTCGACCTCATCCGCGGAAAGAAGGTGTCAGCGGCACGCACGATTCTTAAGTTCGCGCCACAGTCCGCAGCACGTCCAGTCCGCAAGGTCTTCGAATCCGCTGTAGCAAATGCCCGCTTTAAGGCAGAACGCGATAATGAATCATTCCGTGAGGAAGATCTCATTGTCAAGGTCGCCTTTGTGGATGAAGGAACAACTCTTAAGCGTTTCCGTGCACGTGCACAGGGTCGCGCTGGAGCAATTATGAAGCGCACTAGCCATATCACGGTTATTGTTGCTTCCTCTGACAAGGAAGGAGCCCGCTGATGGGGCAGAAGATTAACCCACTCGGCTACCGCCTTGGCATTACTGAATACCATCGTAGCCATTGGTTCTCTGATTCAGCTAAGCAGGGAGAACGCTACTGCGATTTCGTTGCTGAAGACGAAAAGATCCGTAAGGTAATCGCTCATGATCTTGAACGCGCAGGCGTTTCACGTACCATTATTGAGCGTACTCGTGATCGTGTTCGCGTTGATATTTACACCGCTCGTCCAGGCATTGTCATTGGTCGTCGTGGTGCAGAAGCAGATCGTGTTCGTATGAAGCTCGAGAAATTGACTGGCAAGCAAGTCCAGCTCAACATCTTCGAAGTAAAGAACCCAGCTATCGATGCTCAACTTGTTGCTCAGTCTATTGCTGATCAGTTAACCAACCGTGTGACCTTCCGTCGCGCGATGCGTAAGGCTCAGCAAGACGCAATGCGTGCAGGTGCTAAGGGTATTCGTATTAAGCTCAGTGGCCGTCTTGGCGGTGCTGATATGAGCCGTTCTGAGTTTTATCGTGAGGGTCGTGTCCCACTTCAGACACTTCGTGCTCTTATTGATTATGGCTTCTTCGAAGCACATACTACCTATGGTCGTATTGGTGTCAAGGTATGGATCTATAAGGGCGACATGACCGAAGAGCAGTTCGACAAGATGCAAGCAGCGCAGAACAACCGTGGACGCCGTGACAATCGTCGTCCTCGCCGTGCGCCACGTGCTTCACGTTCGGGCAATGCACAAGCAGCTGATTCTAAGCAAGCACAGGCTTCAGCCTCTGCTTCTGCACAGCCAGCTTCTGCACAGGAAACGAAGGAGTGAGCTGAATGCTTATCCCAAAGAGGGTAAAATACCGCAAGCAGCATCGTCCAGGTCGTAGCGGAATGTCCAAGGGCGGCAATGAGCTTGCTTTTGGAGAATTTGGTATTCAGGCTCTTTCGCCTGCATACATGACTAACCGTCAGATCGAAGCAGCACGTATTGCTATGACTCGTTACATCAAGCGTGGTGGACGTGTTTGGATTGACGTGTTCCCAGATCGTCCATTAACAAAGCACGCACTTGGATCCCGAATGGGTTCTGGTAAGGGTGCACCTGAGTTCTGGACAGCTAACATTAAGCCGGGCCGAGTTCTTTTTGAACTTGGTGGAGTTCCAGAAGATGTTGCACGCGAAGCTTTGCGTCGCGCAATCGCTAAGCTACCGATGAAGTGCAGGATCATTTCACGTGAGGGCGGTGAAAACTGACATGTCCGTCGGAACACAAGAATATTCAATTAAATCTCTCAACGAGAAGACTAACGCAGAGATTCAAGAAGCTCTTCAGAAATCTAAGGAAGAACTCTTCAACTTGCGTTTCCAAGTTGCAACTAGCCAATTAACCAGTACAGCTCGTTTACAGGCTGTTCGCCATGATATTGCACGTATGTACACTGTCCTTCGCGAACGTGAACTTGGAATCACCGTTGAGCCAAAGGAAGAAGCTAAGTCCGATAAGAAGGCTTCTAAGAAGTCTGTTTCCAAGAAGTCCTCTGAAAAGACTGAGGAGTGAACATGGCTGAAGCTCAAGAAACTGAACGCAATCGCCGCAAGGTGCGCCGCGGCTATGTCGTCTCCGACAAGATGGGTAAGACGATTACCGTTGAATTGGAGCATCGTTCTGCCCATCCTCTGTATGGCAAAGTCGTGCGTACAACTACAAAAGTAAAAGCGCATGATGAGAATAATGATGCTCATATGGGCGACCTCGTGAGTATCATGGAAACTCGTCCGCTCTCTAAGACCAAGCGCTGGCGTTTGGTTGAAGTTATCGAGCGCGCGAAGTAATAACAGTTCGGCTAGGCTCGGGGCATACTCATTGAAAAAATCCGTATGCTCCGAGAACCGGCTCGACTAAGGAGAATCAATGATTCAGCAAGAATCGCGACTTCGTATCGCCGACAACACGGGTGCCAAGGAAATCTTGACTATCCGCGTGCTCGGAGGTTCGAAGCGTCGCTACGCCGGAATCGGCGATGTGATTGTTGCGACCGTCAAGGATGCAATTCCTGGCGGTGCCGTCAAAAAGGGCGACGTCGTTAAGGCAGTTGTCGTCCGCACCAAGAAGGAAACCCGTCGCCGCGATGGCTCTTATATCAAGTTCGATGAGAATGCTGCAGTTATTCTCGGTAACGGAAACGAGCCGAAGGGAACACGTATCTTCGGACCAGTTGGTCGCGAACTCCGCGAACATAAGTTCATGAAGATCGTTTCTCTCGCACCGGAGGTGATCTGAGTGGCAGCAAAGATCAAGAGCGGAGATCTTGTCCAGGTTATCTGTGGCAAAGACCGCGGTAAGCAAGGAAAGGTCCTTAAGGTCCTTTCTGATGACCGTCTGATCGTCGAAGGCATTCAGATTGTCAAGAAGCACGTTCGTGCAACACGTGAAGGACAAGAGCCAGGTATTGTTCCTGTAGAGGCTCCTATCCATCGTTCTAATGTCATGTTTGTTGATCCTGAGACAAAGAAGCCAACCCGTGTTGGCATCGTTGTCAAGCAGGAAGCTCGCAATGGCCAGGTAAAGAACGTACGTATCCGCGTTGCAAAGAAGTCCGGCAAGGAGCTAGAAGCATGAGCGACACTGAAATGACAATCGCTGAGCCTCGTCTCAAGCGCGTTTATCGCGATGAGATTGTTCCTGCCATGCAGCAGGAGTTCAAGTTCGGCAATCCAATGCAAATGCCAAAGCTGGTCAAGATTGTTGTCTCCATGGGTGTTGGTGAAGCAGCTCGCGACTCCAAGCTCATCGGAGGTGCTGTAAAAGACCTCACTGCAATCACTGGTCAGAAGCCAAAGGTTACTCGTGCACGTAAGTCCGTAGCACAATTCCACCTTCGTGAAGGTCAGGAAATTGGTGCTTTTGTTACACTTCGCGGCACTATGATGTGGGAATTTCTCGATCGTCTTTTGACTCTTGCTCTTCCACGTATTCGTGATTTCCGTGGTATCAGCGCTCAGAAGTTTGATGGTCAAGGTAACTACAACTTTGGTCTGACCGAACAGTCCATGTTCCATGAGATTGACCCTGATGAGATTGACCACCGTCGTGGTATGGATATCACCGTGGTAACCTCAACCAAGAATGATGAGGAAGCTCGCTTCTTGTTGAAGCATCTCGGTTTCCCATTCAAGGAGGACTGATATGGCAAAGACATCATTGAAGGTGAAGGCTGCTCGTAAACCTAAGTTCGAAGTTCGTTCTTACACTCGTTGCCAGGTTTGCGGACGTCCTCATTCTGTATACCGTAAGTTCGGTTTGTGCCGTGTTTGCTTCCGCAAGATGGCACATGCTGGTGAACTTCCAGGTATTACAAAGTCCAGCTGGTGAAAAATCGACGCTGAAGGTCCGCGGTTGTAACTGTCCATCAACATGATGAATGAAGACAACGGCGGAAACCACGGCGAGAAAGGGCATAAGCCCACTTATGACAATGACAGATCCAATCGCAGACATGTTAACTCGTCTGCGCAACGCGAGTGCAGCTAAGCACGAGACTGTCTCTATGCCTCACTCCAATTTCAAAGAGAGTATTGCGAAGATCCTGAAGCGTGAAGGTTATATCAAGGATTATTCCGTAGAGGCTGCTCGCGTCGGCAAGACCCTTACCTTGAGCTTGAAGTATGGCAAAGGTGGACAGGGTAGTATCAAGGGAATTAAGCGCGTTTCTAAGCCAGGTCTTCGTCGTTACACGAAGTCTGATAGCTTACCAATGCCTCTTGGTGGACTCGGTATCGCTATTATTTCAACGAGTGCCGGTTTAATGACTCAGAAGGAATGCCTCCAACAGGGCATCGGCGGCGAAATTGTCGCTTACGTATGGTGAAAGGAGCTGACTGAAAAATGGCATCACATATCGGTAAGCTCCCTATCGCAATTCCTGCGGGGGTTGACATCGAGATTGATGGCAACGACATTGTAGTTAAAGGACCTAAGGGCGAAATGTCTTATGTTCTTCCTACTGGCGTTACTGTCAAGATTGAAGACAATGCATTATTTGTTGGAGTAATGAGTGCTGATCGTGCAGCATCTGCTAAGCATGGTTTGAGCCGTTCTTTGCTTGCTTCTTATATTGAAGGCGTAAGCAAGGGATTTGAGAAGAAGCTTGAGATTGTTGGTACTGGTTACCGTGTTGTAGCTAAGGGACCAGCTCTTGAGTTTTCTCTTGGTTACTCCCATACAATTACAGTTGAACCTCCTGAAGGTATCACCTTCACTGTTGAGAATGCAACGCATTTGACCGTTGCAGGTATTGATAAGCAGCTTGTTGGTGAGGTTGCGGCTCGTATTCGTAAGCTTCGTGCTCCAGAACCATATAAGGGCAAGGGCATTAAGTACGTAGGCGAATACATTCGTCGTAAGGCCGGAAAGGCTGGTAAGTGATATGACGGTCAAGATTTTCGGTAAGGGTAAGGCGGTTGCTCGTAAGCGTCGTCATGCTCGTATTCGCAAGCATGTGTTCGGCACTTCGGAGCGTCCACGTCTTGTCGTGAGCCGTTCCAATCGCCATATGATTGCTCAGGTTGTTGATGACACTAAGGGCATTACCTTAGCAAGTGCTTCAACTTTGACTCATGATTTCGATGGTTTCGAAGGAACAAAGACCGAAGCAGCAAAGAAGGTAGGCCAGCTTGTTGCTGAACGTGCAATAAAGGCTGGTGTTTCTGCTGTTGTATTCGATCGTGGTGGTAATGACTACCATGGTCGTGTTGCTGCGGTTGCTGATGGTGCACGTGAAGGAGGGCTGCAGCTGTGAGCGATCAAGAAACAAAAGAAACTCAAGAGCAGACCGTTGCTTCAGAATCTGCAACAACCGAGAACGCTCGTGAATCCCGTGGTTCACGTCGCGGTCGTGATGAGCGTCGCGGTCGCGGTTCCCGTCGTGATCGTAACGAAAGCCGTGAAGAGCTTCTTACTCGTGTTGTAACCATCAACCGTGTTTCCAAGACCCATAAGGGCGGACGTACGATGAGCTTCGCTGCTCTTGTAGTTGTCGGCGATGGCAAGGGTACTGTTGGAATTGGTTATGGCAAGTCCCACGAAGTTCCATCTGCTATTTCTAAGGCTGAGCTCGATGCTAAGAAGAGCATGTTCTCAGTCCCACGTATCGGTGGTACCGTTCCTCACCCAGTTATTGGTCATGATGCAGCAGGTACTGTTTTGCTTCGTCCAGCTGCTCCAGGTACCGGTGTTATCGCTGGTGGTCCTGTCCGTGCAGTGCTCGAGTGCGCTGGTATTTCCGATATTCTGACAAAGTCCATGGGATCTTCAAACTCCATCAACGTTGTTCGTGCAACTGTTGCAGCTTTGAAGATGCTTGAGGAGCCAGAAGAGGTAGCAGCTCGCCGTGATCTTCCTCTTGAAGATGTTGCTCCAGCTCGTCTTTTGAAGGCTAAGGCTGACGGTATCGCAGCTGAACGTAAGGCACGCGAAGAAGCTGCTGCACAGAAGGATGGTGAGTGATGGCTAACGATTCTAAGAAGATTCAAGTCACGCTCGTAAAGGGCGTTGCTAGCAGCACCACTCGTCAAAAGAGGAACGTTCTTTCTCTCGGTCTTCACCGAATTGGTCAGAGCGTTGTTCTTCCAGATACTCCTGTGTATCGTGGTATGGCGAAGGCTGTTGCTCATCTCGTCCGAGTTGAGGAGGTCGACTGAGTATGGCAGCATCTAAGGAAACGAAAGACGAAGTCACTATTTTACAAATGCAGGATCTTCGTCCAGCTCCTGGTGCAAAGACAGAGAAGACACGTATTGGTCGTGGTGAAGGTTCCAAGGGTAAGACCTCTGGACGCGGTACCAAGGGTACCCACGCACGTTATCAAGTCCGTCCAGGATTTGAAGGCGGCCAGCTTCCTCTCTACATGCGCCTTCCTAAGCTCCGTGGTTTCCGCAGCCCATTCCACAAGGAATATCAGGTTGTTAACTGCGGTGATTTAGATGAGCTCTTCAGCAATGGCGGAGAAGTCACAGTTGAGATGCTTGTTGCTAAGCATGCAGTTCGTGATGGTTATCCAGTCAAGGTTCTTGGCGGTGGCGAAGTCAAGGGTGCTTTTACTCTCAAGGGTGTAAAGGTCTCTGCTTCTGCAAAGGCTAAGATCGAAGCTGCTGGTGGTAGCGTTTCTGAAGACTGATTCATAGCAATCGTTTTTTAGAAATACTATTGACGGTAATAACAAAAGCCCCCACTATAATTATGGCGGGGGCTTTTGTTATGTTTGAATTATTTGAAATGATTGCTTAGTCAGAAGAGGAGCTGTTTTGAGAACGCTCATCCAAGCCTTTCGGACAAAAGAATTACGAAATAAAATTCTTTTTACCTTAGGTATTATCATCATTTATCGTATTGGTGCTTTTATACCAACGCCTGGCGTTGATTACACCATTGTTCATCAGTGTATTGCAAACACTACAAGTGAGAATTTTATTGGCCTGATTAATTTGTTTTCAGGTGGTTCGCTTCTGCAGCTGTCAATTTTTGCTTTAGGTGTTATGCCTTACATTACGGCATCTATTGTTGTTGAACTTCTTCGAGTTGTTATTCCACGTTTTGAAGCGTTACATCGAGAAGGACAATCAGGTGAGGCAAAGCTTACACAATATACTCGTTATATGACCATTGGGTTGGCTGTTTTACAGTCAGCGACGATTATTGTAACAGCTCGTTCTGGTGCTTTGTTTGATTATGAGTGCTCTAGTAACGTGATTCCTAATGGTTCAGTGATGAATTTAATCGTGATGGTTCTCATCATGACTGGTGGTACTGGACTCATCATGTGGATGGCAGAATTAATTACTGATCATGGCTTAGGACAAGGCATGTCAGTGTTGATTTTTATCTCTATTTGTTCAGGATTCCTTCCTAAGTTATGGGATATTGGTCGTGAGACAAGTTGGGAGAAGTTTGGTATTGTTGCTGCTGTTCTGATTGCTATTGTTATTTTTGTTATTTTTGTTGAACAGTCACAACGCCGTATACCAGTTCAATACACGCGTCGCATGATTGGTCGTAAGATGTATGGTGGAACCTCAACATACATTCCATTAAAGATCAATATGTCTGGTGTTATCCCACCAATCTTTGCGTCATCGATTCTTGCTATTCCAACGTTAGTTGCTCAGTTCGGTAAGAGTGATCAGTCCTGGGTGAAATGGGTCAATGCCAATCTAGGGGATACAACTAGCGTATGGTATATCTGCTTATACGCAGTTATGATTATTTTCTTCACGTTCTTCTATACATCGATTACATTTAATCCTGATGAAGTATCTGATGATATGAAAGAATATGGTGGTTTTGTTCCTGGAATTCGAGCAGGCCATGATACGAGCCGTTATTTGCGTTATGTCATTAATCGTTTGAATACCATCGGATCAATTTATTTACTTTTCGTATGTTTAATTCCAACGACATTGATTATGGCATTGAGCTTAGGCAGTAGTCTTCCATTTGGTGGTACCACCATTTTGATTATTGCTGGCGTAGGATTAGATACGCTTCGTCAGGCAGCAGCACAGGTTCAACAGTTCCAATATGAGGGATTCTTGGATTCAACAAAGGCTATTGCTGAGAAAAAATGAAAGGCACGATATGTATCTGTTAATTATGGGACCTCAGGGTGTTGGTAAAGGAACACAGTCAGCTCGTTTGAGTGAGCATTATGGTATTCCTCATATTTCTACCGGTGATATTTTCCGCTACAACATCAAGAATCATACAGAGTTAGGCCAAGAGGCTTGCTCATACACTGATAAGGGTGAATTAGTTCCTGATGAATTGACTAACCGTATTGTTGCTGATCGTCTTGCTATGGACGATGCAAAGAATGGTTGGATTCTTGATGGATATCCACGTAATGCAGCTCAGGTTGTTGCTTTGGATTCTATTCTTGCTGATCTTGGTACAAAGCTTGATGCGGTTATTGCATTAACTGCTGATAAGGATGTTTTGCTTGATCGTATGCAGAAGCGTGCAGCAATTGAGGGTCGTGCTGATGATACACCTGAAGCAATTGCAAAGCGTTTAGCTGTTTATGAGCATGAGACAAAACCTCTTCTTGAGCATTATCAGGAGGTTGGTGTCTTAAAGCAGTTTGATGGCACTGGTGCTATTGAAGAGATCACTAATCGTATTATTAGTGGATTAGAAGCCTAAGATTTTGCTATATTAGTACCCCTCGGTAATTCTTTCTTTTAAGAATCGCCGGGGGGTACTTTTTAGCTTGCGTGTTTGTCTTCTGTGTGATGTTAAATAAATGGATAGTGTGTTTTCCAATAATGGAACACAGAAGTAATTTGAACGATGATATGAGGTCTTATGTCAAAAGATGGTGTGATTGAAGTCGAAGGTAAAGTGGTTGAAGCTTTACCAAACGCAATGTTTCGCGTTGAGCTCGAGAATAAGCACATCGTCATCGCGACGATTTCTGGAAAGATGCGTAAGAATTATATTCGTATTCTTCCACAGGACCGCGTTGTTCTCGAGATGAGTCCATACGATTTGAATCGTGGTCGTATTACTTATCGTTACAAGTAAAGGAAAGCCATGAAGGTTAAGCCAAGTGTGAAGAGGATTTGCGAGCACTGCCGCATTATCCGTCGCCACGGCCGTGTCATGGTGATCTGCACTAACCCACGCCATAAGCAGCGTCAAGGCTGAGTAGATCATACAGGCACAGTTATTAAGATCAGGTGCTAAACCGCGAGATAGGGTACTATCTCGAGCTCCAGGGACGGAGGCCTGGACCGTTATACAGAATATGACGGAAGGTTTGGTGCACGACCTCCGTTTGAACAGAAGGAATTTTCAATGGCACGTCTTGCCGGTGTTGATATTCCAAATGAGAAGCGCATTGAAATCGCCCTCACTTATATTTATGGTGTTGGCCGTACACGCGCTAAGGAAACCTTGGACGCCACTGGTGTTAATCCAGATACTCGCGTCAAGGATTTGACTGAGGATCAACTCATTATTCTTCGTGATTACCTTGAGGGTCATTACAAGATCGAAGGCGATCTTCGTCGTGAAGTCGAGGCAGATATCCGCCGTAAGATCCAGATTAACTGCTATCAGGGTCTTCGTCACCGCCGTCATTTGCCTGTTCGTGGTCAGCGTACGAAGACAAATGCTCGTACTCGTAAGGGTCCAAAGCGTACAGTTGCCGGAAAGAAGAAGGCAACCAAGTAAAGTTCTGACATTCTAAGATATGTCAACTTTTCCTGGTGAAAACTTCAAGGAAATGAGGGTCAATGGCTGCTTCGAAGCAGAATGCGCGTAAGCCAAAGCGCAAGATTCATAAGTCTGTGCCAATGGGCCAGGCGCATATTAAGTCAACATTTAATAACACTATTATCTCCATCACTGATCCATCAGGAGCAGTTCTTGCATGGGCAACCGGTGGAGATGTCGGATTCAAGGGATCTCGTAAGTCCACTCCATTTGCTGCAGGCATGGCAGCTGAAGCTGCAGCTCGCAAGGCAATGGAACATGGCATGAAAAAGGTTAACGTTTTCGTCAAGGGACCAGGTTCTGGCCGCGAAACTGCTATCCGTTCTCTTCAGTCTGCAGGTCTTGAGGTCGGTTCTATTACCGATGTGACTCCACAAGCTCATAATGGTGTCCGTCCTCCAAAGCGCCGCCGCGTCTGACGTCCCACAAGTCTAACAGTCTACCCGCGATGGCCGGTTATTTATTGAAATAAACCGGTTGAAACTGAAAGGATAGGAAAGTGCTTATTGCACAGCGTCCGACATTGACGGAAACAGAACTAGGTCCACGACGTTCCCGTTTTACGTTTGAACCACTCGAGCCAGGATTCGGTTATACACTCGGCAACTCTTTACGCCGTGCGTTGTTAAGCTCCATTCCTGGTGCTGCTGTGACTTCAGTACGCATTTCCGGAGCACTTCATGAGTTCACCACATTGCCAGGTGTTAAGGAAGATGTAACTGAGATCATCCTTAATATCAAGAACATTGTTCTGACGAGCGAATATGACGAACCAGTCGTTATGTATTTGCGAAAGAGTGGGGAAGGCGAAGTGACTGCCGGTGATATTACACCACCTGCAGGCATTGTTATTTGTAATCCTGACCATCACATCGCGACACTAGCTGAAGACGGCGAGCTGGAGATCGAGTTCACTGTTGAGCGTGGTCGAGGATATGTTTCTGCTGAAATGAATAAGCAGGAAGATCAGGAGATCAGTCGTATTCCGGTTGACTCCATCTACTCGCCAGTTCTTAAGGTAAGCTACAAGGTTGAAGCAACTCGTGTTGAACAGCGTACTGATTTCGATCGTCTCATTCTTGACGTTGAAACCAAGGAAGCTATCTCACCGCGTGATGCTGTTGCATCAGCAGGTTCCACATTGGTTGAACTTTTTGGCCTTTGCCGCGAACTGAATGTTGAAGCTGAAGGTATTGAAGTTGGACCAGCTCCACAGGTTTCCGAAGGAGATCGCGAGCTTTTCGTTCCAATCGAAGACCTCAACCTAACACAGCGTTCCTATAACTGCCTTAAGCGTGAGGGAATTCGTACCGTTGGTGAACTTGTTTCTCGTACAGAACAAGATCTGTTAGAAATTCGTAACTTCGGTGCTAAATCGATTGATGAGGTTAAAGAGAAGCTTACAGGATTTGGTCTTTCTCTGAAACAATCACCTGTTACAGGCTTCGATGAAAAGAACCTCGAGGGAGGTACTTTCTATACTCCAGACGATGAGTGAGTAAAGAAAGTTAATTCGGAACTGGGACGTTGGGCGTATGCCCTCCTCAGTTCCGATCAATAAGGAGATAAAATGCCACAACCAAAGCAAGGTCCACGCCTTGGCTCTAGCCCAGCTCATGAGCGTCTTATGCTTGCGAACATGGCAACCAGCTTATTTGAGCATGGTCGCATTAAGACGACAGTTAAGAAGGCAAAGCGTCTTCAGCCACTTGCTGAGCGTTTGGTCACATTCGCAAAGCGTGGAGATCTCGCAGCACGTCGTCGTGTTCTTCGCGTTATCCGTAACAAGTCTATCGTTCATAAGCTCTTCACTGAGATTGCTGAAGAAATGGGCGAACGCGAAGGCGGTTACACTCGCATCATCAAGACAACACCACGTCAGGGTGATAATGCTCCAATGGCAATCATTGAGCTTGTTGTAGAACCTGTTGCCAAGAAGGCAGTTGTCAAGGAAGCTGAAGCTGCTGCAAAAGCTGCTGACGAATCTGACAGCGAGTGAAAAAGAAGGTAGTTGTAATAACTACTTGATAGCTTGAGTCATCGAAGGGGCTGGATACAATATCCAGCCCCTTCTTTTATCCATATGAAAAGAGCAGAGGTAACCCATGGTCATGCGTCTTCGTATTGATTGTTCATATGATGGAACTGAATTCCATGGATGGGCAAAACAACCAGGTTTACGAACCGTTCAAGGAGTTCTCGAAGATTGTTTAGCAAAAATTTTACATACTGAACATTTTCATGAAACAGCTCCATTGCTTACTGTTGCAGGAAGAACTGATGCTGGGGTACATGCGCGAGGTCAAGTCTGTCATGTTGATATTCAGGAAGATGTTCTTCAACGTGCAGTTGGCCATTTAGATATGGATCCAGTATCTGCATTAGAACACAGATTAAAGTTTATTGTGCCGTTAGATATATCTATTATTTCGTTAAAAGAAGCTCCTTATGGTTTTGATGCTCGATTTTCTGCTTTAGAGCGAACCTATGTATATCGTTTAAGTGATTGCACACATACTATTAATCCTCTTATTCGGAATGCTGTTCTGCGAATGGATAAGCCGTTAGATATTGAATCAATGCAGGAATGCGCGTCATCTATTCCTGGATTAAAGGATTTTGGGTCTTTTGCATTGCCAAATCCTAATGGGACCACTATTCGCGAGGTTAAATCAGCGGTATGGAGACGGCTGGAGTTAGATGAATTTCCTTATTCTCTTGAATCCGGTATTTTAACGTTTACTATTACAGCTGATGCGTTTGCTCGTAGTATGGTGCGTTCGCTTGTTGGTGCGCAGTTACAGGTAGGGTTAGGAAAGAGGAGTGTAACGTGGTTTAATGAAAAGTTACGCAATCCATTTCGTGAAGGAGCAACAGGACCAGCTCAACCTCAAGGCTTAACCTTAGAGAAGGTTGTGTATCCATCAGTGAATAAGTTAGCTTCTCGAGCAGAAAAAATTCGTGCCAAACGTGTTTTAGATTGAGGCATTATACGGATACATATAAATAAAAAGGGGATATATGCATATGAGTGTGCATATATCCCCTTTTTGAGTGGCGGTTGAAGAGAGATTCGAACTCTCGGAGGCTGACACCTCACACGCTTTCGAGGCGTGCTCCTTAGACCGCTCGGACATTCAACCAACTCTTCTTAGTATGTCACATCGTTATCTTTTTTCCAAATGAGACGATGTGGTAGCATTATTTTCTTTTTTTAAATGTTTTTTGCTTTCATAATGATGTCTTCGATTGATACGTGTAAAGCATCACACATGTCAATAAAGACGGAAAAAGGCATATCGCGCGCGCCAGAAAGATAGCGTGAGACAGAAACTCTATGTATTCCTAATTTCTGTGCAAGCATATCTTCTGTCATTTTATGCTTATCTTTTTCACAATGAAGCTGATAAGCAATTTCGTGTGCTAGCTATTATCCATATGAAAGCATGTTTATATGCTATGACACTTTAAGGAAAAAGAAAGCAGAATTAACAATATTTTATAGAGTTTTATTGATTTTATTCTTTTTGGGGAGGAAAAATCATTCTGTTGCTAATATCTTTCTTTTCTTCGGCGCGTCGTATTTGCATATTCTTTTTTTATATGTTTAAATTACATAGTTGCTTTTTAGAGGTAACTCTGGAAAACAATGGGGCGGGTTTCCCAAGCGGTCAAAGGGAGCTGACTGTAAATCAGCCGCTGTTATGCTTCGTAGGTTCAAATCCTACACCCGCCACGCCTCGATGGCTCAGTGGTAGAGCATTTCCTTGGTAAGGAAAAGATCGTGAGTCCGATTCTCACTCGAGGCTCTGGGGCGGGATAGCTCAGATGGTTAGAGCGTACGACTCATAATCGTAAGGTCGAGAGTCCGAGTCTCTCTCCCGCTACGAATTGCCGGGGAGCCCGGCACAAGGATCAACAGTAAAGGTGTGCAGAGGAAATGGCGAAAAGCACTGATATCCGTCCGGGCATCACGATGGCTTGCACAGAGTGTAAGGAACGTAATTACATTACGACCAAGAATCGTCGCAATACTCCAGATCGTCTTGAATTGAAGAAGTTCTGCCCACGTTGCGGTAAGATGACACTCCACCGTGAGACTCGTTGATAAAAAATTTTTTGGAAGACCCGTTTATCGGGTCTTTTTTTGTATCTAGTGGTATATATCAGAGAAAGTAATCATATCCTGATAGAAAGAGGATCCTCATGACTTCCACTCCATCATTTGCTGATATAACGACTATTGGTGTTGGTGGTTCTATTAAAGATTTTATTGAACCAATCACTCGTGATGATTTTATTTCATCAATTATGGCAGCGGATGATGCTGAACGTCCACTGTGTGTTATTGGTGGGGGATCTAATCTCTTAGCTTCTGATCAACCATTCGATGGGGTCGTTATCCGTGATGCACGCCGCCAAGTACTTCTTCTGTCCTCAGAAGATGACTTGAATGAAAATACTGTTTTATTAAAGGCAGATGCTGGTGTCCATTGGGATGATTTAGTCGATCATTGTGTCCGTAATGGTTATCAAGGAATTGAAGGACTGTCTGGCATTCCAGGCACTGTAGGAGCTTCTGTTGTACAGAATATTGGTGCCTACGGTCAAGAAGTAGCTTCCTCTGTCGTATCTGTTGAAGTTTGGGATCGTGCCACTTCATCCTGCAGTTTCTTATCAGCAGATGAGATGCATTTTGGGTATCGTACTTCCGTACTCAAGCAAAGTATGTATGCAACACCATGCGTACCTTATTCATTGTATTTCCCATCACCACGCTATATTGTCTTGTCTGTAACGTTTAAGTTACAGCGTTCCACCATGGGCACTATTGGTTATGAGCAATTAGCGTCCGCTTTACATGTTTCTATGGGAGCCTCCTTAAAGATTACGGAAATCCGTCGTACTGTTTTGCAAATTCGTGGACAAAAACAGATGCTTGAAGATCCAGCACGGTATCGTAATCAATGGATGGAATACGTGTTATCTGGTGAACCAAGTGATGATGATATTCAACAGGATCGTTGGAGTTGCGGTAGTTTCTTTACGAACCCAATTTTGACTCCTAAGCAAGCGCAACGATTACCTCAAGAAGCACCACAATTCCCAGCAGTATTACCGAATGGTGAGCAGGGTATTAAAACATCAGCAGCCTGGTTAATCGATCATGCTGGCTTCTACAAGGGGTATGCTGTTGATGACCAAGCGCCTGCTTCCTT
Organism: Aeriscardovia sp.; assembly: GCA_017538895.1. Lineage (GTDB taxonomy): Bacteria > Actinomycetota > Actinomycetes > Actinomycetales > Bifidobacteriaceae > RGIG7107. Next base: position 18,814 of record JAFYHY010000162.1, on the reverse strand, counting down.
ATCAACAGTTCATACCTTAGCTTTAACCAATCGTGGTCATGCTACTGCACATGATATTGTCACGTTAGCGCAAACAATTCAACGTGGTGTGTATGATACATTCGGCGTTCAATTAGTTCCTGAACCAGTAATAGTGGGATTGAATTTAGGATGGGATACTAAGGAGAACAAATAAATGGCATATGTGATTGCAGAACCATGCGTTGATGTCATGGATAAGGCATGTGTAGAAGAATGTCCTGTCGATTGTATTTATGAAGGAACACGCACTCTATATATTAATCCAAATGAGTGTGTTGACTGTGGAGCATGTGAATCAGCTTGCCCGGTTGAAGCAATCTTCTATGAAGACGATCTTCCTGACGAGTGGAAATGGTATCAAGCAGCAGCTGAAGCCTGTTTTGCTACTGTTGGTGATCCAGGTGGAGCAGCTGATTACAGTGAGATTATTCCTGATGATCCTCGTGTTTCAGCATTACCTCGCCGTGCTCAAGCTTAATCTGTGGAGATAACCCAAATGAAATTGAGTTATCTCCATATTTTGTTTTAATCACATCTAAAACATGCTCAGCCTGTGACGATTTTTCTAAGAAACGATGATCAGGCGCTTGACTGGTTTCTAATGATAATTCCGGTTGAATAGCAGTTTGTGCCTGCGCTGATAATTTCGATACCGATAATCCTGCTAAACGTAATGGCCGATCGCATTCCACTGCAGAATGATCCGTCGTAATCAGAGAGCACAATAAAGGGAATGCATAAGTCATTAAATACCGTGACGAAGTAAAAGGAGAGGGGCAGGTAAACGATTTTGTACGGTAAGAAAAATCAGCAAACCGTACCTTCACGGTAATTGTACGTGCAACTAACTGCTTCGACCGTAATTTCAGACAAATATCATCAGCACAATGCTGCACAAGTGTTTTAACCTCTGCTAAAGACGTCGTATCCTGCGTGAATGTGCGCTCTTCACTAATAGACTTTTCAGGCTTCCGAGGCACTACTTTCCGACGACTTATACCGTGAGATGCTTCTGACAAATAATATGCTAATGAGGATGAATGACAAATATCTTGTATCTGCGTCACTGACAACTCAGATAACTGCTGTACTGTCGAAATACCATACTGATGCAATACTTTCGCTGTTGCAGGACCTATACCAGGGACAGACTGCACGGGAAACATATGAATAAATTCCTCATTCCGTGATGCCGGAATCAGAAGCATACCATTGGGCTTCGCATTCGTCGAAGCCAATTTAGCAATCAACATATTCGACGCAATACCAACAGAACACGTTACATGAGCGACATCCCACACCCTTTGACGAATCCACCGAGCAATCGCTACAGGACCTTTCCATTGATACACAATACCAGACACATCCACATACGCTTCATCAATAGAAACCTGCTGAAGATGATCAGTCAATGTACGTAACTGATCAAAAATACGACGTGACACCATAGAATAATACTGATGATCTACAGGAAGAAACACACCCTGAGGACATAAACGATGCGCACTCGCTAGCGATTGCGCTGAATGAATCCCAAATTGTCGTGCTTCATAGTTCGCTGTAGAAACAACTGATCGACTTCCAGTCCCAATAATAACGGGATGATGAGCTAAATGAGGATGACGAGCCACTTCACATGACGCAAAGAACGCATCCATATCGACATGCAAAATAGAACAACCTATTTCATCATGCCCCCAGCTATGTTTGACTGATTCTAGACGCGGTGACGTACTCATACTTTTATCCTAAAGCCAAAGAATCTGTCTCTTCTGTATTTTTTAGTGTTATGACAATAAACATTGAGTGAATTTTTACATTCAACCGATACGATAATGCTATAAGTATGTCAGACTGAAAAGAACCAATCGGAAAGGAATAATAGATGAATAAAAAGTTCAAAGCAGGAATCGTCGGTATTACTGCAGCCTGCGGTTTACTAGGCATTGCTGCTTGTGGTAGTAAAAGTTCATCTAACCTTTCAGCTGGAGAATCAAATACTGATCGAACTATTAAAATTGAGGCGACAACCAACAGTGGAGTGGGTAGTGCTGTGGTGTCTGTTCCAGATGCTGTTGAAAGTCAAACAGATAATTTCACTTCAACGTGGTCAAAGACAGTAACAGGTGCTGCTTCTCATAAAGATGTCAATGTATATGTAGCTGGTAATTACCAAGCCAGTAGCAGTCAAGAAGTATCATGCACCATCTTAGTCAACGGAAAAGTTGTTGCACATCAATCAATGACAGGATCAAACGCTAACGTTTATTGCGCAACTGATGGCCAAACCTCATGATTACTGGATAAGAATTATACGACACGATTTCCTATTGGTAAAAAAGTGTGCTACACTTTATTTTGTTGTTAAAACAAGGAGACCTGCCTGAGTGGTCGATAGGGACACCCTGCTAAGGTGCTAACGGAGTAATCCGTTCGAGAGTTCGAATCTCTCGGTCTCCGCTTCATTGAAATGGGATCTTCCAATAGGAGGATCCCATTTTGTTACCCATTAGAAAATGCTTGTATAACACAGAGTGTTATACAAGCAGAAGAATCGATAGTCTTTTAATGACGTTTCCTCTTGTGTTGCATATGTGCACGAATAATCTTTGACAAAATCCACGCCACAATAAGAAGCAGAATAATCACCACAACAGTGACTCCAGCTTCAGCAAAAGGAGAATTCCAACTCCATGATTTTACGCCACCTCGCGCAACATCAGCACCATTAATAGCATCTAATGATGAGGCGAGGGTTGGATGTTCTTTGTAATAATTAATATCACTCTGAGTCATCGAACCAATCGCATAATAATTCATGATGACATCATTACTATCCGCTAATGTTGCCACATCCCAACCATAGAGTTCATCATTTGAATTGGTTTCCCAAGCACCAATACTGGAGAGAGGCTTCCACTGCATTGGAAGTACTTGACCATTAGATAACGTGAAGGAAGACGGTAATTCGTTTTCTGTATAGGTTCCTGGTAACTGGAATTCATAGTTAACAACCCACTGAATTTTACCGTTATAGGTGACGCTAACTGAATTACCATTTGATGAGGTAATAGAATTCAACGTGAGTAGAGATCCATCACAGGTGGCTGTTGCAGAGAGAGGATAGGTTGGTGCAGCTCCTGTTGCAATAATTTGAACACTATAAGAGGTGCCATTCTTTAACGTTCCTGTGATCACTCGTGGTGTTAATGTAACTGACTGACCACCATATGAGAAGGTGTTCGTTGCAGTAACCCATGGTACAGAAGCAATGGTTCCATCACTAAATTGAATTGTTGTTGGAAGAACATTAGATGTTGGAATCTGAACATAAATGGTTGCAGACCCCTCGACAAGATTTACTGTTTGCCCATCATACGATACGGTTGGAACTCCTGTAGATGTTGCTGCAGATACATCCGATGCTGCTGCTGCTGTTGTCCTACTCGTGGTTACAGCCGTCGAAGAGAGAGTATCTGCATGAGCTGCTGTAGGTAACAGGACAAAAATCATAGCAAATGATAGTAGAGCTGAAGTAATCCATGCAATGATTTTTGTCATGTGGCGTCCTCCAAAAAATACAGAAAATATCTCACAATGAAAGTGTTTATCAAAAGGACATTACCACAGAAGCTAGTAAATACTCTGAAAACGTGTAAAAAATCAAAGTATACGCATAAATCTCATATATGATAAAGCGTATAAAAGTATTCAAAAAGGAAAGAAGACAGAGTATGTCAGACAATCCTGAAGAAGGAAGCTACAAGGAAGAAGAAAAACCAGAATGGTTTGCTCTTTTCTTCTTTGGATTCCTTGCTGCTGTGATCTGTATCGTTGGACTTTCCCTTGGTCTTGTTGATCATATGAAGTCTAACGGGACATTAGACCCGCATACTGCTATGTCAGTAGCACGTGTAGAGAATCATCATTACGATCATCATGCTGATGAGAAAAATACGGTGGTTGTTTCAGCAACCGCTGATGGTACTGCAACGATCATGGTGAAATGGGATAACACCATTCACGCTTATACGTTTGATAGAACATGGGTCGGTGAGGTAACTGCTCACCATACAGTTGATGTCATTGTGAAAGCAAACGATAGTAGCATGAAGTCAGTATCATGCTCCGCACAGATGAACGGTCATCTTATCGCTCACAGTCATGGTACGTCAACAACAGAAATCCATATTACACGCGATCAACTGTTACATGATTAAGTAAGACTTATCTCTTCATGCAGTGGGGGTCTCACCAACATCATTGGTGAGACCCCCACTGCATTATTCTCTTCAGTTTTTACGCTGTAGTATGGTGACATGTTCATCAACAGTACGTAATCCTTTCCACCATACTGCTGCATCAGCTAACAAGACTATGGTTGATATGACAGCAACACAGCCAAGAAGCATGGTGTCATGAGAACGTAAATCGCCTAAGGCGACGATAATTGATGAGATTAAACCAATACAAACACACACTAATCCAGCAATAGAATCAAAACGTTTCACAATGATTTTTTCCTCTCTGTTCTCCGTGTCGCATTGTATCGCAATTAATGAACCTTACAGCTAACTCATCTTAACGATGCCATAATTCTGGGAGCGTATTGACCGCAATATTCACTAAACCAGTTAAGAACATTGAAATAAGTTTACGTTCATCAGACGGTAATTGACGTATCTCAGCATAAATCTTTGGAATAGAAGTTTTGAGATCAGCAAAAATATCAATGAAATCGGTATATCCAGCTTTTGTAATGGAATCGAAGAACCCATCAATAAAACAGCGTCGTTTCGCAGGCTCAAACTTCCACATCCATTGATTGACTGTTTTCGTAATATAGGCAGAAAGGGCAGTGACATGATCAGAAGCAACAAGTTGATTCTGATCATTAAATACCCATGTCATTGGATAATGCTGCATAATACCTGATGCTGTACTTTTCACGATATGACTATCGGAATTCGATAATAGTAATGTTCCGATCAATGAACCTTCAGGAATAATTTTATGAATACGATTTTTAATTGTTAAAAAACCGTGACTATGAATAAAACGGTCACTAAAACCAGGGCCGTCGAGTGAGTATACCGCTAGAATACGATGCTGTACTACATGTGGGGCGACAGCAGAAGCATAGATGGCGAGATTCCCACCTTTCGAATGACCTCCTAAGATAAACATGCCATTCCATTCCGTGGCAATACGAGCAAAATAATCAGCAGCAATTGCCTGCGAGGGGACAGGTGATAAAAAAGTCATTCGATAATTATCATGCCATCCTGCCACCGTACTGTCTGTTCCACGAAAAGCAATATATAAGACTCCATTACCGAGATCAAAAGTTACTGCAGAAAAACGAACAGGTGAGGTGGGGCTGTCGGGTTCAACAAAATGTTGAATCATCACATTACGGAAACGGGGACTTGATCCTAAGGCTTCTAAAAGCTCAATATTGTGATGACTATAGGCCACATCATACACGAGAGATGAATAATATTCCGATCGTAAAAGATGCTTTAAAGGATACGGTGAAGAGAACGAGGTGACGGTATTATCCGGTGTTATACCATTAGTTTTTTGATCTGGTGTCTCTTGAGAGGATTTTCCTAAACTAAAACGATGATGACGTTGCTCAGGAGTAGCAATCAGTGGATTCTCAATAAAACGTTGCATACATGTACTTTGTGTCACGGTTTGAAAACGGCGGGCAAAATAACGTGATGCATCCATATGAGAATGAAGAGGCTGTTGTAGAATACAATGACTCACTGCCGTCGCATCAAACTGTAATCGTGGAACTTCAGACGGAAAATGAAAATAGGAGAGCTGAGAAAAAACAATCGCATCAGCCTCATTAAAGGGAAAATCAATACTAAACGGCATGACCGCATTTTTCACATAATCAATAATTGTTCCCATACTTCATATAGTAAACAGTTTCAATAGGATTGTCTGATGAAAACTTTAAATTATGGATATGAAGAATACTGATGTTCAATTCCAATCATTTGATCAGACATTAAACAGCATCACAACATTTATTAGTGAACATCCTCAGGGTGCAGCTCTTCGTATTGATGGGGAACCACAATCCGGAAAAACACAGTTATGCCTCAACGCATTACTTATGGACGGTATCCGCAAGTATACGGAACAAGGTCGCGCCTTCATGGTGACCTCACAACGATTCAATGCTGACAAACTGAGCATCAGTATCTTTAAAGACCAACGATTAGATCACATACAAGGAAGCCGACCTGTTCGTACCCTCTCCTCACTAGCCTTCATGCTCGCTTCTCATCACCAATCACACCTCAAACTTTTAGATGGTGACGAACAAACACAACTAATTACTCTCGTCCTCCAAGACCACATTCACCATGCCGAACAAGGAGATAACGGTGACTGCTATACCTGCCGGCTGCTCATGACATACTTCAACACCCACAATAGTACGCCAATGAACACCGTTGACTCCTTCACACACCTCACTACACCACACTTCATCGATCAATTACGCATCGCCTTAGCACGCCTCAGCGACCTATCATTAACCGACGTCAGTAATGATTACCTCCCTCAATTACAAGAACAAGAGCACGCTTCACCCGATGTTCTTATTAAATGGCAAGTCATCCAACAATTACGCAAAGAATATTTACAGAAAATTAAAGAAACCTATCCAGGACAACATCGCTTAGACAGCGCACAACTCTTCGTCGAAGTCACCAAGGCACTCGCAAATAATGAGATCGAGAGTGATAGTTTACCACGATTCCTTATTATTGATGATTGTCAAGATCTCACTTTCGCAGGATATCGTTTTCTCCAACAGTTAGCACAAAAAAACGTGTTTTTGATTCTCGTGGGCAATAATGATGAATCAGTACAAGGATTCCGCGGATCATATCCAATAGCTTTGTCACAATTAATGGATCAACCATATGATCAACATGGTTTGAACGTTAGCCAGCATATTGAACTACAGTGCGAGGCAGATGAACAAAATCGCCGTCAAAACTCTGATCAATGGGTTGTTGCTCACCGTGTTTCACAAGTAATTGGATCAGCAGTTGTTGAAGAAGATAATGGCATCAGTACACGACCTGGGAAAATTCATTATCCTAATCATGATCTTTCTAATGACCAGTCTCTTACTGTTCGTCTTTTTACCTCTCCGCAGCAAGAAATCGATGATCTCGTGTGGCAAATCCTATCACTGATGATGAAAGCATCACAGGATGGTGAAAGGCTGTCATGGTCCGATATGGCAATTATTTCTCACGATAACGCTTCATTACAGCATATTGGTGATCGACTGGAACGTGAAGGAATTCCTGTGAGATATTCATCAGTGAATGCCTCACTCAAAGACAGTAGTACTGTCTGTTCTCTTCTCGCTATGTTGCGCATCAGTAATGATCTTGAACAATTCCAACAGCATACGCCAACATCAATCAATGATTATGCAGCACACTTATGGAAGACGTTCATTCAGATACTACAAGGACCATTATTCTCATACCACAATCAACTACCACACGTTCAATCTATCAAAAACGCATTTTATGCTTTAGCTCATATTCTTCAATACTCGCAACGCTATACTGATCTTGATCATCAAGAAGACTATGATGCCGTTAACAAGGTATGGCAATCATATTGGGAGAGTAACGATAACACTACCGACACAGGTGAAAAGACACCTCATGAGTGCACTGCACAGGATATACTCTTCTTACTGTTCCATGAACCTGAAATAGCTGGAACGATCTATCAGCTGCTCACAAGGATTGTTATTAAAACAACTGATATCACTATTGTTCGTTTTATTATTAACACAATCCATACTGCACAGAACAATATTCACAGCAATGAATCGTCCACAGAGATCACCGTATATGGAAAACTATGGGAACTCTGGGATGCTATTACTCTCATTCCAGACGATAGTGAGCACACCTCATCAGATCCAGAGAAGACTCCTCAAAAATTGAGCCTCCAATGGGGAATAGATGCTCTGCAACCAGGCATTCTTGGTAAAACAGCTAATAAACAGCTCGATGAAGTAATTCGCTTATTCCATCATGCTCAAGCAGCACCACACGATCAAACCATTCCAGAATTTATTGATTCCGTTCTCAACGCACAAGTTGCCGCAGACTCATTAGCATACACAGCACCAAAACCAGATTCCATTACATTGACTACACCAGCTGGCGCACTACCACTACATGTCAAAAAAACCTGGATTATTAATCTCCAAGATAATGTCTGGCCAAACCTCACCCCACGAGGAACACTCTTTTCAACAGAAACTCTCGCGAACGCTCAAATCAAACGATACATACACCAAAACACTCCAGACAATAAACAAGCAATAACCGATAACGAACAACTATTAGAAACCCTTTATGCAGAACTACGAGGATTCCTTGTCGCTCTCACACGCGCCTCAGAAACAACAACTCTCAGCGCAGTCTGGTCAGATGACCAAACTATCTCACCATTCTTCCAAGAATTCGCACCTGAACTAATCACCCAGAAAAAGATCCACAGCGATACTGATTTCACACGCGAGAACTGCCAATTTACCCATCCAGGAGATTCAACTAATAACCAAGAAAACAGCACCGAAGAAAAACTATTCAATCAACTAGCACACGGCCAACAAGTAACCATGAACGGACTAGTCACCCTTTCACGTGCTTATCTTGCTCAAGCAATACAAGAAAAAAACATCTCCAAACAACAAGATGCTGCCCATACGCTAGCACTCATTGCTACTGAACAAGAAAAGACTCCAGCAGGCTATCATGCTAATCCACAGAATTGGACATTCATCAACACCCGCTCTACTCCAACACCCCAATTAGAACACACAATTACACTCAGTCCATCAAAAGTTGATAGCCTCTGGCAATGCCCACTTAAAGCCCACTTCTCAAAGGACTTCATCGGACCAACCAACTCAATATCAACATTACAATTTGGTACATTAATCCACGCCTGCGCCCAATGGGCCACACAACAACATTACGATACCAAAGATCTTACAGAAGAAGAACTCACCAAAAAACTCATGAACCATTATCATGAACTTTATAAAACAGAAATCACCACTGATCACACACCAGAAGATCAATACACATGGGCAAAAAATGAAAAACGAGCCCAGACAGCACTCGCAAATATCGCTCATTGTTTCGTAACTGAACGAGGGGAACTGCAACAATCAAAAGCAGAAGTACAATTCACTCGTACAGGATTCCGCATGACAGATCTCACACAATATACAGGAGATCATTCTGCCACTGATAAAGATTTTTATGATCTACTTGACGCACTTTCTGGACATTTTGCTGCAGGCACCTTAGATGAGAAAACACGGATTATTCTGACTGGTCGTATAGATCGCCTAGAAAAAAAGTGCTGTAAGAATGCAGATAAACTAGATAAGCCTGTTTTAGATATTGTTGATTACAAAACAGGTGGCTCTACATTGGGTAAATCGTTTAATGATCTTCAGCTCATTTGTTACCAACTCATGCTGCATTATGAGTCGATACTAAACGGTGATGATGATCGTGAATCTTCAAAAGAAAAAGATACTCAATGGAATGATTCACGACAAATACCAGTAAATCGTTCTATGTTATTTAATATGGAGTTTGAGCCATATCCTGCAGCAGGAGATGGCAAAACAGCGAGCAATCCAAAGAATTATGGAAAAAATTATCAGCCGTCATTATTCAATGAAGAACAATTTAATCAATCTATACGTAACGATTATTCAAATGAGAAACCGACAAATGCGCAACGGTTGATGGACTGGTTCAAACGGCTCACTCCATCTCTAGAAAACGGTGATCTGTCTACGCCATCATCTGAATATACTAAGCAAATTAAACATATTATTGATAACTGTCAGCAAGCAACAAAAGAAGAAGGAATCAAAACAGACAGATTACTTAAGGTTGATAAGCATCTTATACCTTGGGTTCTCACTATGCTCTCTCATATTTTTTATGCTGCTAGTTATCAGAATGCATCTCTTTTTGAAGCAAAGAAAAACAAGCAATGCAAGTACTGCCAGTTCAAACGACTATGTCCTCTCTTCCCAGAAGAGTCCGAAACAGTTTATGGACCTTTGCAATAAGCATTGAATAAGTTCGAGTTGGATACCGGTTTAAGAGACAGAAAGAAATATCACAATGGCTGACATCGAATATACTGACGAACAAAAAGCAATTATTACTGATACTGCAGCTCATACTGATATGTTAATTATTGCAGGAGCTGGATCTGGTAAAACTTTTACAATGACTCATCGTATTAGTCGTTTAATCGGACAAGATAATGTTGCTCCTCAAAAAATCTTGGGATTAACCTTTACTAAGAAAGCTGCTAATGAGCTTGGAGATCGTGTAACATCCATTGTATGCGGTGAAGAAAGTTCTAATCATCCAGGTGACAACATTGATAATGCTCAAAAACTTAAGAATTTATTAGGACGTCCTCGTGTAGGAACATATGATTCCTTCTTCCAAGAAATTGTTCGACAATATGGATTATTAATTGGTATTAGTCCCGAAACTACTATTCTGACTAATGCTGGACAACAGCAGTTAATTACTCAAGTACTGTCTAATCAGCTTGAACAATCAGATGCTACTAATCTCAGAGAACAGTTTTACCAGAAATCAGAAGATGATATCGATGGTGAAGAAGGCTTAGATATGCTTTCTTTCGAAGAGTTAGTAGATGATGTTAAGAACCTTGAATCACATTGCTTACAGTACATGATTGATGAAACACATCTAACATTTAGTTCAGCTATTAATCGTGTACAAGAGTGGAATGACAAGTGGACTACAATTCTTAAAGATTTATGCTTACAAGCTAGAAATCTATATCAACAGGCTGATAATACAGAAACAACAGCTATCGATGATTTGCAGAAACAGATCACTAAACTACAAAAAGAGATTGATACACTTAGATGGCCTTCTCTTGGCAAAAATCTGAAAAAAGACTCATGTGAAAAATATTATAACTTTTGTGAAATGTGCGTTCATTTACAACTATATAAAACAGTTTATGATCAGTATAAATTAGCACGTCAACGGTCTATTATCATTGAACTAACAAAAAAATATAATGAAATGAAATATGCGAATCATCTTGCTACTTTTGCTGATATTACAGCGTACGCTTTCCAGTTAATTGTAACTTTTCCTTCTATCGCTGAGGAATATAGACATCGTTTCCACTATGTTTTTCTTGATGAATATCAAGACACTTCATCAACACAAGCCTTACTAATTGCAAAAATTTTTCATGAAACTAGTATAGAAACTAGTATAAATCAGGAAAAATCATATGTGACTGCCGTTGGAGATCCATTCCAATCCATTTATGGGTTTAGAGGAGCAAGTCCTGATTCTTTCAACCTTTTTAAGGAAAAATTCAATCTACAGCCGGAACAAATATACTACCTTAGTCAATCAAGACGTAATAAAAAGACAATCCTTGAGCACGCCAATACATTAATTTGCAACATCAAAAAATTAAATGAGAATAACAATAGTGTTCAAGAGTTAGAGTTACGGCCAATTTCGGAAGGCGGGGAAATCTCCGTAAAAATTTCCGCATCCAAGGATGAGGAAATAAAAAACATAGTTGACTTCGCAAAAAAAGAAAAGAAAAAATATTCTGATTCCAATAAGCCTATTATTGCCGTACTAACACGTGCAAATGATGATGCTAAAACATACACGCAAGATATACAAAAATATATTAAGAATAATAATGAAGATCTAACTTGTTCATCAGAAACTTCACAATCAGCATTAAAATATCCTGAAATATTAGACTTGCTTGATCTTTTAACAATCTGCGCTGATATGGATGATGCATCAGAATCAATTCTTCGGTTGCTTGCATCCCCTCGATATCATATTGATGCGGACGATTTTAAGAAACTAGCACAATATGCGAAGAACAAAAATAAGCAAATAAAAGATTCATTGAGTAATACTACTGATCAAGATAATTTGCCTGTTTTCTTCACTTTAAATGATCTTCTTCATAATGATGAATTAATTAAAAATGATCTTAAAAGTGATACATATAAAATACTTCATCAATTATCACAATCTATTCAACTAATTGAAAAAAATCTCTCTTTCGGCATGGATATAGCTATCCGTACAGCAATAACAGCGCTAGATCTTGATACAGATAGAACTATTGCCTTTGCTTTGCAAAATAAGGATAACCAATTATCTATTGCGGATACAGTTGCATCAGCTGTTGAATCCTATAAAGATGAATTATCTGATGGGCAAGTAGCGACATTACGTGGTTTCTTACTATGGATTAAATCCGATTCAGAAGATCTTGATAAGAAATGGGACAAAGCCCTGAACACAGTTGCAACAGATATTGTTGTAACAACAATGCACTCTTCAAAGGGCTTGGAATGGCCAGCAGTGATTATCGCTGGATTCAATAAAATTCCTTCATCTCAATCAGTCAAGTTTAGGAAAGATACAAACAATCCATATATTAATGATGTATGGATTACCCAACTTGATGATGTTCCTGCTCCTCTACGTACTGATGCAGCTAGTCTACCTTCCTTCCCCCATCAATTAGCCGGAATGGAAGATCCTCTCAAGGCGTTAGACATAATGGAAGATTCTTTTAAGGAGCTAGACATAATTGATATGCTCCTACAACTCTATAAAGAAATTTATGATATCACCAATATGCCTAGTAATACTGAGCAAACCATCATAGAAAAATTGAATAACTATTACGATAAAGTGCAGAATGATTATTATAAAGGTGAAATTACTAAGTTAGAAAGTAAGTTATCAGCAGATCATGACTCTTTAACAGAACTGTACGGTAAACGTGCTTATGCTGATGAACTACATCTTTTATATGTTGCATTAACTCGTTCTTCTGGAGACGTTTTGCTTACTGCAACTAAAAAAAATGATGCTAGTGAAATCAAGCGTATCTTGGACTTACTTGGCCTACAGGAGGATGATTCAGATGACATCAGTCCTGAACAGTCAGATGAGAAAGAACAATCTGTAACAGAACCAACATCAAATAACGGTGTATGGCCTACAAGGATTTCAGAGCATACGCAAACAATTCTGAACGACTCAGTATCCTCTGTCAATGAGGCTATTAAGAAAATTAATGATGGACAACAAGAACAAGTATCTGGACCATTGACAGAACTATACACATATCTTTCTCAATTCATGCAATCATCACTGATTAATGATTCATTAGAAACTCGCGCTGCTCAAGCGTTGTCAGATCAGACTATTGGTACCACACGGTTACAAAATATTATTACAGGTTCCGATGATGTGTATCAGAAAGTACTCTTTGAAATTATTCGACCATTACCGCATGGTCCTGTTTATGCTGCTGAAAAAGGAACAGCATTCCATGCGTGGGTCGCTAATGAACTTGACCCAGAAAATATATCTAATAGTAATATAGGTGATTATCCTCAAACAGAAGAGTGGAATACTTGGACATCAAACTTTGCTCACTCTGAATGGGCACAACGGCATGTCTTCTCTGTTGAACAAGAATATTCAATTGGTCTTAAAGGCCACCCAATTTCAGCAAAAATGGATGCAGTCTTCTATGGTAGTTTGCAAGATCCCAATGAAACGACGTCATTGACAATCGTTGACTGGAAAACAGGGAATGAACCAAAAACTCAAAAAGAGATCAATGAAAGGCTTCTCCAATTAGATATTTATCGTCTTGCATTATCACGTAATACGCAATATTCATTAAAGAACATTGATGCTTGCCTCTATTACGTGCGTAGTGGCACACAAATCCAAGCCTCACATGACTTTGATGATAAAACTCTTCAAGAGTGGATCAATGATCGATTCCAAACGGCACCACGATTATATTCACTGCTTAGCGGACGTAGCGATAACTAATGAGACCATTAATTACTATGAAAGATGCTTATTGTTAGGTATCTTTCATAGTAATAGCGTATCCTAGAAAGAGCTATCACATAGTTCACACTATGTTTTTTACAAATTTTTAGAAGGGTAATGCGAACCCTGACGACATTGTCGTCGCTTTAATCGCATGCAGTAGTTCTATGGGCATCATACATATCACCGCAATGATGACCATTTATCGGAAAGAAAAATTAATGACACAAAAGAAGAATGCACACGGTGCACAGACACACCGTCATGCAACAGATAAGCATAATAGTAAAGGACGAGGAACAGATAGGCGAGTAGCAGCACGTTCTCGCGCACGTCAACGTCAAATCCCAGTAAAACAAGACGATAAAGATTTAGTAGCACCACCAAAATATCGTAAAGGCTCTATGCGCGTTGTCGCTTTAGGTGGACTTGGTGAAATTGGTCGTAACATGAACGTGATCGAATACAATGGTCATATTCTTTTAATCGACTGCGGTGTTCTCTTCCCAGATGAAGAACAACCAGGCGTTGATGTTATCCTTCCAGATTTCAGCTACATTAAGCATCGCTTAAATAAAGTAGAAGCTTTAGTCCTCACACACGGTCATGAAGATCATATTGGTGCTGTCCCATATCTTCTCCGTCTCCGTCCTGATATCCCATTAATCGGATCCAAACTCACTTTAGCTTTTGTTGCTGCCAAGTGCGAAGAATTCAACATTGTTCCAAAGACAATCGTTGTTAATGATCCAGATACCTTAAAAGTAGGACCATTCACCTTAGACTTCATCTCCGTCACGCACTCTATCCCAGACGCATTAGCCGTCTGCGTGAAAACTCCAGCAGGTCATATCATCGATACAGGTGATATGAAAATTGATCCACTCCCATTAGATCACCGTCTCACTGACCTCCGAGCTTTCGCTCGTGAAGGCGAAGAAGGTGTTGATCTCTTAATGATGGATTCAACCAACGCAGAAGTTAAAGGGTTCGTTAAACCAGAAATTTCCGTAACACCAGCATTAGACCATGCTTTCGCCAATGCAACCAGTAAAATCATTGTTGCAAGCTTCTCTAGCCATGTCCATCGCGTTCAACAAATTGTTGATGTCGCTCATCAATATGGTCGTAAAGTTGTCTTCGTTGGACGCTCTATGATCCGTAACATGGGCATCGCTTCAGACCTCAATTATCTGAAACTACCAGAAGATACAATCATTGACCTGAAAGCTGCAAAAGACTATCCAGACAACAAACTTGTCTACATGTGCACGGGTTCACAAGGCGAACCATTAGCAGCTCTTGGACGTATTGCCAACGGTATTCACCCAGACATTCAAATCGAAGAATTCGATACCGTTATCTTAGCAAGCTCATTAATCCCAGGTAACGAATCCGAAGTTTACAAAGTCATTAATAAACTTGTTGCTCTCGGCGCCAAAGTGATTAACCGCGATAATGCTGCAATCCACGTATCTGGACATGCAGATGAAGGTGAACTTCTCTACATGTACAACATCATTAAACCAAAGAACGCTATGCCAATCCATGGTGAATCCCGTCACCAGTTAGCTAATGGTTTAATCGCAGTAAAGACTGGTGTTGATCCAAAGAACGTTATTTTGGCGCGCGATGGTGATGTTGTTGACCTCTATAAAGGCAAAGCAGCTATTGTCGGATCCGTTCCATGTCATTATGTTTACGTTGATGGCGATTCTGTTGGCGAGTTAACTGACGATGAACTTGAAAAACGTCGTATCCTTGGTACAGAAGGTTTTGTTTCTAGCTTTGTAGTAGTGGATACACGAAAGAAGGCTGTAATCAAAGGACCTCGTATCTTCTTGAACGCTGTTGCCGAGGATGAAGAAGAATTCCGTCAAATCCGTTCTAAGATTATCCAGGTTCTTGAAGACGCTATGATGCGTGGCGAGCATGACACAATCAAGTTGCAACAGTTGATGCGTCATACCTTAGGAGCATGGATTTCCCGTACTCTTCATCGTAAGCCAATGATCGTTCCTGTAGTCACTGATCTTGCAACCGCCAGTAAGGAATAAAATTTTCAGAAGCGCATTAAACAGTTAAAAGGAGGCTGTAATGCCAGGAAAGAATCTCACAAGAACTGAAGCAGAATCCCGCTCAGCAATTGTATGCAACCCACATTATGAAGTCACTCTTGACTTAACTAAGGGTCCAAAGACCTTCCTTTCTACTTCACACGTTACCTTCGAAGCACAAGAGGGAGCGTCTACATGGATTGATTTAATCGCACCAAAGTCAATGCGTATTACCTTAAACGGTACCGATATTGATCCAGAGAGCGCTTTTAACGATTGCCGTATTGCTCTTAATAATCTTCAAAAGCAGAATGATTTGACTGTTGTTGCAGAATGTGAATACTCACACACTGGTGAAGGTTTACATCGTGCTGTTGATACAGCTGATGGATTAGTGTACTTATACACTCAGTTTGAGGTAATGGACGCACGTCGTGTCTATGCAGCCTTTGATCAGCCAGATATCAAGGGCACCTTCAACTTCACCGTTCTTGCTCCAAAGTCATGGACTGTCACATCCACCATGCTTCCAACAGAGAAGAATGAACTTGAAGGTGTAAAAACTGATCCAGCAACACTGTCTAATGGTGTAATCGATAACGTTGTAGAATGGGTCTTCCCAACAACACCACGTATGTCTTCATACCTCACCAGTCTTGTTGCAGGACCATATGCTGAATGGCATACAGAATATAAGAATGCTGATGGCCGTATTCTTCCTATGGGATTGTACTGCCGCCAATCTATTAAAGATGGTTTAGACAAAGATGCAGATTACCTCTTTGAAGAAGTTCAAAAAGGATTTGATTTCTACAACAAGACCTTCGGTGTGATTTACCCATACCAGAAGTATGATCAAATCTTTGTCCCAGAATACAATGCTGGCGCCATGGAAAACATTGGTAATGTTACTGTCGTTGATAGTTATGTCTTCCAATCCAAGGTCAGTGATGCTGTAGCTGATCGCCGTGTATCTTCATTGCTTCACGAGCTTGCTCACATGTGGTTCGGCGACTTAGTCACTATGAAATGGTGGAATGATCTCTGGCTGAACGAATCTTTCGCAGAATTCATGTGCACACTCTGCACTGCTGAAGCAACAGAATGGACCACCGAATGGTCTACCTTCGCCTCAGGTGAGAAGAGCTGGGGAGAAGAACAAGACCAGTTACCAACAACCCACCCTGTTGTCGCTCCAATCAACGACATCAATGATACGGAAGCTAACTTCGATGGTATTACCTACGCAAAGGGTGGATCTGTTCTTCACCAACTCATGGCTTACGTTGGTCGTGAAAACTTCTTCAAGGGAATTCACAATTACCTTGTCAAGCATTCCTACGGTAACGCAACCTTAAATGACCTTCTTGAAGAACTGAATGCTGCTTCTGGCCGTGACCTTGATGCATGGTCTAAGCTCTGGCTCCAGGAATCCGGTATCAACACCTTAACAACTGTTGTTGATACTGATGAGAATGGCATCATCACCAAGTTCGTTATCAAGCAAAAGGGTTCAGCAGATAATAACGTTCTTCGCCCGCATACCTTGAAGATTGGCTTCTATGGACTTGACCCAGAAACCGGTAAAGTTACTCGCCAATCCTCCTACACTGAGGATGTTGCTGCTGCTGAAGAAACAGAGATCACTGATCTTATTGGCAAGAAGCGCCCAGAGTTCATCATGCTGAACGATGATGATTTAACCTATGCTAAGCTTCGTTTCGATCGCGATTCTCTAAACTTCTTAGCAGACCATCTTGCTGATTTTGATGATGCATTAGCACGCGCTATCACCTCACTCGCTTTGTGGGATATGACACGTGATGCAGAATTCCCAGCAGCTGAGTACATTAAGATCGCTTTAGCTCAATTAGCATCAGAAGATCAAGCAACTACCTTCAAGACTGTTTTGAAGGCATTACTCACCACTGTCCGTCAGTACGTTGCTCCAGCACAAGTTAAAGATATGTCACGCTACACCAGCAGTGAATTGTGGAAGCTTGTTCAAGAAGCTGAAGCTGGTTCTGACGCACAATTCCAGCTCCTTGGCGCTTATTTAAGCCTTGGATCTGATGAGAACTTCGACGAGCACGCACACGATCTTTTGAACGGTAGCTTAATTCTTCCAGGAATTGATGTTGATAATAATTTGCGTTGGCAAATCATTATTGCATTGGCTCGCGCTGGTGAAATGACCGACGATGAAATCCAAGCTGAACTTGATAAAGATGATTCCATTGCTAACCGTGAGTTCGCTTACAATGCTCGTGCTTCTCGACCGACACATGAAGCAAAGGAATGGGCTTGGAACGAGGCCATGAATAACTTGACCTTAACTAACTCTCAGCTTCGTGCTGTTGTACTTGGATATGCAAGCGGAACAGATGCTGATCTCTACAATGAATTCGTTGAACGCTTCTTCGACGCAATCAACACTGTATGGACCACACGCACCTTCCACTCCAGCGAAACTATGCTGGGATCTTGCGTTTCTGATTACAGCCTGTACCCAGCTCCTGCTGACGCTACACAATTAATTGCGGTAGGTGAGAAGTGGGTAAAGGAAAATAGTGATGCTGACCGTGCTCTCATGGGCGTCATCCAAGATAACCTTGCTGCAACACGACGCATGCAAAAAGCTCAAGCGTACAATGCTGCTCTCTAAAGATTAGTAAAACAGTAGAGTAATGGGGGGGTGGTTCTCATCACAATGGTGATGATAACCACCCCCCCCAT
>JAFYHY010000161.1 GCA_017538895.1 Aeriscardovia sp. | reverse complement strand
TCTATTACAATATTTCCATCAGCGTTTCTAGTTATTTCAAATGATACTGGGCTATAACAAAGCCATCTATCAGCTATGAATAAGCCATTTGCTGTTACTGATAATGCACTTCTCTGGTTTACTTGAAACCATGGGTTGTGAAGAATGTTGGGATTAGATATAGCTGTCTTTGGAGCGAGAGCAGCGAGGTCATCACCGAGATCATCTACCTTGCTTTGCGATATCACACCCATTGTTGATGGATCAAATGAAATGACTCCAGATGATATGTCGATACCATCACCTGCTGTGTAGGAAGTGCCTCCGCCTCCACCGCCGAGGATTTCCTGGAGCTTTGATTTTGACTTACCGAGTAACCAATTAGGTAACATTGCTATCTCCTTTCTTGTCAATTATTGACTTTCATGTATTTGCGAAATTGCTGTGCTGTTCCGTTGAACTTATCGTGGTCATATCCTTTTGAATCGTATTGCCATATTGCCCAGAATGGATATTTTCCAATGAATGGCTTGCTTAGACCTGTGTGATGTGCTACCCAAAGCCCACACCCTTCTGCTAAAATAGGGTCAAGCTTTATTGTATACCATGCTGAACAATAAAAGAGAGGCTTTACGCCAGTTTGCTTATAGACGTAACGAACCCAATCTACTGCCCAGCTGAGCGGACGATATAAAGCATTCTCTTCCCAATCGAGTGCCAGTATTGCTGAGCCTATATTTGTCTTTACTGAAGGATGATTGAGAAAATTCTTGGCTTCTTCAATTGGATTGTTGTTTTCTGGTCTGGCATAATGATAGAAACCAATCAAATCCGTTTCTGACTTTGCTAGGTTTGTATTAAGTATGCAATTTGGATCGTGGAATGTCTTGCCTTCTGTTGCTTTGATTATTATGAACTTACGATCATTCGGTTTTAACTTTGTCAATAATTGACCTAAGTCGTTGTGATGTGAAACGTCAATCCCTTTTATCATCGCCTGCTCTCCTTCCACCAATGAGTGCGTCAATCTTTGAATTGAGTGTAGTAATGGTGTCATTGAGAGTATTAAGGCTCTTCTTCATTTCTTCGATAGTTGTGTGGTAATAGTAAGTCATAATGACACACATTGCTATTGGAAATGCTACATTCGATACTACATTTATAATCTGATCCATCATGCTATAGGCGCCTCCAAATCCGCCAGTAATTGCTGGTACTCTGATTCAAGAGAAAATGTATATGATGTCGGTACAAGTGCTATTGCTGATGCTGTGTAGATTTTTTCTCCGTTGATAGTGATGTAATATGGGACAACAACATCTTTGTAAAACGCTGTTGTTCTACCTGAAAACTCTGGAGGGACGTCAGTGGATTCGTTGAAAGCGTCCATTCCTCCATGTTCTCTAAGATACTCAGCTCCAGAAATCTTTGAAAGCCCTGCAACTGTAATACCGAATTCGACTTGTTTTGTTTTCTTGCTCCACTGGTTGTATGCATACTTTTTCGCTCCCATTGTTTTGAATTGTTCGTATGGCTGTTCTTTCTCCCAGAGTCCTAATTGGAAATGTTCCATCTCGTTCGTTTCTGGATTGAGCACGTCACATGATGTTTTGACTCCGCATTCCTCTGCTTCTGCTAAGATGTCAGCGTTCAGTTTGTCAAAAATTGACTTATAGTCGTCAAAGTCAGTGAGGAATTTACATGAGTCCGTATCGCAATAAAGCATGTCTATTCCTACTGCGTCGATGGCACACTGGAGGCGGTTACGGCAGTGTGCTGTCACCCATAGTCCCCATTGGTATGTTAAGAATGAGTTTTGTGATTTGTAGTATTTGACTAGAGATGCATTGATTGAGTCTTTATCATCTTTTTTGTCTTTTGTAAATGGATTGTCATCAACAAATGGATTGTAAGTTATTTCAGCTCTACAGATATCTGTGAGCATCATACCAAAGTCTGCGTTAATTCTATTCTTGAATTTGTTGTATAAATACTCGTCACCGAATTTAAGCTCGCATTTTGATTTGTACTGTTCTACTATCATATTCCTAAGCTCGACTGGCAAGTAATCGTATATTGAAGAATAGAGCTCAAGAACTTCAGGTTCACCTTCCCAAGTATATTGATGTTCTATTATTCTGAAATCAATGTCAGTTATTGACATTGTGCATGTTTCAGTTTCAAGTATTCTACCATTGTCACTACGTGGGTGCCTAAGACCTTCGCACTTAGATTTAGATATATAAGCGACTGTTCGAGTTGTTTTAATTTCAAGGTTCGTAAATCTAACTTTCATTAGTAGAGCGTGCTTGCCGTCATTAAGCAGGGAATATAGCATTTCGGCTGAAGGCCTGCGCTTTAGAAATGGCGACATTGGAAATTTACACTGGCACATAATGGCTGGATACGCCGATGACATATCATATGAATAGACATTGTTCCATACTTGGTTTGATAAGTGTGGATTAGCATGGCAGTTGCCACCTCGAACTGCTTCTTTACATAATTGGTAAGTACGTGGATTGAGCTGAAGTTCTTTGAATATAAAGTAATTCTTAGGATTTTCTTTTGATGCTGCTCGGAATTCACGTCGCACATATCCAGTTGAAGTTAGCGGTATTGATGATAGCGTATCATGTTCAAGTGAAAGTTTTGATTGGATCGCTTCACGCAAGCCCATTACATCGTTATAACAGTAGGATAGTTCCTCGTCACTAAGTACAGTAGAAGGCGTACGCAATATGGAGTAGTCGAGAAAGCCCTGCTTCTTGTAATGCTGTACACCTTTTGAGTTTTTGAGGAACTGGTCAAGCGACATGTTGGATAGCTTGTAAGAGCAACGTAATTCAAATACATCGTTTAAAGTACATTTAACGACTTTTCGCTTGTCTATTGCAAATACATCTGACATAGTGAAGAAATTGCGTATGAATTGAAACTCATATGCCAAGTTGTGAACGTAGATGACTAGGTGGTTTCCGAATGTTGTGAGCTCTAATCCATGCTGAAGTTTTGTCAATAATTGACCGAATGAGATCCAATCTCGTCCCATTACTACTCGATCTGCAATACAAAACTGCCAGATGTACATAAATGCATTGTATTCTGGAACTACTTGATGATATGTTTTAGTCTTGTGGTGCTTTGGATTTGATGGCGCATCTGGATCGATTTTCATTGAGCGAGTAACGTCTTTGTATCCTTCGATATATGTAGATGATTCGATATCAAAAGTCGCAAAGTCGCCTAAGTAGTGTGAATGCGCTGAAGAGTTTTTACGGCAATCAAGAACTTCTCGAAATACATCATTATAGGGAAAATCCTCGACTGTATAAATTGGCTCTGTTACTGTTATTGTTTTGTCTGCTTCGTATTTTGATTTGATTTGATGTGTTAAGTTGTACATTATTTCCTCTTATCCTTTTTATCTAAGCCTCTAAGATATGCTAAGAAGTCGTCTATATTCTCTTCGCCTGACATTAAGTCATCAATTCTTCTGCGAACGTCCGCTCTATAGATGTCAATATCATGCTCTGCTAAGAAATATATTGCCTCGATTGTATCTCCAGATTCATAACGTGTCATATCTAGGAGGTCACTTATACGATCATCTGATACTATCCGAGCAAATTTTTTTTTTGATGACTGCGGAATAATGACGCCTGTAAATTCCTCGAACTTACGAAGCTGTGTGTTCATACGTTCGGTAGCACCACTTACTGTCGTTACGGGAGAATTAACAAAGGTCATCATCTGTTCGAAATTGTCAATTATTGACTCACGTGACATCGTTGCTGTGGAAACGTGGTCTGGCATACGCTTACGACGAGGTGAAAACTCATTCTTGATGTGCGTATACATACGGTCATAGTCGTAGAAATCCAGCTCTTCTTCTTCAAGCCTTTTCATACGACGGTTTGTTATACGAGCGAGCTTTGCCCATTCGTTATCAAGTTTCGTATATATTGATGGCGAACCAGACTGAGCCTGGAACACCATTCGACGAATATCGCCTATTGAATATTGTGTCTTGTACTGCATAACGATACCTCTTAATAAATCTCGATTGATGAAAATTGATCGCTGTCTATCTCGAACTCACCTATTGAGCCATCTTCAAACATCAAACGAATGGCATAGTCATCAATTTGAAACGATTCAATATTGTAGATACACACTTTTGGAATAGTAGTTGACCAGCCGAAGTTGTCAACGAATATGTCACAGATATCTATATCGTCAACGGATATCCAATTGTGAAACGGGTGCATCTCAAACGGCATTTCTTTAAATACAACGATGCGACCGCCTTTACGAACGGGGACGTACTTAAACGGGCAAAGTGCCTCAACTCGTTCGCTGTTTGCTTGTGAGTAAAATAGATCTTTGATTGTGATGTTCATAATGTTCTCCTTTGATTTGATTTGGGGATTGTCAAGAATTGACAAAATGTTGAAATGTCAATTCTTGACAAAATGATGGTGTTGGGAAAATGTCAAAACTTGACAATTTCATATTATGCTTACTGCCATAGTATTACTTCTTTTTTGAGTTATCCTTAACTGTTGCTGTTGCGTGCGCCTTGTTATATGCCTTTTCAAGTGTCTTGATATTACCTTTAATGGTATCGGCGCAAGTCTTGACCTCATTTATATCATTTTTGAGGTAAGCCCTCATGTCCTCGATTGCAGTGTTAAGCGCAGCGAGGTACTTTTCGAAAGTTGCGTCACTAGGTGTATTGTCACTAGGTGTATTGTCGGCGCTTGCGTTGTCGGCGCTTGCGTTGTCGGCGCTTGCGTTGTCGGCGCTTGCGTTGTTGTCATTATTGACAATTTCGCCGTCCGTGTCGATTGCGTTGGCGTCTTGCTTTTCGGCTTTATCAGCGAGTTTCAACTGAAGTTCGGCTTTCATTTCCTTGATTGTCATTGAAGGGTTAAAAACCTCGAATGGTTCAATCCCTGCATCTTTAAAGTTTTTCTCATCGTTGGCGATAAGTAACAGTTTAGTATAACCCCATTCGGTGTATTTTTCTGGAATTGTGTAGGACTTTGTGCCGTCCTCGTTTTCCTTAGTGCTACCAAAGCGGGCGAACACCTTGCGTAAACCTACGAGGGTCCCGTGCGACATTTCGTGTTCAGCCTTTGCGTAGTCATCAATGTTGCGGTATCCAAGCGCTATATAATATTCGTTGTCGTAAACTTCAGCTACGAGCGGTGCTATTGATAAGTAACCCTTGTTGATACCATTTAAGTGGTTCTCAATTTCGGTATCAATTGTAGCCATACGGGTAACGGCTTTAGCCATCATCTCGGGTGTTTTCTTTACGATTGCATTTTTTGCCATTGCTCTATCTCCTTTTTATTGTCAATTTATTGACAGTGCTTATTTTTAGGTATCACAAATAAACCCTCATTGTGCGTATAATTGCACAAATCAAGTGAATTGTCAGACAATTTGTCAAAAAATGACAAAATGCCAGAAAATGGCAGTAAGCACAATATGAACTTGTCAAGGTGCATTCCTGGAAGGTATCTCCTTTACTTACCTTACATATATAGTATAACTTCCAAATATGAACTCCATATGTACAAATTGTGAACAAATTGTGAACATGAGATTGTTAAGATCTTGTCAATCCTGTTAAAGAATTGTCAATCTTCTTTAGTACGTTAAAGTGATCAAGTTATGCAGTGTTATCACGTTAACACTTTACCACTTTACTTGGGGAAAGTGGGGCTTGTAGAATCCTTAACAGATACTGG
>JAFYHY010000160.1 GCA_017538895.1 Aeriscardovia sp. | reverse complement strand
TTTAAAAGCATCAAAAATCTGTCCGTCAAAGAACACGCCTTCATTCGGCAACTCAGGCGTTTTAACTATCATATCAAACTTCTGGTCATGTTCGTGCAAATGATTCTCCACCGCAGACAACCGTTCATTTTGTTCTTCCAAACGAACATCTATCTGCCGCTGCATGGCTATCATCTGCTGATGAAATGCATAACCTCGGAGTAGATATTCCTTCAGAATTCTATTGGCCCACTGTCTGAACATAGTTCCGCGCTTGGAATTAACTCTATATCCGACAGAAATAATCATATCAAGGTTGTAATAAACCATAGTACGTTTAACTCTACGGTTTCCTTCCTGTCGAACTTGTGCAATTTTTGCACAGGTTGCTTCTTCTTCTAATTCGTCCGAAGTATAGATGTTTCCAATGTGCCTGGCTATAGAAGTCCTGTCCGTTGAAAACAATTCCGCCATCTGCTGCTGGGTCAGCCAAACAGTCTCATCCTCCAGCCTGACCTCAATGCGCATGGTGTTATCAGGTTGGTAAAAGATTACCTCACCTTGCACTTCATTTACTGATACTATATCGTTTGCCATCTTATCAATCGTTTGAGCCTGCAAAATTACGAATTATTCTTCAAAATATCACATTTTAGCACTTGAAGTATCACTTCTTACCACTAATTTTGACTAAAATGGTTCCAACTCTACCAAATCATCATGCAGTTTATCCATTTCTGCAGACAAGGTCTCTGGCAGGAAGTGAGCATATACTTTCTCTGTGATGTCAGTACTGCCATGCCCCAGTAGGCGACTTACGACTGACATTGATAGTCCTTTATTTAGTGCCATCACGGCAAAGGTGTGACGGGCTACATGCATAGACAGACTAAAGGGGAATTCAAGTTGCTCACCTACCACAGCCAATGATTGGCCAATACACTTCGTGGCATTAATGCGGGCTTTGTATAGAGCTTCCTCATCATTCAGATCCAGGTTATCATTAACCAAATCAAAAACGTAACGACATCCCACCCGCTTTTCTTGCCACTTACGCAGTATTTTCAATGCTGGTTCTGTTAGAGGTATCACATGGCGCTTGCTGGTTTTGATCATTATCTTCCTCAACTCCTTTTTCTCAAAGTTGATATGACCCCATTGAAGTGTCATCACATCAACAATACGAAGGCCGCAAGCATGGAAAGCAAAGAAGAACATTTCCATGAATTCCTTTCGTCGAGGTTCCTTGCAATTCTTGTAATATTCCAATAAAGCATCCATCTGCTCCTTGGTCAAAGCCTTACCATCAAATTCACTCTCTTCATCCGATAGTGACGGTTTGGTTACAATCATCATGTCTTGAATACGGGCATTCACACTCTGCTCAATCATACCTAACTCGGCAGCATACGAACAGGCTTTGAGAATTGGGGTCAGAGAGTGATTAATCGTCTCGTCACCATTCTGCCTAATATCTCGTCGCCAAGTTATATAGCCATCAATCAGCTCTGGGGTAATATCGCCAACATATATCTTGTCCTTTTCGTATGTTCCTTGCTTCGTTGCTCGCAAGAAGGTTGTGAACACGTTCATACAGCAAATACCGTTCTTATATCTACTGCGTCCAATCTTATGACGGGAATATTCAGACTCCAATCGTTCCAATACAAACTCTGCGAAGTCTTTACCTTGGTCCTTTCGTGTCAGTGGTTTGTGTGACAAGAAGCCGGCGATTACCTCCGCAGTAATTTGATTCGGATGCTTGACATTGTATTCCGCAAGCTGTGCATCCATGGTGTCAACTCGCTCCATTAGCACCTTGTTGAGTCTCTTATACTCATTACCGTAACTCGAACGTATTTCGCCACGCCCTTGGTTTCCATTCTGATTCCAGTCAGCTGCTTTCACGAATATATTAGCTGACTTCCTTAGAACCTGCCTATTCCATGTGTATTCCAACTCAATAGGATAGGTCTTACTCTTGTCTATCGTCTTCGGAGTGCGGAGGCGATACTTACCCAACGGATAAAGTCTCTTTGGTCTTCCCATAATTACTATTTGTTTGTCTTATTATTCCTGAGGATGTGCAAAAGTACTAACTTTTAGACAAACAAACTCAGTTTTTAGAGTTAAAAGATGTAATTTAGGCAAACAAATAGTGTAGTTTTAGGTGGTAAAAAACAAGCGAGACAAACAAATAATATTTGCTTATCTCGCTGATTTTAAATTACTTAGATTAAAATCTAACGTTTAATACTCATCCTCGTTGAACAGGAAGTCTTCCTTCGTGGGATAATCGGGCCAGATGTCCTCGATGCTTTCGTAAACATCACCCTCATCCTCTATCTCCTGCAAGTTCTCCAACACTTCCAGTGGAGCGCCTGAGCGGATGGCATAATCTATCAGTTCGTCCTTGGTTGCGGGCCA
>JAFYHY010000159.1 GCA_017538895.1 Aeriscardovia sp. | reverse complement strand
TTAAAATAATTTTTGTCTATATTCTTAAACTCCTGTTTAGAAAACATTTTCAATCCCCCTAGACGATAATCAACTTAAGGAGGATAATATGCTTAAAAGACTTTATGAATATGCTGTACGTATAAACAGGTGATTGTTAAGAAAGGTGTGATTCTGTAGGATCATGTCTTTTTAAAATCTAATCCAAGTACGACGAAATGTATGAAAAGAAGATTATCGCACATAACCTCAAAGCATCCAGAGAACAGATCATTGACGATCTGCAAGACAGGGGGACGGTTCTTTTGTCTTGGTTAAAAAAAGACAAAAGAACCGTCCCCCTGTCTTAAGGCATGATATAATGTTTGAGGCTGTTTTTTCGTTGCATAAGACCGGCATAGCAAACGTCAAAGAATAAAAGCTGTGTCGCCTGCTGTCTGTTTCCTGCTATGATCAGGCGTGGAGAAGCTATGATGAGTATAAATAAAGCCTTGAAAAAAGAAATAGTGATAAAGCTGCTGCTCTTTTCTGTTATCATATGCTGTGCTTTTGTGTGGAACAGTCTTCTGGGCGCCTTGAGGGACGGTGCGACAGACGGCGATCATTATTTGAAGTATATTGAACAATGGACGGTTACGGATCAGGATGGGAACAGCATTGAAGCATACAGGGTTTATAATGATGAGAGGGCTATGCATGAGGATTTCACTATAAGCGCTGTGCTGCCTGATGATCTTCCTGGTGGATGCCTGCTGTGTTTTTTGAACAGAAGTGATGTGGAAGTCTATATCAACGGAGTTCTCAGAAAGGATTTCAAGAGATCGAGGGATGTTGCGATCCCCGGGGGCTCACTTAAGGATTTCTACATTATGGTGAACCTTGATGAGTCTGACTCCGGAGCTTCACTTGTGATAAAAAGATACAGCACTGACTGGCATCCGACGGTTGTTCCCGAGACCTTTGTCATATCGAGCGATGGTCTTAGACCATATCTTTATGACAAATACGGTTCCGCCTTTGTAATGTCGATTGTGCTGCTCGTTGCAGCCTCAATGGTCTGCATCATAGTGCTCGTAATGCGGATATGGTACAGGCAGCCAATGGATGTTCTGTATGCGGCGCTGGGTATCATGGATGTCGCGCTTTGGCTGATCAGCGTATCGCAGCTTACTCCGTTTGTTACAGGGATATACTATGCTGACGGTATCATGGGATTTATGCTATGCATGACTATGCCTTTTGCGCTGCTGATATACATTAATTCCATTCAGAAGGGGAGATACGACAACTGCTTTACCATACTTTTCTACATTTCATTTGTAAGCTTTGTCTTATGGACGATACTGCATTTTACGGGAGTACAGTCATTCCAGACCTCACTGGTCTATATTGATTCGGTTCTTGCAATGTCTGTTGTCGGTGTTTTTGCCACGCTGATACTTGATATAAGGAATGGGCATATAAAGGAGTACTTTTATACTGCCCTTGGTTTTGCGGCTTTCCTTATAATGTCGATCATTGAGATCATCATGCTTATATTCTTTGAATTGAAAAGCAGCGAACTGCCAATGCTCATCGGCTTGCTGTGCCTTCTTATGTTTGTTGTTTTTCAGCAGGTGGATGATATAAGGAAGGTACAGAGTCGTCTGGCTGTTTCCGAAGCGGAGAGTAAGAGTAAGAGCGTATTCCTTTCATCCATGTCCCATGAGATCAGAACCCCGATAAATGCTGTTCTGGGGATGGATGAGATGATCCTCAGGGAAAGTCACGAAGATTCCACCAGAGAATACGCGGAGAATATAAAGGTAGCGGGAACCACCCTGCTCGGGATCATTAACGATGTGCTCGATTTTTCAAAAATAGAGGCAGGCAAGATGGAGATATTGCCGAATGAATATGATCTTGCCTCTACGCTTCATGATCTTGTGACAATGATCTCCATAAGAGCAAAGAAGAAGGGACTTGATCTGATAACCGATATTTCCGCTGATGTGCCGTCACGCATGTACGGAGACGAGATAAGGATAAAGCAGGTTTTCACAAATATACTTACCAACGCAGTAAAGTATACAGAAAAAGGAAGTGTGACTCTTGCTCTGTCGTGGGAAAGGGCGGATGATGAGCATATAAAGCTCAAAGTAAGCGTAAAGGATACAGGGACGGGGATAAAGAAAGAGGACATCGGTAAGCTGTTTGGTGCATTTGAGAGGATCGATGAAGGACGTAACAGAAACATTGAGGGTACCGGTCTGGGTATGAGTATTACCACAAGGCTTCTTGCCATGATGGGAAGCGAGCTTAAGGTTGCAAGTGAATACGGCAAGGGATCGGATTTCTCGTTTGAGATCGTTCAGAAGGTGGTATCATGGGAACCGCTTGGTGATTATGAAAAAGCGTGGAAGGAGAGTATTAAGAATAATCCCGTATACAGTGCATCATTTACGGCTCCGGATGCGAAGATTCTGGCTGTTGATGATATTCAGATGAACCTGACTGTTTTTGCGGGTCTCCTGAAGGAAACACGTATCAATGTAGATACCGCGGGAAGCGGTGAGGAGTGTCTTGATAAGCTTACCCGTGAGAAATATGATATCATCTTTTTGGATCACAGGATGCCCGGAATGGATGGGGTAGAGACAAGGAAGCGAATGGCTGAGCTTGAGGGAAATCTTAACTCTGATACGCCTGTAATTGCCCTGACGGCAAATGTGGCGGCAGGAGCGAAAGAGGAATATGTTGGTTATGGCTTTTGGGATTATCTCTCCAAGCCCATAAACGGGCAGGAGCTTGAGAAGATGATAGCGGATTATCTGCCTGATGAAAAGCTTGAAAGGCGGCAGGAGAGCGATGAGCAGAAGGGATTATCAGTGACAGCAGGTGAATATCCTAAGATAGACGGACTTGACTGGGATTATGCCATACTCCATTTGCCGGATACGGCACTTATGAGGAGTGTACTTTCGGATTTCTTTGACTGTATAGAGCTGCATGCCGACAGGCTCGAGGGAATATATGCCGGGCTGCCGGATAAGGATGCCATGGAGGCATACAGGATACAGGTTCACGGTATGAAGAGCAGTGCCCAGATAATCGGGATCGTACCGCTGGCAGGGATGGCAAAAATCCTTGAGAATGCAGCTTCAAACGATGACTTTGAAACGATAGCATCAATGAATGATATCTTCATAAAAGAATGGAGAGGCTATAAGCAGCTCCTTGGTGGTATCATGGATGATGGGGTACGGGACGAATGCAGTACGGATGATTTCGATGTTGAATTGGCATACGGCTGTCTTGAGATCATTGATCTGGCAATGCAGAGCTTTGATCTGGACAGAGCGGATGAGGCAATGGCAACACTTGAGGCCATGCCTCTTCCGGAGGCGATAAGGAGCGGTGTCTTAAGACTTAAGGCTCTTGTGTCTGATGTTGATGATGAGGGCTGCAGTGCCTGCATTGAAGATATTAAGAGTGAAATGGGAGGATTGTGATGAAAAAGGTATTGCTTATTGGAAAAATGAATGAGATACTTGAAGATCTTAACCGGTTTCTCAGTGAATACTTCGGGGTTCAGATAGGTACTGACAATGTACAGACACTCCCGGGGCTTATAAGGATGACATCTCCTGATCTTATCATCATCAGCCTTGTGGAGTTAACGTATGCAGGACAGCAGTCCGTATTTGCGAAGATAAGGGACAGCTATTCGCAGATACCCGTCATCACGGTGGGTACCGAGGAGGAGAGCAACAGGTTTCTTAAATATTATGAAACGGATCAGTTTCAGAATATAACCAGACCGGTGAGCCATTCAGCGATCTATGCATGTATCTGCAGAAGGCTGGATCTTAAGGATGCTGCAGTCAGTGTTCAAAAGGAAGAGAATGAGAGAAAAACGATCCTTGCCGTAGATGATAACGGTCAGATGCTCAGAGCCATAAAGGTCATGCTCGAACCGTACTATGATGTTCAGCTGGCGCCGTCGGGCGTGAAAGCTCTGGCCAGTATGGGTAAAAGGAGACCGGATCTTATCATTCTTGATTATGAGATGCCTGTTTGCGACGGCAGACAGACGCTGGAGATGATACGGGCGGATAATGACCTTAAGGATATACCGGTCATCTTTCTTACGGGAGTGAGTGACAGGGATAACATATCGGCGGTTCTTTCCTTGAGACCTGCGGCATATATACTCAAGCCGCCGTCAAAGGAGAAGCTGCTTGATTCCATACGGGGATGTCTTGGATGATGGATCACGATCATGCGAATGGAGAATAAAAGGGGAGACAG
>JAFYHY010000158.1 GCA_017538895.1 Aeriscardovia sp. | reverse complement strand
TTGCAAGATAAACTTTGTTTGTATCAAAATACGTAATCATATTATATAAATTATTGATAATTAGATATTTATGTTTTTCTGCTAAGGTATTAAAAGGATTTCATTCCACCAAACTTTTTTCGTTAAAACTGCGTTAAGTTTTTCGAAGGAGTTATTAATAAAATAGTAAATAAAAATAGATTCTCTTTTTGTTATATGTAATTCTTCATCAACCGTCGCTCCATATACAAAATCCGCTCCCAGGCATTTGAAGTGCACCCCAAAAGTTAGACAAAAAACTTTTGGGGTGTATTATGTTAAAGAAGAAACAAAAGAAACACAGTCTATCAGACTATCTCCATTACATGCATCTGATAGAAGACGGTTATAGTTTCCGTTTTATCTGTAACCAATATGGTTCGAATGCGAAGAAGCTAAAAGTGTTATGGCACCGATATCAAGAATTCGGGGTGGAGGGCCTAAAGAAAATGCGTAATTTTCATTCAACTTTTGAAATAAAAAAGAGAATAGTCCTTGATATTGAGGAAAATCACTTAACTTTGCACGCAGCTTCGATAAAATACGGTCCAGCTCCAGATACAATTCATGATTGGTGTAAGATATACAGGGCAGAGGGCCTTTCTGGATTGGAACGTGTAAAGAAACGAGGCAGACCACCTGGTATGGGAAGACCGAGAAAGAATAGCAAACCGCTCACAGAGCTTGAGAGGCTCCGCAAGGAAGTGCAAGAGCTCAAGACAGAGAACGCTCTACTAAAAAAAGTGAGAGCCTTAGTCGAGGAAAGGAATGCCCGACTACGAGAGATTGGGCAAGGGCCATCGAAGAACTAAGGCGTGAAGGACATCCTCTGCAGTTTATGCTGCATAGGATGAAGATGGCTCGTTCTGTATTCTATTACCATTTGTCGCATATGGACGACAGTGATGGATATGATGGAATCAGGGAACGCATAAAGCAGATATATGAAAAGAATCATGGGCGCTATGGATACAGGCGAATCTGTATGGAATTGCGTAATGAAGATATAGTTATTAATCACAAGACAGTACAGAAGCTGATGAAGCAGATGGGGCTTAAGGCAAAGATCAAGAAACGTCACTATCACTCCTATAAAGGGGAGATAGGCAGGATTGCTCCAAATGTGCTGGAACGTGATTTCTGTGCAGAC
This sequence comes from Aeriscardovia sp., assembly GCA_017538895.1. Classification (GTDB taxonomy): domain Bacteria; phylum Actinomycetota; class Actinomycetes; order Actinomycetales; family Bifidobacteriaceae; genus RGIG7107. The sequence continues at coordinate 669 of JAFYHY010000158.1, read as the reverse complement.
AGGCCCAACCAGAAATGGACTACAGACGTTACCCAAGTATGCATAAACGACAGGAAACTGTACTTGTCGCCCATATTGGATATGTTTGATGGCGGGATTATATCTTACACCATTTCTACCAGTCCAAACTTGCAGATGGTCATATCAATGCTCAAGAAAGCTTTCAAGAAATATCCACATTTAGATGGTCTCACCCTGCACTCGGATCAAGGCTGGCATTATCAGCATGGCATGTACCAGAAGATGCTTAAAGACCATGATATCACGCAGAGCATGTCACGTAAAGGCAACTGTCTGGATAATGCAATGATGGAGAATTTCTTTGGCTTAATGAAGAACGAGCTCTTGTATGCAAACAAGTTTGAAAGCATAGAGGATTTTGAAAGAGCACTAAGAAAATATATTGATTGGTATAATAATAAAAGAATAAAATTGAGGTTAAAAGGAATGAGCCCGGTACAATACCGAGCTCACTACTATAGAGAGTTGAATAATTAATGTTTAATTTAATGTCCAACTTTTCGGGGTCACATCAGTTGTTGTAGCCAAGGCGGAAATTGTTTTATTCCATTGGTTTTATCATCGATTCGATGAAGGCGATTTCCTCGTCTGTCAGGTTATACTTCTTATAGAGTTCTTCATCCGTCCATGGCTTGGTAAAGTCTTGGA
>JAFYHY010000157.1 GCA_017538895.1 Aeriscardovia sp. | reverse complement strand
TAACGTGATTTACTTTAGGCAGTTTTAAGGTATTGAATATGGAGATTTGAAATGAACAGTAATCATGAGGAATACATGAGAAGATGCTACGAATTAGCTATCAGCGCAGGTAAGAAGGGATTCGATACTTTCGGAGCCGTGCTAGTTTATGACGGGAAAATATTGGAAGAAGCGGAGAATACCGCCGACTTTAAGAATCATATTTTCGGGCATGCAGAGTTTAACCTTGTACATAAATGTGCCAACAAGTATTCTGACGAGATAATGGAAAAAGCAGTTCTTTATACCAGCTGTGCACCCTGTGAGAGATGTCTCGGCGCTATCGCGTCACTTGGCGTACATAATGTGGTTTGTGGAGTATCGTACAAAGAATTCTGCAAATTACTTCCGTTTGATTATCAGGAGGTTGATCGCGAAGGACTTCTCAAGCAGCTTGGAATCACTATGAAGCTTACCGAATCGGTTCTTGAAGACGAAGGCATGCATGTTTTTGAATGGTGGGGCGGAGAATATCGTCCGTTAGAAGAATTGATAGCGGAGATGGACGAAGTGAAAAAGAACAACAGGGAATAGTTTGATAAATTTTAATATAAATGAGCATAATATAAAATGGGGAGCATGGAATGAGTAAAATATTTTGTGTACAAGACAGGCTTAGTGTATTGGATTTTATAATTTCAGTTGCTAAGGAATGTCCTAAGATAGTAGCTCTTATTCAGGTTGGTTCTGGAGCAGAAGGATTTCACGATGAAAGGTCGGATTTAGATTTTGTAGTAGCATTTGATTCCAATGATTCTATGACTGAAGTTATGGAGTACATGCATCAGAGGATTTCAGAGCAATATAGCCTTCTGTTCTTTTCACAATCTGAAGCAAGGCATCTTCAGGTATATGCTTTAGATAACCTTTTGGAGATTGATATTGGGTTTGGATGTTATGAAAGGGCAGCTGCATTAAAACCTGCATTTAGGGTTCTTTTTGATAATTCCGGTATTGTTGAAGAGAAAATGACCAAGTCTCTAGAAGGTATGGACGAACGCATTTATAGCGGAAAACTAAAAAAGGATATTGAGACAGCTTGTGACTTTGCATGGGCACATTTGATGCATGCAGCAGTTGCTATTCATCGCAATAATTACTTCCGCGTAGTAGGTGAGCTTGAATTTGTTAGAAAGATTTATATAGACCTTGTTGGCGATCGTTACAAACTTGAAGGTACTGTGAACCGAGAGATAGATAAGCTACCGGATTTTGAAAAAGAAGCAATAAGAAGTACTTTTGTTACCAGTGATAGTCAACAAGATTTATGGACTAGTCTTATGAATCTAACTGATCTGATTTATAAGGAGCTGGAAGGAACTGAAATGCCTGTATCAAAGCATATGATATTGGAATATTATAAAGACCTCAAATAGCTTAGTAGTAAAAGACATAAAGTCGAGTTCCGGGATACCTATGTGCTGTATCTGACGAAGAAACCGGCGTAAGTGCATGAGAAATTATCTTACAGTTTTATTTGCTATATCTTTGACTACATTTTTTTTTAGATT
>JAFYHY010000156.1 GCA_017538895.1 Aeriscardovia sp. | reverse complement strand
CCCGATATTTTAGAGGGACTTTTCGAGAAATCCTTTTGTAGTACAAAACAGGTGTCCCTGTTTTTGCACTCCTAAAAGTTTCTCGGGCTACTCGCAGGCTCGCAGACCGTGTCCTTCTTTCTAACCAATTTATATTCATCCCTTTCATTAAAAGATATTGACAATGAAGAAAAAGAAGATAAACAAGAAAACACCGACCAGAGTACATGCCTTCCGATGTACTGATGAAGTCTGGTCGCAGTTAAAGGCGCTTGCCAAGGAATGTGGTATAAGTTTGAATCGCTATCTGACCGAAACAGGTTTGAAGCATCATCCACGGCAACGGCTCACCAAGGATGAGGTCGATGCCCTTAACTCCCTTGTCTTTGCAAGAACGGATCTGATAAAAATCACCAGCGTCCTTTCCAAGAAAACGGAAGAGGAAAAGTTGAAACTCTTCAGGACGGAGAAGTTCATGACATGGTGGATTAGGTCAAGTGCTGAACTCATCCAACATTGGTATAGCATCGAAGAGAATATTTCATCACCTGTACTGACCAAAGAAAGGAGCGAACCATGATTATGCTTGCTAAAGTCGTACCCTACGGAGGCAATGCCGTGAGGTACGCATTGGAGAAGGAGAAGGCAAAGTTGGTCAAGGTAAACCACATGCCCGAAGGTATTGACCCAACTGCCATCTGGTATATGATGAAGCATCACTGCCAGTTGCATCAGCAGGACAGGACAGTGGGGAGAAGTCTTGAACGCCTCATGGTGCAGTTTGTAATCTCCCCCTCCAAGGAAGAGGCAAAAGACTTCAGCATGAAGGATTGGCGGAACCTTCAAGATGAAAGTCTGGAAACAATGGACTCCCTCGGACTCATCCCCAAGGGCATGAAGAAGGAAGTGAAGACCAATTTCCGCAACTCAATGAACGTCGGTGGACTTCACTCCGATTCCAAGTCCGGTACGCTGCACCTTCACATGGACTGCTGCCGTGTTGACCTTGACGGAAACACTAATGATGTTCATGATATTCACACGCGAGCAATGATGGCTGCGGAAATTATCAACATGCGGCATGGCTGGAAGCAGCCGAAGGAGATACGTGACATGCGAAAGGAAGAGATTAAGGACTTTTGCGAATACACCCTTCAGAAGATGCAGGAGTTTGACATTGACTTCTATTTCAAGATGCTTCGTATGAAGGACTACGAAGTTACGCCTCGTTACGACAAGGGTAAGAAACTGGTGGGCTATACCATAGGCAAGAATGCATCTGTTTTCAAAGCTTCCGAGGTTGGTCGGAGATACATGGCATCACAACTTGAAGCCACATGGAAGAAGCTCCATCCAGAGCCTACTCAGGTCAGAGTGAAACCTGCTTCACCGACTGTTACCCCATGCAGCCGTCCATCTCGTCCAGTTATTCCAAAGCCGACATCTACCCAAGCCAAAGTTCAGCCGAGTGTCCAGCCCAAGCCAACACCAGCCAAGACCGTTTTCAATATCGATACTGGCAGTGAGATCAAGAAGGTCTGGATTCCTGATTCAGTCAAGGATATTTTCCTCAATGAGGCTCAGGTTCCAGAGGGCAATGATACTGCCACAATTGAGAACGTTGCTCATACTGCAATGCTTCTCTTTGTCGGCTACATTGATGCTGCAACATCCATGTCAGAATCATGTGGAGGTGGTGGTTCCTCCCCTGAATCTGATTGGGGCAAAAAGGATGACGAGGATGAACGTATGTTTGCCCGTCGATGCCTCCAGATGGCACACTCCATGTGCAAACCAAAAACAGTTAAACGCGGTTTCCACCGTTAAATCAATTCAATATGTCAAATATCAGAAAAAGTAAGAACAATGAGGATATGCCCGACTTCGATGAAATGTGGGGCGAAGTTCAGGAGGAAATTCAGGAGAAGGATGCCGAGGATTCTGTGGTCAATCGTGCACCAGAACTCAAAAAGTTGAGTGAGGACATTGACAAAGCCACAAATACTTGGATCAATGCCACTCTTGAACTGGAGTCTGCCATTCAGCAGTATCAGCGATGCGAAAGGAAACTGGATGATTCGGTCACAGCCATTCGTGGCAAGGTTGACACTATCAATGAGCATATTGACAATGTTCTGAAAGATGCACCGACCAAACTTCAGGTTTCAGTCAACGTCGCTGATGCAGACTGGAAGAAGATACAAGACTTGTTTGACCAGGAACACAAATGGATGCTTGCCAAGATGCAGGAACATATCCATGATGTCAATGGTATGTTTGCCGAAGAACGCAGGAGAATTCAGAAACGATACAAGGAATATGATGGCTGTTATCTGGGACATTATGCCCAGTGGTTTTTCTGGTTCTTCTTCGTCCTAGGATTCTTCATATCTGATGCCGTGGTAGTCACGCTGGTTGGCAAATGGCTCAACTTGTTTTAATCATCATCTAATGTCTCCATCATGGCTTGCGTGATACAATTAAGGAACAATCACCCCACTGATAATCGGCATTTTGCTGAAAATCAGTGGGGTTGCTTGTTCAGTTGTCAATATTGAAAAGATGATATATTATCCTTAATACTCTCCAGCATCAAATTCTTCTTCACTCAATTTATTATCTACGTCTACTGCTGTGATGAAACCTGGAATATTTTTGGGGAAGTTTTCCGGTATATTGACGTCATGATTATCGAGGCCATATCTTAACATTTGATATCCAGAATAATTTAGTCGAAAAAGGGGTGTTTTTCCAACATTAACTGTGGATTCATAAATTAGACCTGCCGAAAGCAAGGAATCGTTAACACCATTAATGTTATTCTCAGACGTGTAATTATTCAAAAAACGTAAATCCGTAATTGGAACTCTTTCAAGAGAAGATGTTAATCTCATAAAATCTGTCATAGAGATATCTTCATTAACGCGATAGTTAATCAAATTGCACAAAATTGTGATTTTGTTTCCATTGTCCAGCCTCCGAATTAAATCCAAAAGCATTTCTGCACCATTATCGTGTCCTTCGCTTGCATATTCGCGTAGAAATTTTTCTTTTTCTTCTCTAGAGAATTTCTGCGTTTGAAAGAGATAAAAATAAGGTTCATCCGACAAATGCATAGTTAATCAACAAATAAAAATATTGTTTTGAGATATTTTTACTAGATAATAATTTGGTCCGTTTCCATTTTTTTTGTATCTTTGCACCAAAAATCTAACTTAAATTATGAAGAAGTCTCTTTTCACCCTGCTATTGTCTGCTATGGTTATGGCAGGATATGCACAAGATAAGTTGTACAGCAACGAGTTTCCCCTTGGCGATGTAACCCTGTTGGACGGTCCGTTGAAGAAGGCCCACGACCTGAACATACGCACTTTGCTGCAATATGACTGCGACCGGCTGCTGGCACCCTACCGCAAGGAAGCAGGATTGGAACCTAGAGCCAAGGCCTATCCCAACTGGGACGGACTGGACGGCCATGTGGGTGGTCACTACCTCACCGCGATGGCGATGAATGCTGCTACGGGCAGCAAGGAGTGCCGCGAGCGGATGGAATATATGATCAGTGAACTGCAGGAGTGTGCCGATG
>JAFYHY010000155.1 GCA_017538895.1 Aeriscardovia sp. | reverse complement strand
TTCGGAAGCCTAACTACACCATACTTCTTTTCATACTCATTGATGATCTTGTCGAAAGCCAGATTCATCAAATCCTTGATTGCTATTCCCTCTCTGGCGGCTATCGTCCTAATCTTTGTAACCTTGTCATCATCTGCCATCGTGCAGAATCTGATAACTTTATTGTGTAAGGCCGGGCGGCCTCTCCTGGTATTGTTCTGCTCGTCAGCAGCAGAATCTTCTTTCACAGGAGCTTCTTCTTTCTCTTCTGTCTGCTCAGATGACTGTACATTTGAGAACAGTTTTTCAAGCCCTTTTTCAAAGTTCTTCTTTGCCATTGTATATTACTTTAAATAGTATTACTAATAATAATATTACTATGAATAACACACTCAGAATCAGCCTCTTTTAACAATCTCCTCAACTAATGAACTGTAGTCCTTTGCACCGTTACATTTGGGGTTATAGGTATAGATGTCAGTTGAAGAAAGAGGTGCCTCTGCCACAGAGATATTCTCGCGAATCTTCGTCTCAAATATGATATTGCCGAACTGTTTCCTCAGTTGGTTCTCCAGAGCCTTATTGAGGTTCCTGCCATGCCAACGAGTGAAGATGATACCAGATAGCTTCAGCTCCTTATTAGCACGTTTTTTCACCATTTCAATACTCCGTATGAGCGTATTCATACCCCGTGTCGGAAGTACTTCGGCAGTCATGGGAATATACAGGTCTGTCGATGCCACCAGAGCATTGATGGTAAGCAGTCCGAGTGACGGAGGACAGTCTATGATAATATAGTCATAGTCCCGTTTCACCTCTTCAAGCAGTTCAAGGAGAATGTACTCCCGATCCATCTTGGAGGACAACTCCAGTTCAGCCGATGAAAGGTCAAGGCTCGAAGGGATGATGTCAACATTATCCATGACATGGACTATACTCAGTTCATGTCCTTCTATGAGTGTATCATAGAGAGTCATGGGCGGTTCATCTTCCAGAAGGCTGCTTGTCAGGTTCGCTTGAGCGTCAAGGTCAACTAAAAGCACCTTGAAACCCTTACGAGCCAAGCCCACACCTACACTTGTTACCGTGGTGGTCTTTCCTACTCCACCTTTGTGATTTGCCACAGAAATTATTTTTGTCTTATTCATACCGATTATTTTTATTCAAATACTGTTACCAACTACCATAATGCATCCACAAAGTTAAGTCATATTTCAAGTAATACGATAATATTATTAAAGAAAATACCGTCCATCAAAACTATTTAACTTCGGTTTGCGATTATTTTTAGCTCTTGTTTTCCGAAGGAGTTTCAATGAGTTTCATAAATGGCACTCTGCCAAGAAAAAATACTCACCTGTCCCTGCGGAAATCATTTCTCCTGTCACCTCTCCACCAGCCTCCAAGAACGGCAAAAAACATTCGGAATACGATGGGGATGATGATGATTGCTGTAATATCATTCATAAGCGATGTGTTTAGTTAATACTCAAAAGAGATTGACCACCCGGATTCCCTGGTTCGTGGCCTTCTTCACCGTGTAGTAGG
>JAFYHY010000154.1 GCA_017538895.1 Aeriscardovia sp. | reverse complement strand
GCCGAAGAACTGCGGTATGTGCTTCCGTTGGCGAAGACCCTCCGCGAGGCAGGCGTCTCCGTGGAAGTCTACCCCGAACCGGGCAAGCTCAAGAAGCAGTTCGACTACGCCACCAAGAAAGCGATTCCGTTTATTTCGATTAACGGATCGTCTGAGATTGAGGCCGGAACCGTGAACCTGAAGAATCTCGAAACCGGTGAGCAGCAGGCGTTTAAGGCTTCCGAGATGGATAAAATCTTGGAGTTTTTGAGCTAAGGTTGTTCCAGCCCGAAACCCGGAATCTCAAAAAAAATTTGGTAGTTTCAAAAAAACTCCATACCTTTGCACTCCACATCGCGGAGTAGAGCAGTCGGTAGCTCGTCGGGCTCATAACCCGGAGGTCGTTGGTTCGAGTCCAGCCTCCGCTACTAAACCGGAAAAATCAGCAGTTTTTCCGGTTTTTTTGTGTCCTTCCGCATCTTCACCACCAACATAAGCACTTGATATACAACGAAATAGCTTAAGGACGGAATTTTCGGAGACGGTTCGAGGAATTTTGTTTTCCTTGTCCCAGATTACTCCATCAGGAAACGCCAATTTTTGGATTTTCTGGCGAATTTCATAAGAAACACACAACTTTGAGTCGTCAGCAATGTTTTAATGAAAAAGAATAATCTCCCCCGTCCTTATATCAATCAATGCTTGCTCTCTATATTTATAAATTATTGAATAAATTTCTTTTATCCTGTTAATATTTGACAACTCTGAACGCATCAAATTAGTTCTTACTTTTGATATTTCGGATACATCTATTTTTCCAAAATCGGCTTTATCCTTTAATGTTTGTATTTTACGCTCTTGCAATTTAATGAGATTACACTCCTCGTTATATTCTTTAAGAACAGAATGGACATATCTCATATCATATCTACAGGTTTTCTCAATATCATTATATTTTTCATTATACTTTAAATCTGCCATTTTTACACTCTCTAACTTGTTCTTGTATTGCAGTTTGTTTTTCCCCCAGTTTAGGATAGGAACAGAGAGAGAGAGGGAAACATTCATCTGAGAATAATAAGGGCCAAACAATTTTTCAAATTGATCTGACTGAGAATTCAATCCAGACCCTATAACGATTGACACAGAAGGAGCATCTGCGTTTTTTAGCCTCCTTAATGCAAATTCATCACTTAAAGACGAGACACGCCGATTTAACTCCAAAGAATATAATGCCGTCCTTTCTGCCAATAGAGATTCATCAATGATAAAAGGCATCTTCACCAATTCTTCCATATCATATTCGACAAAGAATGTACTGTCATCCTGAAGATTAAGAAAAGCAATGAGCCGATCTCGTGCCTGGTCAATATCATCCATTGTCATTCTTAAGACAGACATTCTGTAATCAATCTCCGCATCAAGCAATTCTTCTTCTGCAAGTCGTCCATAATCATAGAAAGCCTTTGCTTTATTGTAGATATACTCAGCCAGGAAAGACGATTCTTTGAGTATCCGGTATTCTTCTTGGGCAGCATAAAGATTTAGGAAAAGAGAAGTAATTTCTGCAAAGGCCTTCTCCTTCGCACGAATAAATTCATATTTCCTTAACTGTTCTTCCGCCGTATTCTGTCTTTTCTCCCATTTATATGAATTATATCCAGACAAGTTTTGACGATATGAAACGTTGAACAAATTAAGGTTATAAGATGCTTTTCGAGATGGGGAAAAATTATCAAGCCTGACCATTGACGATGATACTGTCACAGTTCCTCCCGTAAAAGGAACAAGTTGAGAAAGAGTCAACGACAAGTTCGAATTGGCATAGAACCTATTGATGAAACTGTCACTACCATCTGGCTGAGTAACAGGTGAAATGCTATTGTTCAAATATGGGGCTGTTGCGGACATGTATAAAGACGGAAGTGTCTGTATTTTGAACAGTCTCTGATTGTTAACAAAAACAAGGGAATCGGATTCTATTTGGGCATAACTGTTTGATTGATTATACAATGCTAAAAAATAATCCAAAGAAAAACTGTTTGTATTTTGCCCATAAGATAAAAACGAAATGGCGCAAAAGAAAATCAGTATCAGTGTTATTCTATTCATCGGAAGGGGAATTTGACAAGATCATATAAACATGCCGTAATAGTTTCTCAATTAATCTCTTTTCCTCTGTTATTATTTCCGCACGTCCAGTCATGGCTTCTGCAAAGGAGAAGAGTTCCCCATTCGTGCTTTTTAGTCCGGACGGAAGCTGAATATACACAAGGTAACCTCCATCCGCAATATAGTTCTTTGACACGCCCGTCACCCTGCCTTTTAACAATCCATGTTCTTCAAATGGATAGGCAGATACCTTGATATTTACATCTTGTCCAATTGAAACATTCCCGGCTCCATCATGTGGAAGCAAGGCAGTTCCATAGTATTCATTATCCTCGACAATCAGAGTAAAAACAGGTTCACCTGCAGTAATAAAAGTATTGTCGGCAATCAAGTTTGCATATTCCACGACCCCATCAACATCCACAGAGAAAACATACATATTTTCCCATTGCTTTATCTCTGACATCAGAATATTATAAGAATTCAGCATATCATAATATGCTTTCTTTTTATCTTGATCATACTGCCAAATAAGTTCCTTCAACTTTGACCTACAATTAATAATATCTTGCCGCGTAATACTGAGGGTGTTTATGTCCGACAACACCTCTTTTTGTATTCTTATATACTCAGCCAATGAATGATTTTTCTCTGTTTCAAGCAAAGCTTTCCTTGATAAAAGGACAGAGTCGACAGCATATTCCTTACTTTTCATGGATAACAACAATTCGTTTTTATCCAATAGTTGTTCATAATACTGCAGAGTAATGGAATCCTTGGCTATCTGATTTTGAAGGGAGACCATCTCAAACTCATATTGATTATCCAAGCTGGTCAGATTCTTATAATTCAACAAGGCCCTCTCGAGAGAAAAAAAAGACGAAGTCAATTCTCCCAAAGACAAAGTCCTGCAATCTGGGAGATCAAAAGAATTATTGTCAAAAGAGATTTCGGAAGAGAGAGTTTGTTTAAGAGTTCTGATGTCTTCTGCATTTGCTGGATTATCAATACATGCAATATAGTCTCCCGCTCGACAGTGTTTGGGAAGGTTATCTACCAGAAGCGATATCTTTCCGGAAGTTTTAGATCTTAGGACCTGTGGTGGAATTTTGCCGGCGATTCTTACTTCTGATATGACAATATCTGGTGACTTAATGAAAATGCAAGCAGACACAAGAGCGAGAAGGACAACGGCAGCAATTATGGTCAGTTTTGTATTAAAGTCATCTGGAACCCTGCCAAACAAGTCTTGAGTCTCTTCAGATAATCCTTCTAATTTACTATTCTTGCCCATCTTGAACGAGTTGAGATTTACATAAATTGAAGTACTCCCTCCTATTGGCAAGCAGTCTTTCATGCGTGCCACTTTCAACGAGATAGCCTGACTTTAAAACGCAAATATAGTCGGACATCCTAATTGTAGAAAGCCGGTGAGCCGCAATTATTATTGTAGTATCGGGTAGATTCTCTCTAAGAGATGCCATAATCATATTTTCATTCCTGGCGTCCAGAGAACTAGTCATCTCATCTAAAAACAAAAAGGCCGGCCTATCATATACTGCTCTTGCCAATAGTATTCTCTGCTTTTGCCCCTCACTGACTCCTCGTCCGTTCTCACCTATAACAGTCTCGTATCCAAGAGGCATTGACTCTATTTCCCATTTTACGTTAGCAATTCTCACCGCCTCCTTGACCTTTTCTTGATCAAATTCCCGACCAAATGAAATATTGTTGGCTATTGTATCTTTAACCAGCGAACTTTCTTGAGTTAGAACTCCAATATGATTTCGCCAAGATTGAATTGCCAAAGAATTCAAACGGAGATTTCCAAGACATACATTTCCAAGGTTTGGTTCATAAAGGCAGGAAAGTATCTTAATTAGCGTAGATTTCCCAGAACCACTGGCACCGACAAGAGCAGTTGTGCTTTTTGAAGGGAAAGTAAAATTAATGCTATTAAGAACTGATGGCCCTCCGGGCGAATATTTGAATGTGATTCCTTTTAGAGTTAGCGAATCATCAAAAGAAAGCATTTCATCGTTGGAACTAACCGATTCTGATTCAGCCTTAGCCTTGAACACGTCAGATACCCTAGAAAAACTAATTTGGAACAATTGCCAAGAAACGATGAAACCGACAATTCCATCCAAGGGCCCTTTTAGTTGTCCAACAATGAACAATACTGCTCCTAGCATTCCAAGTGACATATCGCCACGAATCACAGCCTCAGCAGAAACAAAAATTAATATCGCATCTCTTATCGATGCAATAAGATTGGTTCCAACATTCTGCAACTGGTCAACATTGAGCAGTTTAATGCGTGTCTTGAAAAGGCGTGTTTGTGTCTTCTCCCATTTCTTCCGCTGCTCATAACCATATGAATAATTCTTTACGTCAATTACATTTGATACGAACTCAATCCATCTGCTCTCATTATCAGCCAAATACGTATAAAACTTTATATCCATCTTTTTTCTCACCGCCCAGAACAGCAACACCCAACCACAATAGGAAAGAGAAAAAAAAGTGAAAATCCAAAACAATACTTTATTATATATGAATAGTAACACTCCAAAAACCGCCAGACTTGATACTGATAATATAAAAAAGAACAACGAATTAAGCAAAAAGCTCTCAATTCGATCAAAATCATAATTACGTTGCAGTATCGTTCCTATTGTGCGGCTCTCAAAAAAAGACAAGGTCATTTTAAACAACCTGGATATATAGTCAGCCATGAGACTTATTTTTACCCTGACGGCAAAGTACAAACATATCGATTGTTGAAGCCACTTGCCCATTGCTATTCCAGCGCCCAAGGATATACTCCCAATCAACATGATATCAATATATTTGTGATCTTGCCTTGTTATGCCTGAGTCGATGATGGACTGAGTAATAATAGGAATTAGCGCCGACAGAATAGTTATCAAAACCAAAAGAAACGCAATCTGCACAATCTGAATTCTATATGGAGCGATGTATGCGCGCAAATAGTTCCACGCCTCTAAGCCATTTGGTTTTTGACTAGATAGGGTTTTCTTGAATTCGATTGTTGGCTCACATCCAATACAATATCCCTTTTCCTCATCCTTCTTGCGTCCTTCTTCCTTAAACCAATGCGATTTGAACTCGACGGGGGAAAAAGAAACATAACCCTTCGCGGGATCCGCCACATAAACTTTATTCTTAGTAACTTTATAGACCACGACAAAATGATTGCCATCCCAGTGTACCAAGCATGGCAAGGGCATCAATTCTTTTAATTCATCATAATCAAGAGAATAAAGATTACTCCTAAGGCCCAACTTTTCTGCTACATAGATAATATCTTGTGCATTTACGCCATTCATCCCAACCCCGGACAGCCTTCTAATCTCCTCAAAATCAATGTATTCACCATAATAACGGCAAATCATATGAAGGCAGGCGGGCCCGCAGTCTTTCTTTTCAATCTGTTTTGTTAGAGGGATTCTTCTAAACATATTCCTTGCAGTCTGGCGGCATTGAAAATAATACCAAGTTTTTCTTCGTTTGTCAGTTGCAGAATCGAAAGGCAATGTTGGCATATTTCAGAGTAAAATATGTCAGAATTCGTTTTGAAAGGATAAATATCTGGATACGACAACGCCTCCGGTTTGATAGATGATACAGTCTTGATAAGGAGATTGACTGCATCTTCCATCTCCTCAAAACGATGATTAACTAAAGCTTCTTCGTACGAGCATTTTACAGCATTTCCAGATTCTTCATATTGTCTAGAGTAAATCAACAAAGCATCATCTTTCAATCGATTTATTTGCTCAAGGTTACAGTATCCGTTAGGGTTTACAACGTCTGGAAGAAGCAACCAGGCTACGATAGAATAGAATTGGGATTTATCCTTCTTTATCTCATTAGTATAGGCATTTGATAATTCTTGAATCAGATATATACCCGCCAGGAAGATATATTGTTCTAGCTTTTCGTGTTTCAATCGTTTGAATTGTTGAAAATATGATGACCAAATAGCAGCAAAAGATGGAGAAAGACGATCCAACACCTCTTGTCCGCCAAAGAATACACCAGAATTGAATGATGTATAATACGGACAGGACATTTCAATTCCAAGCGAGAGCCTGCTTAATGACACAGAGGCATCAAATTTTACAATTTTTCGTAAAACTTGTCTAGTAAGTCCATCGACCACCTTTACGCGAATGTAAATACCCTCATTCATTGCCTGCCATTTATCTTGTTGGAATGCAAAGACAATACAATCCTTCGTAATATTGACAATCGACTCAATTAACTTTAACATTCCGTTGTCGGATATCTTTTTATGAGGGAAGAATATGACAAACGATTTGTTCACCAATACATTGTTTAGGGCAGTTCCCGTTGAAGTGACATCTTGCAAGAAACTCTTGATCACCTTCTCCGAGAATGAAATAACAGCCGCTTCGTCACTCTTAATCTTATAGTCTTCCATCAACTCAAGAAATGGTTGATAATATGGAGACCCCTTAAGTATACGAATACAATGTTTTGTCCCTGTTATGAAATTGTAGGCAAGGATATGAGAAAGAAGAACAAAAATCGTAGAGACAATAAGATCTTTTTCAAGTTTATCATCAGCACATTTTAAATAAGAGATGTTGTTCCTCAACATGTTCAAATACGAGTTCACGGCTTCCTCTCCTGGCCGTTGATGAGGCATATTATCCACATATGTAGTTAAGCGATTCGCAAAACTATCATCATCCGAGAGAACAACGCATGATTTTAACATGGAAACCACCACTCCATTATACTCGTAGGATTTTTCAAGTACCATTCGATGAATCTTGGTTTTTGGGAAAAAAATCTGTTGAACTTCACCTGTCTCCTTATACAACGATTCACAATGAAAAGAACTAGCATTATCTGATATAATAATGAAATCCATATCAGAATTCGCTGTGTTCGTACCACGGGCATAACTACCCGACAACAGGACATTATTGATTGTTTTCAAGAAAAAAAGATTAATTGGATGCCATTATAATGGCATCCAAAATAAAAATACCAAGTAAGATAATATGGTTTGAAGAACAAACGGACTTACTCTCTGTTAAATGATTGCCCAATAGAAATACTTGCCATCCCATATTGGAGCTATTACCGAATCCCTTATCTGCTCGAATATGCTTATGCAGACACTTTCAGATAAGACAGAACAAGGGACATCGTGAGGCTGATTATGCACATAAAAAGTAAAATCCAAGATTGTTCCGTCGCTCTTAACGGAAAGGTAGTAGTGCAAATCATCAACTTTCAAGGAATCAAAAAATGGTTGAACCTGCCGGAAAAGGATGGATTCCATCGTCTTTCGATTGGTATCATAATTCTTCGAAAGAGAATCTGCAACGGGTTTCCATAAATCGCGATACTTCTGACGAATGACCTTCCTTGTTAAATAATAATTCTCTAGATCATCATCGTTGTTTCCTAGCGAGGCAGTTACTTGCGCCAATTCCTCATCTTGACTTGATCGTGGACAGTTATCTTCATCAAAAGAAGCAAGATGCACTTCGTAAACAAGCGTATTTCCGAGGTATGAAGAATCAATATGAGATTCTACGACAATAGACTCGGATTCAACTATTACCTTGGGCCTATATGCACAACTCGTGAGTACTACAACTACAAGAACCGATATTGCATACAAACACTTTATAGTTCTCATTATCTTATTCCTATTTATTAATAGCCATTGTTACCGTTTGTCTGACTAAAAGGTTGGCCAACAAACATATTCAACACGCATTCCCAATTATAATTCCAGTCTTTATCAGTTATTATACCTTGAGAACTATTAATATACTCCATTATTATATCCGTGTCGTAAAATCCCGTCTCTTTATTAAAAGCCCTTTCAGCCATTTCTCTGAAGCCACTATCACTTGCGGCCCTCCCAGTTATTGAAGTCCATCTTGTCCCTTCAGCATATCCCACAAGAGCTTGAATAATGTCTGCCTGCACCTCCTCGCACGCTACTATTGTTGAGGTTTGCCTTGCGCCATTAAGAATATTATTATGATACTGCCACTGATGCAAGGACTCTTCCCAAAGTACCTCCTGAGCATTGTCTACACTGTATAATACTATCATATCAGTTTCTACTATGGTCCCATCAGAGAG
>JAFYHY010000153.1 GCA_017538895.1 Aeriscardovia sp. | reverse complement strand
TATCCGCAACGCTTTCGGTAAGTGCGGTAACCGGAGAAGGCATTTTCGAACTTAAGGAAACAATCGCAAAACTCCTTAATGATACAAAGGACGATAAGGTACTTGTAGGTGATTTAATTGAGCCGAACGACCTTGTTATACTGGTGGTTCCGATTGACAAGGCAGCACCCAAAGGAAGACTTATCTTACCGCAGCAGCAGACCATCAGAGACCTATTGGACCATGGTGCAGTTCCTATTGTCTGCCGTGACAGCGAACTTTCGGATGTTATTGAAAGATACGGCAAAGATGCAAAGCTTGTCATCACGGACAGCCAGGCTTTTAAGAAGGTTGCGGCAATTGTTCCCGAGGAAATTCCGCTTACATCATTCTCGATTCTTTTTGCAAGATATAAGGGTGAGCTTGATTATCAGCTCGACGGAATCAAGGCGGTTGAGAGCCTCAAGGACGGAGATTATGTGCTCATAGCCGAAGGCTGTACGCATCACAGACAGTGCGGAGATATCGGCACAGAAAAGATTCCCGCCATGCTTCGTAAAAAAGCCAATGTGCAGATTGATTTTACGCAGGGAACAGAATATCCCGACGACCTCGATAAATACAAAGTCATCATTCACTGCGGTGGCTGTATGTTAAACGAGAAAGAAATGAAAGCGCGTATCGAAGCAGCTAAGAAGCACAACATCGCAATAACAAATTACGGCATGACGATAGCATATCTAACAGGCGTGCTTGAAAGAAGTATGAAACCTTTGAATAGATAAAGCTTGTTTAGAAAAATCGCAATTTTTCTAAACAGATTAACTTTCAGGATAATATAGAACAACAAATCCGTAATTTGTAGCGATATTCATTTCTCTTATAAATAGGCAATAAGGTGAAAGGAGTAAATTACATGGATATAAAGCAAGCGATGAGGGAACGACACATGGTTCGCAAATACATGGATCAGCCAATCCCAGAGGATATCGTTGAAAAATTGAATAATCGTGTAAGGGAAAACAATGAGCAATATGGCCTTTCCATTAGACTGATGACAAATGACGGCAGTGCTGTTCCCGGAGTAATCAAGTTGCTCCTTGCTAAGGGTGTTAACAATTTCTTTATTATGGCTGGCCCTGATGGTGCGGATGAACTGTGTGGATACTGTGGTGCTGATCTGATGCTCTATGCGCAGACGCTTGGTCTGAATACATGGTGGGTTGGCGGTACATATAACAGGAAAGGAGCACAGGATAAATCCGAGGGTGCAAAGCCGGTAGGAATCATTGCTGTCGGCTATGGTCAAACACAAGGTGTTCCGCATAAAACAAAGACAGCGGAGCAGGTCAGTTCATATGACGGAGAAGCTCCTCAGTGGTTTAAGGATGGCATTGAAGCAGCACTTTTAGCACCAACTGCTCTGGCAAAGCAGGCATTTATTATCAGCGGATCCAAAAGCAAAGTATCCATATCTTGCGATAATGGTATCTTTACAGGAGTGGATACCGGACTTGTTAAGTATCATTTTGAACTTGGAGCTGGGAAAGAAAACTTTGAGTGGGTGTGATTCTCGTATAAGTTCGATTTGAATTACATTAAACATCAAAAACACCAGTTTATGAGATGACTGATTGGATGTTGTACCAGAAGATTATCTTCCAGTATAACTTAGAACAACAAACGGGAATTTAAACGAGGACTTATATATGAAAAAAATAATACTTACGATGGATATTTTTCATGTCAGAAAGCAAATCCTCAAACTCGACTCGAGCCGTTTCGCGATCATCCAGCTTGATGTCCTGCATATAGTACATCGTCCGATCATCTGTTTTTAATTTATAATATGCCTCAAAGTCCGCTTCTACATAGTCACGCAG
>JAFYHY010000152.1 GCA_017538895.1 Aeriscardovia sp. | reverse complement strand
AGTTTGTCCTATTTCTCTATTATATCTACCGCCATTTACGATCTTTATCTCTGATTTGGCACATGTCACAAATGGCAAATATGTCCCTCATTACGTGGGACGTACATATATGTCATTCAACATCTCATCGGTGGTGATAAGGTAGAATCGGCCGGATGCGCCCCGATGCTACCCGATAAAGTAACTATGTTTGTAATCCAAATGAAGAACGCTCTCAGGGGCTTGTCGGCCCCTGCCGCTTGGCAGACCCCCGAGAAGTTTTTCATATGAAATAAAAGCTACTGATATTTTTGGCTACATTTATAAAGCACAACATGTAATCAAAAACACAGTAGCTATGAGTACACAAAGTAAACCTTTTTCCTTCAAAGGTCAAAAGATTTTTGTCGGATTAGACGTACATCTAAGGAGTTGGTCGGTAACTGTCCTGTCAGAGCAGGCTGTTTTAAAGAAGTTCACGCAGGATCCCAGCCCTGCTGCATTGAACAAGTTTCTGACCAACACCTATCCGGACGCGGAGTATTACTCGGTCTACGAGGCCGGTTTCTGCGGTTTCTGGATACACTGGGAACTGCACAATCTGGGGATAAACAACATAGTTGTGAACCCTGCAGATGTTCCAACAATGGCTGGTGAGAGGCTGAGGAAGACTGACGCTATAGATAGTGGCAAGCTCGCCAGAAGTTTACGTTCTGGTGAACTGAAAGGGATATATGTTCCTGACAGTCTTGCGACAGAGATACGCTCTTTGATAAGATTGAGAGACTCATTGACGAAAGATCAGACTCGCCATAAGAATAGGATTAAGGCTCACCTAAGGTATTTGGGATTTGATATTCCTGAAGAGTTTCAACGCCCAGGGTGTACGTGGACCAATAAGTTTGTCCTATGGTTGAAACGTTTGGATCTGGAGACTGATTACGGGAGGAAGACACTTGATTTATTGATCGCCCAATATGAAGATCTTCGTGCCCAGCAGCTCAAGATGATGAAAGAACTTCGTCTATTGTCAAGGACAGAACGCTTTGAAGAGCCTCTCCGGTATTTGATGAGTGTTCCTGGAATCGGACAACTGGCTGGTTTGACGATAATCTCAGAAGTGGATGACATCGCTCGTTTCAAGGATGCTGCTCATTTCGCCTCCTATGTAGGCATCGTCCCGATGTGCTATTCAAGTGGCGAGCATGATGGAACCGGCAATATCACCGTTCGTCGTCATGCCAAATTGAGATGGCTGATTGTAGAGGCCGCATGGGTGGCATCACGAAAGGACCCTGTTCTGTCCTCTGCATTTGTTGAGTATTGCCGGAAGATGAAACCAAGCAAAGCGATCATTAAGATTGCGCGACGTCTGGTCAATCGTATTTACTTCGTTATGAAGCATCAGCAACCTTATGTCAACTGCTATGTCTCATAATGCAATTGAAATCCTGTCTGGTAAACAGACTTCCCTTGGGAGAGAGTACTTAAATTCGAATGCGGCTTTGGAGTCCGCTTGTTAAAGTTTGTACCTCCCGCCTCAGTAACCTAATGCAGATACTTGCGGCACTGACTACAGATGTCCGCTTTGGGAAGTTTGTTTACCGAGGATTTATATGAGTCTCACAAGCATCGATCTCTACGAGACCGATGGATTGTTATTGTTTCGCTCCAAATCAAACATTTTTCAAATGCTTGATTTATAGCGATTTATTGAAAAAGCTGAAAATATTATCAACTTTTATTTGGATTTCAACTGGGAATTCGAATTTAGCGTCTATTCAATGTGGAGGGATAAATTTCCTATCAAATCTATAATAAAGGCCCGGCTCAATCTCTTTGTATTCATTAAGATGGGAAGATTCAGGATTTGGAGTT
>JAFYHY010000151.1 GCA_017538895.1 Aeriscardovia sp. | reverse complement strand
GATGACGAGCGTAAGTTAAAGAGATAAACCTGTGATCAAATGAACATTTGTTTTTTATGCTAAAATAGTTAAATCATGCTCTTTTTCACATTATTATGATTACCTTTGCAGCCGCAATATTGCAAATAACTGAAAAAATAGGATTTTTCCCTACCCATCCGCCTTTGGCGATGGAAGCTTTTAGATTATGATTTACTGTATTTCCAAGAAAATGGATGTGGCTGGTAGCCACCAATTAACGCTGCCTTACGACAGCAAGTGTAGCCGTCTTCACGGTCATAACTGGACAATCACCGTTTTTCTGGCCTCCAGCGAAGTAGATGAGAATGGTATGGTGATTGACTATTCTAACATCAAGAAAACCATTCACAACTATCTGGACCACGGCAATCTTAACGAGCTGCTGCCCTTCAACCCTACGGCTGAGAATATTGCAGCATGGGTGGTACGCCAATTTCCGCAGTGCTACAAGGCTATCGTTGAGGAGTCTTTCGGCAATGTGGCCCAGGCTTTCGATGATAACTTTCCCATTGACGCAAAATATCTGATGTGATGTATCGGGTTAATGAGATTTTCTATTCCCTGCAGGGCGAAGGCCGTCATACGGGGCGGGTTGCTGTATTTGTGCGTTTCAGCGGATGTAATCTGAGTTGTCCCTTCTGCGATACAGAATTCGATGCTCATACTCAGATGACGGCAGACGATATCATAAGGACCGTCAGCCAGTGGGGCGATTGCGGCTTTGTGGTGTTGACAGGTGGAGAACCGTCGCTTCAAATAGACGATGTGCTCATTGATGCACTACATCTGGCAGGGTTCTATGTCGCTGTAGAAACCAACGGAACACATACACTTCCAGCAGCAGTTGATTGGGTGACATGGTCGCCTAAGGACCTCTTCGACAAAAATGTGCCTACACTCTCCTTGAAAAAGATAGACGAAATCAAGGTGGTATTTGATGGTGAACACAATCCAGAATGCTATAGCAGCATATCAAGCGATGCTTACCTGAGTCTGCAACCCTGTGATACTGGTGACGATGACCGCAATCAGCAGATTGTATGTCAGTGTGTGGATTATATTCTCTCTCATCCACACTGGCACCTGTCCTTACAGACTCACAAACTGATTAATATACCATAACAACCTCTTCATTCAGCGACTTTTCGACTTTTGGTTTCGACTGCTCGGCTTCGCGGTTTTTGATGGCGAATTTGTTCAGCACCCTCTTCCGTCGATGCTGCAAGCCGCACCCTCCTCTTGTGGCCTTGGCTCCAGTCCAACATCCTTCGAATAGAGCGTGACGGTTCCATCTTCCAGTACATAACATGGAATGCCTAAATCATCCACGGCTTTTGCTTCATCGAAAGCGGGATTAGTGTCACGGAGCTTTATGAACTGTTTCAGGTTCCTGACATGCTTGCCGATGTCGATCACCTCAAAATTTGAATTTCCCACCACTTGCTTCTCTACGTACTCGCAATCTGGGCAGGTATGCATCACATACATCTTAATCATAGTTGCTTCTGTTTTTGTTAATTGTCTATTTGCGCACAAAAATACGAAATTATCCTCAATTATTGCACTCCAGCTATCAAATGTACGTCTCTTTTATGCTAAATTAGTTAAATCGCGCATGTTTCTGCTATATTATGACTACATTTGCAAAGTAGTTTATAGTACACATAACAATTACATACGAAATATATGATACAAGAATATGCAAGGGTATCAGTAGAAATGCCCGAAAACGAAGATAAGAAATCCCTCCATCATGAGCTGACATACGAGGTTGAGAACCCCGATATTAAGGATGAATACATTGTGAAATTCTGATCACTAACCATGACGGACGACGAAAGCAAGAAGATACGGGTAGAACTTGACCACGAGCAAAAGGTGATCCGCCTTGGCTGCTGGTTCTATGACCTCAAAGGAGTGCTGATAGCAGAAGCCACCGAAGAGGACAAGAAGAAATACTACTGCGATAGGTTTATGACCTATCCCATTGTCGATGACGACTGGGCTGTCCGTGAAGACGACTGCTTGAAAGATGGCATCGCAGCACTGACCATCGGCAAGAAGGGTGATACGATTCCCCTGATTAAGCTCAGCGAGGTTCTCGACCTTAACGTAGATGAGCGTAGCGGTGACTATTCTGACATCCTCATCGATGTTGAACGTCATGGCATCACCGTTTCCAACCGTCAGGAGGATAACCCGCAGGAAGAACTACCCGAGACGATCACGCT
>JAFYHY010000150.1 GCA_017538895.1 Aeriscardovia sp. | reverse complement strand
GCTGATAGCCTTTTCCACCAGTTCCGCGCTTGCCTTATAATGCTCCTTCTCGGAAACGAAAGTAGGCACATAGGCTGGCAGTGGAGCCAGTCCGCAATAGCACTTCCCGCCTCCGCAGAGCATGGTCTCAGCGTCCAAGCTAACTGGATAGCCACATCTGGCATCCTCTAAGACGGGGATGAAGCAGCCTCCAGTCTTTTCCGGCTCTGCTATAGGCGTATCGCTATGCCAGAAAGCAATAGGAAGTGCCGCATTTCGCCCAAATGCCTCTTCGTAGTCCTTTACAAGTTGTTGTTTGTTGATAGCCATATATTACTTTTAATATTATTACTCAGATTTTTCCTGTTTGTCGCGGTTGATAATCGGATTCTTCCTTTCACTCCATTTCTTGATTGGCCCCGAATGCTTACCACGATTTAATGTGATGTTATTCTCATTGAGCACCCTGAAGATACTACTACGGCTCTTATAGCCACATGCCCTCCATATCTCATCGATAGGATAGCCTGCCATATACATATTTATTATAGTAGCCTCTTTCTCTTTCTTCGATTCCTTGAACTTAGACATGTCATCGGGTGACAGAATCATCTTCTGCTTTAGCTTTGTCTCATGGGCTGCAGCTTTTCGCAGGGCAAGGGCTTCGTCTGGCAATGAACCGAACATTTCCAATATGGCAGATGCCTTTGTGTCTGGGAAAAGAATGTCGCCAGAGTCGATCCTGTCCCGAATGCTGATGACGCGAATGACTTTTACCCGGCAAAATTCCAGGAAGATTGCCAATTCACGAGAGCCACGCAGGGCATTGCTGAACTTGGCGATAACCACTTCGTCGCCTCTTCCGAGAGAGAGCATGAGCTTCTTCCAGAGGGGACGGGTCTTCTCATTCTCCTTGCTCTCTTCTATGATTTGTATGCATCCATACTCGTTCATCCATGACCTGTCTGCTTCCAGATTGTCATAGTGCGGAGTAACCATGATATAGCCTATTTTTGCCATAGTTTCCTGTTGTTCGTGAATGAATGTGCTCTAATTTTTGTGCAAATATAGTAATTATACTTTAATCATGATTCATACTCACGCCTTTCTTATAGAAGTTTAAGATAAATGTATTTACACGCGCATTAAATTGAATAATTTTTGATTTCATACTGTGGTGAGTATGAATAATAAAATAATATAAACTTTTGAACTATCTGGTATTTCATCTGATTTTTATCCGTAACTTTGCACCCAAATTAAATCAAATTCGTGTATGAAACAACTTGTATTAAAGAAACCACTGATTTATTTCCCCAAGATGGGAATCAAGCTGAAAACAACAGCTAACCAAATGCAAAAAAGAGAAGCAAGTGAAAGAAAGCATACTCAGCAGAGTTTCATCTTTCACTTGCTTTTTTTATGTACCATTCTTTTCTGTGCTTGTTCGGGTGGAAAGCCAGACTATGATTTCAAAGACTCAAAGGATGCGATTTCTGCATACTCTGATTATCTGAAATGTATGAAAGCCCTTCCACAGTGCTCCACGAAAGAGCTGGAGGATTGCATCAATAACTGGCATGAACTGTCTGACACCGTATATAAATATATAAGGAAGGATCCTTATTATTCGGCACATACGGATTTGAAGACGGAGTTTTTTCTTTTGACTGATTCTGTCAGGGCTGAGATTCTACGTCTGGCCTGTTCAGAGCCAAAGACCATGAAGGATGTCGCACTCCTGAAGATGCACACCTCTCCATATAGAGACAATAAGGAACTGGCAACAGTCCAGAAGGAGGCTGAAGCCTTCTTTGCCGGACTTGACAAGCAGCCCCCATATAAAACAGGTACTCCTGCAGAACTGCTGAGACAGTACTCCAACTTTTTGGAGGTATCGAAAAGCCAGGAGATAAGTGACAAACAGCAGCTCCTGAAGTACCTGGAGATTGAAGATAGGCATTTCCGTACTTTCCTTTCGCATATTTCGGATTACTCGAACATGGGTTTGGGCAGTATTACTAAAAATACGGAAATAATATGCTCTCAAATATTTCGCTCTGCTTCCAATGGCCAGCTGGAGAGCGGTTATACAATGGTTTACATGTCTATGCGTACTGACAGACGGCTTCTTCAGAATGCCGCAGTATGCAATGACATACTGAAAGCAAAGAAAGTCAAGGAAGGCCTGAAAGTGAATGCCTTCCTCTGGATGGTCATTCAGCCATATCTTTCCATGGACAGCTTTTCAATCACGATGATGACGGAAAAGCAGACCAAGCAGTATATGTCTATCGCTGAGAATTATTCACAGCTCATAGACAACCTTGCAGCAGTCGGACTTGTTGACAAGGAAACAGCCCGACAGCTGCCTATGCAAATCACAAGATTATATATTTCATCACTATAAACCATAACCATTATATGTTAAACGAAGCAATACTGAAGTTCAAGGGACTTGCACCTCTTATCCTTCCTGAACTTGTGAACAACAACCAGCTGGAAGAGGTTTCCATGTACGAAGACTATGCCATCCTGCCATACTCCGTACAGAAACCGCTTCCACTCGAAGAGGTCATGGATATGTTCGAGGATAAGATGGAGATGATCATCTTGTATCATATGGTTCCGTCGGAGCAAACGGATTTCGGACATACCTGCTGTGCCTATTCCAATCCTTCGACGGAACGGATGTTTAAGGTTAACGTAACTACAAATGGTTCCGGCGAAGTGGACTCCCTGCTGGTCACCATCTATGACTCACTTGAAATAATGAGTACAGACCTCATTCAGGATCTTCGCCTGAATGAGAAGAGGGGAGCATTCAAGTATAAACGTGACCAGGCAGAAATGTTGAACGACTTCAATCTATGACAACATACGTTGCCTGATATATGTATGAACCAGAAGACATATTATCAAATCGCAGACGTTATTCAACATTACCGAACATGGCTGAAAGTGATAGATACGGAACAGGTGACACCCATGAGACTGTTTGTGGACGGGGAACTGAAGACATGCATGTGTAAGACTCTGACACTTCAATCTTATCGAGAGCACTACGGCTTTGTTCGGACGAGGAAGTGGCACATCACGGAGTACGACATCGGCAGAGGGGTTGTTGCCCTCGTCCGCAAGGATCCTGATGCCCGTAAGAGAATTGAACGTGAAAAGCTCACGCTGACAGATGTTGAGTACATCATAGAGAAAGCTTCATTCGGAATTTTAAAACTTGAATTGGACAGATACGATTATGACTGACAATCAGAAATTATACTCATTCTTCTCGATGTGGATTACCGTCTGCATTGTTATACTCTGGGTCTTTGACCCTTCACTGTGGATCAAGGCTGTCCTTGGCCTGAACATCCTGGGTTGTCTCGGTATCATGAGAGCCGTCCACAATTCGGCAACTTTGCCTCCAGATACTGATGCAGACAAGTCAGCTACGCACGTTGCCTCTCAGGATGATGCCACATGCCAGATGGAGAATGTGACCACAAAAGATTCATCTGATATGTCAGAATACGTATCGGATAATTCAGAGAAATCAAACAGTTAAATCAAAAACAGAAAACAATGGAACAGATTTTCAATTTACTTTTCAAGGGCATTATAATCCTTTATCCTATAATGTTGGCGTTTGGCACGTTTTTCTTCTATAAGCGGAAGACACCAGCCATGTTACGTTTCTATTATAGAATGACATTCTATCT
>JAFYHY010000149.1 GCA_017538895.1 Aeriscardovia sp. | reverse complement strand
CAATATCTATTATTGTTCCAGAGCCATATCCTGCTCTGATATTTCGTAGTTCCAGAGCCATATTCTTACCTTTATCCTCTATGTCTTTTCGCAAGAAGAATTATGAAAAATGGCGCTCCGATCAGAGAGATCAGCATACCCACAGGGAGTTCATAGGGATATGAAATATTTTTTGCAAAAAGATCCCCAAACAGAAGAAGATTACTCCCCCATATCATGGTTAGAATCATCCTGCTTTTGAAGGATGAAATATCTATTCTTTTGATTGCATTTGGTACTATCAGACCAACAAAACTGATGAGCCCACATATACTTACAACAGTAGCGGCAAGAATCACCGCCGCCATGATGGTCATGAATCTATATGTCCTTACCGGAAGTCCCACCCCGAACGCCACTTCATCTCCCAGCGCAAACAGTTCAATCTTAGGTGAGATCATCAGCAAAAAAAACAGTGTTATCAGAACCACCACTATTGTTACAACAAGCGGACCTGCCTGTATTCCCTGCAGGGATCCAATCTGAAATGCAGTCTTGTCATAAACTGTATCAGGCCAGACTGTTATGCAGAAATTAATCCCGGCACTCATGAGAGCTGAAACCGCTACACCTGACAGAATCAATATATTCTTAGAGCTTCCTGCCAGTCTGGACATAACAAATACCAGTCCCGCCGATGCAATGGCACCTAAAAAGGCCATTAGTGTTCTCGCAGGTAAAGAATGTCCAAATATTACTACCGATAAGAGCACAAAAAATCCGGCTCCGTTATTAACTCCCATAATGCTTGGAGAAGCCAATGGATTTGACAATGCTTCCTGCATTAGTAGTCCGGATAGAGCAAGCGCAGCTCCGCAGATGATTGCTGCACAAATCCTTGGAATTCTTATATCAAACAGTATTATCGATGTAGCCGTATCACTTTGAGTACTTCCCAAAAGGACTGATAAAAGGTCTTTTGTTCCAACAGATGAATTCCCTGCAAGCACACCAAACAGGCTGCAGGCTATCAGCAGCAATAATCCTGTGATCATCCATATTTTTTCATTTGAGGATTTCATATATGTACCTGTATGCCTCATCCCATCTTGCATTCGGTTTATATTGGAAAAGATCCTTTGGAAGCATGTGTACCTGATTCTTTGTAACAGCTGTAAGCTTTTTCCACACATCTTTAGAAGTAAATTCTTCCTCCAATACGCTCATAGCCTCCTTTTCTTTTCCCTGATAGATAATAAAAATATAGTCAGGATCAGATATCGTTATCGCCTCAAGACTCAGCTCATCAAGAGAACTGTTATCGTAAGCAATATTCTGAATACCAAAAGAATCAATTATTTCGCAGCCAAAATAGTCGTCTTTCATAGCTTTGTTCTTGGTGGCTGAAACTCTCAGGAAAAGATATGTTTTGTCCGAGTTTTTACCTGCATCATACTCTTTAAGTATAGCATCAATCCGTTCTTTGACCTCTGTAACATTCTTTTTATAAAGATCATCCCGACCGGTTATGGTTGTGAATTCCCTCATTGTTTCATCGTAGTCCTGAAAGGATTCTATATCCACAGTAACTACGTTGATCCCAAGGCCGTCCAGTTCTTCTTTGAACTTCTTATGTGATGGCAGGTCAAGAGTCATCATTACTGCGTCAGGCTTAAGAGATACAACCGTTTCAACGTTTGGCTTGGACACTGTACCTATGATTTGGGCACCGTCCGTCATTCCCTCCAGTTCCAGGGCATCTTCAGTTGCTCCCACAAGACTTCCTCCTGCCAGGAGCCACATCTCACTCACAGACTTCGACAGCGCAACAACCCTTTCATATGTAATTGTCTCTTTTTGACTTCCGTTAAAAGATGTGCAGCCACAAATAATTGTGGCTGCAACCATAATAGCAGATACTACTACCAGTAACCTCTTTACCATAATATCTTAACCGCCATACTTGTCGTAATGTTTTCCGCCCCAGTAAATCCTCTGATTTACTTCAGCTTTAGGGCCAAGTTCCACTCCTTCAAAAAGCCATTTCTTAAACTCCTCAAAACCTGTTCTATCCACAATATAGCCGATATGCTCCTTGTGCTCAACAGCATCGGGATCTATGTATTCTTCAATGTAGGCATAAGTATTCTTTACCATCTTTAGTATACTTTCTTCGTCTGCCCACTTGATGAAATCCTCGGCAAGTCTGGGGTTCTTTTTTCCGGTACGCCCCAAAAGCACGAGTCTGAAATAATGCTCCCTGCTTCTGGTCCAGGCTCTGGTAGGGCAGTATGCCACGCAGACACCGCATCCGATGCACTTAGCTGTATCTCTTACAACCTTGCCGTTTACAAGCTCAAGAGCTCCGACAGAACGTCTCTTGCAGTAATTGACACAGGCTCCACAGGCTACGCATCTGTCTTTGTCATACTGAGGTTCTGTCATTCCGATGATACCAAAATCCGCCATTCGTACTTTGGCGCAGTCATTGGAACATCCTGTAAAAGCTATCTTAACGTGCCTGTCATTGGGATAGATATTGTTCTCCATCTTCTGGGCAAATGCAGTGGTGTCATAACAGCCAAAGGGACATAGTCTTGCTCCCGGGCACGCGATAACGTTTCTTGTTCCGGATGAAGGATATCCCTTTCCTTTTTCAGGCTGGTTAATTCTCAGAGAATCAATTATTTCCTGAACTTCAGCATTTACCTTATCGACATCTGTCAGCTTGATGCCGGGAATTTCTATTCCCTGTCTGTTTGTTATGTTGATAACACCAGTGCCGTATTTTTCCGCAATCTCAACAACTTTGCCCATTGATTTTGCATCAATGACACCTCCGGGAATTCTTATTCTGGATGCAGTCTCTCCGCGGACTTTGGAGTAGCGGAAAGCATTTTTCTTAAGTTTACCTACATTTATATCAAGATTAGCCATCTACTACCTCCTTCTTCAGTCCACAAAGTTCTTGGCAAACTCGTAGTTGAACACCGGTCCGTCAAGACAGATATAGGTGTCATTAACCCTGCAGTGCCCGCATTTTCCAAGGCCGCAACACATCTTGCGCTCATGGGACACTGTAATATT
>JAFYHY010000024.1 GCA_017538895.1 Aeriscardovia sp. | reverse complement strand
TCTTTCGACGCTGAGAGATGCGTATATCAGAGATATCTTGCAAGATTGTTATGTGGAAGAGGACTTGTTCCCGATGATCTTCACAGAGTATGAAGAACGGGATTACGGTATTCTGTTCTATAATACGGAAAACAGAGACTCCTTCGACTCAAATCATGCTGTAATCTATAAAGACAGAATACACGATATTCCGAAAGTGCTGAAAGATATTGCCGAGTTTTATAAGGCGAAGGGCAGCAGGCCGATCATCTACCAGTCGATGCTGGATGACAACTGGTTTGATGTAATAAAAGATGAACTTACTGCGGCGGGATATAAGAGTTGGATAGAAGATCAGGAATATATGATTCAGTCTGACAGAAACCGCATCATCCCCAATTCGGAAATAAAAGTACGCATGATTTCGGAATGGAATGATGAGATAGAAAATGTATTTATTGAAGCGGAAGAACCGTGGGAGATCATGGTGGCAAAGAAGACGCTGGCTTACCCGAAAGCATGGATGTTCGCAGCATCATTAAACGGAAAGATCATAGGTCTGTTATATGGACATATTTCCGAGAGAGCCTGCCGTGTCGATTATCTTCTGGTATCAAAAAAACACAGAAAAACCGGTGCCGGCCGAGCACTGTTCTACAGCTACGTGGAATGGTGTAGAGAGAACGGAATAGAAAAAATATATATTTGGCCTGACGGAGATACACCCAAAAAGATTTACGAAGAAGGCGGATTCAGGGTTGTTGAAATCCGTAAAGCAGGTCGCGCGGTGTTAGGTGAGATAGTATGACGACAGAATACAGGCAAGCGGCTTTAGAAGCGTTAGCTCATTACAATATATCAGCGACAGAAATAGAATTGCTCAGACACAATGAGAATCTGACCTATCGCGTGGGAAACGAGTATTTGCTGCAAATACACGAGCCGGCAGAGGGGTTTTCAGCAGAGTTTTTTTACGACGGTGTTGAACGTTTCGAGATATATAAGTCGGAACTTGCTTTTCAAGCCCACTTAAAGAAACAGGGCATGCAGATACGCGAAGCAGTCGAAAACCGTTATGGTGAACTCATTACAAAGTTACAGAATGGTATATATGTTACGGTTTCGAAATGGCTGGATGGCGAATCGTTAGATAAGCTTGAGTTGAATGATGCGATCTGTTATCAGATCGGTGAGATGCTTGCTCGTTTGCATCAGAAGGCAAAGGGATTCCGGGTTTCACCGGTAAAAACCTATGGAAAGCAACATTGCGAATGCACGAAAAGGAGATTTCAGGCACTGGAAAATCTGGGGTTAAGCGCCGAGTATTCTTTGATCATGCAAAAGTGCTGTGACCATGCCGGAGCTGTATTGGAAAACGCGCAGGATGAATTTCAGATGATCCATGGTGATCTGTCTGCATCGAATATCTTGCAAACACAGGATGGACTTGTGCCTATTGATTTTTCGTTTTTCGGAATGGGACATCCGATGTATGATCTTGCTGTTCTGTTTGGAAATATCGGCGGAACATTGGCGTGTAGGAAACAAATGGCAGAAGGATATCGGAATGCAGGCGGTACGATCCGTTACGATGTGTTAGATGCCTGTTTTATTCTTACCTTGCTAGATTGTCTCGGAATTCATTATGAACAGTGGCGTAAGCAGGAGTGGTTTGCACCCAGAATGCAGCGGTGGCATAAGGAAAACCTGATTCCGTATGTGCAGGAAGAGCGCATTTATGCGGATGATTTTTATCTGTTACATGTGCAGGGATAACTTCCAGTTTTATCGACTAAGGATATATTACAGCAAATTTAGTTTTTGCTCCTTAACCAATAAAAAAAGTGACTTAAGAAGCAAAAATGATTGATTTAAATGACAAAAGGGGTAATTCGGAATATGACATATTTTGTTGAAGGTATACAGGGAAGCGGTAAAAGCACCCTTGTAAAGCTTTTATCAGAGAAATGTCCCGATCGTAAAGTGCTGGAGGAAGGTGATTATTCTCCGATTGAACTTGCATGGTGTGCATATATGGGAATGGAAGATTATCAGGCTGCGCTGGA
This sequence comes from Aeriscardovia sp., assembly GCA_017538895.1. Lineage (GTDB taxonomy): Bacteria > Actinomycetota > Actinomycetes > Actinomycetales > Bifidobacteriaceae > RGIG7107. The sequence goes on along the minus strand of JAFYHY010000024.1, from coordinate 514 downwards.
AAAGTATCCTTATTTGAGAGCGGAGATTGAACTAAAAACCCATTTTGAAGATGAGCATGCTGTTGTCTGTTATACAAAGATCAGGACTGATGACCGGAGTTTTTATCAGGAAATGGAAAAATATGAGATTTATAACAACCGTGTGTCACCGGAACATTTCAAAGAAATTGTTTTGAATCGTTTCATTAGATGGAACGGCGCTCCAATGATTACTGAGTGTGCTCTTTTTCAAAATATCGTTGAGGATATGATACTCTTTAGGGATATGAAGGACGAAGCCATCATAGAGTTTTACAGAGATATTAAGAAGGCCATAGGTGATAAGCAGATACATATTGCATATCTTAAGGCAGAATCTGATGATATAAGAAGAAATCTTGAGACTGCACGGCACGACCGGGTTGACGACAAAGGCAATGAAGTTTGGTTTGCAATGCTTTGTGACTATTTTGACAACAGTCCTCATGCAGTCAGAAACGGACTTGCGGGCGAGGATGGTTTGGTCAGACACTGG
>JAFYHY010000148.1 GCA_017538895.1 Aeriscardovia sp. | reverse complement strand
TCCTTCGTCTTGGGATCTGGATAGATGTAAATCCCGATAAACTCATGGCGCACTATCTTCATGGTGATATTATCACGGAGTCCGGGATAGTAATCCAGATAGTACGAGAGCATTCCGTTCTTCAGCTTTTTTGTTCTCAACGTAACAGTCTTACAAATCTGCATAGTTCTAAATATTTTAAATTGGTTGCAAAATTAACTGATGATTATGTGCTGATATCTGTCAGCAGCATATAATTTGGACATCATTTGAAAATAATTCCAAATAGGCTTAATCCCAGCATATTCATGATATGCCTGAGACCATTTTCTAACTAGAATCATAACTTTCCATAACTTCATCATAACTTATTATAACTTGAAAATAACACGAGAATAACATCATCCTAACACCATCCTAATACCATCCTAACTCGACATTATTCTTCTTTCTTGTTTAAATGTTTGTCAATGGCAGACTTCAAATATACATGGCAGTTGCCGTCCCGAATACTTGGAATCTTGTAGTGCCTTATGATATAATACACCCTGTCCCTGGTGATATTATAGATGGATTTTATCTGTTCTACAGTATAATAGTCTTTGGAATACTGAGAAGAGGGATCCTTGGCAAAATCGACATGGAGTTTAGAATAGTATATCTTACCAGATTCTCTCTTTTTCGGGATTTTATGCTTACAGGTAAAGCTACCCCTTGCTTGTGGCGACATATTGTATTTCTTCTCAATATCCTCCGCTGTGTACCATTCGGTAATCCCTTCGGATGACTGATATTTACTGAAGATTTCTGTCACAATCTTCTTGTCATAGTACAGATACCTGCCTTTCTGAACACGAGGAATCTTCATTTTTCGTGTAAGGTACTGAACCCAACCCTTGCTCAGTTTGTAGTGGTTCTCGATATCTTCTATTGACATATAGCCTTCAAGGCTTGTGTTCTTGCATTTATCTTCCTTTTTGCTTTCATCTATCTTTTTGTTGCCAGCTTCCTTGTTGCTGTCATCGTCAATTTGTATAATGTCGATAGGTTCTTCTATTTTTTTCTTTTCAGCTCTTACCTCCTGGCCTTGGTCAATCCTGGTATTGAGTTCGGCAATAGAAATACTGCCGTTCATTCTTTCCCTTAAAATGCGGTCGAAGTCTTCACGGTTAATCATCGTAAACGCGCCACATTTCTTCCTCTCAATATGATAGGTGTTTAGGTAATAACTGACTTGTTCTTTGTTGAAGTGATATCTAGACATGATCTCCTGACGTGTATAGTAGTTCGGATCCAATCTCTTGCCAGTTGTTTTCACGCTATCAATGTGAGCTTTCGAGTAGTATGTGACGCGATTTCTGTATATCCTTGGTATTTCGTGACGACGTGCGAATGCCACAATAGCCTGATGGGTCATATTGTATTTATCCATTATCTCTTCAGTGTTGTAGTATAAGTCTGTATCTAGTTCTATTGTGAAATCCTCAAAATACTTGTGAATATCCTCGCATCTATAAAAGATGTTCCTTCCACGCATGATTTTTAGAATGTCGAATTTGCGGATTCTATTTTCTGCAACTCGTTTGCTTATGTTGTATTTTTTCGTGATATCCAGCATGGAGTATGTCTCACCAACCATATTTAGTTTATTGTTATTTCTCTTGATGTAGGCTGGAGGATTGTCGAAAAGGGCTTCAATGTCTGATCTTCTTACAATAGTTCTGGCTGGAGTTCTTAGCACTTTAAAAACTCCTTGCTCCATATATCTGTACATGGTTGCCCTACTTACTCCCAGAAGCTTTGCTGCTTCAGTAGGATTAAGAAACTCCTTGGTTCCAATACTTTCTACAACGGGATGCGCAGATTCAACTTCCAGTCTCTGCGCCTCTCGTTTATTCTGCCTCAATTTTGCCCGATATGCTTTGTCCCAACACTCTTTGCAGCAGTAAAGTGTTGTAAGTTTGTGGGCAATAAATGGTTCTCCGCACCATTGACAACGCTTCTTATACTCCATAATTTTATATCAATTAAACGCAAACTCACGCTTTTAGTTCAGCAAATTCTGTCTCACTGTGTCTCACTGTGTCTCACTGTGTCTCACATTGTACCATCGGCGACATTTTAGTGCATTCTCACTGTGTCTCACGCTTGTACCAAAGTCGACAATCTAAACCCCTAAAATCAGCCCCAATTTTAGCCTCGGGGTAGAAATAGGGTACAAAAATAGCTAAAATAACTTGGAATAACAAAGAGCAATTAAGAACACTTAACACAACAAAAGCCCTCAAAATGAGAGCTTTAGTAATAGTTTATCCAAATTGTTCTAAGTTGTTGATAATCAGTTACTTGCCCACGCAGAAGTTTTTAAAGATATTTCCTAATACTTCGTTGGGGGTGATTTGGCCACCTGTGATTTCGGCGAGGGTGTCGAGGGTGAGGC
>JAFYHY010000023.1 GCA_017538895.1 Aeriscardovia sp. | reverse complement strand
TTTCATCAAAAGGAACAAGATCATAAACAGGGCGATAGTCAAGGAGTACCAAGATTCTTTTTACTACAACCTCATAAGATACTTCAAAAAGGAATCCAACTTAGATATGTCTGAGCCAGACGAAACGGAATGGCGCACACCTTAATAACAGCAAGTGGTACACCAAAGAGAGAAATCTTAAACGGTGTGCCATTTTTCTTTTTCATACAAATTCGGAAATAGAATAATCGACATTAGTAAGAAAACGACGATATATGATTATTTTCTTCCACTTTCAAACTTTTCCCTTCTTTCGTTTGTTTTTCTCATAAAAAAAAGCTATCTTTGTGACGTAATTCTTAGAAATGTTGACCTATAGTTGACCGCAAGATTACAGAGAGATGTGTAACATGCTGATATAGAGAGTCCAATAAGACTATAAGGGAGAGACTCATAATCTGGAGGTCCCAGGTTCAAGCCCTGGCTGGTCCACGCTGAAAATCAGAGAGTTACGACAAATTCGTAACTCTTTTTTCTTTTCTTTGTGAAATTCAGGTGAAATTCACGACGAAAAAGTTGGCTTGTGAAATACAATGAAATGAATCTTTATCTTATAGGATTTCATGCAATGTCCGCTGCCCTTTTTAAACAGAAATGCATACCTTTGCACCCAAAGTAAAAAGCCGATGGAACAGAAATTCAGCAATAACAGTATTGACCTTCAGGTGCTGCGGGAATTCAACTTCTTCTTTCTGTGTTCTTGACACATCACTTCTTCCCATTCTGCTGAATTCTGTGCCTTGTGGAGCGGATGGCCTCTTGGGTGATGCCCATGATGCGGCGGACGTCCTTGTCTTCCAAGCCCATCTCGTAGAGAATGAGGAAGAAGGTGTTGTGGGGGGTATTGGGAGCGTATTTCTTCTGGATGCGGCAGAAAGCGGGGAAGTCGATGGCCTTGTAGTAGTCGATGAAGCATTTGTAGTCGTCGTTCGACCAACCCGAAGTGGTGCCGTCCTTCTTGATGTCATCGTATAGCATCTTGCCCCTGACAAGGCGCGGCGAATTCTGTTCCACCAGTTCACGAATCTTGCCGTTCAGTTCCTCTATCTGTTCCGCGACGTCGGTGTCGTTCTGTTGGCTCTTCAACTGGGCTATCTCATTGACATAGTTGTTGATAAGCATCTGCTTCTCGGTGAGTGCAACCTGCTCTTTCGCCCTTCGATAGCGGATATAAAGAGCCAAGAGCACGATGACAAACAGCAGAACGCCCAAAGCGATTCCTACCCATATCATTTTCCGTTGGTGAGCCTCCTGTGCGGCTTGTTCATCAAACCGATGTTGATACTCAAGTATTGTACGGTCCATTTGCACTTTATGGAGGCTGTCCGAGATTGTCATCATTCTTTTCAGTTTCTCTTGTGCACCCTCCATATTCTTATGCGCAATGTCATATTGCAGTAAAGAAAACAGAATTTTATCTTTAGGCCAGTTATCCTTTATCTCATGTGCTTTCAAATACCACAGATGAGATTGTTCCTCATCCCCCTCCTTTTTATATATCCATGCCAGATAGTTGCAAGCGACAGCCGTTACCTTCACCATCAGCGACTGCTCCAAATATTGTTTTGCCTCTTCATACCTCCCGACTACCATATAATTGTAGCCTATGTTTGAAAAAAAGTCAGGATGAATGTTTTCGCCAACGACATTCTTGTAATCTTTCAGATAAGGTATTGCCTTGTCAGTATAGAAGGCAGCACTATCCGTCTGTTGCAAAAAGGCAAATGTTGTGGCTATTTGCATATATGCACCACAAATGGAACTCCTTCTCCCTATTCGTAAGATGTATTCCAACGCCTTTCTTCCATAGTCCAGACACATTTGGTAGTTTCCACTTTGCTAGTTGACAGCGGACAGAGGATTAGTTTCGATATGGCATTCTCATTAAAAGCAATATAAGATGCTCACCCAAGAGTCTTCTCAACTTTAATATATCTTTGCAAAACTATATCAGTTTCATTGCTAATGCTGTCTGAACGGCCTCCATTGAATTATCCACAGAGAGTTTTTCGAGGATATTCTGCCGATGCTTGTTCACAGTGAAGATGCTGATGTGCAGGGTGCTTGCAATCTCCTTGCTCAACATTCCCTGGCGGATGAGACCTAAGATT
>JAFYHY010000147.1 GCA_017538895.1 Aeriscardovia sp. | reverse complement strand
GATATTTAGAACATTCGTTCCGGGATTGGGATAGCATTCTCCGTTCTGAACTGGGTTTTCTGCTTCCGCAATATCAAGATACCCTTCCGAGTCAATCTTCACGGCAAACATCATCATCCCTTCCTCACCATTAAGTCCCGTCCCAATTTCCCCTGTCACAAGGCAACCGCCATCTTGGGTAGCCATCACATAACGCGGCATGATTCTGTTGTTGAAATCATAAACCTGCTGCCAAATTACATCCAGCCCTGTAGTCAGTTTTGTAACACAGAAAGCGGAGTTCCCCACCATACCCCCACCTGGCTCATAGTCCAATATGCCATAGCAAAGGAACAAGTTGTCGTTCAAAATGTCCAATCCTTTGATTTCAGCAACAGTCTCCGTATAATCATCGTAGCAGTCTGATAAAAAGAGTCCGTCAAAGTCGTCAACATAGATATTAAATAACGTGTCGGAAGGGCTAAGTTTCATCAATACGGCAGCATCAGGGACGACTTCGGGATCGAACCAACCATTGCCATCAGCGGCTATGAAAAGACTACTGTCAGGCATCGACAACACAGAACATCTATCATAACGGCTCATAAGAAGGATCTCATCAGCATTCTCAAAATGAATGTTATATGGAATATTTCGTTGACCCATGGGTTCAAAGTTGCGGTTCAGGCGTTGAATACTTGCATTTGAAGAATTACATACGCCGTAATCGCCAGAGCCATCTTGGTATTCAAAGATGCCGCCTGTAGTTAACAAAGCTGTCTGTGTTGAGTCTATGGCCATCACATCACCCTCAGAGGAGAGCCTCAAGTACAAATAAGGATGGGTCATCGGATTGCTGGAATCGTAAAATTCGGTCATGTAAACAATGTCGTTTTGGCTATCCATGAACGATTTTTGCTTGAAGAAAAACTTGCAGCAATTATGAGGCAACTCCACTTCCTTGTGCCATACAATATTCAAATCGGCATCGAACCTGATCATAAAAGGCCTGTCATAATGCAAGTCGTTGTCGTGGATTTTTCCCACAGCAAGAAAGAGTTCTTCGTTCTCAGGGTCGTGATGGATGCCCGTGACGGTGGAGCGACGGCCATCCTCTCCAATGACCATCTCGCCAAGAAATTCCATATCAGGCGACAATTTGAGAATTCTTGCTGGAGTGTTGTGCTCTTGTTCATAAGCGAACCAATCAAATGAAAAGTCGAATGCCGACGCAAGGAAAAAGTGGTTTTCGCTATCATTGTTGCCCACCTCAAGGCATGGCCCTCCCTCAGAGAATCTGAAATTGGGGTCTTCATAGGTGAAGTAGGATTCTGTTTGCCCATGCATCGTCACCCCTCCCGCCATCAGCAGGAGCGCAAGCAAAATGTAAAGTCTTAGCTTATTCATAATGTTATAACTTTGATGCCTCAAAATTATAACAAAAAACCACGAAAAACCCAACCAAAACTCCAATTATAACTTTTTGTTTTTACCTCCTCTTGAAAATCAATCGGTTACAACGGCCAAATATAAGTTTTTGTTAGTCCAAAAACACCGAAAACGAGGCGTTTTCGGTCTTTTTTCGCAGGTTATAGCGGTATTGGTTCACCGTGTTTTCGCTCAATCCCAGCAGATCCGCCATCTCCTTCGCGCGGAACTGCAAATGCGACAAAACGAAAATCCTGCGCTCCGTTGGCGTCAAATCCGGGTAGGCAGCGGCCACCCGCTCCAAAGCCTTAGGATAAGCCGCCTCAAACTCCGCCATGATGCGCTCCAAGCGGTTCCCCACCTTCGAGCTATAAATCTCGTTCGCCCGCTGCGGCAGCATCGCCCGCGCCTGCTGCAAGGCATCGTCCGCTTGTGTCTGAAGTTGTTGCAAGGCATCATCCACCTGCGTCTGAAGCTGTTGCTTCTCCTCGTG
>JAFYHY010000022.1 GCA_017538895.1 Aeriscardovia sp. | reverse complement strand
TCTTTCAATTACTTAAATATCTTTTTCAACACCGTTCCATCACTCATAATAACAATATTTATACCCTTACGAGGTGTAGAAAGATGTTCCCCATTGAGAGAGAAATAATCAATTTCACTTCTTGATGTATCTTTCTTCACACCAACAATCTTTGTAGGCTTTGGGTCGGATTCTATAAGAGGTACGATTTCGGCAAATTTGCTCCACGTGCTGCTATCTTTATAATCTTGAAGGGATGCATCAAGGACATGTAAAGTTGCATACCCTACATATGACAGTCCAAAGACTGCATTATGTGTATTAGGAACAATTTTTGCGTAACAATATACATCTTCCATATAGAAACACCCCCCAAACACATTATAATCAATATATTCGCATCCGCTACCGATGACCACTGCCTTCAAATATTTACAACCAGAGAATATATAAAACATTGATATTCAAAGAATTACATATTAAACGGTAAAAAAGTGGCATTAGGGATTCTTGGGTGCCTCAAAAGCATGAAGATTTAACGTATTTAACGTTCTTAAACCCTACGCAGATTCAACCCAAATACTGCAATATGTATTTGTTTACCTATTACCAACTTTTTTGTTATAAGTAAAATACGAACTTAGTCCCCTTAGGTCCGACTCCGTCATAATCTGCCGGTATTGGGAACTGACAACAAAGATTACTGATAGCATCTTCATCAAGGAAGAATGTCAGTTCGAGAACGATAGCACTACGCCTCTCATCATAGGCCAGATTCCAGATACACTCACCTAGAACGGTATTGACCACCGTCCGAATCTCATCCTGAATGCGCCATATAGAATCGAAGTCTGTCATCGAACTATTTTTGCTTTTTGAAGATTATCAAAGTCGCTCCAGAAATCAGACTCTTCCGATTCACTGAACCCATTGGAGGAAAGTTCATGAAGGATGGCATCTAAAAGCTGTACCTTTGATATTTTCAATTCGGGTTCAACGTCAATTGGGTAAGTGAGAATATCACCCATCGAGCCGACATGGGCATTGGTTACAGCAATCTTCCCATCGATAAGCTTTACCTGAATATGCCTGCTGGAGCCATATTCAGGTTTTATCTCACGGAGCTTCTGATATAGCGAAGAATCGCTATACTGCTCTGAATCTACGGAAAGAATGAGTTCACGTAACGTCATGCGATGCCTAACAATTCAATTTCAAAGATAAGTGTTGAACCACCGGGAATGCCTGGCTGAGAGAACTTGCCATAGCCCATCTCTGCAGGGATATATAGTTCCCACTTGTCACCGATATGCATCTGCTGCATGGCAATGATCCAGCCCTCAATCAAGTCACATAGCCTACAAGCCAGAGGAACACCGCCACGGCTGCTGTCAAACTGCTTGCCGTCGATGGTCTTACCTGTGTAGTGGGCTGTGATGATACTGCGAACCGTCGGCTGGGCACTCGAAGCGTCACCCTCTGCCAACACCTTATAATATATTCCCTTAGGAAGAGCCTTAATCCCTTCCTCTTTTGACTTGGCTTCTAACCAGTCCTTATTTGCCTGAATATAATCCCGTTTACTCATTTCTTCCAGGCGTTAACAACCTCACCTATATACATGGAATGAATACCAGCAGGGAAGTTAGCATACATATTCTTGGGAGCGTCACTTTTGAAATACTGGTGATCAAAGGGCGCGGCATACATAATCTTGCACTCTATCACCATCGTAGCTTCAGTATAATATGGCGTACCGTTGGCTGTATAGGCAGTATGAAGTCCAAGAGCCTGAGCCTTGTCGCCGTCGCGTCCGCTCTTCGTTCCCATGTAGTTCAGCACCTTACTGTCCTTCACGTCAAAAGCCATCACAGTAAAGTATTCCGCTTTATCCATAAACTCCTTGGTATAACGCTTCTCTGCGACATAAACAGTCAGGGCTGTGCGTCCCCAAAGTGTCCCGATGCCACCCCAGCCGATGGTCATGGCATTGCT
>JAFYHY010000021.1 GCA_017538895.1 Aeriscardovia sp. | reverse complement strand
TGACGGCTACAGATGTACCTCAGTCCTTTCTTTCACTGATAGAGAATATCCGCTCAGACATAAAGGCTGTTGGTTGTGTCGTGGACTCAGGGTTTCGATTACATGTGACATTGGGCAGGGTAAAGGATCCTCACATCCAATTAGCGACTATTCAGGAGTTAATGGAATCCGTTTCTTTACCTGCATTCTCGCTAACCTTGGAAGATGTTGATTATAGGATATTCCGGGGGAAAACACTATACGAAACTAAACTGATTAGTCAAAAATAGCGTCTGATTTATGCTAAATTCGTTAAATCAAGCATTGTTCTGCCATATTTTGAGTACTTTTGCAAGCCGAATATATATACATAACATTAGATACAACATAGATGAAACAAGAATATGCAAGGGTATCTGTAGAAATGCCCGAAAAAGAAGAAAAGAAAACTCTCCGTCAGGAGTTGGCATACGAGATAGAGAGCAAAGACATAAAGGATGAATTTACCGTCAAGTTCTGATTATGGAAAAGAAAAGTGATACCTATCAGATAGCTTCTGATATCCAATGGGAATATGCCGGTGATGGAATAGTTCGTCAGATTATGGCCTACGATGAGCACTTGATGATGGTAAAAGTGAAATTCAATCAGGGAGCTATCGGAACTCTTCATCAACATCCCCATACCCAAAGTACATATGTGGCCAGTGGATGTTTTGAGGTGACCATCGGTGAGGAGAAGAAAGTCCTCCGTGCAGGTGATGGTTATTACGTGGCTCCCAACCTTCCACATGGTTGCGTTTGTCTAGAAGCGGGTATACTTATCGATACCTTCACTCCTATGCGCGAGGATTTCTTGAAGTAAGTGATTTCAGAAGCGGATATAACACTACTTGTAGCCCTTCCGCATCATTTTCTTTTCATAGCGTTCACGGTTTGCTGCATGTTGCTCGGCAATACGACGCTGATGTTCTTCCTCTGGAATGGCATCGTATTCTTCTTTGGCAATTCTTCTCAGTTCTTTGACCTCTTCAGAGGATAACTTTTTCAATGCGTTCTCGCCTTCAACATATAGGGCACTGGAAATCATCGACTCTGACAGTTCTTCATCAAATGGGATCAGGCCTAAAACCAAATCTCGCTGCTTAGCCTTGTCTTCTGACAACAAGGCAAACAGTACATCGATAATCTTTTTATATCTCTCCTCAGCAAACTCATTCTCTTTCTGCCACTTGATCTCCTCGTTCTCCAAGCCTACCTCTTTCACAATTGCTGAAAGTCTTTCGAGCACTTCATTCAAGTGCTCTGATTTTATAAGTATTCCGCCATAAAAGTTGGCATAATACTTTCCCGTAGCGTCGCTTTCGTCCGTCCAGATGTAATACATAATTGTGAATTTGTGCGCAAAGGTACGAAAAATAATCGTAACGGCCAAACATCAGGCTCCTTTTTGCCTTAACCACTCCCACTCCTTTGATGCTTGAGCAGATGCTGTTTGACGAAGAATCTCTGCACACCATTTTGGCCTGCCCTTGTAACATTTTCGCTTCTCACCTATTTATATAATTGGAACAAATAGTCCAGAATTATTATGTCTGTTTTTCCGGATGCAACAGAAAGTGTGGATGCAGGCAAACCCACATTACACGGTGACATGCACGGTGGTACTTTCTACTTTCACAACATTAGCCCCCCCATCTCGTAGAGGACTAGGAGGGGGCTTGCTTGTTAGGCTTCCCGTCTGTTGTTGATATCTCTGCTATACTATATCAGTTTCATTGCTAATGCCGTCTGAACGGCCTCCATTGAATTATCCACAGAGAGTTTTTCGAGGATATTCTGCCGATGCTTGTTCACAGTGAAGATGCTGATGTGCAGGGTGCTTGCAATCTCCTTGCTCAACATTCCCTGGCGGATGAGACCTAAGATT
>JAFYHY010000020.1 GCA_017538895.1 Aeriscardovia sp. | reverse complement strand
TTTAGTTAAACGGGAGAAGCATACTTTCCCAACTTGCTGAATCGAATGTAGAACGATGAAGGCGGGCTGACAAAGTTGTCGCCGGGCGTGGTGTCCCAATTCAAGCTTTCGTCAAGCCAATCACCTTCATCATAAAGAATATTGAAGAATAACTTTCAGCATAAATGGTTAAACAATTCCGGTTTGTTGAGATAATTAGGTGTAAAGGACTATAAGAGAGATGGTAAAAGAAATAAAACCTGAGGAAACCAGCAGAGAGTCGGCATTTTATCTGTGGATGAAAGCGCCGAATCCAATGGTGACGCTGTTTAAGAAAATCAATGTTACGAATCTTGTGAAAGTCAGTAAAAAAAGACGTCTGAAGTTTAATATGCTGATGGATTATTGCATTGGTAAAGCTGCTTCAGAAATTAAAGAATTTTACATACTTCCGGTTGACGATAAGTTGATTCAATATGATGACATTGCTGTGAACACTATCGTAAAGAACAAGAATGGTGAAGTTAATTCTTGTGATCTATTGTTTTCAGAAGATATCGAAGAGTTCAATAAAGAATACCTGAAAAATACTACGGAAACAGCAGGAAAATGCATGGATAGAGATTTATCAGCAGATCATATGATAATAGGAACTTCAACAATTGTAGAGACTGAAATCGAAGGGGCTGTGAATATCTACAGTGGATTCAACAATCCGTTCATTGTATGGGGACGTTATTCCAAAACGCTATTTAGCTATCATATGATGTTGTCCTTCCAATTTCATCATACGCAGATGGATGGAGCACATGCAGGAAGATTCCTGCAGAATCTGCAGAATGAGATTGATTCTTTGAAGTGAAGATGGTGATCACCTTTGTTATGACGTGATGAAAAAAGTAATTGACTCGTCCCTTAGGGGATAGTTTAACATTTCAGATGTGGAAAGGAGAAATTCTAAAAATGCTGAAGATAAGTGAATTTTCAAAGCTATCACATCTGACAATCAAAGCCTTAAGGTACTACGAAAAAGAAGGCCTTCTGAAGCCTGTGCACATTGACGAATGGAATAATTACAGGTTTTATGATACCTTTCAGCTTGAAACCGCTGCAAGAATCAAATCATTCAGGCAGCTCGATCTGTCTGTAGAGGAAATAAAAGCAATCTTTTCAGGTGCAGATGTGAAAGAAATCCTGCAGGAAAAATCCAAGTCACTTATCGAAGAAAAGCATCAAATTGAATCCCGTCTTTCCATAATAAAATCAATTTTGGAGGACAAAGAGATGAACTATCAGGTTACAGAAAAAGTGATCCCGGAGACGATTGTTTATACATCCGAAACAGTTTTAAAGGTGTATTCGGACATGATGCAATGGATACCTGCAGTTGGAGAAGAATGCCTAAGTCTTAATCCGGGGATGGAGTGTGCAGATCCACCCTACGAGTTCTGCGAATATCTTGATGGAGAGTATAAGGAAACTGATATCCGCATCAGGCATAACGAAGCTGTAAAAGCGATCGGAAAAGAAAATGATCACATTAAGTTCAAAACACTGCCAGAGTCAAAGGTTCTGAGCATCTATCATAAGGGCTCTTATGCTAATATCGGTGAAGCTTATGCATTTCTTATGAAATATGCAGACCAGAACGGATATACAGTAGCAGGTCTTGCCAGAGAGTGTTATATTGACGGAATCTGGAATAAAGAATCTGAGGAAGAATGGCTGACTGAGATCCAGCTTCCGATTGAAGACGTTACAAAATGAATAGAAGATATTA
>JAFYHY010000146.1 GCA_017538895.1 Aeriscardovia sp. | reverse complement strand
TGATTACCTCCACGAACTATGCAAGATGGCGAAAATCAATGAGCCGATACGCCAGACCTACTATAAGGGAAATGAACGTATAGACAAGGTTCAGCCCAAATACGAGTTGGTTGGCACTCATACAGGCCGAAGGACTTTCATCTGTAATGCACTGTCCCTTGGCATCCCTGCCCAGGTCGTCATGAAATGGACTGGTCACAGCGACTACAAAGCCATGAAGCCATATATCGATATTGCTGATGACATCAAGGCTAAGGCAATGAAGAAATTCAATAAGTTCTGAGGCATTTTATCACTGATACGGATATGATGCTCTGTAAAATTATCCATTATTCAGTGAGTGTATTTGAGATAATTGTATTAACTTTGCAGTGTCGTTACGAGTCACTTTAATTTTTCCCCTTTAATATTTCGTAACGTGCCAAACTTGTGGGAGTGGTCTCCAAAGAGACATCCCGGGACTCTGAAAGAGACCACCCCACTTCGGTACATCAGTTTGGGGAAAGATTAGGATAACAGGCTTTATCATGTACCATAGGCCCATAATACATTATATATAATATATATGGATCAGATAACAGACGAACTGTTGCAAAAGACAATTGGAGAAATGAGCGGTATGGAATTTATCCAGCTCTTTAAAGTGGCAAATGACGTAAAGGCTGATGACAGCCAAGAGAATGAGGAGGACAAATATGTGTATGGCATCGCCGGAATAGCAGAGTTGTTCCATTGCAGCCTGCCAACAGCCAACCGTATCAAGAAGAGCGGCAGAATCAAGAAAGCCATCACCCAGATAGGTCGAAAGATTGTAGTGGATAAGAAAATGGCACTTGAACTGGCTGGACAGCCCACTTTTCACCGCAGAGGAGCATAATTATGTTAAATCTTGCACTCAAAATCGAAAAAATAGCAGTATTTGTATCGTGATTTGGAAACAAATTATTAATTTTGCACCGTCAATTCATTATGAAAGAAGAAATTGAAGAAAAGCCGGTATTTCGGCTGATATTATCTACGGAAGCTGACAGCTTCATCCAGTCCATACCGGAAAAGGCAAGGGAGAAGGTTCGCTACAATATCCGTAGAATACAAAAGGGAGAGCAGAACAGGGAACTGTTCAAGAAACTGGATGGAACAGAAATCTGGGAATTCAGGACGCTCTTCAATAAAATAGCATATAGGCTGTTTGCCTTCTGGGACACTGAAGCTGAGACACTGGTGATAGCGACACATGGTATCATAAAAAAGACTCAGAAAACTCCTTCAAAGGAAATAGCGAAAGCTGAAGAGATTCGCAAACTGTATTTTGAACTTAAAAAGAAAAAATGAATATGGAAAAGGTTGGAGATATGAAATTCATTGATTTCGAGGATGTGCTTGACCGCGACCTCGGTAAAGTCGGAACACCAAAGCGCGATGAGTTTGAACGCAAGGTGGATGAGTCCGTTCATGCCTATCGGTTGGGCGAAGCCATTAAGAAAGCACGTCTTCAGCAGAACCT
>JAFYHY010000019.1 GCA_017538895.1 Aeriscardovia sp. | reverse complement strand
CTGTATTTTCACCGCAAGGAACGTGATACTCAAAAGAGATGTGAATACCACAGTGCCCAGCTGGTTTGTGACATATAACGGTATCATGGTTGCCTGTGTTACAGGTGCTGCCATGAACATGACAGGGCTCTTAAAGGTTATAACGGTTTACGGTATTATCATTTACCTTGTCCTTATCCCTGTCATGATAGTAAGGCTTATCAAGGTCCCTGTTAAACCACAGGTTTATCACACCATGCCGGTTGTGCTGGCGCCCTGCAGCCTCTGCGTTGTGAGCCTTTTAAATGTATATGAATCACCTAATCAGCCACTTTTGTATTTCTTGTATTTCTGCGTTTTGGCATCACTGTTATTCATCATCATCAAGCTTCCGGATTTCTTTTCGTTTGATTTTACTCCGGGATTTGCGGGGCTTACTTTCCCGATGGCAATAGGTACAGTGGCAACAAATAAGATGGCAGCGTACTTAAACGGACATGGAAATGAAAGCGCAGGCTTTGCACTTACTCAGTTGTCGGGACTGCAGATATTCCTGACATCTATGCTGGTTGGTTATGTACTTCTGAATTTCTCAAGGATGCTCCTTGGGAAAGGTAAAAGGCCTTAAGGCTATACATAAAAACTTTTAGGAGGGTTTCTTATGGGCTATGTACTTGGAAAGGAGGGCTTTTCTGATCTTGTCAGTGCCCTTCTTAAGGACTACCGGATCTTTGCTCCGGTCCTCAAAAAAGGTGCAGGGAGATTTACTGATGTTGACTGTGTTATCTATGACGAGATCAGCGATGCATCAGAGATTGAGCTGGAGAAAAAATCAGACTATGCATCAAAGGAGTTTCTTTTACCTCTTTCAGAGACTCTTTTGTACTTCACTGAAGAAGAAGTAAAGGAGGCGGATCTTTGTGATAAGCCGGTGTTGATTTTTGGAAGGAGCTGTGATCTCAACGGCCTTAAGCGTCTTGACCAGATATATCTTGAAAACGGTCTGGCAAAAGACCCGTTCTATAAAAGACGCCGGGATCTCATTAAGACAGTGCTCATTGGCTGCGGCAAGTCCTTCGATAACTGCTTCTGCGTTTCCATGGATTCCAATAAGTATGAAGAGGGTTACGCTTTTTCTGTTGACCTCATTGATGGTGAGATTCATTCAAATGTGCTTGATAAGAATTTTGAAGGATTCTTCAAGTCTGCCTCAGGTATAAAGGAATCAGATGTAACACCGAGGTTTGTAACCGAAAACGACGTCAAGGTTGAAATCCCGGATGAGATACCGGGCAGGATTATAACCGACGAACTGTGGGATGAGTACACTACAAGGTGTATCAACTGCGGAAGATGTAACTTCGTCTGCCCTACCTGCACATGTTACACGATGCAGGATGTCTTTTATTCAGACAATGGAAGAGTTGGTGAGAGAAGAAGAGTAGCTGCCTCCTGTATGGTGGACGGATACACGGATGTTGCAGGTGGCGGACAGTACAGAAGAAAGAACGGAGAGAGGATGAGATTTAAAGTCCTGCACAAGATTTCGGATTTCAAGAAGAGGTTCGGTTATCAGATGTGCGTGGGCTGCGGAAGGTGCGATGATATCTGCCCTGAGTACATATCTTTTTCCAATATCATAAACAAGGTAAACGACGCGGTTAAAAAGGAGGTGAACTCATGAATACTATGAATCCATATCTTCCTTTTGCCTCTGAAATACTTGATGTTATAAAGCATACCGGAAAGGAATACACCTTTAGAATGGCTTTTAAAGGTGAGGTTAAACCCGGACAGTTCTTTGAGGTTTCGATTCCCAAATATGGCGAAGCACCTATCTCTGTAAGCGGCATTGGCGATGGCTTTGTGGATCTGACTATCAGAAAAGTCGGAAGGGTCACAAACGAAGTATTTGAGAGATATAAGGGTCAGAATCTTCTGCTACGTGGACCTTATGGCAATGGCTTTGACGTTGATCTGTATAAAGACGGAGAAGTTGTGGTTGTTGCGGGAGGAACCGGAGTATCTCCTGTAAGGGGTGTTATTCAGGCACTTAGCGAGATGCCTGATGCTCAGGATAAATATGTTATTGCAGGATTCAGATCCCCTGATGATATGCTCTTTAGGGATGACCTGAAGGCTTGGGATGAGAAGTTAAAACTCACACTTACCGTTGACGGAGCACCAGAAGGGTATACGGGAAACATAGGACTTGTAACAAAATATATCGAGGGACTGCCTCTTAAGGATCCTGCAAATGCCAAAGCTGTAGTGGTTGGACCACCTCCTATGATGAAGTTTACTATAATCGAGCTTCAGAAAAAGGGTTTTAAAGATTCTAATATTACAGTGTCCCATGAGCGCAAGATGTGTTGCGGCCTTGGAAAATGCGGGCACTGCAGGGTTAATGACACCTATATCTGTCTTGACGGACCGGTGTTCAACTACGAGTTTGCCAAGAACTTTGTGGACTGAAGAAGG
>JAFYHY010000145.1 GCA_017538895.1 Aeriscardovia sp. | reverse complement strand
TTATAAAGGGGAAGAAGAATATATTCCTAAAGAGTGGACAGAAGAAAATATAATTGCCCAGCTCAAAGCGGACCTTGATTTTGCTATCGAAAAAGCAACAAACCTAAGAGGCATCTCTTCAAGCCTTATGTATGATGTTCTTAAGTCCTGGTGCATAGTTCTTGAGAATGGTCTTGAAAAGACAGAGTACGGATGGTATGGTGATAAACTTATAAAAGCTATAGATGAATATTATGGCTTTGGTCTATATGTTGAAGACGAATTTATAGAGAGCAGGATTCAACATCTTAAAGATTCAATTTTCACAATGTTACACGATGATGGATATGAACTTCAGATCAATAATGACACCTTTATTGTTGAGCTTGATAATATCGGTAAAGCAAAGATACAGATAACAAAAGGGGAGTAAGGCATGGATGAACTTCTTTTTATGATGGCAAAAGAATATTGCGGTAATAATATCGGTGCCATATCTTTCTTTTGTGAAGCATTAGGAACAGATTTAGATAAAGCAGTCGACGGATTTGGAAGAATGTCACAGAATGGGATAACAGGAGAAAAACTCTATATTCTTTGGAATGATTGCTGTGATAGAGATACCAAGAGAACTATTTATATAATGCTGCATGACAATATCGAAAGCATTCATAAGCATATCAATCATGAAAATGGACGTGGAATCCCATATACAGTAAATGAACCTGAGCCATACAAGAAAGAAGAAAAAGGTGAATGGTGGATAATAACTTTTGGATATGGTCATGAACATGAAGGAAAGTGTGTCAAGATAAAAGGCACTTATGAAGAAGCCAGAGCAAAGATGGTAGATAAATATGGTATTCGTTTTGCATTTCAGTATCCTGAAGAAAAATGGGAAAAGGATTGGAATGATCCTAACAGACCATATTGGATGGAAGATATCATAGACACAATAAGCTAGGGGGATAAGCAAATGGCTTTTATAAAGGCAATCACACCAAGACAAATGCATGAGATGTTTGGTTTGTATCATGGAAAATGGAATAAAGAAATGGACAGAGCTTGGATAGATCCCGAAAGAGGATATCAAGTTCATTCAAGGATGATATTTACAAAACAATATGGCAACGTTGAGCATGTGACTATCACAAAGACTCATAAGGAAGGAGAGCCAATTCTTGCAACAGGAGGGATGAGACCTATCGGTTGGAGCGAAAAGATGATGATAAAGAATGAACTTTTCGGAGAAGACAGGGCTGCAATCGAAGTGTATCCAAAACAAAAGAACTTAGTTGATTCTGCGGATGTATATCATTTATGGGTGTTTGATAAGAAGTTTGAGATGCCATTTGGCATTCATCCAAGCGAATATAAAAAAGCGATAAATAGAGGCATCCTTAAATTAAATCCGGAAGAACTTACACTTCTTGCTAAGGTATTAAATGGTTGTGAGCTAAGTAATAAGGATAGCCAAAAAATACTTGGACTTATGGAAAACTATAAAGAGGGATGAATAATGGCAAGAGTCTGTGATGATACTTGTGATAATTGCGTTTATATCTGTGAGGGCGACTTCATATGTTCGGAGCTTAATGAACTTGTGATAGTTGACTGGGTTCCTGTATATGGGACTTGCATTAAACGCAAGAAAAAGGATCTCTTTAATCAGAAAAAAGGAAAGAAAATTTTCAAAATAAAGAAGAGAAAAAATAAGGACTAAAAATGAGTGTAGATAAATGGATAATGTGGTTTATTTCTTTGTTTTGTGGAGTGTTTTGCCTTGCAGATTTGATAGGAAACGTAAGCTATTATATTGGCGTTTGGCGAATGAAAAAGAAAATTGACGTAATGGAAAAAGAACTTGGAGTTAAAATTCCGCTATTTTGTGGCGATACGCTTTTATTAACCGTCACCAATGCCGAAACCTTTGAAAAGGTTGAGCAGGTTGTTGTGGTTAATAATGGACAAAAAATGAAAGAATTTATCTTGAGAACAAAAGACGAAAATAAATAAAGGGCAATAGAAATGATAAGAAATGGTAGTTTTGAAGATTTGGTGCTTGAAGCAAAGCACGGAGTATACGACTGCACTATAAATGGTAAGTGTAGTGGTTGCGGGGATTGTTGCAGTAATATTTTGCCACTGATGAAAAAAGAGATCATAGAGATAAAGAAGTACATAAAAGAGCATGACATAAAAAGGCAAGAGCACAGGTCATTTTTTCTTAGTGCAGACACTATTGATATGGTATGTCCTTTTTGCGACATAAATAAAGAATTAAAATGCACGATTTACCCAGTGCGTCCTTCTATATGCAAAATCTTTTTGTGCTCTAATGCCGCGAAAAGAAATGTCCATTTAAGCAACGCCGGAAGACGAGATATCAACATGAGTGAAGTGTTTTTTGGTGGGAGGGGAGAAAATAGGACAGTATGAGCGCACAAGAATATTTGGATGCTTGCAAATATATAACTGAAGAAGAACATAAGCTTATATGGGATTTATATATGAGCGGTGAAAACCATGATTGCCATACCTGGGTAACTTTTGGAAACGTTGAAAGAGTTGTAGGCAAAATCATCTTAGGGAGAGTGGAGAATGAACGAAGAGATGGGATATAAGGAAGCAAGGGAGTATCTTCAGAATATGAGAATCTTCTTTGCTAAAACAATAGATCCTAAATTAACAAAAGCACTTTTACTTGCTGATGAAGCATTACTTTCAAAAATAACTGAACAGGAGGGCAAAAATGGACAAGTTAGGTAAAGAAATTTTAAACAACATGATTAAATTGGACATTCTCAACTTTGAAGACGCAGAGACTACTGCTCGGTTTAACAATGGTGGTTTTTATGTAAGTGCGACTGGGAGAGGCACCGATATGCTTATTCTATCTCTTGTTCTGGCTAAGAAAATATTAAAAGAAACAGGATATCCATCGGAAAAATATTGCAAAACCTTAGAACGCGCTTTACTAGAAGATGGTGAAGGAAGTGGAGTAAAAGAAATGATGGACATATTTAGTGATATTTTTATGGAAGGAGTTATTAAATGAGTGAAGTTGATGCTTTAAAGAAAATGATTATTGAAAACATGCTTAAGGATTTAATGAATATACAACCTGCACATATCCATATTGATCTGGATAAAAATGGATGTACTGAAACGTCTATAGGCGGAAGAGGAGTAGATATTAAGTTTTTAGCTGCCATGCTAAATCTTCATATAATTGATAAATGTGGAGAGTCTGTTGATGAGTACTTTGATATCATGAAAAAGTTTTGCGAGTTTGAAAGGAATAAGGATGATAATGCCCAAGACAAATCTTTTGAGAAGTTTTGCGAAATGTTCAAAGATTTAGGAATCTGAGAAAGGAGAGACGGATAATGGATATCGAAGAGATAAGAGAAATGTTACGCGATATTATAAAGCCTGCGCCTGCAAGCATACATTATGATTTAGACAAAGAAGGAAATGTATCTGCTCATATAAGTGGGCGGGCAAGCGATTTATTATCCCTTTCTACCCTGATTGTAAGGGATATCTTGAAACAAGACACAAATTATACGATTGATGAATATTGCAAACACTTAAAGAAAACAGTTTCAATCATAGAAAAAGGTGATGAACTCAAAGATTGCAATAATTCAGATGAGTATATCGAAAAGTTCAATGAGATGTTTAAGGATTTGGGCTTTTAAAAGGAGACAGCATGACTGATATAGAACAATACTTTAATGATGCAGACCATACGATTGTTTTTGGCGAGCTTAAAGACGATGAAGAAACAATAAGAAGCGGCGTGAGAGGCAAATCAAGAATGGTAATTGCTCTTTTGCTTAAGCTTACTTCTAATGCACTCAAAGAATCTAAATATGATGTAAATACATATTGTAAGCTCTTAAAAGAAGTATATTCACAAGATATATAAGGAGACCATCTATGATAAGCCCAAATGAAAGAATCTTGATTGAAATAATAAAAAGAAACTCGAAAGAAAGGGCGGCAGCATATCTTCAGGATTATATTCAGCGTAATGGTTTTCTTAATAATGAAGTTGGGGATATAGTCAAAAAGCTATTGGAAGAAAAAGCAAACGAACCTAAACCAAAACCTGATGTAGTACTGATTACAGAAGTAGAGCAGATGATAAAAGAAATAGAAGGACTTCCTGATACCATTTATAGTGACAGTATCATGGATGTAGAGGGCGTTTCTTGGAAATATATGAAGGATAAAGTTATTAATATAATAAAAAAATATATAGAATAAGTGTTACAAGGAAATAAAGATGAAAGAACTAAAGAACTTAAAAAAGCGAAAAGATGGGTATTATGCAAAAACATTTTCTTTTGAAGGGAAACGATATACGGTATATGCCAAAACAAGAAAAGCACTTGAAAAAAAGTATATAGAAAAAATAGACCAATTAGAACAAGAAGTTGGATATGAAGTAATAGATGATGATTTGTCAGAAATATATACCAGATGTAAAAGAGGTAAAGATGGTCGTTATCAAAGAACGTTTACATACAACAAAAGAAGATATTATGTTCGCGCAACATCATTAAGCGAATTAAACAAAAAGTTCAAAGAAAAGAAAGAAGAAATTATTTTTAAGAAGAAAAACATTGAGAATCCTAAAATCGGAGATTTTTTTGAAAAATGGCAAGATAACAGAAGCGGATATGTCAAAGAAGCAACTTTAAGATCACAGCGTTGTCATTTCAATACTATTTCAGATGTTAAAATAGATGGAAAAAAATTTAAGGACTATAGGCTTTCTGAAATAAGAGCAGATGATATCAGAGAAATTCAGAAAGCACTTTTGAAAAGGAAAAATAGTACCAGAACTATAAATGACAAAATATTTTTTTTATCGCATATTTTTCATGATGCAATACGAGAACAATATATAACATACAATCCATGTTGTGCGGTAAGACCATTAAAAAATACGGAGATTGCTGCGCGAGAGACGATACACAGAGCATTAACAACTGAAGAAACTAGGCGGTTTTTTGATAAGGCACAAAATAGCACATACTTTAATGTATATAAATTCGCAATACTAACAGGGATGAGAATTGGAGAAATTGGAGCATTAAAATTTTGCGATATATATAATAATGAAATTCACATTGAACGCACTTTAACAAGAGCCACAAATGGTTCATATTTTGTTGGGACGGAAACAAAAACATTTCATGGAAGAAGAGTGATTCCTTTAAACGATGCAATTAAGGAAGTTTTATATTCACAGCGAGAAAAAAATAAGGCATTTAATAATGTTGATGATGATAGAGTGTTTAAGGCACCTAGAGGTGGGTTATTAATGGCTACGCCTATTGATAGAGAGATAAGTAAGATATGTGAAGAAACGGGTATTGAGCATTTTGGAACACATGCTTTTCGTGATACTTTTGCGACAAGAGCAATTGAGTCTGGTGTTGAACCAAGGACATTACAGGAATTATTAGGACATGCAGATTATGCAATTACTATGAATTTGTATGTGCATGTTACTAATCCTACATTACAGAGTGCAATGAACAGAATCAATATTGGATTTTAGGAATAAAGTTATGATTTATAAAGATTATGGACGGTTTTGAATATACACAAGAAAATATAACCAGAAGAATACAAGAATATATAAAAGATAATGGGTATGAGTTTGAGGATGGCTTTAAAAATGGAATCAAATTCTCAATAGGGCTTGATACTTGGATAATAATCCTGACTGAGATTTCAAAGAATAATAGAAATATTTGTATGATTCTTTTACATAAAGATAATTATCACATGAAGCATAAATTATACAAAGGCATTCCGGGTTATCACATACAGAAGAAAGTAATGTATACAAGCGATATTTTAGAATGTGTTGATTATGCTATAGATCATAAATACAAATGGAGCGCAAAATGACTAAACAAGATGCCTTATATAAATACGTTACCACTGGGTTTCCATTAAACGAAAACAAGCACAGACGAATGGGAAAATTGGACAAAGCAGATTTTATTTTGTTTGATGGCGAAGGAATGACTGCCGAAGTGTACTTCTATAAAATCGTAAAACAAAATCACAAGCCCAAAGCTCTAAAAATCGTAGGTGCTCTAAAATATGTTTTTGATAACAATTACGAAAGACCTGAAGTGCATGAAGAATTAAAACAGGGCGAAAGAGAAAAATGCAATAAGATTACTGAATATCCTATGCGATTCATTGAACAGAGTGATTGGGAGAAGCTAGAAGAATATTACAATCTCCAATTAAAGATTCCAATCATATACAAAGGAGATACAGCATTACATTTTGGTGATGAAAGAATCCCATTTAGATACCATCGTGAGAATGAACGCAATTACGAGTTTGATATTTCAGTTTTGGTTATACTTGGAGCATTAGAAATTTTAACAAGAGATGGGTTAATTGCTGAATCATCTATAATGGGTAAATCTTTTACATTTCCTACTGATTATTCCAATATCAGTTTTTCAGAAGTATTTAGTTCTAAAAATAAGGAAAAGAAGAATGAATTGGGAGAACGCATACACAATCTTATATGGTTGAATGGATTTACGATAAGAATACTTGCTGAAAAAGTTGGTGTAACGTATGTTACGATGACAAGATATATAAATGGAGAGCGTATTCCAAATAGCAAAACCTTAGCCAAGATTGCTACTGCGCTTCATGTTGATGCAAATACTTTGCTTGGTGTTGATATTGACAATAATGATCCGGAGAAAGATTTTTATGAGGTGCAGAGGTTGACAGCAAGAAATGCAGAAAACTGGACTAAGAAACAGAAAGCAGATTTAATCCTTGCGATAATGGGAGTTAATAATGATTAAGTCAATAAAGGTAATGCTTCTTCCTAACAACGTTCAAAAGACAAGGCTATTCCAACACGCGGGAGCGGCAAGATTTCTATACAATTGGGCACTTTCAAGGGAAGAAGAAAATTATAAAGCAGGCGGGAAATTCATATCATATTATGAGCTTGCAAAAGAACTCACAGAGCTTAAGAGAACAGATGAATATGCATGGCTTAATGAAATATCAATCACAACATGCCAAAAGGCTATAAAAGATGCCTGTGATGCCTATTTAAACTTTTTTAAGAAGAGAGCGAAATTTCCCAAATATAAATCAAAGAATAAGACAAAACCAAGTTTCTTTCAGACAGACCAGGTTATAGAATTTACCGATACACATGTAAAGCTAAGTTGTTTGTCTCTTAGCAGGAAGGCAAACAGAAAACAATTAAACTGGGTAAGACTTGCAGAACATGGCAAGATACCAATAAATGTAAAGCATAGCAATCCGAGGATAACTTACGATGGTCTTAATTGGTGGATAAGCGTAGGGATAGAATATCCTGATAAGAATGTGAACTTATCTAAAGAAGGATTAGGTGTTGATCTAGGAGTTAGGAACCTTGCTGTATGCTCTGATGATAGTATCTATCCTAATATCAATAAGACTAAGGCAATCAAAGACCTAGAGAAACGAAAACGAAGATTGCAACGTAGCATATCAAGGAAATACGAAATGAATAAAGAAGGGGAGGAGTTTGTTAAGACAAAGAACATAATAAAAGATGAGAAAAAATTACTTAAGATGCATCATAGGCTAAGTAATATCCGGAAGAATTATCTCCATAATACGTCAAAAGAGATTGTTGAAAAGAATCCTAAATTCATCTGCATTGATGACCTGAATATTCAGAGCATGATGAAGAATAAATACCTTGCAAAAGCAATTCAGGAACAGTCACTTTATGAATTTTCAAGGCAGCTTGAATATAAGAGTAATTTCAAAGGAATCCAATTCATAAGAGCAGACAGGAAATTTCCATCATCCAAGAAATGCAGTCAATGCGGCAGGATAAAGAAAGATTTAAAACCTTATCAAAAGACATATAAGTGTGAGTGTGGGAATGTTATTGATGTACATAAGCAGGCGGCGCTCAATCTTAGGACATATGGAGAAGAGAATATTGCAAAATAATAATATTGTACCGAAAGCTGGTTCGGGAATTTACGCCTATGGAGAGTACTTGAACTTGTTAGTAGACAGCACCATCGTCGAAAGCATACTCGATGAAATAGGAATGGATCATAAAAGTATATCTTTTTATAAGTATTCAGCCGGGATTTAATCCCTTGCATCTTATGAATTTGACCTTTTAGAAGTATGTAAATTTGCATGTATGCAAAGCGTCATCCGCCCTCATGCTTAGATGAAAATACTTTTAGAAGTATGTAAATTTGCATGTATGCAAAGCGCTGGTTTATGTATTTAAAGTTGGATACATCTTTTAGAAGTATGTAAATTTGCATGTATGCAAAGCTGACGATAATCAATTCTTCTGGATTCAATACTTTTAGAAGTATGTAAATTTGCATGTATGCAAAGCCGGGATTCATAAGCGAAGAAATTCCGCCGACTTTTAGAAGTATGTAAATTTGCATGTATGCAAAGCCAATGATGGTATACGATAAATCTTGCCTTTAAGAAGTATGTGAATTTGTATGTATGCAAAGCTGACGATTGATTCTTGTTTTAATCTAACTACTTTTAGAAGCATGTAATTTTACATGAATGTAAAGCATTTAATGGTAAATATGAGATTTTCATAAATGCAAAGCGTGATATTCCTATGTTCTTGCTTGATAAGACTTTTAGAAAGGTCAATTTTGCGGAAAGTCAAAGCGATGCGATTGAAGAATTGGCTCTTTTGCCATAGATGTAAAGCCCTCTCGCTTGCTATGTAATGCGTGACTATTATGGATGCAAAGCGCCAAATTCAGTGTAGAGCCAAAAGATGCAAGCGTGGGAACGAATTATTAGCAGATATTGCTTTTAGGAGCCTATGTAACTACAAAACACCAAACCTGTTATTGTATACCTCTAACAATGGTTCCTAAAAGCTTATCAAAATGCAAAGCGGTAGATGTAAATGAAAAAGGCCAAAAGCACAAAGCACAGCAAATATGCAAAGCGTTATTAGATAGGAATAAAAGGTCAAAAGCAAAGCCAAAGATTCAAAGCAGTTATTATGCAAAGCAATGTTTTTTATGTAAAGCGGTAATCACGAATTAGGAGATACGATGGAAAAATATGAAATAACCATAATCTTGATTTCTTTAAATATTTTACTTATTTCATTTTTATTTATTAAGATTATAAGGATGCAAGGGAGAATAGTTAAGATGCTTTACGAGTTGGTATTTGATAGGCAGAAAAATAAAATCATAGATTTATTTACAGATGGAGGAAATGGTAATGACAACAAAAATGCTAGATCAGAAGATTGAGAAATTAAAAGAGAGAGTAGACAAAGCTCAGGCTGAATATGATGCATTAGCCAAGGAGTTAAAAGAGCTTATGGACAAAAGAAAAACAATCCAGGCAAATGAGATTTTGAAAGCACTTGAAAAGAGTGGTAAATCAATCGAAGAGGTTCTTGAATATATAACAGCGTAAAAAAGAAAGAGGTAGCTATAATTACCTCTTTTTACTTTTATTGAATTTTCAAATTATCAACTACAATTCCAAGTGCTTCGAGTTTTGCTTTTAACTCACACTCTTGATTTGCAAGTTCTTTTTGAATATCAGATGAAGCCTTTAATCTTTGCAAATTCATGTAAGCAGTAATTGTAACTGTCTTTAACTCATTATCATTCATGTTGTCCATATTGCCTCCTTCCTTGTATCTTATAAATACATTATATCTATTATCGTGTATATTGTCAATATCTATTTTTGTGTATTTTTATATTCCATAATATCCGCAGGCTGGCAATTTAACAACTTGCATAATGTTGCTATAACATCGCAGGTGACGTTTTCATTCTTTGCTAGTTTAGCAATAGTATTAGAGTGCAAACCATTGATTTTAAGCCAAGTCTTATTATATTCTTTCCTTTTTAAAATGATCCATAATTTTGAAAAATCAATGTATCCATTTTTTCCATAATTAGCCATACTTTCCTCCTTAGTAAGATACATTATAATAGACAATAAATAAAAAATCAATAGACACAATATGTAAATTGTAGGAATCTGTTCAAGATATGCATTGTTAAACGGTGTAAGGAATGTTACTATGGTTACAGGTGGTAGCGGTTACCTTGATGGTAATTGATAGGGAGGAACGGCACCGATATGGATTATATCAAGTTGATAACAGCTATTGTAGCAGTCATTAACTGCTTGATTAACATAATCGGGCTTGTTCTCAGAATTTTAGAGAATAAGAAAAAATAATAAAAACCGCTCCCTACCCTGACAAGTTCGGAGCGATTTTTTTCAATCTTAACTTCAAGGGTACTGCTACCACTTGTTTAATTTATTATACCCTCTGATAATATTTTTTTCAATAGGAGGTAAGTGATGCCTAAAAGTGAAGCAAAAAGACGAGCTGATAATAAATACAATCTGGCTCATTATACAGTGCTTGGTTGTAAAATGAAGATAACAGACGCAGAAGAGTTTAAAAAGGCTTGTAAGGACGCAGGAACAACCCCTAATGCCATATTCAGGAAGGCGGTAGATGACTTTATGAGAGGTTTGCAAAATACCGGTGATAAGGTATAATCATATTAACGGATAAGAAAGTCCGCTCTTGACTTCGCAGGTTAGGAGCGGATTTTTTTATTGCTCATAACGTAGATCAATTTCTAACAAAACGCACAAACTATTGTACAAAATGTCTCAATTATTGTATAATTAATATTACACCGCTCAATGAGGGTAGAACGATAAAGCGCATACAAGATGTGCTATAACGAAGAGAGAAAATCATATATCTAGTCCAGTTACACAAATACATGCATGAAGGAGGGGATTACATGAAGCAGGTAGTACTGACGGAGGAAATGATTAATGACATGGTGATGAAAGAAATTGAGTGCGGAACACAAATAGACGATAAGAGAGAACTGGTAGCATTATCAGACATGATTACAGATTTAGAGTCGAAGATAGCGATGGAGTACTACCGAAAAGGATTTGAGGCAGGATTTAATGAATGCCAAAAATTAATCGGGGGGGGTACGGAATAACGTTAATTTATACGCTAAAAGAACGTGGATGCAGCTTAACACGTTCTTTTTCTTTTTAGATATATTCATATGAAAAAAGGACATAAGATGATTATCCAATATCCTGTTGTTTTTACAAAGATTAATGATGAAAAAGATACATACTTAATTGAAATACCTGATCTTAAAGGCATAACAGAAGGTTATGGACTTGCTGATGCAATGAAAATGGCTAAAGATTATATTAAATGCTATTGCTTTGATAAAGCTTACAAAGATTTGCCTAAGCAAAGCTCAATAGAAGAAATAGATATTTCAAAGGGTGTATTTTCAAAAGATGGTAATTCAGATATTTCCATTGTAGATGTTAATATATAAAGAAAATCATTGCATAAAAAAGAACGTGTGAAAAGGCACGTTCTTCTATTTCAACCAATATATTTTTTTTAAACTTTATTTGAAGCAATGATACTTGCTATGCTCAACTTGTCTTCATCAGATACAAAGCATCCCTGTGCACGAATAGGCTTGTTACCGCCTTTTTTGATAAGCATGTCGCCTTTACCAAATAGCTTTTCTGCTCCGGTCTCGTCTAAGATAATGCGAGACTCCATAGCGCTCGAAGTATTAAGGGCAATCCTAAAGGGAAAGTTAGCCTTGATAAGACCTGTTACAACGTCGTGTCTTGGTGACTGAGTGCCTAAGATTAGATGTATGCCGCATCCCCTTGCCTTTTGAGCAAGTCTTACGATATAATCCTCAACCTGCCTGTTCTTTAAGATCAGGTCAGCAAATTCGTCAATGATACATATCTTTCGTGATAGTCTATATCCTTTGGATTGATATTCGTCAATGTCATCACAGCCATGTTCAGCAAGAAAAGCATACCTAGACTCCATAGAGTCGCACAGCTCAGCTAGAAGAGAATAAGCGTCATTTTCATTGCTTACAAGATTGATAGATGTATCTTTGTATTTGGTATACTCAGTACCTTTCATGTCAATAATGCTTATGATGGTGCTTGTGATATCAGAACATGAGGGCGTAGAGTAGGTGTTGTGCATCAGTAGCGAAGCGATGATAGAATGGATTGTCTCAGATTTACCACTTCCAGTCGTTCCAGCGATAAGGATATGCGGAGCCTTGGCTATGTCTGTATAGATTAGCTTACCATTTAGGTCTTGCCCAAGGACTACAGAAGTCATGCTTGTGATGTTGTGGAAGTCGGATGTATAGAGCTTGCCAAAGGGAATGACGTTAAACGCACCTTGGCGCTCAATAACAATCGTATCACCGGTCTGGAAGTACGACACATTATCGGAGCGCAGGGCAGCAGCTAAGGTTGACTCAATTGCCTTCTTAGCGCGTAGGATTTTCCCGTTTAGAGTTACGTCAAGAGGCAGGTTGATAACATATCTTACGACCTGTGCACTTTCCTTGACATCATTGACCTTAAGGCCGTACTGCTCAAATATTCTGTTGATGTTTTCAATGTCCTGTGATTTATAATGATAGCTATTAAAAGAATAGCTAGTGTTTAGATTTAGTCCTCTAAATGCCATGTTTTAACCTTCTCTCAATTATTTTATGTATATTACAACGTTATGATTTTCTTCATTCTCGTTAAAATCATCAACGATACAATCATAGTGATCTTGATTTAATTCAAACCTTGTCTCATCCTTGTAGATATAGACTCTGTTCTTAAGTTCACAGAATGGATATGCCTGAAGATAATTAA
This sequence comes from Aeriscardovia sp., assembly GCA_017538895.1. Lineage (GTDB taxonomy): Bacteria > Actinomycetota > Actinomycetes > Actinomycetales > Bifidobacteriaceae > RGIG7107. The sequence goes on along the minus strand of JAFYHY010000145.1, from coordinate 26,153 downwards.
ATTCGAGATAGTTTTCGAGTACAGTCCTAACGTCAACATCGCCAAACTGAAAAGACATATGATCGTCGGCACCATACTGAACACAGAAGCCAGGAAGATGATCTCTCAATGTCTTGATAATAACATTCCAGGATTTGTCATTACAGTTTTCAGCTTCAAAATTTACATAATTATTCATGTTTTCAACCTCTCTTTTTATTCTCATTTTCATTTAATCTCATAAACAATGTGGTCTTTATCAATATCAATCATGTGTCTTCTTTCATCAATGCCGCGGAAATAATTAAACTGGAAAGTTGACAGCGGAGACGTATCCGAAAAAATCTTAAGCCGCTCAGGTGTGAATGGCTTGTCCCACTCAGAAAAATTCATTTTACACCAAGTAACAGGGAAGTCAGGCAGCAGCTTTTTCTCTTTATCACGCTCAATAATTCTTTCCTTCAAAAATTCAGGAAGATAGATAGCCTTAATCTGCTCAGGTGATACCTTATCTGTGATATACTCAATGTACTTCCCAACATTAACATCGCATGATGTAAGTTCATTCTCTTGAGCAGACTCAATATCAATCTCAAGAAGTGCGAGTCCGTAATTGATAAAGCTATTCTTTACTTCCGGGGCAGCAGGTGAAAAGAGATATACTACATCTGTCCTGTTGTCAGCCCTTTTTCCATCTTCCCAATTATTATTTTCACATTCATCAAGCGGCAATATGCCTTTTTCCATGATTGAAATTAAATCAATCAGGTCAACATTCTTATATAAAATCATTCTTCTTTACCTTCTTCAACCGACTCGCGGTTTAATCGCATATCTTCCGGATAAAAAATTTCAAGCATAACCTCAATAGGTTCATGTAATAGATCAGCGAGAAGGAAGAGATTGTCTAAATCAACCCTTATAGACTCTTCCTTGACACGCTTATTATAATTACCTTGGTGCAATCCACTAGCAGCGCAAAAACTTGCTAGACTTGTATAGCCATGCTTTTTAAGTAGTGCACGAAAATTCTCTTTTCTTGACATATCAATCCCCCTTAATTAACTATTCAACTAATTATATCATTATTTAGGCAACAGATTAATTCTTTTCTATAGAGTAATAACATTCAAGTCCCGCCTCATTAAAGAGTTTTTCAATAATTCTTTCAAGCTCCGACATCTCTATGTCTGCTTCCACTTCAATAGTAAATTTATTCATTATTTTTCTCCTTATTCTTTTTCTGCTCTATAGTAAGTATTCCATGTGGGAATGGTAGAGCATTCGTCTCGCATCTCTTTAATAGCCTCATTAATGGCTTTTAATGTACCTTCATAGTCTGAATATCTTGTACACCATCCAGGCGATACTTCTACAAGTCCGCAACCGGCGCACTCAATAAGCATTTTCTTGATCTGTGTTATTTCTTTCTGGGCTTCCTTTTTGTCAATATAGGAATTATGATACAGCTTGAAATTGTTCTCAATGTCAATCGTAAAACCTTCATAATAGCCGGGCTTGATAACGATATGATAATAGTAGAAGTCGTATTCCTTAAGAATATACTCAATATTGGCCTTATCATCTTCATATGTACGCATGATATAATCATCGATTGCCTGTTCAATAGTTCCACCATACTCCTTTACATCTTCTTTCATCTCTTCCATAAATGCATCATCTTTCTTAAGCTCATAGTTGCTAAGTGGATTAATGCCCATTGTAATATAATCACTTGTAAAATAATTGATCGTTCCCATATCTTTAACCATCTCTCTCTTTACTTCAAATCAATAACCTCAATTTTAATCACTGTTACTATATTCCCTTTTGATACGTCGTACATTTTCAACCTCCGTAAACAAAATCATATAACTCTTGCATATCTGTTATGCTGTATGGCTCCTGATTAAGCTCAATGTATGCCTCATCATTCAGGCTTGAATTGTCCTTTGCCCATATCTCAATAAGTTCATTCAGGGACTTGTTGTGCTGCTCAATCGCAATAGAATTAAGCTCATTCTTAAGGTCATCATTCACGTCAAATAGTTTAGTGACGGAAGATAGAAGAGTGCTATATTTATCCATGCCTTAGCCCTCAAAAATCCCTAAATCAATATGGCAGCAGTCTGTTACTTCTATACAAGTACAGTGTTCAAATTGGCCGCCTGTAGCGATAGCGGAAGAGGGGAAGAAGTCGCCTGACTTCATGCCCTTTATAATTCTGTGTGTCCTTCCAAAAGAGTCCTTTTCATTCTTCACAAATATAAATGTTCTCATTGCTTGACCTCCTCAAAAATAGCCTGTATCGGCTCAAAATCGCGTGAAAAATACAAAGTATAATTTGATGTCCAACATGTTTCATACGTCTCAATCAAGGCCATATAGCCGCGCTTAGTCTCAATCAATAGGTTGTCAAGCAGGCAGCCCTCTATACAATCAATAATTTCTCCTCTATTCTGGTAGAGCAATTTTTCCAGTCTACCTGTATATTTATATTTCTTCATTTGATACCTCCGTAAAATAGATCAAATATTGCATTTTAAAACATATCCGTCGGATGTTCTGAATAATTCAAGGTCACCATATAAGTCATATGTAAGCTCATAGATAAATTCCGGGCCGTTTTCCTCTTGCATAGTCTCTAAAATATAATCAATAAACTCATTGACCGTGAAAAATGAATACTTCCTTAGTATGGCGTGATATGTGTCTAAGTCATCAGCAAAAGAGTCTTCCCTGTAAATGTCCATAAATTCCGTATAGCTATTAAATGCCGCGTCATGGAAAGAGTCTAAAGTCTCATTTTGTGACTCAAGGATATTTAACAAGTCCAACATGTCCCGCCGGGTTATAGGCTTGTTTTGGCGATTTAATAAGCCATACTTATCATAGTTTTGTAAGATATACTCTTTATTGTCCATAATTCCCCCTTAGCAGCGATTATCAATTACATACCCGTCAGATGTCTTATAAACGTGCATATCGTTGAAGATAATAAAATCTGTGTCATGTTCGTAGTCTGTCCATAAATCAAGAATATAATCAATGAATTGTGTATCAGTCAGAAAAGAAAAATTCTCGATAATAAGATGGTACAATTCCGTGTCATTCTCAAAGGGGGAAGAGTACAGCGGGCCGGTGTGCCATATGCCTAAAAAAGTATCTTCACCGTTTATGACTACATTATGCATGTCTTCAAGTGTTTCATCCTGTGACTCTAAGATGTTAAGAAGTGCAAGCATATCCGCCTGGGTTATTGGCTTGCCTTGATAATCTGACAAGCCGTATATATCAAAATGCTGTAAGGCGTATTCTTTAGCGTTCATTTAGTCCCTCCTTAGCCTACATATTCGTAATAGTTGCCATTGCTATAATAGAAATTGCCCTCAATGTTAAGATCGCGGCCGTATGCCTCATAATCAAAGTAAGAACGCAAGTTTTCAGACATTTGTTTAAGCATTCCCGTCTGTTCTACTATTTCATAGGCTACATCGGTCATATCCTTGCAATCAGCGTACACATAGACGTTTTCAGCCTCCGTGGGGATGTTTTCCCAGTCAACACCGAAATATAGCAGCGCTTCAATTATCTCATCGTCAATATCTTCAAGCGTCTCAGCGAGTTTATTAAGTTTCTCAATATTCTGGTATTCGCTTATTTCAAGGCCAAATGATGTCTCATAATCTGTGATGAATACCTCCTCATAAGGATTGCCACAGCCGTCATAATACTTTTTATCATCGTGGCATACCTTGATACGGTCATACACCGGGCCAAAGTCGTCACAGGGCAAGTCAACCCATTCGCCACAAAGAACACCGGCGTTATAAAGTCCCAAATTTGTTATAAAAATTCTAATCATGTTTCTAACCTCTCTCTTTTATAAAAATGCGTTATAGTGTTTCAATTTTTAAATACCTGTTAAGACTGTGACATCCTAACAAGTCAGATAGAAAATATATGTAGTTGTCAAGGTACAGCCCGCAAGGGCGAAAAATTAACTATTCCATCGTATCTATTTAGTGTTTAACATTGGCGTATGTCCCGTTTGGCGGTGGTTAGCATATCGAACACCGGAAGAAACTGTATATAGTTGAATGTGTAAGCTAGTTGATTAGCTTGTGTGTATAATATACTATACATTAAAAAACTAGTCAAGTAGTTTTTTTGAAATATTTTAAATTTATTTCTATGTGGCTTGTATTCTAGCGTTCGCGGGTGCTTTTGGATTTTTTTAGTCTAGATCTGACAAAAGAAAGTAGACTTTTTTAACAAAGGTGTGTACACTTTAATTAACGGATGTTTAGAGCGTCAGGGCTTGCACCATTTAACGGTGTACGCCCTTTTTTAATGCCAAAAGAGGATCTTTTTGAATGAATATAGAAAAAGTAATAAATAACACTATAGAAGGAATAGAAAAAGAAAACGCCGGAGGCGGGACAGAAGATGAATTAATAACATTATTGCACAGTGATGTCCTGACAGATGAAATAAAGGACTGTATATATATAAGATTTAAGGAAGATATCCAGGCGCGGATTGATGACTATTTGACGCGGTGTAATGATAAGAACGCAAGCAAAGGCATGACTTATTGTTATCTCGAGACATGGCAAGGGTGCATAGATGACATAGGGCGTTATTACTTCCGTAAGAATAATTATCTTAAGGATAAGCGCAAAGCGGGCGGGGCGTATGCCTACCGGGATGAATTACTTCTAATCGGAATAGATATATACAATCACTTTTGTAGACTGTACCGGAAGCAATTTTTTATTTATGATTGTGCGCTTTTTTTGGGGCTGAATCACGATACAATCTACGAATTAAGCACGAAATACGCCGACATTTTGAAAAAGGCGCACACGATGCAAGAATCAAGTATGCGCACAGCCTTGGCATCAGGGCGATCCAACGTAACAGCAATGGCGATTCTCTTAAATCACGATTATGACTATACAAGAACCACACAAATTATACATACAACTGACAAAATTAAAACGGCGGACACGCTACCGACTTTAGAATTAGACGAAAAAAAGAAAATTTCCAGCTACCAGAATTACGAAAACATGTAAAAGCGCATGGTTGACGTGTTTCTGATGTATATATTTAATATAATGTTTTTCGCATAATTATGATTTTACGAAAATGTGAACGGGTGTTCATAAATGACGGGTAGGGGTTGCCAAATATGCGCACCCGGCGGCAGGCTTAGTCCCCCAGTCACTCAAAATCAAACTTTGGGTAATACAAACCGCTCAACCAAGTGGGTTAACCGATTTTCACCACGAAATAAAAAATAGACCAAAAACGCTGCAAACCTAGTTAACTTCTAAAGGAGAGGGGATTATGGCAGAAAAAAGGGTAGTAGGAATAAAAGTTGGAGCAGAGGATTATAGGAGATTAGAAATCATTGCAAGCCGAGAAAACATGAGCATTTCAGCAATTTTGAAGTTATGTGTGAATGCAATCATCAATAATGAGATAGAGCTAGAGAAAGGTGAGCTAAAGCTAGGAGTTAACTACGTTTGCAATGATTTAGACACACCATTTGGGGAGAAGGTAGAGCGAAAATTAAACAAACTACGTGAGAGGGAGTATCCGGAGATGTTTATAGAATCCCTGAAAGAGCAGATGTTAACTGGTCTTGAGGCACAAATAGAGATGTTACCGAAGAAATTTAACCCAAAGAGAATGAAGAGTGACGATTGGGGGTGCTGAAGATGCCAACGAAAGATTCCATGATAAAGACCGCAAGGATCACGCAGGAAACCTGGAGAAAGATGGAAGCATACATGGAGAGAGAAGATGTGACCTTCTCAGGGGCGATAAGAAAGCTGGTCGAAGAAGCGGACATACCGAAACAGCGTAGAGAGTTTGTAGACACGAAAGAGCTGGTAGACCTGTGTGAAAGAAGGAACATTGAACCACAGACACTAATAGATGGGCTTGTAAGGGAGTTAAAGAGGGGATGAGTAGTAGTAAGACACAGACAAGGACGATACGAATAAAGAATGAGACAGCTGATTTCTTTAAAGACAAGCCACTGAACAAAGTAGTTGAGAACGTGCATGACCTGGCGATGAAGAAAGACATAGAGGTGTATGAGAATGGGAAAATTGTTGTGCTCGGTGGACGGTGAGCATTTTGAGGAACTTGGGCATGTATCGGATATAGAGCTTAGTGCCGAGGAAGAAGAGATAGCCGAGAGATTTTTTGCGCCAGATACGATTGAATTAACTGCGCAAGCGCCAGAGCTAAATATGGATGGTTTAGTTCGTAACATGCTTGGTCAGAGCGCATATAATTCGATGAAACTTAGGGAAGATGGGTATTTAAGCCCTGAAAATGGATGGTTTACACCTATTGAAAGTCCGGTGATAGAACTTATTGAAAAAATAGACAAAGAGAGGAGAAGGCATGACAAAGAAAGAGAGAGAAGCACTAAATCAGGCATTGAAGAATGAGTTTTTAGATCAGGATGAAGATGAGATGCGAAAAGGTTACAGAGAATTTGCAAGGCAGCTTCGACTTGCGCAGGAAGAAATGGGGCTTTCAAGATATGAGGCAATAATATTCCTGTCAACCTTGATAGGGAATAGTTTTAAAAATGAAAAATAACAGCGCCAAGAATTTTCATAGCTACAGGATATGAAGCCCTTACGAGGGAGCAACCTTATGGAGAGGAGATATGTTGTAGTGAACTTTAGACGGATGGCGCATCCTGAGAGGAGGAAGCTTATGGATTCAAGAACCATCAACGAACATTATGCCGAGATAGGTGCTGAGTTAATCAAGACAGAAGAAGCCCTTGAGAGCATAAGAAACAGCACAGCGACCATTGTTTATCTGTCTAGCGAACACAAAAAGACGGGAAACGGGAAGATTGTGAAGGCACAGTGCGAAAAAATCTCTGACAAGTACAAATGGGGGATTCCATGTGACTTCACGATAACGGTTTTCGAGCCAAATTGTGAGGGAATGACCGAGGAACAGATGAAGATGCTTATTTTCCATGAGTTATTGCATGTAAAGATAAGCTACAAGGATGACGGAACGGAAGTTTTCGGAACAAATCCACATGATCTTGAGGATTTTAAGCTGATTATTGACAGGTTTGGCACAGAGTGGGCGGAGGTAAAGGAATGATAGCATTTGTTATTGGCATTATTGCTACTATTGTGGCATTTATCGTACTGGGAATTGATTTTGGTGAATATGATCTTGTTTGGGGACTTAAGAAAAGACAGGTATTTTCGCTTTTAGGACTGATTATATGTCTTTTGGGCTTCATAAAGACGGTTCCGACAGGTTCAACCGGTATCGTGACAACATTTGGGCGTATTGAGAACGTATCTTTGGATGCAGGCATTCATTTCATGGCACCTTGGAAGAAAGTAGTTAACATGGACAACAGAACACAGAAACAGTCCATAGAGATGCCGTGTTTTAGCTCAGATATTCAGGAAGTAAACGTTATTTACACCGTAAACTACCAGATAAACAAGGCAAATGCACAGGAAATCTACAGAACGATAGGAAAAGATTACTTCGATACCATTGTAATGCCAAAAGCACTTGAAGCTGTGAAGTCAGTATTTGCCAAATACACGGCTGAGGCACTTGTTGAATCAAGATCAAGCTTGTCAAAGGAGATTGAGGCAATTCTTGTAGATGACCTTAACAAGCAGAACATACAGATTACAGCTACATCGATTGAAAACATTGATTTTACCGATGCTTTTACAAATGCAGTTGAAGCAAAGCAGGTAGCTGAGCAGAATAAGTTAAAAGCACAGACAGAACAGGCACAGGCAACACTTGAAGCACAGGCACAGGCTGAAAGACAGGTTATTAAAGCCCAGGCGGATGCAGATGCGTCAATTCTTGCAGCAAAAGCAGATGCAGAGGTTGCAAAGATCAGTTCTGACAGCGCACTTTACCAAGGTGAGAAGGAAGCATCCATTTTACAGAGAGTTGGTGAGCAGCTTGCGAAGTATCCTGACCTTGTAAAGTACAAATATATTGAGGGCTGGGATGGTAAGATGCCTCAGACAATACTTGGAAACTCAGATGTAATCATGGATATGAGGTGAGAATATGGATAATATCAATCCTGACCACTACAAGAATGAGACAAGCCTTGAATGTAAGGATGCCATGAGGATTATGTTTGGAGACGATGCTTATGTTGGTTTTTGCCTTGTTAACGCATGGAAATACATATGGCGGTGGACAAACAAAAACGGGGAAGAAGACCTTCATAAGGCGCAGTGGTATTTAGATGAGGTCTTGGAACTAAATAAACAAGGATATAGTTCTTCATATGACCAGTTGACATTAGTGAGCAGAATGAAGCGTTATATTGCAGAAAATTTAGGAGAGGAAGCTGATGGCAACAGCAAAGAAGTGTGATAGATGTGGCAAGCTTTATGAGCATTTGGGGAAAAGGGATATCTGTATTTTGAAAGATATGCATCCATATCCTACAGAATCCTTGGATTTATGCGAGGAATGCTACAAGAAGCTGACAGAGTGGCTTAATAATAAATAAATTATTTTTGATAGCATGTTTAGTAGTACTAATACTGCTTATCTTATTTAAGGACTAAGTTCTTAAAGGAGTTTGACGGTGCAAGAAACACCATTCTCTTATAAAAATGGGCGGGTTAGAAAGGATATTATGGCTTCTAATGAACTTATTAGGGCTTTTGACAGTTATAAAAATTATTATGACAGGCATGGAGCAGATGAAACGCTTGTAAATGCTTGCATAGAAGCTGCTAAGACTGCGTTTTTTATCGAAAAGGATGAAAAATACGGTCTTGGCATTACAAGCGCTACAAAAGGCTATATTAACGAGATAGTCCAGACAAAAACAGGCGCAGGATTCTTTGATCTTGAGAGATATGCGATAGCACATGACATTGAATATACGATTATCAATTCCGGATACGATGTCTACAGGCTAGAGTCTTTTTCAAAATTTGAATCTTACATGCATTACATTGAACGCGACAGGAGACAGGAAAAGAGGTTTTATCTGCCAAGAAGATGTACTTTAAGGATTGTCGCGAATGATATGCAGCGCTTGGAAGATGATGAGCTTGATGAATATGGTCTTAGTTTGCCATCGAGAACGGGAAAGTCCAGTATATGTATCTTCTTTCTCTCATGGGTAGGAGTAAGGAAGCCAAACAGCCATAGTGCAATGGGCGGACACTCAGGACAGCTTGCAAAGAGATTCTTTAGAGGACTTGATAACATAATCGAGACACCGGATTACCGATATGAAGAGGTATTTCACTTGTGGAATCCTGAATACAAGGCTGTTTTACAAGCAAAATCATCTGACCCAGCTGAATTTACACTTAATCTTGGTTCACCTGATGAATTTTCAACATTTACCTGTCGAGGAATAGATGGTACGTGGACAGGAGCTATTGATGTATCATCTGATGGCTATTTATATGTGGATGACCTTATCCGTGACAGAGAGCATTCACTTAGCCCATCGCGAGTAGAGAACACGTATCAGGAGTATCAGAACAAGATGCTTGACCGTATGAATGACGGTGCAAAAAAGATGCTTGTCGGTACTTTGTGGACGGTTAATGATCCGCTTGAGCGCGAAAGAAAGCTTAACGAGAACAATCCAAGGGCATTATTTAGGAAAATCCCTGCTCTTGATGAGAATGATGAGAGTAATTTCCAGTATACGGTCAAGGGATTCTCGACTCAGTATTACAGGGACATGAGAGACAGGCTTGATAAGGCTGAATGGATGGCAAAATTCCAGCAGCAGCCTTTTGTCAGAGAAGGTCTTACGTATCCTATCGAGGAACTTAGATTTTTTGATGGTTTCTTACCTGTTGGAAATTGTTCGACTATCGCACACATAGACGTTGCATTTGGTGGCGGAGACAGGCTTTCGATGCCGATATGCAAGGATTTTGGCGAAGAGAAGAAGTACATCGTAGGTTGGATACATGACAGTCGTTCACCCGGATTTACTGTGCCAAGAGTTGTAGATGCGATAGACAGATACTACATAACAAAACTGTTCATAGAAAAGAACTCAGGTGGACAGCTATATGCAGAAAAGGTATCTGAGGAGATGAAGAACAGGGGCATAAACCATTGTAAGATTGAACTTTATTCTGCGCCCAACAAGATTTCAAAGAATGACAAGATAAGCGGATATTCAGACTATGTTAAGCGTAATTTCTTGTTCTTATCGGCTAAAAGCCGTGATATATACGAAGAAGATATAGATTTTTACAAAGCAGATGCCGACTACCGCAAGGCACTAGATGAGATGACAACATTCAGTATTGAGGGAAAGGGAAAGCAATTTGATGACTCGCCGGATTCCATATCGTCACTTGCGATGAAGATGGATAACAGGCGGTCGTCAAAGGCAAGGATTATCAGTTCGCCGTTATGAGCTTAAATGAGAAGACGGTAGACGAGAAAACGTTTAAAGAATGTTGTGATCTAATGCTGAGCGGTAGGATGCACCCAGATGTAGCAGCATATCTTACGGGATTATCAAGACCTACGTTCAACAAGAGAGTCAATCAGTATTATGACCCTGAGAGATATGGGGAGCTGCCTGAAGATTTCTTTTCCGGAAAGAAAAAGGTATGGAAAGAGAACACTGGGTGGATAAAAGATAGTGTAGCAATAAAAAGATATCTTGAGAATCAAGAGATAAAGCAAAGACGAAGGATGGAAAGAAGAGAACGATTAAAGGAAGAGTTGAGAAGGAATAAGGCTGTAAAAGCCGATAAACTTCCCAGATTGGAGGATTGATGGCACTCATATTTAAAACAGCTGTAAGCGTCATCTCGCTTGCTATGATGGGGCTTCTTGTAGCAGTAGGGATAAAAAGTGATGAAAGCGGAAAACTGGTTTCAAACTTTTTAATTCTTATCTATGGACTCTGTATCTTGGCAATGTGGGTGTAAAAGTATGAATAAGAGAAAATTAGACAAATATAACATTAATAAATTCAGATATAGGGAATTATGTGCTTTTTGCTTGCAGTATCAGGACTGGAAGGATGAACTTAGTAACAATGTCTATTTTTCAGCCATACAATATGATGGGGCAAAACCAACTAACCATCAGACTTCTGATACTACGGCTAAACACGCCATTAGAATGCTCAAGCTCAAGAGAAATTGTGAGCTTATAGAGAAATGTGCGAAAGAAGCCACAGCAAAGACAGGTGGGGAGATATGGAGATATATCATAAAGAATGTCTGTTTTGAGGTCTCGTACAGATATATGAAAACATACGATGAAATTCCTATCGAAAGAGCGACATTTTTCTCTTATAAGAGGTATTTTTTCTATCTCTTAGACCAGGAAAAAGATTAAGGGCATCTGCAAATGCAGTGCCTTTATTTTTTTGAAAAGCAAATATTAAAATACAATTTTGCATTGCACAAACGCAATACATTAGATATAATAGCGGAAAAAGAAGAAAGGAGAGAGTATTATGGCTATTATTAAAAAAACAATAGATAGAAAGACAGAGTTAACTCAGGAACAGCTTGAAATGCTTAAAGAAGCTGAAAATACACCTTATGTTTATGACGAGGATAATCAGATCTTAACTAAAGAAGAGTTGTCACAGTTTAGAAGGGTTTCAGATATAATCAAAGAGGAGCGAAAAGGAACTAATAAGCAGAATATCACATTAAGACTTTCACCACGGACAATAAGCAAAGCGAAAATGCTAGGGAAAGGTTATACAAGCATACTTGCTAAGATTATTGAGAAAGCTCTGGATAATCCGGAACTTACTGAAATACTTATGAAATAAAAAATGTAGACTTTTTTATGTAACTTTGGTTATAAAATGATAGTGTAAAATAGTTTAAGTGCGAACAGAGCCTATAGAGCATGAGAAATGTAGCGGTAGGAAAAATATTGAAAAAAAAGAGAAAGTAAGATAATATGATTGTACAAGTGGTAGCGATACCCCTTGATTAAGCTTAATAAAAAAGTCCGCTTAACTTGTGAGGTTAGGAGCGGTCTTTTTTATTGTTCTTTTTATTCTTAAGAATATCGAACAAGAGCCTTATGATATTCAAAAGAAGATTGCAGAATGCAATGAACTCAGAAATAGTCATAGGCACCACGTTCCTTTCCCTATTATTTCAAGGGAAAACCGCTACCACCTCAGCTATTGTAGCAAACAGAATAATTATGGTCAATAAAGTGGCTTAGTCTAAATGACTGAGCCATTTTTTAATGGTGAAAATATGGGCGGTAGGAAAAAAATAATGACCGATGTACCGGTCGTTACTGCTGACAATATAATATCGATTATTCAGAAGGCAATCGGAGATCATAGAGAAAATGCCGCTAAGATACAGGAATTATTTGATTTTGAAGAAGGATTTCAGCCACTTCAGAGAGTAAAGACGTATCGAAGCGATATTGATATAGATGTGACTGATAACATTGCAAATGAGATTGTTGAGTTCAAGGTTGCTTTAAACTATGGAAATCCTATTTCTTTTAAGAAAAGAGGTTCCGTAGATGGGATGATTGAAGCAATCCAGATGTGGAATGACCAGTATTTTCTTACGGATTCAGATTCAAGCAATCAGGAGCTTGCAAGGAACTTTGAGATATGCGGTATCGGAAACGTCTTTATTGATATAAATACTGATTATGAAGAAGGTGATTCGTATTACACAAGGACAATTCTTAATCCAAAGACTTCATTTGTGATCTATTCGTCATATTACTATGACCGTAGACCAATGGTAGGCGTTACTTTCCGCAGGGATGAAGATAAAGAGATACATTACACAGCCTTTACAAAAGACCAAAGGTTTGAGATAAAGAATTGGGTAATTCAGAATCCCGGAAAAGAAGAAATAGCGGTGTGGGAACATGAAAATAGGAGCGGTGAAGAAAATCCGCTTCATGTGATTCCAATTGTTGAGTATTTTAGAAGCTATGATAGGATGGGATGTTTTGAAAGACAGATTCCCGCAATGAATAACCTAAATCTTCTTGTTTCGGACTTTTCAAATGATGTAGATCAGAATACACAGGTTATATGGTGGTCAAATGACTGCGAATTTGAGACTGTACAGGTCGTAAATGATGATGGAACTGTCACAGAGGAGATAAAACATCCAAAATCTAATGAATGGCTTCAGACATTTACGACAAGAGATGGCAAGATACCGAAAGTTCAGCCACTTACTGTTAATTATGATTACGCAGGAATGCTGAATAACTATATAACTCAGAGGGCCTTAATACTTCAAAAGTGTAACGTTCCTCAAAGGAATGATAATTCCGGAGGAAGCACAGGCGTTGCGATGAGCGATGCGACAGGATGGAGTGCTGCTGATATTGCGGCAAACAAAGAAGAAATGATTATCTCAAAGAGTATCAGACAGGAGATAAAAGTTATCTGTGCTGCAATAAGAGAGAGTGCGTGTCCATTAGATAGTCCGCTTAGAAAAATAAAGCCATCTGATCTTGAGCCAAGCATAAAGAGACAGAAGAATTATGAACTTTCAGTAAAGACAACGGCAATATCTAATCTGATAAATATTGGATTTAGTTTAGAAGATGTACTTGATGCTGTTCCATTGTTCCCTGACCCTGCGCAAGTTATTGAGCGTAGTAAAGAGGGTGTTGAAGCATACCAGGAAACAAAACTAAAGCAGTCCGATAAGAGTGAGGAAGAAGCAGTCCCCGGCTCGGATGATCCTATATATCAGATAGAGAACAGCCCAAATATAGATGGAATGAACGTAGATAATGGCGAAGAGGATGAAGATTGATGAACTAAATATCTTAAACAGCGAGAATATGCTTGAAGAATCTTTTGATTACAAGGATTACATGGAACATTACTTTGATACCATGCAAATCTCTGAAAAGCAAAAGAGAGAGCGTATAGAAGAAGCAAAAGAGATACTTGATGCAATCTTACTGTTTTTGATATGGTGTGAAGAAGATCCTGAAAACGTGCAGAGGGAAGATACAAAGCGCGATATGGAGAATCTTTATAAAGAAGTCATATTTCAGAAAGTCGAGCCTGATGATTTTGTTGATATGTACGTTCTTTTCTTTATAAACAATCTAGTGGAAGTAACGACAGAAAATGAAGGTGATGAATACTTCACATCTGTTGAGAGAGCTGCAAAGATTGCATGTAATGAAGCAAATAGTGTCATTAACTACGCAGAATTGCAAAAGGCCATTGAACAAGGATTTACATACAAGCAGTGGCACACAGAGCTTGATGAGAAGGTTCGTGAAACTCATCAGGAGATGGAAGGTGTTACGATTCCTATAAACGAGCCGTTTTTTGTTGGCAATTCCAGGATGATGATGCCGCATGACATAACAATGGGAGCGGATGCAAGAGAGATAGTTAATTGCAGATGTTCACTTTCATTTTTGGATTAATATGGTTCGGAACAGAGACGTTAAACCTGTTCGAGAAGTCGTAGAGCGCGACTATAAATAAGGCTCAATCGTATGAATGCCGAGAGCGGCGGCCATAATACCGCTTGTAAAATGTAAACCTTTGAAAGCTATGATGCATATCATGGCTTTTTTTATTGCCCAAAAAGGAGAAAAAGTCATGATTACAAGTATTCAAGCTAATAGCGCAAATGGTGTCGGACATTTAGCATGTGATGATGCTTCTGATCTTCCGAACCTTCCGAGCTATGCAAAATCAAATAACTTAAAACAGGGAACAGACTGCATTGTTATCGATACTTCTGCGGTTTACATGATGAAGTCTGATTATTCATTTAAACAGATTTAAGGAGGGAAAACTATGGATGTAATCTCGTATGTCCTCTCCAAACGAATAGCTGAAGGTGCAGTATCAGGCGTAGAAAGTATGTCTGTAGATGGGCAGACTTTAAATATTGAATGCAATGACGGTACACACCTTGAAATGAATTTTCCTACGCCTGCTGATGGTGCTTCTATAACAGATGTTGAGATTGCTTCAAATGGACATCTTATCTGCACTTTATCTAACGGAAATACGATTGATGCAGGGAAGATTCCTGATGTACTTACAAAAATCGAGTCTGTCAGCGACATTGACGATGTTGAGATAGATACGCTTACAGATGGACAAGTACTTTCTTGGGATGAAGTTAGTGGAAAGTGGACTAATCAGGATACTGGCGGTTCAGTAAGTGAACTTACACCGGAGCAGGTAGGAAATCTGCTTTCAATAATACAATAAAGGAGAATAAAATAATGGCAAATTTTGTTTCTAACGACAATATGACAGCGTTAATGAATGGTATTGCAACAAAGTTCAATAGTCTTGGCGGTGCTTGGAAGTTCAGAGGCTCGGTTACTTTTGCTAACCTTCCTTCAACAATCACCCCGGCTATGGCAGGCTACCTCTACAACGTAACCAATGATTTTACGACAGATGCTCGTTTCATTGAGGGCGCAGGTAAGAAGTATAAGGCAGGAACCAATGTAGCAGTTGCAGACCTCACAACATATTCAGCTGTAACACCTGTTGGTTCAGAGAATCCTACAACTGAGGGATGGTATGAGCTTGTTAATGGCAAGTATGTTCTTTCAGCTGATACAGTAGTTGACAGTGAAAAGACATATTACAGTGCTGTAGTGGATGTAAAGTTTGACGTTGCTGGTTCTTTTGAAGACTTAGAGAATGTCTATGACATGATTGCAGGCACATTTGATTCTACACAGCCTTATACAGCTGGTGATGTTGTTATTTATGAAGGCGCTCTTTACAAGTTCAACACAGACCATGCAGCGGGTGCTTGGGATTCAACAGAAGTAGACAGCACAACAGTAACAGCGCTTGTTACGGCAGCAGAACCGGATAGTCTTACAACTGCGCAGATAAATGCATTATTGGCACTTCTTGATTAAGAGGGAAAAACATGAGTGAAAAAAACTATATGGTCTATGGAGATGCGGAAACCATCTTCACGGGCTATGCCAATAGAATAAAACTTAGTCCTACAACTTTTGTTGGCACACAGGCAGAATGGAATAATCTTTCAGCATCAGAAAAGGCAGAATATGTCCTTGTAGATATCACTGATGATGAGAGTTCTCTTTCAGGAATGCCAAGATTTCCGGATTACTCCAATCCAATTACAGTTAGTGGAAGTCCTTGGGTAGCCACAGAAGATTGTTATATCTCTTATACGTTATGCAACGGCTCGTATAGTGCAGATAACAGACTTCAGATTGATGGAAATGTTGTAAGTACTTATAGCAGTGCAGGAGGTACTTACGTTCATCAGTTCAATGGCTATGTTAAAGAAGGACAGATAGTAACTGCGTATGATGTTTTTAGTCTTAAAGTATTTCCGCTATTAGGAGATTAAGGAAGGAAAAGACAATGGGATTATATAAAAATAATAATGGTGTATTGATTCCCATAGCAGGGCGTGGCAAAGCGGAATACGGTGCAAGTACAACAAGAGAAAACACTTGGACAAATAGTGAAGCTATAAGTGAAGGTTCAAGTAGCGCTTTCTCAATAGCTTTTGATACACCTATGCCTGATGATAAATATGAAGTTGACTGGACTTGTAGCGCAAGTGCATTGCACCCTGTTATAGAAGAAAAGACAGCAAGTGGTTTTTCAGGTCATGCATATAGACTTATTTCTCCTACGGTTGATGTTGGAGATGGAATCATTAATTTTACAGCTTTTAAGCTTTATACGGATCTTGAATATGATGAATTGCTAGATGATACCTTTGGTTTGACTAAAAACACATCAAAGATGGGAGCAGTCAATCAGTTTGAAACCACAATACATAGCCAGAGATACAATAAGGTTGTCTATACGGTAAATGATGATGGTACGATAGCTCTTGAAATTTTACAAAGACCTGAAACAAACACAGGACTTAGTATTGGATTTATCGATGTAAAGGCGGGTGAAACATACAAGCTTACTGGTGGACTTTCTGCAAATGAAAGACTTGAACTTAGGAATATGGATTACAGCACATGGACTAATAATACTGTGAATAAAGCTGTATCTTCACCTATTGTTGATACCAATATTGATACATTCATGCCAAATGCTGACGCAACACTTAGGGTACAATTGCGTATTGATGCAAATGGAAACACCGGTAATGTTGGCACTATAAAGCCTATGATTAGATTTGCATCATTTCTTGATGATACATTTATTCCATATGCAAAGACAAATAGGCTTCTTACTGTTGAAACGGATGAGCTTTTTGCTAATGCAGCTATGCTCAAAGGCATGACAGCAATAACAGCGCAGACGGATCTAAATGATGTTACTACTATAGGAAACTACTATAAGTCAAGTACATCTATATATGTAACAAATGCTCCGACAGGAATCGATTCAGAGACAAGTGCTATATTCAGGCTTAATGTCGAGAACGGTTCTGATTCTACAGATAAATACATACAAACAATCATCAAGAATGATGGAACGACCTATAAAAGAGGTTATGACGGAACTTCTTGGAGTAATTGGATAGAGTTTGCTTCAAGCGCCACTGTTTCAGGTATAAATACAAGACTTACTACAGCTGAGACAGATATTGATAACCTGGAATCAAGTAGGTTAAAAACATATGCTTCTGATGCAACTGCATGGGATACTTCACCAACTAGTGCAAGTACAAAACCTGTAACAAGTGGCGGAGTTTACACAGGACTTTCCGGAAAAGCGCCTACAAACCATGCAAGCACAGCAACAACATATGGCGTAGGTAACGCTAGTAATTATGGACATGTAAAGCTGAATGATAGTTACACTCAATCAGGCGGCGCAGCATCCGCATCAGTTGGAGCAAGTAGTAAGGCGGTAGTAGATGGATATAATGCCTTAAACGGAAATAAAGCCAATCAGGAGTTAATTGCTATAAGGCAAGCTAATACAACAGCAAGAAAGACATATTATGCTGGAGACCAGTTTGTATATAATAACGAACTATATGTAGTTACTGCTTCTTCAATAGCTAATGGCACTACAATTAGTATTCCTGGAGCTGCTACCAAAACTAGTGACATTACTACGCAAATTAGCAATTTATCGAAAATAGAAACAATAACGGCCACAGGAGTCCAATTTGCTTTTAGAATGGGGAGAATTGTTTCTTTTACTTTTGAAATAACTTTGACAAATGCTATTGATGGAACAGTGCTTGTTAGTGGACTTCCAAGACCGCGTGGTGCTGTTTACTGCTCATTTATTACAATTACAAATTTAGCTGTTCCTTGTATTCTTGATATAGACGGGAAGTTGAAAATATATTATCCAAGTTCAACAATTTCGGGCAGAGTTGATGGCGCTTTAATGTATCTTGCACGTGAGTAATCTGAAACCTCATTAATACTGAATGCCAATATAAATTATTGAATCAAAATAACATCAGTATAAACATTACCTAAATTCACTGCATCGCTAATAGCTAAAACATCACCTTTTCTTGCTACAAATGTGTGCGAACATGACCAACCTGTTCCGCCTCCCCAACCGCTAAATGGATGGTATGAAACACCATTGGCAGTGACATATAAAGCATACGCGCCTTGCGCTGCTATAGCAAAACGCATGGTAACGAATCCGTCAGCAGGCTTCCTAAAAATGAAAATGCTTTTAAATTCTGAATATTCCCCTTAATATTGCTATATTGCGAAATAAAAGAAATACAACAAAACACGAAAGGGAACTGTTGTAAAAACAGCCGATGCAACTTGCACAGTTTTTGCAAATAAAATTTAATCACACCGCTTTCAACCACTTGCGATATTCGCTTTCTTTGTTAGAAATATTCGTTTTGATTTAATTTAAAACGAATTACTGCAATGGAACAAAAATATTGCGAAATTGAAAAACTTACTTTTGTAATGCAAAAAATAAGGCACCTCTTGTCGATATAATATGACAGGAGGTGTTTTATGGAAGAAGTAATTAATAAAATCGTAAACGCAATGGATGATTTGTCACCAGAGCAGATCAGAAAACTTAGGAATGTGTTGATTATCAATTTAAACAATCAAATAAGTCCGAAGAATGAAGTGAGTACAGGTTTTGAAAGTTGGGAGCAGATTCTAAAAAATTATCTAGGATGTAAGAAGCTTGAAAACTGTGCAGATGGCACTATCATGAACTACCGAAGGATTCTGAGGATAATGTATTCTGAGATTGGAAAGCCAATAAGAGACATAACTTCTAATGACTTAAGATTTTTTATGGCTAAGTACATAGAAGAAAGAAAAATCTCGATGCAATACTCGGAAAACATTAGGCACATTCTGAATGGATTCTTTAGATGGTGCCAGGATGAAGAGATTATCCGGACGAACCCTGCAAGAAAGCTTCAAAGGATAAAAGTTCCAAGGCTAATAAAGAAACCTTACACAGCAGAGGAGAGGCTTAGACTTACAAGAACAGCTAAATGTATGCGAGATATGGCAATCATGGAAGTTTTGTATAGCACTGCGGGCAGACTTGGAGAAATCCTTGCTTTGAATAGAGAAGATGTAAAATTTATTGGTAACAAAGCGGAAATCATAATATATGGACAGAAAGGCAAGGCAGAGAGAAAAGTCTTTCTTACAGAGCAAAGTGTTTATTATCTGAAGAGTTACCTTGAAAGTCGAACAGATAATGATCCTGCATTATTTGTATCTTTAAGAAAGCCATTTCATAGGATTGATGAAAGAGCAGTTCAGTTAATGATTAAGAATCTTGGAGAACGGTGCGGAGTTGTTGCACATCCACATAAGTTCAGAAGGACTCTATTAACTGATATGAGTAAACGTGGAGCAAATATTCAGGACATAAAGGAATATGCCGGGCATGTGAAGATTGAAACGACAATGCTTTATGTTTCAACCAATGAAGAGTCAGTCAAAGCAGCATTTGATAGATGTATAAGCTAATATAATGAGCTTTTTGAGGCTGTCCGAGAGGATGGCTTATTTTTCGTGCAATTTTTTAAGAAAGCATAAAGCGATAGAAAGCATGCGCAATTTAGCAATCTTGCGAACCCAGATTATGATTCAGACTGGATTGTAGTGCCGCCTCAATCATGGGGACAATATTTTCTCCCATCAGGAAAATTTTTCACTACAAAATCCAGAATGACTTGTATTTGTCAGCAAACAGCAAGGTATTTTATCAACTACAACGCAAATACTTCAGGAGCAAGCTCAATTTGCCAAGCATTCAACAATGAGAGTGCTAACATTGCAGTCAGATTTTTGGTTTGGATGTAAATTAAGCCAATGGAAATACAATGGGTGCAAGTAATCTAAAATATGCGAACTGCGTCGTTGCATCTGAGGTCAGTATTCGATTCGCCGCATTTAAGCTGTAAGGCAACAATACTTCATAATCTTTGTTCCATGAAGAATAATTAAGTAATGAAAAATCCATATTGCCTTTGAACGTATATTCAGATTTAAAAGTCATTGTAATTGTAGCCCCTGTGTTCGGATGCGGGAATGTTGTCATTATTAGTTCTTTGCCGCGCTTGTAAAATGTAGGTTTTGTTCCACCCGAAGAACCACTAATGGAAGCTATAGGGTCAACCAAAACCCAGTTCGCATTATTGCTAATTTACGTAATTAAAGTACCTATTAAAGAGCATCCGAGAGGGTGTTTTTTAATTTTTACTTTAAATTAGATTGATTCAAATAGGAGGATTTAAAATGCCAGAAGATAATGGAAAATTTCTTTTTATTTCAAATGTAAGAACAGAAAGTGGTGTAACTCCGTCAATATTTGTCTTCGATACTGAAAGAGAAGCAGAAATCAGATATCACCATGAAGTAGAGTATGGGCTTCAGAATGCGGACATTATCCTTGCTCATTACATGGTAGTAAATGAGTATGGTGTTAGGTCTGCTTATCTTGAGAAGATCATTGATAATCAGCCTGCTCCGGAACCGGAGACTGAACCTACTAATGAGGAAACAGAACCTACAAACGAGAATGATTGATTCAGGGTGAGGGATTTATGTTTACAACAGGACAGATTTGGGCTTTTTTTGTCGTACTTATAGGACTTATCCTTACGATATTAAACATCATAGAGAAAATAATCCTTTTAAAAGCAAGGGCGAAAGAACCACAAGATAAGGTGGAAAGCAGACTAGTGGCTCTTGAAACATGGAAATCAGAAGTGAATCAGAGACTTGACAAGGATGAAGAACACTTTGACAAGATTGATGAAGGAAACAAGGTGACACAGCAAGCACTTCTTGCATTAATGGATGCTGCTTTGTCGGATGATGGAAGTAAAGGTGAACTGAAGTCAGCAAGAAAAGACCTCTATGAATATCTGTCAAAGAAATGAAAGGAGATACCATGAAACTTAGTGATTTCTTGGCTGCTTTAAAAAATCCTAATGTTCAGGTTGCAGTTACCGACTTGCAGGATGTTGAGATATGTAAGATTTTCGCTTCTTCTTACACAGCGCTTGATGAATCGGTCAGTGAAAGAACAATAAACAGATGGACAATCAAAACCGCGACAAGTATAGAGATTGTGCTAAATGATGCTCCATAAAAATATTGGACTTCAACTTTAAATGTGATAAAATAGCATGGATGCTACCAAAAGCGGTAGGCGGTTGGCTCTTTGCCAGGTAATACCTGAGAACTCCCTTATTAAAGGAGGTGTTTTATGGGAAATCTGCTATGGAGTCATGATGCTAAGATTATTGCTTATTACTTTGAGCATGGATTTAGTGATAATGGGAACTATAATCCTCATTGTTGCAATCATATCAAAGTTCAAGAAATAAATTTTTCCATCAAAAAAGACCGCTGAACACTTTGACCGAGTAGAAAGCGATCTCTTTTGATTGCAACTATTAATCAGAGCTAACCGTCTATCGGTAGCATCTTTCTATAACATAATAGCACAAAAAAGCAAAATATTCCATATTGTTTGTAAGCCAAATCATTCATTCCCCCATGATTGGTTTGCTTTCTCCTACAAGACATCTATGTTTTATCGCATAGGTGTCTTTTTTGTCTGCTAGGCAACTCTCACTAGGGCGTATGATGGTCAAACATCATGCGCTCTTTTTAATTGCCAAAGCGGAAACCTCATTATTTAACCTCCGGGTGCGTATCTGCCAAAGGGTGCGCACCTATTCACGCTCAGATTTAATCTGGGCGTTTTTTAGTGTCATAAAAAAGAACCTGAGAGAACAGTAAACACGCCATGAAGTTAGAGAAAACTTCAACAAAAAACACGAAAAGGAGAACACAAAAGATATGAAGAAAGAAGTCAGAACCAACGAATTGTTGCCTATTAACTTACAGTTTTTTGCCGAGGATGCGGCTGAAGGGGCAGATGAAGGCTCTGTATCGACGGACGGAGATGCGAAATCTGAACCTGATGAGGGCGAACCATCCAAGAGTTATGAGGATGCGTTAAGTGAGATAGCAGCAGCTAAAGCAGAAGCTAAAAAGTTAAAGGCAGAGAGAGACGCAGCACTTAAAAAGACGGGTGAAATTTCCAAACAGCTAAGAGCAAAGATGTCTGAGGATGAACTGAAGGCAGAACAGGATGCACAGGCTAAAGAGGAAAAAGAAGCTCATATCAAGGAGCTTGAACAGTACAAGGCAGAGAATGAAGCACTTAAACGCTATAGGCTTCAGGGGATGTCTGATGAGCTGGCTACTAAGGCTGCAAAAGCTGAGATAGAGGGTGATATGGATGCACTTGCTGATGTTCAGAAACAGCATACACAGTCTCTTATCAAAGCAAAAGAAGCTGAATGGAAAGCATCTCGTCCGCGTGTAAACGTTGGCGATGATGAAGATTCTTCAATGACAAAGGAAGAGATTTTAGCAATTCAGGATAGGGATGAACGTACCAAGGCAATTGCTAAAAACCTTGCTTTGTTTACACAAAAAGCATAAAAGGAGAATAAAAAATGGCAGCTGAAAACAATCTTATTAAGAAAGCCGATCTTGCCAGAGCAAGAGAGGTCGATTTCGTCTATCGTTTTACTGATAGCATCAAGAAACTCGTTGAGGCTCTTGGAGTAACAAGAACTATTCCAAAGGCAGCAGGAACATACCTTAAGGCTTATAAAGCAACCGGAACTCTTCAGGACGGACTTGTTGCTGAGGGTGATCTTATTCCTCTTAGCCACTACAAGACTGTACCTGTTAACTTCGGTGAGATTCCTTTCAAAAAGTGGAGAAAGGCTACATCTGCTGAGGCTATCATCGAGAAGGGCTATGACCAGGCTGTAACAATGACAACTGATGAAATGCTCAAGGATGCTCAGAAGGGCATTAAGAAGTATTTCTTCAATTTTTTGTCACAGGGCACAGGTCTTGCAGCAGGAACAACTTTCCAGTCAACACTTGCAGCTATCTGGGGACAGCTTCAGGTTCTTTATGAGGATACAGAAATTGCAGCTGTATACTTCATGAACCCTCTTGATGTTGCTGATTACCTTGGAACAGCTCAGATTACATTGCAGACAGCTTTCGGTATGTCTTATATCGAGAACTTCCTTGGACTTGGAACAGTTATCCTTAATTCCAATATTCCCAAGGGAACAATCTATGGTACAGCAAAAGAGAACCTTGTTCTGTACTACATCCCTGTAAACGGTGCTGATCTTGGAGAGGTATTCCAGTTCACATCTGATGAGCTTGGATATATCGGTATCCATGAGACATCTGATTACGACAACATGACAGCAAAGGATACTGTTGTTTCAGGTATCGTTCTCTTTGCTGAGAGAATCGACGGTGTTGTTGTTGGTACAATCGGTGGTTCTATCACACCTACAATCACAACTGATGTTGATACAATCACAATTCCTGTTGGCGGAATGGATACAATCCATGCTAAGGTTGCACCTGCTGGAACATCCTTCACATGGACATCTGATGACACAACAGAAACATATGTTAAGGTTACTCCTGGACTTAGCAATGCAGATGTTGTTATCACAGGTGTTGCAACAACAATTTCCGGTGGAACAGATTCACCCGTTACACTTACATGCACAGCAGGCGGCGTAACAAAGACTGTAACTGTTACTGTTTCAGCTAGTGCTTGATGAAAGAAGGGGAAGGCGTATGCAGTATGAAGTAATTAGATACTTTACTGATGCGCAGGATAACGAGCATGCTTACCGCGAGGGAGATATCTTCCCTCGCGAGGGGCATACCGTATCAAATGCGCGTATTAGTGATTTGCTTAGTGGAAATAACTTTCAGAGAGTGCCTCTTATTAAGCGCGTGACAAACACAAGCGTTAAGAAAGAGAAGAAGGTTGAGGAAGCTAAGGAATACACAGCAGAGGACATCATGAAAATGCCTTACATGAAGCTTAAATCTCTTGCAAGGCAGAATGATGTTGATGTTAAGGACAGGGAAGCTGTTGATATAAGAAATGATCTTATTGAAAAACTGGGGTTGTGATTATGACAAAGAATGAGATGCTTGATGAGATTTTTGAAAACTTAAAAGTGGAGATAAATGCAGATGATTCTCAATCTGATAAGGTTAATGAATCTCTTTTAAGATTGAAAGTCGATGGAGCATATCGCGATGTCAAAAGGGCAAGAAATTATCCAAGTCATTATGCCGAAGCATGGATTGAGAATGATATGATAAATTATTACACCAATATAGAGGCGATAGCAAGATATGACTACAACAAGGTAGGAGCTGAAGGACAGTCTATTTATAGTGCTGATGGTACAAAAATCGAGTACATAAATCGAGATAGTCTGTTCAACGGAGTTTATCCTATCTCAAGATAAGGAGGGCGTTATGAGAGTTGCAAGACGAATAAAGCAGCGTATGTATTATGCACTTCTTATAGGTAAAGAGCCTATCTATGAACGGGATGATAATGGAAATATCATATACAGGATTCATGATGGGGAAAGGATACCTGTTGAGACAGGATATTTTGATGACATATATACTGACCCCATTATGTTTTTTAATTCAATCTCAGGACAGCTTACAGAAAACGAATTGCAGGCATTTGGAACGCAGAATTTAGCAGATGCAAAGATGACTTACAAAAGAGGTCAATATCCATTCAAAACCGGTACGCTTATTTGGAAACAGTCAGAAGTAAAACGTAAAGAAAATGGAGAGATAGATCCATCTTCGGCTGATTTCCGAGTGATGGGTGTCATGAATGAAGGGCAGCTCTTTTGGAAGGCAATGATGCAAGCGGTATCTAACAATGAACATTGAAGTATCTCTTAATGAAAAAAGTGTAAATCATGCCATAGGCCAGCTTAAAGATTATCGTGACAGCTTAGCTGCCAAGAATGAGCAGTTTGTTTATGAACTTCTCAATATTGGTATTAAAGTAGCTGAAGAAAGAGCCGGCCACAACGGATATGGCCGATATATCACTTTTTATAAAAAAGGAAAGGGCGGAATTACTACCATTGGTTATCTTGTAGGTGAAGATACTCAAAAGATAGTAACGCAGTGGCAATATGAAGAAAAAGATGATGCAATCAGAACCGCTGCAATCAGTCCTATTCTCTTTGCTGAGTTTGGTAGTGCAGGCTTTGCAAGGGTTCCTTTTGATATAAGTGGTGTTGGTCAAGGCACATTTCCCGGACAGACTCATGCTTATGACGGATCATGGTGGGTTAAGAAATTGGATGAAGAAACAGGTGAATATGTATGGACAAAGTGGTATGGTGTAACGCCTACTCAACCGATGTACCATGCAGAAATGAAGATGTATGAGCAGATATACAATGTAGCAAGAAAGGTGTTTAGAACAGATGGTAGATGAAACATGGTATGACAAGATTGAATCTTATATATTGACCATTCTTAAGTATGAGCTTGTACAGAAACTTTTAGCACCTTATCCAAAGCTTACCTGTACTACGTCTAATCAGGAAGAATCACTTGATCTTGTTAATGATTTTCCAACTATGTACGTACACATGTTGCCACCGTATGAGGTTGGAAGGGATTTAACCAATGATACAGTCAATGGCATTAATTGTACTTTTGAACTTGTCGTTTATTCCGACAAGTCTGAAAAAGAATGTCGCAACATCATAACCGCAGGCATTCAGCAAATGAAGAAACTGCATTTCAATGTCGAAACGTTTCCTGATCCAAGAACATCG
>JAFYHY010000144.1 GCA_017538895.1 Aeriscardovia sp. | reverse complement strand
GCTATCAATATGATCCTCCAACCAGTCCATAATGGTTTCAGCGCCGGTTGCATAACCACCCATCTGAGTATGGCACTGTGCAGTACTGTCATCATCAAACAGAATGTAATCCTTATTTTTTGCATTCACAAGCGCATCATAAAGCTCCTTAGCCGCTCCAAATGTCATTTCCGCTGTGCCGTCAAGGACTAAAACCTCGCACTCCACCTTATCAAGTATCTTTGTGTTGTCATATTTTTTTAATTCATCAACGACTGCTTCTTCCGGCACTCCGTGTTTCCACGCATAATCCTCTATCATGACATTCATAAACTTCGGACGCATCCTAGACGGCATCTTCTGTATCATTGCCAGTCTCTCTCCGATTCCTTTTCCCCAACTGATATTTCCGGGATCCGTAATGATCAGCTTAATCCTTTTGTCAAACGCTGCCACTCTCGGCATCAAGAATCCACCAAAGGAGAACCCCATACATGCCACATGATCCATGTCAACACAGTCTATCGTTTCCACATAGTCGAGTACGGGACCCATCACTTTTTCCCAGTCCGGGCGGAACTTCATATCCTGGAATCTAAGAGCATATCCCTGTCCCGGACCGTCATAGGTAATGCAGTGGATTCCACGCTTTAACGCAGCATCAAAAATCCATCTGGTATCCACCGCCCAGGTATCCCTGCCTGGAGTAAGCACCAGAATCGGAGCCTTATCCTTTTTTGCACAAGGAGAGGTATAGAAATGTCCCGGAAGATAAGTCTCTTCATATGGGATCTCCACGTATTTTCCGGGATAACCCGACAGTTCCATCGACTTCTCATAACAGTCAAAGCTCTGCCTTGTATATTCTGCCATCCTCGGAGAATGCACATTATCCATATACATGGTTGCCATCCGGTAATATGTTGACGCACGAAGATACGCAGTAGATGCACTAATCTTCTTTTCATTTTTCTCAGAGTTCTGTGCCCTCGTTTTAAGTTTTGATGCAAGATCAGCCCACGTATTCTCCCAACTGTCGGTTTCCTTGTCATTCAAACGGCTTACAACCTCGAACGCTTCTCCGGCATCCGCCATGCCAAGATAGCAGAGACCCATCACGTGCTTCATAATGGCATCCGTCATGATCCCGTCCGTAAACTTAAGCTCAGACCAATGATCGCCTGAGATTGACTGTATGCTCGGTCCTTTTGACATTGGACCGTTGTTTTTCTTTAAAATACTCATTGAGGTACCTCCTTGTTCATTTGACTTATCAACTGTGTTTTTGAATAAAAACCGGCAGTCGCATTCTGTGTCTGCCGGCCTTATTTCATTCCCACGCAAAATTATCTTTTCCTGCTCCAAGCTCAAAATGGTATTTCACAAGGCCGGTATCCACCCCGGTAAAGATTCCATTATCACAGGAAATGGAAACCTTGCGTTCTTTTCCGCTTATAGTAAATGCCTGCTTTGCCAACGCCGTAGGTGCCAGAAGTGCTGCATCCACACCATTCTTAAACCACTCGGGCACTTCTCCGTCATAAGTACTGACATCGGATGCCTTCTTAGACTTATGCGGCACCCCCTGTGTCTGACCATAACCTACAGCAATGATCCCCACCGGTTTTGCTCCCTCTGACTTCTCCTGTGCTCCCTTCCTGTTAAAGGTTCCACCGACCCACCATGTATTCAGCCCCAGTGTCTGCGCATACAGCATAAGGTCTGCGCCGCAATAGCCACATAGTTCATCAGCACCTTCCGGCCCCGCCATAATGAAAAAGTTGTTTACGCCCTTGGCCAGGATCAGCTTGATCACGCCCGGAACCGCAGTATTATCATTTGTCATGAGCTTAATGGATAGTCCAAACTGCTCATTATTTTCTCTTACGCGGTCATTCAGTTTCGTCACGACATCCTCCGGGATAGCT
>JAFYHY010000143.1 GCA_017538895.1 Aeriscardovia sp. | reverse complement strand
TCAAAGTCCGTAATCACTCCTTTTGCGCTACCTGATTCGGTGACTGTTGCACCAATCAGAGCCTCACCAGTCTCGTCAACGACCGTTCCCATTACCTTCTTGGCATTCTGAGCCAGAACTGTTGCTGGAAGGAACATCAACAAGAACATCAGGCACCATGAGCGCATCAATGCTTTTTTTGATTTGAACTCCATATATTATAGGTTTAAAAATAAATTCTGCCGCAAAGTTAAAGACTATTTTTTACCCTAAAAAGAACAAATCAGACAAAAGGTTGCTCATTTTGGACAAACGCAATATCTCAGTAAAATATTGTAAATATAGTCAAACAAAATAGGTCTATAGTGCTCTTCATCTTATGAACTCAATTATGATGTAAAATTGTGGTTTATGAAATAGTTATTAACCACTTTAAACCGAAAAATAGTCGAAAGTGCCATTTTTTCGCTAAACTTTTGTACCTTTGCATCCAAAATTGTAATGGTAATGAAGAGATATACGATAGCACAGTTGCAACAGATGCGTGAGTCGGAAGACCATGTTGAGTTCAAGAAGGGTGAATACGGTAACGTGTCTTATAATGGTGCTGGCAAAGAGAAACCTAAAGACCGACGGAAGTGCATCCTAGGCTATGTCACTGCACTTTGTAACGAGGGTGGTGGCAGGATGGTTATTGGTATGCACGACAGCTTTCCTCATCAAGTAATTGGCACAAAGCAAAACGAGAATTCTCTTGGCGACTTGGAGAGTAACATCTACCGTGACGCAGGCATTAGGCCTGAAGTGTATGAGTTGTTTGAGGACGAAGCAAACAGGACTGGTCGTGTGGTCGTTATCGAAGTCCCGTCAAGACCAGTGGGCAAGGTCTTTAAGTTTGAGGATGTACCCCTGATGCGAGTTGGCGAGGATCTGCTGCCAATGGACGATAAAACCTACCTCTCTATCATACAAGAGCAGGAACCGGACTTCTCTGAGCAGTTCTGCGATGATGCAGCCTTTGAGGATCTTGACCCGGAAGCCATCAAAGTGATGAAGGAGAAATATGCCAAGAAGCAGGAGAATCCATCTTTTGTCTCATTAGACGACAGGCAGGCTTTGAGCGACTTACACCTTATCGTTGGGGAAAAGATTACTAATGCTGCTGTTCTGCTCGTTGGTAAGGAGGCATTTATTAATAAGATGTTCCCGCAAGCCAAGGTTATGTTGGAGTATCGCAACACAGAACCTCAGATTCATTTCGATAATCGGATGCAGCTTGGTCAGCCATTTTTTATCCTGATTGACAAGCTCTGGGATGCCATCAACCTGCGCAACGGCTCTGTACCCATAAGAGAGGGTGCTTATATCTTTGGAATACCATTCTTTAATGAGGACGTAATCAGAGAAGTGGCTAATAATGCTTTTGCCCATCGCAATTATCGGGTAAACAGCGAAATCATTGTCAAGCAGTACCCGACGAAATTGACGGTTATCAATGCAGGAGGGTTCCCAAAAGGTGTAACGGTTGATAATCTGCTGACTACTCCAAGTATGCCCCGCAACAGACTCCTGGCAGACATATTAGCAAAAACTGGTATCGTAGAGCGTTCAGGACAAGGTATGGACAAGATATTCCTGAACACGCTATCGGAAGGTAAGTCAGAGCCAGACTATACGGAAAGCGACGATTTCAACGTATCCGTCACATTCTCTGCCATTGTAAAAGACAAGGCTTTTGCCATTTACGTGCAAAGCATACAGCAGTCGTTGCCCGAGGATAAGAGACTGACGGTCTTTGACGTGATGGCACTTTGCGAAGTCCGTGACGGCAAAAAAGTTCCCAAAAATAAGCAGATTGCCCAGAAACTGGAGCAAATGGGATTCTTGGAGAAGCACGGAAAGACTAACGCCATCTATTATATCTTGCCTCGCCGTTATTACGAGTTAGCAGGAGATATGGCAGCATATTCGTTGGCTACAGACTGGGACATTGATCAAGTTTGGGCTGTTATAAAACCATTCTTGAAGAAGTATGGCAAGGCAAAGAGAGCTGATATAGACAAAATCGTAGGCAGCCATCTTTCAAATAAACAGTTAAGAAGGATTCTTGATGAACTGCGAGATGAGGGAAAGATAAAGACGCAAGGTCTGAGAAACTATATGTATTATTTGTTAGGTGATACTCCAGATGAAGCACCAAATGAGTAACTGAGAACGAAAGGGCATAACAAAGGGCGAAGAAAAGGGCGAAGAAAACGTTAGAAATGAAACTTTTGGAGGGCTTATTTTAATGTAACTTCTTGATTCTCAGGATAAATGAAAGGGCGAAGAAAAGGGCGAATAAAGGGCAGAACTATTTAACAGCTAAAGCCCCTGTCCATATGCCTTAGTGGTGCAAATGTGGTGCAATTGAAGAAGTGAAAAAT
>JAFYHY010000142.1 GCA_017538895.1 Aeriscardovia sp. | reverse complement strand
TTATACACACGTTATACAGATTTTGGAAAGAATTACCATTTTTGCGGAATGTTATATTGTTATCTCAATCAGAATCTTTCAGGCCCTTTCATAGTGGTGAACCTGTTATCGTGGCGCGAGGAAAGGATGTTCGGTGAGCCCACCATAGCTCTTGGCTGCAACCTGCAGGGCTTCTTCGGTAGTGTATTGCTTATACAGGGTACAATGAGTCACAATGGTCTGCGGCGAACAGCGGTTTTCAATTACTCGTACCAATGCCCAACCCTTCATCTCCTCGGCAAACTCCTCATTCACCAGTGCCAGACATCCGTTCAGAACTATCATTTCCAATCTCGATACTTCGTGCATGCTAAACCGTACACGGGGCACAGCGCTCATGTCTTGTACTGCGGTATATAGCCACAGCTTTTCACGGAAATGACGTTCGTCTGCCTTGAGGTTGGTTATTAAAGCAGCGACACCGTTCACTTCACCTAATTGCAACTTCATCTCTGGCAGTGTACCGTCACTCACTGGAATGCCGGGCATCAGGAATGATGCTTGATCATTCTGTTTGTCCACATACACCGCAGGCAGTCGGTTGGCTAGTGACATGAAATTGTTGTAGGCCGTCGGACGTTGTGTAAACATCGTTTTACAATACTTCAGCATCATCCATAATGAGACGGAGTGTCGCATCTTTTGCCGCTGTACAAACTGTGGCATTGTGTTGCTGCGCTTCTGGTATGCAGTCGACGACCGGGTAATCAATTTCCCTTGTTTTAGATAGGTTGTCACTCCCGATGTGCGGAGACTACCCACCAGCATCAATCCTTTACTTGTATTTTTCTTTTTCATTTGACGGATCTCCTATATATGTTATACATTACTTATTATTTCATCTTCTTTTCGCTTTTGGCTTGTAGTAGCTTCTATGTACCTCCTATTCTTGTCCGTTCGTAGTACGTTTCATACTCGTTTTAAACCCGTTTGTTCTTCGATATTATATCGGACATCAATCGGACAACAATCGAACAACAAAATGGCATCAATCGAAAAAAAATCGTTGTTACTCTCTTGCATCATAGGCGCAACTCCTTGACTACACCTTGCCATCTATGGCGCAAAGATACGAAAAATCCTCCATATCGCTATGATATAGAGGAAGTTTTTAAGGAATATTCTATTTATGCCATCTTTTCGGCCATCCGTTTGTCGGCATCATAGGCTTTCTGCAAGTCTTGCTCCCAATGGGTATCTCTTTATTTTTTTATAATGAGCACGGAAAGCTTGCCGTTACTGGCCAGGATGATGCTGCCAAAGCAGAATGGTGGCCACTGTCGGATCTGCCCCATCTGGCATTCGACCACTACGACATTATGCAGGATGCAATCCAGAAGTATAAGGAGATTGTGAAATGAATTACAATGATTTTATAGAATACCGTCATAGTCTCTGATGGCTTGACGCCATTCATCGGGAAACGATATGGACTGTTTTTGCTCCAGGTCATAAAGCACCAATATCGACAGGCACCGGCTCTTCACTTCCTGCGTATCAATGTCAAAGATTTCCTGTTCCAGACGGAAACTCTTGTTGCCGAGGTGTACTGTACGGGTGCGGACAGCAATCCTGTCAGCACCTTTTATCTGGGCAAAAAACTCCACCTCTATCTTCACCACGAAAATAGCGTACTGATCCCAGTCAAAGCCTTTGCACACAGTAGAGACATAGTCAGTCTTACCAGAGTCGTAGAACTGAAAATATATGGTATTGTTCACGTGTCCGAACTTGTCAACGTCGTTGAAACGTATCTGAAGCGCCACCACATTGTGAAACTCTTTTTTTCTTTCTTCTGTCATCTTTTTAAATCACAATTGCTGAAATCGGCTGCAAAATTACAAAAAAAACGGCAAAACATCTAAATTCTGCCGTTTCTAATTTTTGAAAAGCGTTATCTGTCTGTTTCTGCGGATAAACAGATGCGGACAGAACAAGAAGAAAATCATGATTCTTCTTCGAAGAACGAACCTACAGGCATGGCGGCATTTTCGGCGACACAGCAGTTGTAGCGTTCGCGGCTGCGGCGTTCACGGGCGAACAT
The DNA here is from genome assembly GCA_017538895.1 of Aeriscardovia sp. Classification (GTDB taxonomy): domain Bacteria; phylum Actinomycetota; class Actinomycetes; order Actinomycetales; family Bifidobacteriaceae; genus RGIG7107. The sequence continues at coordinate 696 of JAFYHY010000142.1, read as the reverse complement.
GGCCTTGGTGCCTGCTTCGTCCTGTTGGAACTCCAGGTGCTCGTCGATGGCGAAGGAGTGGGCCATGGTCTCTACATCGAGGTTGTCGGTGCCGATGAGGGTGAAGGTCCAGTTCTGCTTCTTCAGCTTCTCAATCATCGTGCGGATCATCTTTAGCGTCCATTCCTCACTGCTGTTCTCCTCGCCGTCGGTGATAATGGTCACCAGCACATGGTCGCCTTCCTCAATCTGGGCATTGACCTTAGAGATTCCCTTGCCGATAGCATCGTAGAGCGGTGTGCCGCCACAGGGATTGTAGGCCTTCCAATTGAGGTCTTTGGTCTTCAGCGCAGCGGTATCGTCATAGTGCCATGTGGTGTGGCCACTGTCAAAGGTGAGCAGGGTAACAAACTGCACTTGGTCGGGATATTTCTTCTGCATCTGACGGACGGTCTGTAGGGTTTCGTTCATGCCAGTGAAGGCCTGCTTGCGGATGATAGACATTGAGCCGCTCTCGTCGACAATAATCAGGTTGTGAACGCACTTAGTTGGAAGGGGATCTTGCATAATCTTTGTCATAATCGTAACTTTTTAAATGGTGAATACTTCAATTCAAGACGTCTTTTATCTCTTTGAAGAAGAATTTGCAGAAAAATTAAGCAAGTATGAGAAAATTTTCGTAATTTCGCCAAAAATTATCGAGTTATGTACTATCAG
>JAFYHY010000002.1 GCA_017538895.1 Aeriscardovia sp. | reverse complement strand
GGCTGGAGATGTTGTTAAGCGTATTGAACAGGAAATGCGGATTAATCTGGTTCTTCAGCCACGCGAGTTCTGCCTCCACTTCCTTCTGCTTCCGCTCACTCCGCCGTATCACATAGCGGATGCTCAGTGCAATGCCGATAGCCATCAGACAGAGCAGAAGCGAGACTATCATTAATGAAAAATAGCCTGCACGGAAATAATCTGGCAAACTGCTGAGATTATTACCAAAGAGATGCAAGTTGGTAATTGAAATTAGAACCACATTAGCCGCACCAAACAGCCAGAAACTATGACGAAACCACAATTGGGGAATAAATAGATAGAAATTAAGCAGATAAACAGCCATAGCAGGAGCCAGCCAATAAAAGGCTATCCATAAGGACTCCAGAGCCAGATTGCCGTCGCCATTACTACTGATATAACTAATCAGCGCAGGCGATAGCATAATGAGTGACAACAGCAACACTTGTGCCACAAACAACCAGATGTCTTTAGCCTGTAATTTCCGCTTCATTTCTTATATTTCTGATAAGTGTCAATGATAGCTTGGACGGTCTTTGGACGAGTCCACTGCAATTTCACTCGGTCTTCTTTATCTATAAGTCCCATAAAGTAGAGCAATGAAATGTCTCGCTTTGTAGCTTCCTCTACCATCAGACGGGCATATTTAGCACCTTCTTCCTGGTCTTCCGCTGTTATTTTTCCCTCTTGTGCATAAGTGCCATCAACAAACAGAGCAGCATATTCCCCAATAACAAGCGGAATTCCACGACTAAGGAAATATTTGTCGAACTTCTCGAAGGATTGCCTGATTTCTGCAATATGAGCCTCTGACAATTTGCTGTGGTTCTGATCCCAGTTCCAGGGTATATAACTATGTACACTGGCTATCAAGTGGTCTTCTGAATGGTCTTCTGGTAGCTTAAATTCAGAAAGTGCCTTATCTGATTGGCCATATTTACCATCGTGAGCATACCAGCCTCCAACTGATGCGCTATAGGTACAGATCATCAAGTTGCGCTGGACATTATTGCCGCCAGTTGCCCTCACCGTATTCACAAAACTCTGCGCCAGCCTGTTTGCAGCCTCAATGGCGGTAGAATCCTTAGGACAATTCCATGCATCATATTTGTCGATAATCTCTCCCCAGCCTTCAAATATGAGACGCTCACCATATTTATTGAATCTTGTAGCTATTTGCTGCCACAAAGAAACGAATCGTGAATTGATTTCATCGAACCTTTCCATATCAGCTCTCAACCAGCAAGATTTGGCATCACCTGCATCATGATGTACATTCAGCACACAATACATTCCTTCGTCGAGCACATAGTTGACAACTTCTTCCACTCGATTCATCCACTCTGGAATGATTAGACCGTCTTTGTCGAGGTGAGGATACCAAGTGACTGGTACACGGATAGTCTTGAATCCTTCAGCAGCCATCTTGTGCATCAGCTCACGTGTAGCCTGCGGCTGTCCCCAAGCAGTCTCGTATGCCTTAACAGAACAATCGGTAGTCTTTTCAATAAGGCTGTCCTGCTTGAAATTACAACTTTCGAGCGTATTACCAAGGTTCCAGCCAATGCACATATTGCGGACTGCTTGGTGGGCATTTTCAAATGATGTCTGTTGAGCCATTACATCTATTGTATTGTATATGATGAATATAAACGATAGAAATACTTTCATTCTAATGTGGTTGCAAAGATACAAAATGTTTTTGAAACAGCAAAATCTCTCCCACATAATCTCTATGCAGGAGAGACGAGTCATTAAGTATGTGGGCTTATGAACATCTATCTGGCTGCAGTAGTTTCATCCATCATTCTCTCAGCTGTATTCTTAGCAGTCAGGTCGAGCATCTGAATGTACTTGTTGTACTGCTTCTTGCTCAGAATCTTCTTCATTGTCATCTTATGGCGGGCCTGGATCTTCTCCCATGCCTCTGCACCTTTAGAAGCATCCTTCAGTTGATAGTAAGCCTCCATAGAATTCGAGAACTGAGCCATAGCC